>NZ_JAWJBV010000001.1:0-591665 GCF_046536015.1 Bacillus sp. SIMBA_154
CCGCATAAGCGCTGGAGCGGCAAAGAATGTCCACGAAAGCTACTTAATCGCTGGGACAGCTTCGAAGCAGGTATTGCTACCGCTCATACAGGTAAAAAGGCAACAGCAAAGCCTGTGAAAGCGACACCTGTCAAAAATACTTCATCCAAAAAAACAGCTTCCAAGCCTGCTGAAAAGTCATTTAACTTGCCATCTGGCATCATTAAAGTAACAAAGCCTTTGACAAAGGGCGCTGGAGTAAAAGCATTGCAGGAAGCCCTGGCTGCTGTATATTTCTACCCTGACAAAGGTGCAAAAAATCATGGGATTGATGGCTACTATGGACCAAAAACTGCTAATGCGGTCAAGCGGTTCCAGATTATGCATGGACTTGTTGCTGATGGTATTTATGGTCCAAAAACAAAAGCAGCTCTTCAAAAAGCATTGAAATAAGCAAATCCCCTGTCCTTTGTTGGATGGGGCTTTTTTTAATAAAGGGGAAGTTGGTTATAAGGCTCATGATAAATTAGTGCGTTTTCTTTTCCTGTTTATGCGTGGGCTTGTTTCTGATGGGAATTATGGAGCAGAAACAGAAAGGAAAATAAAGAGTCTCTTAAAAAATTAAACGGTACTTTACTGATTAGAATACCTACTTATTTCATTATTTTGATATTTTATGTATAATTTATCCTAATGACTAATTTATATCGAATCATTTGTTATTAATGATTAAAAGGGGCGACAAAAAAATGGGTGTATTGAGAAACTTGGAGGAAAACAATGAATATCCAATAATATTTATAGGATCAGGTATGTCAAAAAGATATTTAGAAAATTTCCCTAGTTGGGATGAACTATTAAAAGAATATTGGGAAAAATTGAATGAGAATTTGAATTTTTACGGATACCTTAGTAAAATAAGCCGTGAAATTGAAAAGGAACATCTAAATATTTCTAAAGATGAACTAACTTATTTAACAAATATAAGAGCGGCTCAGGAGATAGAAACTCAATTTAACGAATTGTTTATGGAAGAAAAAATTAAAGTGCCAAATTTAGATGTTCAAACTGCATATCAAGATAAAATCTCTCCATTTAAAAAATCTATTGCTGAAAAGTTTAAAACATATCAATTTAAGGAAGACTGTCAATCTGAAATAGAACTATTCACACAATTCATAAGAAAAGCTCAGATTATTGTTACAACTAATTATGATACATTTATAGAAGATATTTTTAATTATGAATATGACGGAAAAATAACCACATATGTTGGGCACCGAGGTTTTTTTGACCAAACAGAAGGATGGTCAGAATTATTTAAAATTCATGGAAGTGTTGAAGATCCAAACTCTATTGTGATTACTAAGAGTGACTATGATCTTTATGATAAGAAGTCAATTTTGATAAGTGCTAAATTAATTGCTGCTTTAGTTCAATCTCCAATTATTTTTTTAGGCTATTCATTAACAGATGTAAATGTTCAAAATATGATATCAGACTTTGCTTCACAACTTCCAAAAGAAGACTCCAGAAAATCAGCTCAACGTATAATAATTGTTGAAAGAGATGAAGGCAATGAATCGATTCTTGAAGAAAAATTAAGTGATCATAATAAAGGGTGGCACTATACACTATTAAAAACTGATAATTTCAAAAAATTGTTTGAAGAATTGACAAAGGTTAATCAAGGGTTATCGCCATACCATGTTCGGAAATACCATCAGGTAATAAAAAAGCTTGTTGTCGATAAAGGTAAAAAGGGTTCATTAGATGCTGTACTTTTATCTCCACAGGAACTGGATGCGATTGAAGACAAAATAGATACTGGAAAACCGATAGTTTTGGCTTTAGGAGACAAGGCTCATATTTATAAGATGCCCAATGCAATATCTTACATGAACGATTATGTCTTCGGTAAACAGGAGATAATGACTGATGTAGCTTTAAGGTATGTTGCTTCTCAACCATCACATTCCAGAATACCTTTTGCCAAATACGTCAAGGATGTTGATTTAGAAAAAGTTGATATCACAACAGAAGAAAAGGAAAAGATTTTACAAAGAATACAAAACCATGGTTCTCTAGAGGAAATGCAAAATAGTATAAGCAGATCTTATAGGCAGAATTATAACGATATCGGCGACATTCTTAATGAAAAGTTCAAAAATTCAAAAAAAATCGATTTAATTGTTTATAATTTTGATAATTTTAAAGATGAAGAAATTGAAGCTTTTGTTAAAGAACAAATTGAGCAAAATTTTGCGACTTCCACCAATCAAATGGAAAAGACATCCCTGCGACGTTTAGCAGCAGCATATGACTTGAAGTTATATGGGGACTTGAAGAGATAAAGCATTGATATTTGATTATAACGAACTAGGTTCTATCAACCGTTTTTTGAAAAATTAACATGTTTAAGTATACTTGATACTAATCATATTGAAAAGGTTATTTAGATTATGGATTAAAAGAGAAAAAGAAATTGAGAGTTTAATAATTATTAAACAGTTTGGTCGTCCTGTACTTATGGACGGCTTTTCTTAGTTGTTCGAAAAATTCCAAATCCAAATAATTCTATTATATTACAATAAAATCTTAAATTTACCTTAAATATCCTATAAAGTATTTATTTAAATTTGAAGAGACACTATACTAAAGTTTCTTCAAATTACATAAATAGGAGGATTATTAGGTGAAAATCACTAACAAGGTTTTAAGTTTGCTATTAATATTTTCATTGTTTGTAGGTGCTGCAGGCTTTATTCCCCAAGCTAATGCAGTGGGTCAAGACGAAGATGAGGCATATCTAGAAGAAATTAGCATGATTATTGAGGAAGATAATGATACTGATGCTGAGGAAGAACTTGAAGAAATTCAAGGAGTCGAAGAAAGTTCATACGAAGGTACTCTAAGCGAAGAAGAACTACAAAATATTAAAATAACTACTCAATCTTGGGATAGAGGTGGTTTTAATGGAGGCCGTATTGGAGGCGGTGGTGGAGGTGGTTCCATTGTACCAAAGCCAAAACCAACACCAAAATCTACACCAAAACCAACACTTCCAGCAAAAGGATTCAAAACCGGTGCGGAAGGTGAAAAATATCTAAATGCTCATGTTAATGGAAATGGCCATAAAACTTTTAAAAATGTAAAAGTTTACGATAGGAAAAAGAAAAAATATGTGTTTGAAAAAAGAATAATTGATGCTTATGTTTCAAAAAAAGGTGTTGCACACGAATCTAAAGTTGGCTATACAAGTTTATCAAACTTTGTGAGAAAACAAATTGATAAAGATGCCAGGTTAAGAAGTGAAGGCAGAGTTAAAGGCGTAAAGTGGCACTTTTTTAAAAGTGCCAAAACTGGTAAGATAGGTATCACTAAGAACTTAAAGGAATACTTAAAGAAAAAGAAAATTCCTTATCAAATTCATAAGTAACTATTTAAGCGGAGGTTAGTTCATGGAATACCCTTTAATGGAACCACCGGTTACAGTGGAATCCTTTGAGAATTTATCGAAAAAAGAAGCTAAAATTCACTTCGAGTGGTTTATTAATCAGATTCCAGACCGGATTGAAGTTTTGAAAAAAGTTACTAATGGAGAAGTGGATTTTAATTTCACTCCCGAATCACTTATAGATATCTATAGTTGGTTTTTATCTCAAGTGGAGATTTATGAACTATCAGAAGAAGAGATTGGTAGAGAATTAGAACGATTGAGTCAATATCCTGATTATATTTATGAAGATGAAAAAGAGAGTTTATTGGCTAATCCAGTTGAATTAGCGAAAGTGGACTATGCAATAGCAATGGATATAGGGATTTATTATGCAGAAGTCATTAGAAGAAACCATCCTCAAGTGCAATGGACGTACTTTACAAAGCCAAAATCTTATGCCTATTTAAATAAGCCTATTCTTCATTTCGAAGAAAGAGATTACATTTATTATGATCGTGAACCTATAGATTTAATGTTTATACTTAACCAAAGAATATTAAATGGAGAAGTAACAGAGAGTACACTTTATGAGATGTATTTTACTGATCAGAATTTGATATTGGGTGTAGACGAAGATCCTGAGGATGAAGATTAGAACAAGAGCAACTTCTATACAGAAGTTGCTCTTGTTAGTTTTGTATTCAGGCACTCGGATAAAGAAAATATAGTTAATATTTAAAACCGCCATTCTCTTTTCTTTTTATCCCATATCAATTCTTCTTTTGACAGAAGGTTTTGTACTGCTTGTCTTACAGCCCTTTCGTCTTTACCTGTTTTTCTTTTCAGATCATCAATTGTTGGATTCTTACGGAAGCGGCTCATATTATAAATAATTCGATAAATCTTTCTCTCGAGATCAGACATACAATCACCACCAAAACAGTTTGATAGAATATATGTTCGTAAAAGAGTTTTGTTAAATGACATTAGGAGGAAAAAACTTTGAAATCTTTTTGGGAAATAGACGATGAAGGTTACTATACGTTAAAAAAGATCAACTCAGAAGAAGTAGCGAAGGCTGAAAGGAAACTAGGAGTCACTTTGCCAGATACATATAAAAAGCTCATATTAGAACAGAATGGTGGTTATACAGTTCATAATGCTTTTCCAACGACTCACTCTAATTCATGGGCTGAGGATCACATTCAATTTAATCATCTGCTGGGAATTGCAGAAGATGAGGGGATTATGGATAGTGCCTATTTGATAAAAGAGTGGGAGCTGCCAGAAGGGCTTGTTTTGATTAACGGGGATGGCCATACTTGGGTAGCTATGGATTATCGAAAAACGAAAGAGAATCCTGCAATTCATTATTTTGATGTTGAGATGGAAGAAGACTTTAAATTAGCAGATTCCTTTGATGAATTCATTGAGGGGCTTTATACAGCTGAGTACACTATTGATGAGGAAGCAGCAGAAGGTGAAGAACTTTCTGAAGTTCATTTAAGTAAAGAAGAACTTGAAGCCATATTTGAATTGGACGTCCTTGATGAAGAGAATCTTTATAAAATTCAATATTACCCGATGGTTGATTTGAAAGAAATTGAATGGTTTTTTAAAAAGATGCAATATCACATTGAAAATACAAAAGATGAAGATACGCTCTATCAAGTAGGTGATACGATTCTCTGCATTTTCTTATTAAATCAAAATATGCCGATCAACGAAAAAATTAGTGAGATTCTGCATCAAATCGCTAAATTTTTAGAAAAGAATGATGACCCACTGCTAGTGAATCTAGGAGAAAATATTGCGATTGGAACAGAACTTCTATCTTAATAGAGCGATTCTAAGTTTTCCTTTCTAGAGAAATTATCGGGAATGGCTAAAGAAGCAGTTGCTAAATTTAAATAAAGAGTGGCTCTTTAAAGCTACTCTTTAATTTCTTCTTCTTTGTTATCCAGGAAGGGTGTAATATAATCAATATAGAAATATTCTCTGTGCTCTTTTCCGTAAATATCAATTAAGCTTACTCCGAATTTAACTCCTCTCTTTCCATTAAGAGGATTAAAGTACTTAACATCATTATTAAAAAGAAACTCACTATTCGAATCTCTTGTTATCAAAAGTGTTAATTTTAAAGGAACAATAGATCCTGCGGATAAATCAAACGCACTATGTTCTGCGGTTACTCCATTAATATTTATTTTAGTTATATCAAAAAGACTAAAGTGATCAGATTCGTAGAAAATAAATACAGATTGGATAGCTGTAGGTGCTTTCCCTATATTGAAAACATTTATAGAAATAGTCGTTTCGATATGATCTGCATATGAGCGGTTCTCACATTGTTCTTTCCCCCACTTGTCTAGTTTGAAGTATACATGCAAATTAGGCTGGCTAACTCCTATTTTAATTTTTGCTTTATTTTGTATTGCTTCTTTGAACCAGGCTAGTAAAAACCCAAGTAAAACGCCTAATATTGGAAGGAATCCCTTTATATCTTCCATATGTAAAATCCCCCTTTATAAATATCCTTATATTTATCGGCATCCATAAGGAATCTTTAATCACAGAGGGGCTGAGTTTTCGATGGGAACAAATGTTTGATCAACTGTTTTGTTTTCGTTATAATAAGAATAAGATTGACCCCTTCATGAACCTGGCTGACACTCAGTCAGGTCTTTTTTATATCTACTGGCAAACTCGTTTTCTTTATGAAATAGGGACAATCCATGTCGGCATAACCTGTCATGAGGTGATCTAATATGAAGGTCAAAATCATTGAAGGACAGAATGTTGACGCACGTATTAACGATTGTTATCACTATTTGATTAAGTGGTGGAGGAAGGAGATTAATCGTGAAAGCAATTTACGTGAGGGTATCGACCGAGGAGCAAGCGATAAAAGGGTCGAGCATAGACAGCCAGATTGAAGCATGTGTAAAGAAAGCAGGGACCACAAATGTCCTGAAATATGCAGATGAAGGCTTCTCAGGTGAATTATTAGAAAGGCCTGCCTTAAACCGTCTGAGAGAAGATGCACGCAAAGGATTAATAACTGAATTGATTTGTTATGATCCTGATCGTTTGTCGCGGAAGCTAATGAATCAATTAATTATAGATGATGAATTACGGAAAAAAGGGATAGTCTTAACCTTTGTAAATGGGGATTATGCAGATTCTCCTGAAGGGCAGCTGTTCTTTTCAATGAGAGGAGCCATCTCTGAATTTGAAAAGGCCAAAATTAAAGAGAGAACTTCTACAGGCAGACTTCAAAAAATCAAAAAAGGTATGATAATTAAAGACTCTAACTTATTAGGATACAGAATGAATAAAGAGAAAAGAACCCTTGAAATAATTGAAAAAGAAGCGAAAGTTGTTAGAATGATCTTTGATTTATTTACGAATCATTCAAGTCACTTCTTCAACCGAGTGAACGGAATTGCGCTGCATCTAACCAAACTGGGTATTCCTACAAAAAAAGGAGCAAAAGTTTGGCATAGACAAGTGGTGAGGCAGATCCTCATGAATCCAACTTATAAAGGAAAACATGAGCAATATAAGTATGATACGGAAGGTAGCTATGTATCTAAACAAGCAGGTGGCACTGCAATAGTAAAACTTAGACCTGAAGAGGAACGCTATGTTATTGAAGTTCCTTCAGTTGTTTCTGACGAACAATGGGAATATGCTCAAGAGCTACTTGATAAAAGCAGAAGGAAGCAATTGCAATATGGAACTCATCAATATTTACTTTCTGGTCTAGTGCGCTGCGGAAACTGTGGAAATACGATGACTGGTAAAAAGAAAAAATCACATGGGAATGACTTCTATGTGTATGAATGTAGGAAGAATTATGCTGGGGCCAAAAATAAAGGCTGCGGTAAATCTATGTCAGAAAATAAATTGAACAGAATCGTATGGGATGAGATATACAAATTCATCACCAATCCAGGAAAGTATAGAGTCTATAAGGAAGAAGAAAAAGCTATTCATAAAGCAGAGGAACTAGAGTTTATTCAAAAAGAAATTGAGAAGACGAAAAAAGGGCGGCAGCGTTTAATCACTTTAATTAGTCTTAGTGAAGAAGACGACTTGGATATTGAAGAAGTGAAAACGCAGATTGTTGAGCTACAGAAGAAACAAAATCACCTTATGACCCAGCATGATAAAATTAAAAAAGAGATTAAGGAATCAGAAGGATCGGCAGCAGGAGAAAATGCTATGAAAAGGGCACTTGATTATTTAAATTCAGTTAGTGCAGATAATTTGAAGTTGGAAGATAAGACAGCCATTATTAACTTTATGGTTAAAGAAGTATTGATTGTTGATTCAGAGACTATTCATATTAAAACTCATTAAAAGGGGAGGTGCGTTTATACGCACCCCCCTTTTGTCATTAATATCTCGTTCTCGATACACCGCGCCGCATACGTTGCCAGCTTTGTTCCTTTTCCAGAGGAATAGCTTTCAATGGCTTTAATGAGTCCGATCGTCCCGATGGAGATGAGGTCTTCAGCGTCTTCCCCGGTATTTTCAAATTTCTTTACAATATGGGCGACGAGCCGAAGGTTATGTTCAATCAGCATGTTTCTTGCGTGTTCATCGCCCTGTGCCATGAGGGCTAAGTATTTTTTTTCATCATCTCCCGAAAGGGGCTGTGGAAAGGCATTGTTTTTGACATAGGACACTAAAAACACCAATTCTTTGACCATCAATCCCATCGCTGTAAATACTCCTGCCACGATTTTCACCTCCACCATGTTTAGGCCACTGCCTATATCCTCAAATGTATGTGAAGGGGGGATTGTCTGTGTCTGTACGATGAAAAAATCATCTTTTTCGAAAAAAACGGGCTTCTGTTCGTCTGTTTTTGCTGCCCTTCTCATATGTTTGCGGTTTCTTTGCGGTGCTTGGCGGTCAAGAAGCGTGCTAAAATATGTAATATTAGACCGAAAAGGAAGGGGTTTTTTCGGAACATGGGGAAGGTTCTTTCTTCACATGTAGGTATGAAAATTAATGAATGGTATCGAATGATACGGCAGTTCAGTGTGCCAGATGCTGAAATCCTGAAAGCAGAAGTAGAAGCGGAAATTGAACGTATGGAAGAGGACCAGCATTTACTGATTTATTATCAGCTCTTGTGTTTTCGGCACCAAATCATGCTTGACTATATACACCCTTCAAAATATCAACCTTTCTCAGTATCTAATCTTGTCGATAAAATCGAAAATTCCAATCATGAGTTATCTGATATGCTGCATTATTACCATGCATTTTTTCGTGGCATGCATGAGTTTAGTCAAAAAGAATATTTAGAAGCCGTCAAATATTATCGAGTGGCAGAAAAACAGCTGTCGATGGTATTTGATGATATTGAGCAAGCTGAGTTTCATTTTAAAGTAGCAGAAGCCTACTATATTATGAAACAAACGCATGTCTCCATGCACCATATTTTAAAGGCGCTTGAAATATACGATCAGCATGATGCGTATGCCATCCGCATTATTCAGTGCCTCTTTGTCATCTCAGGAAATTATCAAGATTTAAAACGTAAAGATCGAGCGCTGCCTCATTTGAAAAAAGCAAAACAGCTCGCATCTCAAATTGATCACCCGCGCATATACAGTTCAGCTCTTTACAATTTAGGTAAATGTTATGGAGAGCTTGGCTATTTAGAGGAAGCGGAACGATATTTAACAGAATCGGCTGATCTTGCCCGCAAAGAGGTGCTTCCCACGCTTCCTCATACGCTCTATACGCTGGCGAAGCTTCTTTTTAGACAAAACGAACAGGCGCGTGCACTGCGTATTTTAGAAGATGGGAAATTAGCCGCAAAGAAGCATGAAGACCAGCTGTTCTGTCATATGTTTGAGTATCTGGATGCTTTATATGTTCAGGGAATCAATGAAGAACAACTGCAAAAAACCATTGATTATTTGGAAAAACTTAGCCTATACTCTTATATAGAGGATATCTCACTAGAAATTGCGACAGCCTTAGAAGCCTCTCAACAATACCAGAAGTCCAACCAGTATTATCAAAAATTATTATGGGCTCAAAATCAAATCCAAGAAGGAGAGTGTCTGTATGAATTCTAAGCAACGTTCGACAGTTGAAGAGAGAAACCAAACGTGAAACAAAAAGCGGGCCTGCATGGCCGGCTTTTTTTATGTGGAAAAAGAGGTCAGCGAGGCGCAGACATCATCATGAACCCTGCATGAATTCATCTGAAAGCGGGCATTTTAATCTATAATGATGTTCTGTGGAGGCGGTCTAATGAAAGGGTTGCATGTCTTTGTATGTGTCTTGTTATTATGCACTTTTGTTCCTAATGAAATAGAGGCACGAACATTAAAAAGAGTCGACCTGGAAAAAACGGGACGGGCCTTTTGGGATATGAGAGAGGAACGGAAAAAGATTGCGTTAACCTTTGATGATGGGCCTCATCCGGTGTACACGAATCAAATTTTGGATGTGCTGAGGGAGCATGAAGTGAATGCCAGCTTTTTTGTCGTAGGGAGCCGAATTCGTTCGTATCCGGAGATTGCGAAGCGGATTGTGGGCGAGGGAAATGAGCTCGGCAATCATACGATGAACCATACATATTTTGACCTTTTGTCATCAAAGGAAATTAAGCAGGAGCTAAACGAATCAGCGGCTCATATCGCTTCACTCCAGCCAGGCGGTCCTTTATTATTTCGTCCTCCTGGTGGCAGGCTGACGATGAAGTCATTCCGCATTCTTTCAAAGCAAGGATACGATGTGGTCATGTGGTCCTTCACGCAAGATCCGAAGGACTGGTCAAGACCAGGCTCGCACAAAATTGCAAGCCGTATTATTGATCATATTCAGGGCGGCGATATCATCCTTTTACATGATGGCGGTGGAAATCGGAAGCAAACGGTAGAAGCGCTCAAACAGGTGATTCCTGAATTAAAGGATAAAGGCTATGAATTTGTGAAAGTAAGCGAACTGCTGCATCATGACAGAGCATATCTGCCTGTTCATTTTCAATAGGGGTCATTTGTCAAAAACAGTCATTCATTGAAACCAAAAGGCTTGTCGTTTACTATATGAAGAGGGTTTTTGGAGGTGAATGTTGTGAAGAAATATGTTTTCCTTTTCATCCTGTTGTGTGTCGCTGCTGGATGCTCAAAACCAGCACAGGAAAGCGTTATTGCATTCGGCGACAGTAATACAAGAGGATCAAACTGGGACTTTCGAGATTACCCAGCATCTGAAAAATGGGTGAATCTCATGAAAAACGTCGAGCGCGGCCAAATACAAGTGAAGAATGCAGGGATTGGCGGGCAGACGACTGAAGACGCGAAGCTTCGCTTTGAGCAGGATATTTTAAAGCAGAAACCAACTTACGTCCTCATCATGTTCGGTACGAATGATGCGGCGATTTTAGACGGGAAACATCCCCGTGTCACAAAAAAACGATTTAAAGAAAATGTATCCTACTTCATTTCTGAAAGTAGAAAAGAAGGGATTACCCCGATTCTCATGACCTGTGTACCTGTCGTAGAAGGAGGGAAAAAGGGCTTATATTATTACTCGCGGTATAAGGCATCTTATTTTGCTGAGAGAGGCGGGGCAAGAGCTTGGCAAAACTCATATAATGACATCACAAGAGAAGTAGCTAAAAATCAGCAAGTTCCACTTGTCGACAATTGGAAAGCTTTCATCCGAGAAGCTGGTGAGGATAGTGACAACGCTTTGATTCAGTCAGGTTTAATCGACCCTTCTGGCAATCATATGACACCAAAAGGGGCGAGAATCATTTATAACGAAATGAAAGAGCGTGAAGTCATCAAACATTTTTAAATGATGGCCATTCGCCTAAACAAGACCACCCAACCAGCATAGTCTAACAGTATATCTTCCTATAAGGAGGTAACTGATATGTGGGGATGTCCTTATCCTTACCCTGCGTGTTCGCCTTATCCAGCTCAAGGAGCAGGAATCGGTTACGCTTTTCTTGTTGTGTTCCTTGTTGTCATTTTGGTCGTAGGCGGAGGGTTATGGTTTTGGAACGAACAGTCTTGCAAATAAGACACCTCTTCTTTGATAAGAAGGGGTGTTTTTTACGGAAAATAGTAGTAAGCCTATAGCGCAAGTGATATAATATCAGTCACCTGAGTTTAAAAAAGGAGAGTGCTCGGGAGGCATGGTTCCTGTGATATGGAATTAAGAGGAAACAGAGAGCATATGCCCGAGCGAACGTCTTTTCATTTCTGTCTCAATTAATTCAATGAAGTCGCGATTTAAGTTCATTTCATTTGCTTTATAATATGATTCTATAAGTAAATCATCTGACAGCTTTTTCATACTAGAAACCCATATGATGGGAAAAACACCTCCCCTGAAAAAGTTGGCATAAAACTTGAGGAAAAGACATATCATCATAGGTTGATCGAATGTCTTCGAAGTACCTTTAATCTACCATGAATGGGAAACAAGAACAATCGTTCTGTTATCCACATGGTTAAGTGGATAACTTGTGGGTAGAGTGTTTATAATTGAATGAAAGCGTGATGAAATATAGGTGGATAATGTGTGTAAAATTATCCACACCTGTTGAAGGTCCTCATCATATGTCGAAAACTTTTTCATTGTATTCGATAGACAGACAAATTATGATTTGATTCGACACAATCGCTGAAAAACCAATGGAAGAAAGGGTGCAAATTGTGCTAAAGAAGTATTTCTTACCGGATGAATTTGTGAAAAGTATTTTCCACATTTCACCGCAAAAACTAAAAGAACGAAATGTAAAAGGAATTATTACCGATTTAGATAACACACTAGTAGAATGGGACCGCCCAAGTGCGACACCCCGTTTAATTGAATGGTTTCAAGAGATGAAAGATCACGGGATACAAGTGACAATTGTATCGAACAATAATGAAAAAAGGGTCAAGCTTTTTTCTGAGCCGGTTCACATCCCGTTTATTTATAAAGCGAGAAAGCCTATGGGAAGAGCCTTTAATAAGGCAGTCGCTGATATGCAATTGAAAAAAGAAGATGTGGTCGTCATTGGGGATCAGCTCATGACAGATGTGCTTGGCGGGAACAGGCATGGCTTCCATACGATTTTGGTCGTTCCTGTTGCAGCGTCGGACGGATTTTTCACAAAGTTTAACAGGCAGATTGAACGCAGAATTTTAGGAGCCTTAAAGCGTAAGGGCCACATTCAGTGGGAGGAAGAGTAATAATGGAAAAGGTTGTTTGTATTGGCTGCGGTGTAGCCATTCAGACCGAAGATAAAGATCAATTAGGATATGCGCCGGCAGCATCTCTATTGAAAGAAGATGTGATCTGCCAGCGCTGTTTTAGGTTAAAGAACTACAATGAAATACAAGATGTTTCTTTAACAGAAGACGACTTTTTAAATATATTGCATAGCATTGGCGAGACAGATTCTCTCATTGTAAAGGTCGTTGATATTTTTGACTTTAACGGAAGCTGGATCAACGGGCTAAGCCGTATTGTCGGTGGGAATCCGATTTTACTTGTCGGCAACAAAGTGGATATTTTACCGAAATCAGTGAAAAAAGACCGTCTTGTTCATTGGATGAAGCGGGAAGCAAAAGAAAACGGATTAAACCCAATCGATGTTTTCTTAATCAGTGCAAGCAGAGGTCAAGGCGTGCCTGAGGTGATGGAAGCGATCGACCATTACCGTGAGGGAAGAAATGTCTATGTCGTCGGCTGTACGAACGTTGGGAAGTCAACATTTATCAATCGAATCATCAAAGAAGTGTCTGGAGAAGAGAACGTCATCACCACATCCCAATATCCAGGTACAACTCTTGATGCAATCGAAATTCCGCTTGATGACGGGTCTGCTTTATTCGATACGCCGGGCATCATCAATCGCCATCAAATGGCGCACTATGTCAGTAAAAATGACTTGAAGATTTTAACGCCGAAAAAAGAATTGAAACCGAGAACGTTCCAATTAAATGAAGCCCAAACGCTTTATTTTGGCGGTCTTGCTCGATTTGACTATGTAAAAGGCGGCAGAACATCATTTGTCTGCTATATGCCAAATGAACTCAACATTCACCGGACAAAGTTAGAGAATGCAGATGACTTATATGAAAAACATGCAGGAGAACTGCTATCACCGCCATCAAAAGAGGGAATGGAAGATTTTCCTCCGCTCGTTCCGCATACTTTTACCATTGATCAGCCGAAAATGGATATCGTCTTTTCAGGATTAGGATGGGTAACAGCGAATGATGCAGGAAAGCAAATCAAAGTCTATGCGCCAAAAGGCGTTCATGTGTTTATGAGACGTTCGTTAATTTAAACGTTCAAAGGGGGAGAGACCTTGAAACCTTTATACGGATTAATCGGTAACCCTGTTGGCCATTCAATGTCTCCGGATATTCATAATGCAGCATTAAAGGATGCTGGGATTGATGGACATTATCATGGCTTTCAAGTAGAAGGTGGCGACCTTAAAGATGCGATTAGAGGCATGAAAGCCTTAGGCATCAGCGGCTTTAACGTCACTGTTCCGCACAAGGTAGAGATCATGCAGTACCTTGACAAAATTGATGTGACAGCTGAACGCCTGCGAGCGGTCAATACTGTGCGGCTTGAAAAAGGTCAGCTCGTTGGGTACAACACAGATGGAGAGGGCTTCCTTCATTCATTGGTTGAAGCCTTGGATCAGCCGTTATCAGAGCTGTCATTTCTCATGATTGGTGCTGGCGGAGCGGCAAGAGCAATTTATACGACAATTGCTGAGTATGCACCGAAAAGCTTTGATATCACCAACCGTACCATTGAAAAAGCGGAGGCTTTAATTCAAAGTGCGGATGGAAAAGTGACATCAAATGCAATCGCATTAAATACAGCAGAAGACCAGCTTGGAGATTATGATGTCATCATCCATACAACCTCGATCGGCATGTATCCGAATGTTGAAGAAACCCCGATTTCTTTAACAAACGCAAAAAAAACAGCGGTCGTTTGTGATATTGTGTATAATCCAATAGAAACAAAACTGCTGAGTGAAGCAGCCGGGTTAGGCTTGAAAACAGTAGATGGTGTTGGCATGTTTGTTGGTCAAGCGGCAAGAGCCTTTGAACTGTGGATAGGCGTCACGCCTGACGCCAGAAAAATGAAGTCAATTGTGATAGAGAAATTAGGAGGAACACCATGTTAAAAGGTAAGCAAAAACGTTTTTTACGTGCACAAGCACATCATTTATCACCTATTTTTCAAGTTGGAAAAGGCGGGGTAAATGACAATATGGTCAAGCAAATTTCCGAGGCGCTTGAAGCAAGAGAACTTTTAAAAGTCAGCGTATTGCAAAACTGCGACGAGGACAAAACTGAGGTCGCTAAAGCACTTGTAAAGGGTGCAAAAGCTGAACTCGTTCAAACGATCGGAAATGTGATTGTCCTTTATAAAGAATCTAAGGAAAATAAACAAATTAAGCTGCCGTAAAGGTGGATGCGATATGAAAAAAATAGGGTTGTTCGGCGGTACGTTTGATCCCCCGCATATTGGGCATTTGCTGATGGCGAATGAGGTACGCTTTCAAGTGGGGCTTGATGAAATTTGGTTTATCCCAAATCACAAGCCTCCTCATAAAACAGGCCGAAAACGAGCAGATAGTCATCACCGCGTGAAAATGGTGGAAACAGCGATTCAGTCTAATCCGCATTTTCAGCTGGAGCTCATTGAAATGGAGCGAGAAGGCCCATCTTATACAGTAGATACGGTGGAGCTGTTAAAGAAGCGCCATCCTGAAAATGAGTTCTTTTTTATGATTGGAGCGGACATGGTGGATTATTTGCCAAAATGGCACCGGATTGATGATTTGCTTCAGATGATTACCTTTATTGGGATGAAAAGACGAGGTTATGAAGGAAGCACGACATATCCTCTTTTATTTGCAGATGTTCCAGCTTTTGATGTATCATCGACATTGATTAGGCAGCGAATAAAGCAGGGAGAACCTGTAGATTATTTGATTCCGAAAGCTGTTGAGCGTTATATAAAGGAGCATCATTTATATGAATCGTGAAAAAGCATTGAATTGTGTCAAAGAGCAGTTAACAGAGCATAGATATACACATACACTTGGGGTTTTGGATACAGCCATTTCATTAGCGGAACGGTTTGGTGCAGATGTGAGAAAAGCGGAGATCGCTGCTATTTTTCATGATTATGCCAAATTTAGACCAAAGGAAGAGATGGAGGGCATCATTCAAAAAGAACAGATGAATCCTCTATTGCTTGAATATTCGCCCGAGCTTTGGCATGCCCCAGTCGGTGCATATTTGGTCAAAAAGGAAGCCGGAATTGACGACCAATCCATTTTAACAGCGATCGAATTCCATACATCTGGCAGACCAGATATGACGTTACTTGAAAAAGTCATTTATGTCGCTGACTATATAGAACCAGGCCGTCATTTTCCTGGTGTAGAAGAAGTAAGAGAGTTAGCAGAGCATGATTTGGATGGTGCATTGATTCAATCGTTAAAAAACACAATCATTTTTTTAATGAAAAAGAATCAGCCAGTCTTTCCAGATACACTTGCTACTTACAACTCGCTTGTGCATAAGAACAAATAAGGAGGAATTTTGGATGGATGCATCATCAATTTTAAACATCGCAGCAGGAGCATGCGATGATAAACGGGCTGAAGATATTATTGCCCTGAATATGCAAGGAGTCTCACTTGTTGCAGATTATTTTCTCATTTGTCACGGGAATTCTGACAAACAGGTGCAGGCCATCGCAAGAGAAGTGAAACATCTTGCAGAGGAAAGTGGAATTGAAGTGAAGAAGATGGAAGGCTTTGATGAAGCAAGATGGGTATTGATTGATCTAGGAGATGTTATTGCTCATGTGTTCCATAAAGAAGAAAGAGGATACTATAACCTAGAGAAGTTATGGGGAGATGCGCCGAGAGAAACGCTTTCACTTGGCATTAACTCATGATTTATCAAGGGTTTGCAGGTGTGTATGACGAGCTCATGGCACATGCACCTTATGATGAATGGGTTCAGTGGATACAGCAGTATATCCAGCCAAATGCCGCAATCATCGATGTAGGCTGTGGAACTGGGGAGATTTCTCTTCGGTTAGCTCAAAAAGGTCACATCGTCACAGGAATTGACCTAAGTGAAGAGATGCTGGCCTTCGCGCAGCAAAAAGCGCAGGCTCACAAGCAGTCCGTTCAATTTTTACATCAAGATATGAGAGAGATTACTGGCTTTGAACAAGCCTTTCAAGCAGCCGTTATCTGCTGTGATTCCCTGAACTACTTAAAAAACGAAAATGACGTCAAAAAAACCTTTAAAAACATGTTTCAGCTTTTAGAGGCAGATGGGGTTTTACTCTTTGATGTTCATACCCCTTATAAAATGGAAGAGGTATTCCCTGGTTCTACTTATGCAGATCAAGATGAAGAGATCAGCTATATTTGGCAGAGCGATAAAGGGGATGACATGTATTCGGTCATTCATGATTTAAGCTTTTTTGTAAAGGATGGAGACGTGTATCAGCGTTATGATGAGACACATGAACAGCGTACATTTCCATTTGAGACATATGCAGCGTTCCTTGAGTCCGCTGGCTTCGAAAATATTGAAGTGACGGCTGATTTTACAAATAAAGCACCTCAGGAATTGGCCGAAAGATATTTTATCTCAGCCAAGAAACCAAAAACCATCGTTTAATAGGACGATGGTTTTTTAAAACCCTTTTTTCGCTTATTGCAAAGTTCATTAATTTCTGCGATCATCAGTAAACACACTTGGCGGGTATTGATGTGCAACCGCTTCAAGATCTTCATCGAACTTTTTATGGGTGTTTTGAAAAAGACGGTGAAACATATCTTGCACACCTGCTTCAAGAGCTTTAATACCCTCACCAGTGACGCCGCCTTTCACACACACTTTGTCTTGCAGTGTCGGAAGGGTATAGACTCTTTTTTCAATCAAACGGCCAAGTCCTACAAGCATATCTTCTGATAAGGTGGTAGCTTCTTCTTTTGAAATATCGGTTTCTTCGACAGCTGCTTCAATCATTTTCTGAACGAGAAAGCTAATAAAAGCAGGTCCGCAGCTGACAATATCTGAGGCCGCTCTTGTAATCGAATGATGGATCTCAATTGGTGTTGAAATGCGGGAAGCTAACTGTCTTAACGCTGTTTTCGTCGCGACATTGCATGATGAACCGAAAGTTAAAAGTGACGCACCTGATAAAGCGCGGTTTGTGATGCTTGGGATCAGTCTAGCTGTTTGACAAGGAACGATATCCTGAAGCTGTTCAGGATGAACCGGACTTGTAATGATGACAATCGTTTGCTGCTCTGTTAAAAGAGAGCTGAGCTCTTTTAATAGTGGATAAATATCAAGTGGTTTCACACAAACAAAGATGAAATCTTTATCTGTTACAGCTCCTGAAAGCTGTTTCGTTACTTCAAGCTCTGGATGGTTCTTTTTTATATTGAACGCTTTTTCAATGGTCCGGTTTGTGATGGTGATGGATGAGGGATTGACTGCCTTTGATTCAATAAATGCCTCAGTAAGTATGGTACCCATGTTTCCTGTACCGATTATCCCTATATTCAAACGTTCTCCCTCCTTAGACGCATAGGATCTGTTATCTTCTAAACAGTATGTTGAGCAATAGAAAAATATGATTGAAAGAAGCGTGAGCACGTGAAGCGACTCATTCTATTGAAAAAATACAGTCTTTATATCGCTACCGGGATCATGATCTTGATCACCATCAGTTTCTTCTTTTTAGCAGGAAAAGGGGAAAACAGCGCAGAGCCAAGTGTATTGAAGGAAAATAAAGAAAGCCCAGTCGCATTGGAAGAAAAACAAGAGAGTGCAAAAAGTAAACCACCACCCATTGTTGTAGAGGTCAAAGGAGCTGTAAGGAAGCCAGGGGTATATACGTTTCGATCAGAGGACCGGGTTGAGGGAGCGATTAAAAGAGCAGGAGGTTTTACAAGTAAAGCGGATACGTATGAAATCAATCAAGCGGCAAAATTAGAGGATAGTATGATGATTTATGTTCGGAAGCAGGGAGAGGCGGAGACGCAGACATCAGCAGCTGTCGCGTTATCCGGGAATGAAAAGAGTCAAGGTGTCAATGTCAATCAAGCTGATACAGCGGAATTGCAAACAATTAACGGAATCGGACCAGCCAAAGCAGAAGCCATCATTGCCTATAGAGAGGAACATGGAGAATTTGAACAAATTGAAGATTTGCGGAACATTTCGGGTTTTGGGGAGAAGACAGTCGAACGGCTGAAAAGTCAATTGACCGTGAAGTAGAATTGACGGTATAGAAGAAAGGCATGTACACTTAATACCAACCATCATTCTGGAGGGATCAGCTCGTGGAAAGAATTTCATGGAATCAATATTTTATGGCACAAAGCCATTTGCTTGCTTTACGAAGCACCTGTGAGCGGTTAGCTGTTGGGGCGACCATCGTAAGAGACAAGCGCATCATCGCAGGAGGATACAATGGCTCCATTGCCGGTGATGTCCATTGTGCAGATGTAGGATGCTATGTCATTGATCATCACTGTGTACGCACAATCCATGCTGAAATGAACGCCATTTTACAATGTGCTAAATTCGGTGCACCAACGGCTGATGCTGAAATATATGTCACGCATTTTCCTTGTTTGCAGTGCTGTAAAGCCATTATTCAAGCGGGCATTCGAACAGTGTATTATGCAAAGGATTATAAAAATCATCCATATGCTATCGATTTATTTGAGCAGGCCGGCGTTCAAACGGAACAGGTTGAACTAGATGAAATGATCATTGACTTAAAAAATCAAGAAAAATTAGCCTTTGTTGCAGATTTAATCGGCAAGCTGAGTGAATCAGGACTTAGCGAAACAGAAATACGAGACATGCATGAAAAGGCGAATCAATTATTTACTTCCTATGTTTAATTATTTGCCGTTCGGGGCGATTTCAGCAGCAGTAGGAATTGCCCTGGCCGCATTTCACCTTCATATGTATTTCCTTCTCTTTCTTCTCATGATATTACTTCTCAGCCTACTGAAAAAAACACCCCAGCTCTTTCTGATGGTTAGCTTGTGCGGAACTGTCTATACACTTATCTTTATGGTTCATCAGTCTCTTGAGGCGGATCATGTGGTAAAAGAAAAATCATTTTCTGGTTCAGTTGTAATTGAAAGTATTCCGACAATAGATGGCAATCGTTTTTCAGCGACCGTGTCAGCAGAGAAGGATCGGCTGGCGGCTTTTTATACAATTCAAACTGAGCATGAAAAAGAAGCGCTGAAAGATATAGAGCCAGGTATGAGCTGTCTAGTGGCAGGTGATGTGCGACTACCTAAACACGCAACCATTCCTAACGGGTTTCAATACGATCAATTTCTAAAAACAAAAGGAATTGACGCTATTTTCTTACCGCAGTCGATCAAAAACTGTTCAAAAAAAGACAGCCCCTCACATTACCTTGCAGCTATGAGACAAAAGGGCTTGAAATTCTTAGAGGAGCATGTTCCGAAGAGCTCTGCTGGAATTGTACAGGCACTCATTTTTGGAGATCGTGAATTGATTGATCCTGACACGCTAAGAGATTATCAAATGCTCGGTATTATTCATTTACTAGCGATTTCAGGGATGCATGTGCAAACACTTCTCGCTTGTTTATTTTGGTGTCTGCTTCGTGCTGGTGTGACAAGAGAGACAGCATGTATTCTTTTATTATGCTTTCTACCGGTTTATGCTTGTTTGACAGGTGCTTCGCCATCTGTTTTAAGAGCTTGTCTAATGGCGGGAGTCTATTTAGTGATCACTAGCCTGCCAAAAGAAATGAAACAGCCTTCGGTGGTGGTATTAAGTGCGACGTTTTTGCTCTTATTGGCCATTCATCCCCTTTATTTATTTGATATCGGCTTTCAACTTTCATTCGTGGCGACGTTTTTTATTTTGTTATCCACTAGGATCCTATCAAAAGCGAAAAGTGCAGTGATGCAATTATTACTCATCTCTTTTATTGCACAGCTTGCTTCGCTCCCTATTCTTTTATATCATTTTCAGCAATTTTCTTTGCTGAGCGTCCCTTTGAATATGATTTTTGTCCCTTTTTACACAACGGTTGTCATGCCTCTGTCCTTACTCTTTTTTCTTTTATCTATTGTTTACCTCCCGCTTGGTCAAACATTGTTTCAGCTGCTTGATGCAGTGATTCAGCTGAGTCATCAGTTGTCAGCACATATGGCTGTTTATGATGGATTTAACCTAATTTTTATAAAATCTACTTGGTGGCATGTTCTTCTTGAAGTGAGTGCCGTTATTTTTTTGTTATATATGCTGGAGTGCAAAACCTCTATGAAATCTTATGCTGTAGCGATTCTTTTTCTCGTTGGTGTGCTGAGCGTACACTATGTTACGCCGAATTTTTTTCAAAAAGGTGAGGTCATGATGCTGGATGTAGGGCAGGGGGATAGTTTGTTTATTCAATTGCCCTATCGCAAGGGGGATTTATTAGTAGATACAGGAGGCAGACTATCCTTCGAAGAAGAACCGTGGAAAAAAAGACGAAAAGTGTCTACGATTGGTGATCAAACGCTCATACCGTTTCTGCATTCTAAAGGTATAGCGAAACTTGATGTCCTCATCCTTACACATGCGGATCAAGATCACATGGGGGAAGCGGTTCGTTTAATCAAGCGAAATAAAGTGAAGCGGCTGGCCGTGCCAAAAGGCTTTGCCCGAAGTACAGAGGATGCACAGATTTTAAAAGAAGCAGCTGATAAAGGGATATCTGTTGATGAATTACAGAGAGGGGATAAGCTTCAGGTGGGAGGGCAAGAGTTTGAGGTTCTTCATCCGGCGCGAGATCGGGTGACAAGTAAGAATAATGATTCGCTTGTGCTTACCTTTACTCTTGGGGGGAAGCGTTTTATATTCACGGGAGACCTTGAACAAGAAGGCGAGCGAGACATCATAGAAGCTTATCCTCATCTGCGGGTGGATGTACTGAAGGTTGGACATCATGGGAGTAAAGGATCAACAAGTGAGGAATGGCTTCAGCATCTGAGGCCGTCATATGCATTGATTTCGGCAGGTGAACGAAATCGTTATCAGCATCCTCATCAAGAAGTCTTGAAAAAATTAGATGATTATCAAACGAGGGTGTACCGTACAGATATTGATGGAAGTGTGACCTATGAATTTCTCGAAGAGGCTGGAACGTTTTACTCGCACCCTCCATATGATATCTTACAAAATCAATAAAAAAACTGCCGAAACGGCAGTCATAGAGCCTTCATGAAGTTAAGATCCAACGAGGTGTATAATTGTTGCCAAAATAAACATTGAGGCGAAAAATCCGAATGTGACGATAAAACCAACAGCTGAGTCGGTCACATCATTCCGCTTGCTTTGAACATTTTTTTCAAATTCATTCATTTTCATCCCTCCTGGCTAATTTTAGTATACTTGAACTCATTTGGAATTGCTAGAAGGTAAAGTAACCGTTTTCCTTTTTCATGATCATTTTATGAATATCGTCTGACAGCGAGCTGACCCGGGAGCTTGCGCCAGACGTTTACTATAAATGAGGAGGCGGCACTTTCAGCTTCCTCTTTACTAATGTCTTCGCACACTTTAGGATAGAGGAGGAAGTGAAAGAGAGGGATTCAATTTATGGTCTTTGAGATATGGAACAATTTAAAAAAAGGGGATATCCATCCCGTTTATTGCTTATATGGAAAAGAAACGTATTTACTGCAAGAAACTGCTGCTAAACTGAGACAAGCTGTGGTTGACGAGGAAGCAAAGGATTTTAATTTCTCCGTCTTCGATATGGAAGAGGTGCCGCTTGAACAGGCTGTGACGGACGCAGAAACCTTTCCGTTTATGGGAGAACGACGTCTCGTTGTGATTAAAAATCCTTATTTTCTTACAGCAGAAAAGAAAAAGGAGAAGATCGAGCATCAGCTTTCCGTATTAGAAGCTTACTTAGAAAAGCCAGCACCTTATACTGTTCTCGTGTTATTAGCGCCATATGAAAAGCTGGATGAACGTAAAAAAATCACGAAATTACTAAAAAAGAAAGCGGCTGTCGTTGAGGCGAAAGAGTTAAACCCTAAAGAAACAACTGATTTCACCATCACCTTGGTGAAGACAGAAGGAAAGGCGATCACGGCTGAAGCGGCTGAGCAGCTTGTCATGCTATGCGGCGGGAGTCTGTCCTCACTTTTTCAAGAGGTTCGGAAGCTAAGTACATATATTGGAGAGCGAGAGGAAATCGAGCTGGCGGATGTCAATCAGCTTGTTGCGCGCAGCTTAGAGCAGAATATTTTCGAATTGATTAACCAAATTGTAAACAGACGCCGTTCTGAAGCCATGCAAATGTTTTATGACCTCTTAAAGCAAAATGAGGAACCCATTAAAATATTGGCGCTCATTTCAAATCAATTTCGGCTGATTTTGCAGACAAAGTACTTTGCTCAGCAGGGGTACGGGCAAAAACAAATTGCGTCAAACCTGAAGGTCCATCCATTCCGTGTCAAACTCGCCATGGACCAGGCAAAACTGTTTTCAGAAGAAGAACTAAAGCAGATCGTCAAAGAGCTCTCAACGATCGATTATGAAATGAAAACGGGTAAAAAGGACAAGCAGCTATTGCTAGAATTGTTCCTGCTTCGATTATTAGGCGCTTGAACATAAAAAAAACGACCTTCTAAAAAGAGGGTCGTTTTTGTTTAGATGTATAATTGCCAGTCTGTCCTTATGGCTGAGCCGGTCAGGACGGACGTACAGTTAAACAGGTGCCTCATCACTGAGGCGTTGCAAGCATTATGCAGAAAGTCCGTTTACTTGTTTAGCAAGTCTTGATTTGTAACGCGCAGCTGCGTTTTTGTGTACAAGACCAGTTTTAACGGCTTTGTCAATGCGTTTTGCAGCAGAAGAAAGAGCAGCTTTTGCTTGCTCAGCATCGTTGTTAGCTACAGAAACTTCAACTTGTTTAATCGCAGTACGCATCGCAGATTTGATTGTTGCGTTGTGTGCACGGCGCTCGTTATTCGTTTTTGTACGTTTGATCGCTGATTTAATATTTGGCATGTGTTTCACCTCCTAAGATACAACCTAAACACAATTGTCTTAAGGTTAAATCTTCACAATAGAACAAGTTGTATTCTATCAAACACACCTTTAGAATGCAATATAAATGTAAAGTATTTTTCATTGATGAACCGCTCGAATGTTTCTTTATAGAGATGGAAAGACTACTGTTAATTACTTGGTGGAAGGAGCCTTTTTATGAAGAAACAGAAACTCGATTTAAGCGCTTATCAAATCCGGACAGACTTGGCCGTTGAAACAAAAGAGATACTAGAACAAGAGAACGATCCGAATGTCGTCAAAAATGATGGCATTCAAGGAATTGTCGAGAAAGAAAAGGAAGAGCACGGGATCCGCATACGCACTGTGGAGATTACGAAAGAAGGAGAAGAGCTGACGGGGAAAAAGGCAGGAACATACTTGACACTTGAGGCGCAGGGCATTCGGGAGAAGGATTCTGAGATGCAAGAAAAAGTAGTCGAAGTCTTCGCCCATCATTTTGCTCAGTTTTTAAAAGACCGGGGAATTCAGGCAGATGCGAGCTGTCTTGTAGTGGGACTAGGTAACTGGAATGTCACGCCAGATGCATTAGGACCACTCACAGTTGAAAACCTGCTTGTGACCCGTCATCTATTTGAATTACAGCCGGAAAATGTACAGGAAGGCTATCGCCCAGTGTCCTCTTTATCACCTGGTGTGATGGGACTGACTGGAATTGAAACAAGTGACATTATACAAGGTGTGATCGAACGTTCCAAACCCGATTTTGTGATTGCCATAGATGCACTTGCTGCTCGTGCGGTGGAACGGGTGAATACAACGATTCAAATGTCTGATACAGGCATCCATCCAGGATCTGGTGTAGGGAATAAGCGCAAGGAATTAAGCAAAGAAACCTTGGGTATTCCAGTGATTGCGATTGGCGTCCCGACAGTGGTTGATGCAGTGACGATCGCAAGTGATACGATTGATTATGTCTTAAAGCATTTTGGTAGAGAACTGAAAGATGATAGACCCTCCCGCTCTCTTGTGCCGGCTGGTCTGACATTTGGGAAGAAAAAAGTGCTAAACGAAGAAGACTTGCCAGATGAAGAAACGCGTCAATCATTCTTAGGAATAGTAGGAACGCTTCCTGATGAAGAGAAAAGACAGCTGATCCATGAAGTGCTTTCGCCGCTAGGACAAAATTTAATGGTGACGCCGAAGGAAGTGGATACATTCATTGATGATATGGCAAACGTACTTGCCAATGGATTAAACACAGCGCTTCATCAAAAAATCTCTCAAGATAACATGGGTTCTTATAATCATTAATCGGTTCTACTTTCTCTAGCTCGCTCATAGTGTAATTACTAGAAAGCGTGCTGGAGGGAGTAAATCATGAAAAAAAGACCCCGCCGTCCTCGACAGTTGGTCGTTGCGATTAATGGAACCAAAGTAGTGAAAAGTATTTTCTTGTTTATTGCCTCTCTTGTTGTCATGTTTGTCATGTCAGGGGCTTTGACATCTTTAAAACCTGAGCTTAGACCTCAAGCTTCGTTATATGGTGTAGCTGATGAGTTGTCAGGAGCGTTCTTTGCCACACTGATGGGAATGGAAAACCAATATTTCGCCTCAACAGTTCCAGAAGATCAAAAAGGGTTCAATTTCTCTGGACTGTCACTCAAGCTTGCGACAAGTATCAATTTAGAAGATCCCCGCAGTTTTCTAGGAAGAGAGCTGCCAGGCTTTGAACATTTTGATACAAAAATCATCTTAGCGGGTGAAGGAACAGACTATACCAACATGCCAATGGAATCGCCGCCGCCAAGTGAAGTCATCAAAGATGAGAAAGAAGCGAATTTAGCTGAGCTGGACAAGCTCGATGAGGATGAGCCGAAAAAGCCTGCTAAAGAGCCGGATCGTTCGACAGGGAAACGAAAAGCCGTGTACATTTATCACACACACAATACGGAATCATATTTACCATTTTTAAAAGGAGAAACGAACCCAAACAATGCACGGCACTCAAAAGTGAACGTCACCCTTGTCGGAGACATGTTTGGAAAAGCGCTCGATCAGCAAGGAATCGGTAATACAGTTGACAAAACTGAAATTGAAAAAAGGCTCCTGCAAAAAGGGTTAAAGTATCCGCAGTCGTATAATGAATCCAGATTGGTCGTGAAAGAAGCCCTTGCTGCAAATGATGACCTCGAATATTTAATTGATATTCACCGTGACTCAAGGAGAAAGAAAGATACCACTGTGGAGATCAAAGGAAAGAAATATGCGAGAATCGCGTTTGTTGTGGGGAAGAAGAATCAAAGCTATGAAAAAAATTTAAAGCTGGCAACAGAGTTTCACCATTTGATGGAGAAAAAATATAAAGGTCTCAGCGTCGGAGTGTTTGCAAAAGGAGAAATTGGCGATAATGGAATCTATAATCAAGATTTATCTGATAAAGCCCTTCTTTTAGAATTTGGCGGAGTGGATAATAATATGAAAGAATTGAAAAATGCATCCAATGCAGCGGCTGATGTGTTCAGTGAAATTTTCTGGGACGCAGAAAAAGTAAATGGCAAAGCAAAGGATGAGAAAAAACGTTCTTAAGGTGGTGACGGGTATGGGCTCATTTATTGGAAAAACCATTATTTTAGGATTGGTTTTGCTGTTTGGTGTCTTTTTAGGAATGCAGCAAGCCAATAATGGTATGCTGCAAATGAAGGGCTACCATGATCCGCAATTAAAAGGGGCTTTCTCTATTCAAATGAAAGACGATCAAGAAAGAGAAGCTTCTATCTTAGGAACGGCTGTCACAGAAAAGGATTTAGCTGAAAAACAAAAGCAGCTCGAAGAAATAGAGAGCTTCAATGCCTTCTCCAAGGCCGGAAAAGCCCTATCTGATGGTATGACACATGCAGCCCGTTCTCTTTATGATTGGGTGAATGGCAAATAACCATTCAAATTAGCACCACCATGGATTTCATTTCATGAGATATCACCCTTTTGAGAAAAGCCGCTTACACCGATGAGCGGCTTTTCTTGATTTCGATTGAATCTTTACAGCCCTATTGATATAATCTAACCTAGCGCAACCCGCGTTTTATAGTAGGAGTGATAGATTGTGACAGATAAAGAAAAACGATTAGAACGGCAATCAAGAATTCGAAATTTCTCCATTATCGCCCATATTGACCATGGGAAATCAACATTGGCGGACCGTATTTTGGAAAAAACAGCGGCGATTACTCAACGAGAAATGAAAGAACAATTACTTGATTCCATGGACTTAGAGCGTGAACGCGGCATTACGATTAAATTAAACTCTGTCCAGCTGAAATATAAGGCGAAGGATGGAGAAGAATATATTATGCACCTGATTGATACACCAGGGCATGTCGACTTCACCTACGAGGTTTCCCGAAGCCTAGCTGCCTGTGAAGGTGCGATTCTCGTTGTTGATGCAGCACAAGGAATTGAAGCACAGACACTTGCGAACGTTTATTTAGCTCTTGATAACAACTTAGAAATTCTGCCGATTATCAATAAAATTGATCTGCCAAGTGCAGAGCCTGAGCGTGTAAGAGAAGAAATTGAAGATGTCATCGGGTTGGATGCGTCTGAAGCTGTTCTGACATCTGCTAAGGCGGGCATTGGGATCGAGGATATTTTAGAACAAATCGTAGAAAAAGTGCCGGCTCCAGCTGGAGACCCAGAAGCACCGCTTCAAGCCCTTATTTTTGATTCCCTTTATGATGCGTATCGAGGCGTTATTGCGTACATACGGATTGTTGAAGGAACAGTAAAGCCAGGTCAGAAAATCAAAATGATGGCGACAGGCAAAGAATTTGAAGTGCTTGAAGTCGGCGTTTTCACACCGAAAGCAATGCCCACAGACGAACTCACCGTTGGAGATGTTGGCTACTTAACAGCTGCGATTAAAAATGTCGGTGATACACGTGTAGGGGATACGATCACAAGTGCGGAGAACCCTGCGAAAGAAGCACTGCCAGGATACAGAAAGCTGAACCCAATGGTATACTGCGGACTTTATCCAATTGACACAGCGAAATATAACGACTTACGTGAAGCGTTAGAAAAGCTTGAATTAAATGATTCTTCACTTCAATATGAGGCAGAGACATCCCAAGCACTTGGCTTCGGTTTCCGCTGCGGCTTTCTTGGAATGCTTCATATGGAAATCATCCAAGAACGGATTGAACGTGAATTTAAAATTGACCTCATTACGACAGCACCAAGTGTTATTTACGATGTGTATATGACAGACGGAGAAAAAATCGTTGTAGATAACCCGTCCAATCTGCCTGATCCGCAAAAGATTGAACGAATTGAAGAACCATACGTGAAGGCAACAATGATGGTGCCAAATGATTATGTAGGCTCTGTTATGGAGCTTTGCCAAGGAAAGCGCGGTAATTTCATTGATATGCAATACCTTGATGCAAACCGCGTCAGCATTGTTTACGAAATTCCTTTGGCAGAGATTGTATACGAATTCTTTGACCAGCTAAAGTCCAATACAAAAGGGTATGCGTCCTTTGATTATGAGCTGATTGGCTATCGTCCATCCACTCTAGTGAAAATGGATATTATGCTAAATGGTGAAAAGATCGATGCCCTTTCCTTCATTGTTCACCGCGATTATGCATATGAACGAGGAAAGCTCATTGTAGAAAAGCTGAAAGAACTCATTCCACGCCAGCACTTTGAAGTACCAGTTCAGGCGGCGATCGGTCAAAAAATCGTTGCTCGTTCTACCATTAAAGCGATGCGTAAAAACGTACTTGCTAAGTGTTATGGTGGAGATATTTCCCGGAAAAGAAAGCTTCTTGAGAAGCAAAAAGAAGGGAAAAAGCGCATGAAGCAAGTGGGCTCTGTTGAAGTCCCGCAAGAAGCATTTATGGCTGTCCTGAAAATGGACGACAGCACACCGAAAAAATAATATCCTCAAGGCAACCTGCTTTACAATGCACGCCTTGACGTTTATAGTCGAAAACAAACAAAGTTGCCGCAGCGATAAACTGCGGCTCTTTACCTGTAAAGAAGGTGTCATCAAATGAAAGCAGCATACATTCACATTCCATTTTGTGAGCACATTTGTCACTATTGTGATTTCAATAAATTTTTCATTAAAACGCAGCCAGTAGATGAATACTTAGCCGCTCTTGAAAAAGAAATGCAGCACACGATCGAGCAAAAAGGCGAGCAAGAACTAAAGACGATCTTTATTGGCGGTGGAACCCCGACATCACTGACAGTCAGCCAGCTAGATCAGCTCATGGACAGTATTCAACGCGTATTAAAGCCGACAAAAAATCTGATTGAATTTGCAGTTGAAGCAAACCCAGACGAACTATCGCTTGATAAGCTGCATGTCCTGAAATCAGCAGGCGTGAATCGGCTGAGCTTTGGCGTACAAACATTTGAAGACGATTTGCTCAAAAAAATCGGACGAGTTCATCAACAGAAAGATGTCCTAACTTCTTTCGAACGAGCAAGAACGGTTGGGTTTGACAACATTAGTCTCGACCTCATGTTTGGTTTGCCTCATCAAGAAAAGCACCATGTCATGAATTCACTTGAGACGGCTTTTTCATTAGGTGCAGAGCACTATTCTGTCTATTCACTCATTGTGGAGCCGAAAACGGTTTTTTACAACTTAATGCAAAAAGGAAAGCTGCATTTGCCGCCGCAAGAACGTGAGGCTGAAATGTATGAGCTTGTCATGGATGAAATGGAGCGCCACGGATTAAAGCAATATGAAATTAGCAATTACGCCAAACCAGGCTTTGAAAGCCAGCATAACCTCACATATTGGAGCAATGAAGGTTACTTCGGTTTTGGTGCAGGGGCGCACGGCTATGTAGATGGTATCCGAAATGTGAACGCTGGACCAGTGAAGCATTATTTGGAGCTGATTGAACAAACAGGGTTCCCATATAAGGAAACACATCAGGTGACAAAAGCAGAACAAATCGAAGAAGAAATGTTTTTAGGTCTCCGGAAAATCGAAGGTGTTAAAAGCACCCATTTCCAAGCCAAATATGGAGCAATGCCAGAGGCGCTCTTTTCCACTGTTCTTGAAGAATTAGAAGAAAAAGGTCTCATTGTACAAGATGACATTGGGATTCGTTTAACAAGAAAAGGAAAATTGTTAGGAAATGAAGTGTTTCAAGCGTTTCTCGGTGAGTTATAATTGACATTTTAATTTGAGTTTGGTAATTTTGTTTATACAATTAGCACTCGTTGAAAGAGAGTGCTAACAGGGGTGATGATGATGTTAACAAATCGTCAGCTTTTGATTCTGCAAGTCATCATTAATGACTTTATTCGTTCGGCGCAGCCAGTTGGATCAAGGACTCTTTCTAAAAAAGAAGACATCACATTCAGCTCTGCGACGATTAGAAACGAAATGGCTGATTTGGAGGAACTTGGTTTTATTGAAAAGACCCATTCTTCATCAGGAAGAATTCCTTCCGAAAAAGGATATCGTTATTATGTAGATCATTTGCTCTCTCCGCGAAAACTGTCATCTAAAGAGCTTGTGCTCATCCAGTCAGCTTTTCAGGAGAAAATTTTCGAGCTGGAAAAAACAGTTCAAAAATCGGCGGAAATTTTATCAGATCTCACAAACTATACATCGATTGTGCTGGGTCCAAAGCTAAGTGAAAATCGATTAAAGCAAATTCAGCTTGTCCCTGTTCAGCCAAACAAAGCAGTGGCGATCATGATTACAGACAGTGGTCATGTTGAAAACAAAACCATTACCTTCTCTGAGCATCTCGATGTCTCCGATATTGAGAAGCTGATGAATATTTTAAACAGCCGCCTAGCAGGAGTCCCGATGGATCAGCTGAAGGACAGGATGTACAAAGAAGTTGTCATGCTGCTTCGCATGCATTTAAAAGATTATGATCATATTTTAGATGCGCTAGGCAACACATTTACATCGACACAAAACGAATCAAAACTTTTCTTTGGCGGGAAGATTAATATGTTGAATCAGCCGGAGTTTCATGACATTGACCGCATTCGTTCACTGATGATGCTCATTGAGCAAAAGAATGATGTCATGCAGCTGTTTCATCCAAATCAGCAAGGAATCACCATTAAAATTGGCTCAGAAAACAATTTGGAAGCAATGGAGAATTGCAGCTTAATCACAGCGACCTATTCGATTGATCAAAAATCTCTCGGCTCCATTGCCGTCATCGGTCCAACCCGCATGGATTACGGCCGGGTCGTCAGTCTCTTGCATCATGTATCAAAAGACTTGTCAAACGCACTTTCCAATTTGTATGATGAGTAGGGTGATGAAAAGCGGGGGCACAGCCCCTTCGTATTCTTGAATCTTTTGAGGGAGGTGAACACAATGTCAGAAGAAAAACAGACACCTGAGCAAGAAGCAGAGGTTGAAGCACAAGAAGAAGCAGTTCAAGCAGATACTGAGGAAGTAATGCATGATGAACAGTCTGCCTTCCAAGAGAAAATCGATGAATTGCAGCAGCTTCTAGACGAAAAAGAAAACAAAATTCTGCGTGTTCAAGCAGATTTTGAAAACTATAAACGCCGTGCTCGAACTGAAGTGGAGACCGTGCAAAAATATCGTTCTCAACATGTTGTCAGCGATCTTCTCCCAGCTCTTGACAACTTTGAAAGAGCGCTTGGAATCGATCCAGACAATGAGCAGACGAAAAGTTTGTTAGAAGGAATGCAAATGGTTTACCGCCAGCTGGTAGAAGCGTTGAAAAATGAAGGCGTTGAACCAATTGAAGCTGTCGGCAAAGAGTTCGATCCAAACCTTCATCAAGCCGTCATGCAAGTTGAAGATGAAAACTTCGATTCAAATATCGTTGTAGAAGAATTGCAAAAGGGCTATAAACTCAAAGACCGAGTCATTCGTCCATCAATGGTAAAAGTAAATCAATAACTACATAACATAATGGGAGGTCATCGAATATGAGTAAAATCATTGGGATTGACTTAGGAACAACAAACTCATGTGTTGCAGTACTTGAAGGCGGCGAGCCAAAAGTTATTGCAAACGCTGAAGGAGCACGTACAACACCATCTGTTGTCGCTTTTAAAAACGGAGAGCGCCAAGTAGGTGAAGTAGCAAAACGTCAATCAATTACAAACCCTAACACAATCATGTCTGTGAAAAGACATATGGGTACTGATTATAAAGTAGAAGCTGAAGGCAAGAACTATACACCGCAGGAAATCTCTGCAATCATTCTTCAACATCTTAAATCTTACGCTGAAGGCTATCTTGGCGAAGAAGTAACAAAAGCTGTGATCACAGTTCCTGCTTACTTCAATGATGCAGAACGTCAAGCAACAAAAGATGCAGGGAAAATTGCTGGTCTTGAAGTAGAACGTATCATTAACGAACCAACAGCAGCTGCACTTGCTTATGGTTTAGATAAAACAGAAGAAGATCAAACGATTCTTGTATACGACCTTGGCGGCGGTACATTTGACGTTTCAATTCTTGAGCTTGGAGACGGCGTCTTTGAAGTACGCTCAACTGCTGGGGACAACCGTCTAGGTGGAGATGATTTTGACCAAGTCATCATTGACCACCTAGTGGCTGAATTCAAAAAAGAAAATGGCATTGATCTTTCTAAAGATAAAATGGCGCTTCAGCGTTTAAAAGATGCTGCTGAAAAAGCGAAAAAAGATCTTTCTGGTGTATCATCTACACAAATTTCACTGCCATTTATCACAGCTGGAGATGCAGGACCTCTTCACCTTGAGTTAACGTTAACTCGTGCTAAATTCGAAGAACTATCTTCTGAGCTTGTCGAGCGTACAATGACACCTGTACGTCAATCACTTAAAGATGCTGGTTTATCTGCTAGCGAGATTGATAAAGTCATCCTTGTTGGTGGATCAACCCGTATTCCTGCAGTGCAAGAAGCGATCAAAAAAGAAACAGGTAAAGAGCCTCATAAAGGCGTAAACCCTGATGAAGTTGTTGCACTAGGTGCTGCAATTCAAGGTGGAGTGATCACAGGAGATGTGAAAGACGTTGTTCTTCTTGACGTGACACCACTTTCTTTAGGGATTGAAACAATGGGCGGCGTATTCACGAAGCTGATTGAGCGTAATACAACAATTCCAACAAGTAAATCTCAAGTGTTCTCAACGGCTGCTGACAACCAAACAGCTGTAGACATCCACGTTTTACAAGGTGAACGTCCTATGGCAGCAGATAACAAAACATTAGGTCGTTTCCAATTGACTGATATCCCGCCAGCACCACGCGGCGTACCGCAAATCGAAGTATCATTTGATATCGATAAAAACGGTATTGTGAACGTACGTGCGAAAGATATGGGTACTGGAAAAGAACAAAATATTACAATCAAATCTTCTTCAGGTCTTTCTGATGATGAGATCGAAAAAATGGTCAAAGAAGCAGAAGAAAATGCTGAAGCAGATGCAAAGAAAAAAGAAGAAATCGAAGTGCGCAATGAAGCAGATCAATTAGTGTTCACAACTGAAAAAACATTAAAAGATCTAGAAGGCAAAATCGATGAAGAGCAAGTCAAAAAAGCAAATGATGCGAAAGATGCTTTAAAAGCTGCGATCGAAAAAGGCGAGCTTGAAGACATCAAAGCGAAAAAAGATGAGCTGCAAACAATCGTTCAAGAATTAACGACAAAGCTCTATGAAGAAGCTGCAAAACAAGCACAAGCTCAGCAAGAAGGCGCTGAAGGTGCTCAAAAAGCAGATGACAATGTAGTGGATGCAGAATACGAAGAAGTAAACGACGATCAAGAGAAAAAATAATCACCTTTACTTTTGAAAAAGACTGCTGAAACGTACTCGTCAGAAAGTCAAAGTCAGGATCTCTTGGCTTTGACTTTTTTCTTTTCAACGATGAAAAGGAATTGAAAAAGGTTAAATCAAAATGATACAATCGTATTTATGTGAGAAAATCGGGAGTGTGAAGAGATGAGTAAGCGTGATTACTATGAAGTGCTTGGCGTTGGTAAGAGCGCCTCAAAGGACGAAATCAAAAAGGCATACCGCAAGCTTTCAAAAAAGTATCACCCTGATATTAATAAAGAAGCTGGCTCAGATGAGAAATTCAAAGAAGTAAAAGAAGCCTATGAAACCCTTTGTGATGATCAAAAACGTTCGCATTATGATCAATTCGGTCATACCGATCCAAACCAAGGCTTTGGCGGCGGCGGTTTTGGTGGAGGGGGAGACTTTGGCGGCTTCGGCGGCTTTGATGACATCTTCTCTAGTATTTTTGGCGGCGGTGCCAGAAGAAGAGATCCAAATGCACCGCGTCAAGGAGCGGACCTTCAATATACAATGACGCTTTCGTTCGAAGAAGCGGCATTTGGAAAAGAAGCGACCATTGAAATTCCTCGTGAAGAATCTTGTGAAACATGTCATGGCTCAGGGGCAAAGCCTGGGACGCAAGCGAAGACATGTTCACATTGCGGCGGTTCTGGCCAATTAAATGTCGAGCAATCAACCCCATTTGGTAAAGTCGTCAACCGCAGAGTATGTAATTACTGTAGCGGAACAGGAAAACAAATTGACCACAAATGTTCAACATGCGGTGGATCTGGTAAAGTGCGTAAGCGTAAGAAAATCAATGTAACGATTCCGGCAGGTGTTGATGATGGTCAGCAGCTCAGAGTATCTGGTCAAGGTGAACCAGGTATAAATGGAGGACCTCCAGGCGATCTATTCGTTGTGTTCCATGTACGTGCGCATGAATTCTTCGAACGTGACGGAGATGACATTTACTGCGAAATGCCGCTTACCTTCGCGCAAGCTGCATTAGGCGACGAAATTGAAGTGCCGACATTACACGGAAAAGTAAAATTAAAAATTCCTGCAGGCACTCAAACTGGAACAAAGTTTAGACTCAAAGGAAAAGGTGTGAAAAATGTACGCGGCTATGGCCAAGGCGATCAGCATATCGTTGTACGTGTCGTCACACCGACGAATTTAACTGACAATCAAAAAGATATCATTAGAAAATTTGCTGAAGTGAGCGGAAATAAACCAGACGAACAAGAAATGAGCTTCTTCGATAAGGTAAAACGCGCATTTAAAGGCGAGTAAGACGGATAAGGAGTTGGTAGTATTGAAGTGGTCAGAGATTAGCGTCCATACAACAAATGAAGCGGTGGAACCAGTCACCAATATTTTGCATGAAGCAGGTGCAAGTGGTGTCGTGATTGAGGACCCGCTTGATTTAATCAAGGAACGTGAAAATGTATACGGTGAGATCTACCAGCTCGATCCGAATGATTATCCGGATGAAGGGGTTATTGTGAAAGCCTATCTTCCGATGAATAGCTTTTTGATGGAAACGGTAGATGAGATCAAAGAAGCCATCAACAATCTTCTTCTATACGATATTGATCTTGGACGAAATACGCTGTCCATTTGTGAAGTAAATGAAGAAGAATGGGCAACCGCATGGAAGAAATACTATCATCCTGTAAAAATCTCTGAAAAATTCACCATCGTTCCAACGTGGGAAGAATATACACCTGTTCATTCTGATGAACTGATCATTGAAATGGATCCTGGAATGGCATTTGGAACAGGTACGCATCCAACGACAGTCCTTTGCATTCAGGCGCTTGAGCGCTATGTGAAGGAAAACGATACGGTGATTGATGTTGGAACAGGATCTGGCATTTTAAGTGTTGCAGCAGCGATGCTTGGTGCAAAGGACATTCAGGCCTTTGATCTCGATACCGTTGCGGTTGAAAGTGCGAAGCAAAACATCGAATTAAATGGTGTTAGTGAACAAGTGACTGTGAAACAAAACAATCTACTTGATGGTATTTCAGGTGAACGTGATGTGATCGTTGCCAACATTCTTGCAGAGGTCATCTTACGCTTTACAGATCAAGCATATGACTTATTAAAGAAAGATGGCTATTTCATTACATCAGGCATCATCGGACAAAAGAAATTACAAGTCAAAACGGCTTTAGAAGAAGCTGGCTTTGACATTGTTGAAGTGCTGTCAATGGAAGATTGGGTCAGCATTATAGCGAAAAAATAAAGCGAGTAGGTGTCAGGACACGTATGCAACGATATTTTATCGACCTCACGAAAGAAGAAGTGATGGCAAAGGGAGCCAGCGTCATAAAAGGTGAAGATGTACATCACCTTTCAAATGTCATGCGAATGAAAGCAGGGCAGGAAATCCTTTGCTTAACGACAGACGGCTTTGAAGCGCTCAGTAAAATTGATACAATAACAAAGGAAGAAGTGATTTGTCACCTTGAAGGCTGGACGAATCAGAACAGAGAACTTCCGATCAGTGTGACGATAGCGAGTGGTCTGCCAAAAGGAGATAAGCTTGAGGTGATTATCCAAAAAGGGACCGAGCTTGGCGCAAGTGCTTTTGTCCCGTTTCAAGCGGCTCGTTCTATTACAAAGCTTGACCAAAAAAAGTCACATAAAAAACGTGAGCGCTGGGAGAAAATTGCGAAGGAAGCAGCCGAGCAGTCCTACCGGAATATCATTCCCCGTGTCCATCCAGTATCAACGTTTAAAGAGCTGACACAGCTGGCTGATGAATTCGATAAATGTGTCGTTGCATACGAAGAATCATCGAAAGAAGGAGAGCAAAGCCGATTTCAAACTGTGCTTCAACAGATGAAAGGCGGACAAACCTTATTAGTGGTTTTTGGCCCTGAAGGCGGTTTGGCAGAAAAGGAGATTGGAGAGCTTGAAAAGCTTGGTGCAGTCATTTGCGGGCTCGGACCACGCATTTTAAGAACAGAAACAGCTCCTCTATACGCGCTTTCTGCTATATCTTATCAAACAGAGTTATTAAGAGGTGAATCATGATGGGAACAGTAGCGTTCCATACACTTGGCTGTAAGGTCAATCACTATGAAACAGAAGCGATCTGGCAGCTGTTTAAAGAAGCTGGCTATGAAAGAAAAGATTATGAATCAAAAGCAGACGTATATGTGATTAATACATGTACGGTCACGAATACAGGCGATAAGAAAAGCCGCCAAGTCATTAGAAGAGCCATTCGTCATAACCCGGATGGTGTCATTTGTGTAACAGGCTGTTATGCGCAAACGTCTCCGGCAGAAATCATGGCGATCCCTGGCGTTGATATTGTGGTTGGAACACAAGACAGACATAAATTGCTTGGTTATATTGAAGAATACCGTAGAGAAAGACAGCCTATTAACGGGGTTGGCAATATCATGAAAGCACGGGTGTTTGAAGAGCTGGATGTCCCTGCCTTTACAGATAGAACGCGTGCTTCATTAAAAATCCAAGAAGGCTGTAACAATTTCTGCACATTCTGCATCATTCCGTGGGCTCGCGGACTTCTTCGTTCTCGTGATCCTGAAGAGGTTATCAATCAAGCACAGCAGCTTGTTGATGCCGGCTATAAAGAAATTGTGTTAACTGGTATTCACACAGGCGGATACGGTGAAGACTTAAAGGATTATAACTTCGCGAAGCTTCTAAAAGAATTAGATGAACGTGTTATCGGTTTAAAACGAATCCGCATTTCATCAATTGAAGCAAGTCAAATTACAGACGAAGTGATTGAAGTGCTGGATCAGTCAGATAAAATTGTCAGACACCTGCACATTCCGCTTCAATCTGGCTCTAATACTGTGCTGAAAAGAATGCGCCGTAAATATACGATGGAATTCTTTGCAGAGCGTTTAACAAAGCTGAAAAAAGCATTGCCAGGCCTAGCTGTGACCTCTGATGTCATCGTTGGATTCCCTGGGGAAACAGAAGAAGAGTTTTTGGAAACGTACAATTTTGTCAAAGACCATCAATTCTCTGAGCTGCACGTATTCCCTTACAGCAAACGTACAGGTACTCCGGCTGCAAGAATGGAAGATCAAGTGGATGAACATGTGAAAAACGAACGCGTTCACCGCTTGATCGCTCTTTCTGACCAGCTTGCGAAGGAATATGCGTCAGCATACGAAGGAGATGTACTAGAGATTATTCCTGAAGAATCCTTCAAAGAAAAAGATGGAGAACACAATCTTTATGTTGGTTATACAGATAACTATATGAAGGTCGTTTTTGAAGGATCAGAAGATATGATCGGTCGATTGGTGAAAGTGAAAATCACGAAAGCTGGCTACCCTTATAACGAAGGACAGTTCGTCCGTATGAGTGAAGACATTCAACCAGACAAAGTGAGAATGACATCATAAGAGAGACAAGAACCGGCTGCCACTAGGGGGCCGGTTTTCTTTTATGTTTGATTTGGTAAAAGGAACAAAATCATTGCATGAAAGGGGCGGATGAACGGGAAGAACAATAACGAGCTGGCGACATTAAACAATAGACTGAAATGCGCGATCTGCTGTGCTGGAGAGCTCGCTAAAAGTGCGACAAATTGCGTTATGAGTGTGAGAAATGGCAGGCATAATAAAACCCCAAGAACATTAAATACAACATGTGCATAAGCCGTTTGACGTGCTGCCAATCCGCCCGAGATCGCAGCCATGACAGCTGTAATGCATGTGCCAACATTCGATCCTAATACAAAGCTGATTCCCTCCTGCAACGCCACAGTCCCTTCATTCATAAATCCCATTAAAATACCAATGCATACAGAGCTTGAATGAACAATGGCAGTGAGGATTGTGCCCGACAGAATAGCTGTCCAATCTGAGTGCTGCATCATTTCAAGAAAACGTAGCGTTTCCGGTTGACTTGTCATCATACCTGCAATTTTTGAAAAGCCTTGAATGCAAAAAAAGATCATCCCAAGACCAAATAGACTTTTTCCTGCATGCCTGAAGGACCTTTGACCAAAAATGATACATACAAGACCGGTAGCAATTAAAACCCACATGAACACGTCCATCTTAATCGCGATAAATTCTGTCGTGAACGTGGATCCGATATTGGTCCCAAGGATCATTGGAATTGATTTTTTGAAAGTCAGAATGCCTGTACTCACAAAGCCGATGACAATGACCATAAACGCCGAACTGCTTTGAAGCACGCCTGTAAACACAATACTAACCAAGAATGCTTTCGCCGGGTGATCTGTAAAGAGAAGAAGCGATTTCTCAATACGAGACGATGTCAGTGCCATTAATCCTTTTCTCAGCAAACCCATTGACCATAAAAAAATGAAAATAAGTGCACAAAAATAAATGATCGCCATCATAGAAAAGTCCTCCTCTTACCAATAAATATATGGACTTGTCTACCTGCTCATGACGAAAATATATTTCCAAATCACTTAGTTGACCTCACACTAGGCTTATATTATAATGTCTAGGTACATGTTTGCATGTATATCTTTTTTTAATGCAGTCGATTGGTGTATTCGGAGGGAGGGAAAGAGAATGTCAAAAACGGTCGTTAGAAAAAACGAATCGCTTGAAGATGCTCTTCGTCGCTTTAAACGCAGTGTATCCAAAACTGGAACATTGCAAGAAGCAAGAAAGCGTGAATTTTATGAAAAGCCTAGCGTAAAGCGCAAGAAAAAGTCCGAAGCTGCTAGAAAACGTAAATTTTAAAAGAGGGTGGATTTATGAGTCTTCTTGAGCAATTAAATTCTGATATGAAGCTGATGATGAAAAACCGTGAGAAAGACAAGCTTGCTGTCATTCGAATGGTAAAGGCTTCACTACAAAATGAAGCAATTAAGCTTAAGAAAGACAGTTTGACCGGCGATGAGGAACTGACCGTTCTTTCTCGTGAGATTAAGCAACGTAAAGACTCCCTCCATGAATTTTCGAAAGCTAATCGCTTAGATTTAGTAGATAAAGTTCAAAAAGAGATTGACATCTTAGACGTTTATTTACCTGAACAGCTTTCTGAAGAAGAACTGCAAACGGTCGTGAAAGAAACGATCGCTGAAACAGGTGCTTCATCGAAGGCTGATATGGGTAAAGTGATGAGCGCTATTATGCCAAAAGTAAAAGGTAAAGCTGATGGTGCTGTCATTAACAGACTTGTCAGCGAGCAGCTGTCTCAATAAAAAAGTATCCTTCTATTGTTAGAAGGGTACTTTTTTTGTACCACCATAAATCTGTCATATAAAAATGAAACCTATGATACATTTGTAACGTATGTAAAGGAACGGTAAAATAAAAGAAAGAGAGGAGGGATCACCAAATAGATGAAAAAAATAAAAATTTCTATTGCTCTCTTCAGTTGTTTTATAATATGCTTGTTATTAGGGGTTCAATTGACCGCGAAATCAGCAGATCAGAAAGTTCATGTCATTCCAATTGAAGATACAGTAGAAAAGGGACTATCTAAATTCATTGAACGATCATTTGAGCAAGCAAAGTCGGAACGGGCGAAACATATTATTCTCGACATCAATACACCAGGTGGTGCAGTTGATGCGGCGCTTGAAATCGCAGATACCATTCGTGCGTCTGATATCCCTGTGACAGCGTTTGTCAATCATAGAGCGCTTTCAGCCGGGGCCTTCCTTGCATTAAATGCCGACCAAATTTATATGACCCCAAACGGAAAGATGGGGGCTGCTGCGATCATTGATGGAGAAGGCAATGCTGCCGATCAAAAATCTGAATCTCTATGGCTTGCTGAAATGAGTGATGCTGCCGAAAAGCAGGGGCGTGATCCAAAGTATGCTCTTGCGATGGCAGATGTAGATATAGATGCAAAAGAAGCCGGTGCACCAAAAGGAGAATTGCTCACCTTCAACACAGACCGGGCGCTTCAATTCGGGTATGCAGAAGGAGAAGCAAAAAATCTGGATGACTTGCTTCAGAAGCTGACCTTAGCAGACACTTCTGTTCAATACGATGAAGTGAGCTTTGCTGAAAAGGTTGCGCGTTTTCTCACGCACCCAATCGTCATTCCAATCCTTTTATCCATCGCAAGCTTAGGGTTAATTGTTGAGCTATATTCTCCCGGCTTTGGGGTCCCAGGCACCATGGGAGTCACAGCGCTTCTTCTATTCTTTTATGGTCATCTCGTGGCAGGTTTTGCAGGATATGAGACGTTGTTCCTGTTTTTAGCAGGGATTGCACTCATTATTCTGGAATTGTTTTTGCCAGGGGGAATCTTAGGTGCCATTGGACTAATCTGTGTTGTTGTCAGCTTATTTTTAGCAGCTGGAAGCTTTACAGAAATGGCGATTTCCATCTTGATTGCCACTGCTGTTTCAATCATAGCAGTTATTTTATTGACAAAGGTGTTGGGGAAACGTATGAAATTTTTTAAAAAGTTCATTTTAACCGATTCAACCAATAAAGAAAGTGGTTATGTCTCAAATGAAACAAGAGAGGATCTTGTTGGACAAATTGCAGTGACAGCAACAGCACTTCGTCCATCCGGTACGATTGTACTCGGAGATGAGCGTATTGATGTTGTGTCAGAAGGTGCATTTATCGACAAGGATGAACAAGTAAAAATTGTTAAAGCGGAAGGCTCACGCATTGTCGTGAGGAAAGTATAGATATACTGATTTTATAGGAGGAATAAAATGGATCCATCTACTTTACTATTATTTGTGATTATCGCAGCAGGTTTGATCGTTCTATCGATCTTCTTCACCTTTGTACCGGTGATGCTGTGGATTTCTGCCCTAGCGGCTGGCGTAAGAGTGAGCATTTTTACACTTGTAGGAATGAGACTTCGCCGAGTAATTCCAAACCGAGTGGTCAACCCGCTCATCAAAGCACATAAAGCAGGTCTTGATGTGACGATTAACCAGTTAGAAAGCCACTACCTTGCAGGTGGTAACGTTGACCGTGTTGTGAATGCATTGATCGCGGCTCAACGTGCGAATATCGAATTGAACTTTGCACGCTGTGCAGCGATCGACCTAGCAGGCCGTGACGTACTTGAAGCTGTACAAATGAGTGTAAACCCTAAAGTGATTGAAACACCATTTATCTCAGGTGTTGCGATGGACGGGATTGAAGTGAAAGCAAAAGCACGTATTACAGTTCGCGCAAACATCGAACGACTTGTTGGTGGTGCAGGGGAAGAAACAATCATTGCTCGTGTAGGTGAAGGAATTGTCTCTACAATCGGTTCATCAAATAATCATAAAAAGGTTCTAGAAAATCCTGATATGATTTCTCAAACGGTTCTTGGTAAAGGATTAGATTCAGGTACTGCGTTTGAAATTCTCTCGATTGATATCGCAGATGTTGATATCGGTAAGAACATTGGGGCTATTCTGCAAACAGACCAAGCAGAAGCAGACAAAAACATTGCACAGGCTAAAGCGGAAGAACGCCGCGCAATGGCTGTTGCACAAGAACAAGAAATGCGTGCGAAAGTTGAAGAAATGCGCGCGAAAGTAGTAGAAGCAGAGGCTGAAGTACCACTTGCAATGGCTGAAGCACTACGCGAAGGCAATATTGGAGTCATGGACTACATGAACATTAAGAATATCGATGCTGATACGGATATGAGAGATTCATTTGGTAAAATGACAAAAGGTCCATCTGATCATGAAAACAAATAAGCATCCTCTCACGCTTTAAGGAGGGAGCCCATTGGACATTCTATTTGAAAATCCGCTACTAATTGCGATTATCATCGGTATCATCTCTGCTGTCTTTGGGAAAATCGGCAAACAAGAGGAGAATGAACAAAAGAACCAGCAAAACAAGTCAGCTCCTCAACGTAAGCCAATGCCCCAAAATCAGCAAACAAAACAAAAAAGTCCAGACCTCGTCGTGACGGACCAACTAGACGATTTTGGCGATGTACATGATCATGGCGGGATGAAGAAAAACACATCGCAGTCCTTACAAGATCGCTATACGGATACACTTGCTGAAATGGAAGAAAGAAAAAGCGAGTTAAACAAAGAGTTTCAATCGCTTGAAAGGCAGCTGACAAGGCCGAAAGCCTCAGCTGTGGAAATGAAGCCGCACATCATTGATAAGCTCAACCAAAACACTGTTGTTCAAGGCATGCTTCTTGGCGAAGTGTTTGGAGCGCCCCGCGCTAAAAAACCGCATCGAACGATGAAACGGCCATATAAAAGGTAAGAAGAAAGCTCCCTTGTAAAAGGGGGCTTTTTTTGCGTAAACGATGAACAGGCTGTTTTACGGGATTCATTAGCATGATATGAACCGCTGAGGAATAGGATGATATAGAGACTTTCTCATCAGTCTCACCATCTTTCAGTTTGATCTCATACACATGAGGTGGGAAGGGGTTCTTATTGAATGGGAAAAAGAAAAAATCGACTTAAAGCATGGCTGACAAGAACACTTGAAATCCCTCCGGACGTGATGATGGATCTTCCCCGTATTACGATGGTTGGCAGACTCCACATTTACATAGAGAACCATAAAGGGCTTTTGCTTTTCAGTGATCAAGAGGTAAGGCTTATGCTCAAACAAGGACAATGCATTATTTCAGGGAAAGACTTTGTGATTAAAACGATTTTGCCAGAAGAGATCTTATTAGAAGGGAAAATCGATGAGGTCCGTTACATTGATTCTTAACTGACGGAGGGGAGAAGCGTGAAAAATAAATGGTTTGCCTATTTTATTGGCAGAGTGGAAGTGGAGATCAAAGGAAACGGCATTGAGCGGCTTATGAATGAGTGCACGAGACAGGGGATCACAATTTTTCAAGTGAGCCGCCGTCAAGACAGCGTGCGCTTATTTATTCGCTTATCAGATGTACATGCCTTTAGAAAATTACGTAGACATCATAAGGTGAAATGTTCATTTCATCAAAAGAAGGGTTTTCCATTTCTTCTTATGTGGTCAAGGAAGAATATTGGGTTCACCCTTGGGATTGTTTTCTTTCTGGTGACGATATTGGCTCTTTCAAACATGGTGTGGAAAATTGATATCACAGGTGCAAACCCAGAGACAGAGCATCAGATGAGAAAGCATTTAGACGACATTGGGGTACAAAAAGGCCGTTTTCAGTTTCTTATGGGGACACCTGAAAAAATTCAAAAATCCCTGACAACCAATATTAAAAGCATTACATGGGTCGGCGTTGAATTAAACGGTACGACATTTCAAATGAAAGTCGTTGAAAAAAACGAGCCTGAAAAAGAGAAATATACGAGTCCTCAGCACATCGTTGCTAAGAAAAAGGCCGTCATCACGAGGATGTATGTAGAAAAAGGAGAGCCGCTAGCCGCGGTCGATGAACATGTAAAAAAAGGGCAGATGCTCGTCTCAGGACTAATTGGCAGTGAAGATCAACAAAAAACGGTAGGAGCCAAAGCGAAAATCTATGGTGAAACATGGTATCGTTCTGAAGTTTCTGTCCCTCTTCGAACATCTTTTGACGTCTTTACGGGTAAAATGAAGACAAAGCACAAGCTCTCCGCATTTGGAGGTTCACTACCATTTTGGGGATTTTCCTTTAAAAAAGATGATTTTGAGCAGCCAAAAATAGAAACAGAAGACCATCCACTTCATTTCTTAAACTTCCAGCTGCCATTCTCCTATGAAAAGGAAATCACACGTGAAAGTGAAAAAATCAATCGAGAATACACAAATAAAGAAGCAGTTCAAGCAGGGATTAAAATAGGTAGAAAAGAATTAGAAGAGAAGCTAGGTCAAACAGGTGAGGTGAAAAGTGAAAAAGTTTTGCACGAGACAACAGGGAATGGTAAAGTTAAGTTAATCATCCTTTACCAAGTAATAGAAGATATTGTTCAACCAACACCTATTGTTCAGGGAGACTAGAGAATGACAGAACATTTACTTGAGATTCAACAAAAATTGGATAGCCCAAACGAAGCCATCGCTTTATTTGGCAATCAAGATGCTTATCTGAAACTGATGGAAAACGAGCTGAATGTCTCCATTATTACACGTGGAGAGAAAGTGTATGTTTCTGGTCAGGAAGCATCAAGAGATACAGTGAGCCAGTTGATTACATCTCTCTTACATCTCATCCGTAAAGGAATCGAGATTTCTGAACGGGATGTCGTCTATGCGATTAAAATGGCGCAAAAAAACAAGCTGAATTATTTTGAGAATATGTATGAAGATGAAATTACGAAAAATGCCAAAGGTAAGTCGATCAGGGTGAAAACGATCGGTCAGCGTGAATATGCTGCGGCGATGAAGAAAGATGACCTCGTCTTTGGGATTGGGCCTGCTGGTACAGGTAAAACGTATTTGGCAGTCGTTAATGCGGTACATGCTCTGAAAAATGGACATGTGAAACGGATTATCCTGACAAGACCAGCCGTTGAGGCAGGAGAGAGTCTTGGCTTTTTGCCAGGCGATCTAAAGGAAAAAGTAGATCCTTATTTAAGACCACTATATGATGCCTTGCATGATGTGCTTGGCAGTGATCATACGGAACGTTTAATTGAGCGCGGTGTCATTGAAATAGCGCCTCTCGCCTATATGAGAGGGCGGACGCTCGATGATGCATTTGTGATTTTAGATGAAGCGCAGAATACAACGCCAGCCCAAATGAAAATGTTTTTGACGAGACTAGGGTTTGGCTCTAAAATGGTCATTACAGGAGATATTACACAAATTGATCTGCCAAAGGGCATGCAGTCAGGCCTTGCGGCTGCAAAGGACATGCTTGCAGAGATCAAGGGCATCTCATTCATTGAATTAGACCAGACAGATGTGGTCAGACACCCGCTTGTGGCGAAGATCATTGGCGCATACGAAAAGCAAAAATGAACTGAGTGACCCGATCGTCTTCATCGGGTCATTTTGTTTCGATCGTGGTTTAAAGTAAAAAAGGAGGTACTTTCCTTGAGAAAGAATCAGAAAGGCAGTAAGCGCAAAAGACTGCTGTCTAAAAAAGAACCTCAGAAAATGGAGCGCTCACGTTATTTAAACGTTTTGCTATACGCTGGTTTAGCAGCCATTCTGTTCGTGGTGCTCTTCTTCCATGTAAAGCCTGAATCGCTCGACTTAGATTTGTTTTCAGTGAGCGAACAGACCATCTATTCTCCGTCAACCGTCGATGATCAAGAAGCGACAGAAGAAAAGAAGCAAGAAGCAACGGATCAAGTAGAAGATCAGTATACGCTCAAAAAAGCATATTCTGACAATCGTGTTGACCTCATCTCATCCCTCTTTGAAGCCATTAAAGAAGAGAAGAAAGCCGCTGATGAAAAAGAGAACCCGCCAACAGATCAAGAAATGGTCAAGCGTGTAAAAGAAAAACTCACAACAGATATGCAGGAAGCTGTTTCGGATCAATCCATCAAAGCACTGCTCCAAGCAAGTGACGAAAATCTCTCTTTTACTAAGGATTCCATCATCACAGTGGTGAATTCACTGATGAGTAAAGAAATCACAGCAGCTAAGTTACAAGATGAGAAAAAACAAGTGAAAACAGAGCTTGAAAACAATTCTATTCCTTCAAAATATTTAAATGCAGCGAAAGAAATCGGTGAATTTGCGATTATTCCAAACTATGTATTTGACCCAGTGGCAACAGAGAAGAAAAGGCAAGAAGCAGCTGATAATATTCAGCCGGTTCAAATCAAGCAAGGGCAAATTTTAGTGGAGGAAGGGGAACTCATCGACCGTGAAGTTTATCGCAAATTAGAACTGACCGGCCTGTTAAACAGCTCAAATTTGTTTAAGCCTGTAAGCGGTCTTATGATATTGATCGGCCTTTTCTTAGCGGCGATTATTCACACATTAGAAACGAGGAAAAAATCGCTTGTCCATAAGAATAAATCGTTACTGCTTTACTCGCTTATTTTCACCATTATTTTAATCATCATGGAAGTATTCAGTCTCTTCCAGGAAACGAAATACACGACGATAGGCTATGTCGTGCCAGTTGCGCTTGGGACGATGCTGATCAAGCTGCTGATCAATGAGCGGTTAGCGATCTTCTCTGGCCTTGTATTTGCCCTTTGCGGAAGTATGATGTTTAATCAAGGAGTAACCGGCGTCTTTAACTATGTTATCTGTGCTTATTATCTCATTAGCGGGATGGCGGGCATTTTGTTTTTGAGAAAACATAACGCGAGATCGAAAATTTTGCAGGCAGGGCTTTTGGTGGCTTTGACGAATGTTCTTGTGGTTTTATCAATCACGCTGATCCAAAACTCCTCTCCGTCAGGACTTGAAATCGGTGTGAACCTCATGATGGCGATTGTGTCAGGTTTTGCATCAGCTATTTTGGTTATTGGGTTAATGCCTGTCTTTGAAAGCATGTTTGGCATTCTTTCGACAATGAAGCTGATTGAATTATCGAATCCAAATCATCCGCTGCTCAAAAAGATTTTAACAGAGACACCAGGTACATATCATCATAGTGTCATGGTGGCGAATTTAGCGGATGCTGCTTGTGAAGCAGTCGGCGCAAACGGGCTTTTAGCGAGGGTCGGCGCTTATTATCATGACATTGGGAAAACGAAAAGACCGCAATACTTTATTGAAAACCAAATGAACATTGATAATCCGCATGACAAGCTTTCCCCACAGCTGAGTAAAAATATTATTATTGCCCATACGACAGATGGTGCTGATATGCTGAGAGAAAAGAAGTTTCCTGAAGAGCTTGTCGATATTGCAGAACAGCACCACGGGAAATCTCTTTTAAAGTTCTTCTACTACAAAGCAAAAGAACGTGATGATCAGGTGACAGAAGAAGAATTTCGTTATCCTGGTCCAAAACCGCAATCAAAAGAAGCGGCGATCATTTCTGTGGCTGACAGCGTTGAAGCTGCGGTTCGGTCAATGCATAATCCAAATCCAGAGCGGATTGAAAAACTTGTCAAAGGCATTATTTCAGATAAAATGCAGGACGGGCAATTTAGTGAATGTGATCTGACATTTAAAGAATTAAATATTATTAGCCAAACGATTTGTACAACATTAAAGGGGATTTTCCATTCTCGGATTGAATATCCAGATGCCCCGAAACAGAAGGTGAAGTAAATGACATTGTTAATCGATTTAATAGATGAAACAGGACAAGTATCAAAAGAGCATCTTGAAGAAATGGAAAAGCTTCTTCAATTTGCTGCGGATGCCCTTGAGGTAAAAGATCAAGCGGAAGTATCAGTGTCGATCGTCTCGAATGAAGAAATTCATCAAATCAACAAAGAATACAGGGGAAAGGACGCACCAACAGATGTGATCTCCTTTGCACTTGAGGAAGAAGGAGAAGGTGAGATTGAGATCATTGGCGCGGGCGACATCCCGCCGGTACTCGGTGACATTATCATTAGTGTTGATCGAACGAAAGAGCAGGCAGAAGAATATGGACATTCCTTTATGAGAGAGCTTGGTTTCTTAACGATTCATGGTTTCCTTCATTTACTTGGTTATGATCATATGACAGAGGAAGATGAGAAAGAAATGTTCGCCAAACAGACAAAAATTCTGGATGATTATGGCCTTTCGAGATCATCGTAAGAAACGCAGCCCGCTTGCCCGTTTTTTTCGGAGTTTTTATTATGCATTTAGAGGAATCTGGCGAACTTTCTTGAATGAACGGAATTTTCGATTTCATACAGTCGCAGCCATCATCGTGGTGATCTGCGGCTTTTGGTTTCACATTGAACCGGTCGAATGGATGATCGTGCTTCTTTTATGTGGGGGAATCTTTGCACTTGAACTTGTCAACACAGCCATTGAACATACAGTGGATCTTATGACAGAAGAAAAGCACCCGCTTGCAGAAAGAGCAAAGGACGCTGCAGCAGGCGCTGTTTGCGTTTACGCCGCGATTTCGGTTATGATTGGGTTGATGATCTTCCTGCCGAAGATCATGCAATAGAACAATATTACTATTTATTAACATTTTTAGAAATGGGCGTGAAAATGTCACGTGAATTATGTAAAATATAAATGTGACAGTGGGTCCATTTCTTCTGAAAGTGGGAACTAGGAATGAACAAACAAGAGTTGATTTCAGAAGCAATCAAAGCAAGAGATTTTGCATATGTACCCTATTCAAAATTCAAAGTCGGTGCAGCATTATTGTCGAATGATGGAAAAGTGTATGGCGGCTGCAACATTGAAAATGCAGCATATGGCATGTGTAATTGTGCGGAAAGAACAGCACTTTTTAAAGCTTATTCAGAAGGCATCACATCTTTTCAAATGCTTGCAGTAGTGGCTGATACAGATCGACCTGTTTCACCGTGCGGCGTATGCAGACAGGTCATTTCAGAGCTATGTGCACCTGATATGCCAGTGATCCTAACAAACTTAAAAGGACATATATACGAAACAACAGTAAACGAACTATTGCCAGGCGCATTTTCACCGGAGGATTTAAATGACTAACGAAAGCTTCAAATCAGGATTTGTATCAATTATTGGAAGACCAAATGTAGGGAAATCAACCTTTCTTAATCGTGTCATTGGACAAAAAATTGCCATTATGAGTGATAAGCCCCAAACGACGCGAAACAAAGTTCAAGGTGTCTTGACAACCAACACGTCACAAACGATTTTTATCGATACACCAGGCATTCATAAACCTAAGCATAAGCTAGGTGATTTTATGATGAGGGTGGCTCAAAATACACTGAAGGAAGTCGACCTGATCTTGTTTATGATCAACGCAAAGGAAGGTTATGGCAAAGGTGATGAATTCATCATTGAACGACTAAAGCAAACATCTACACCGGTTTTTCTTGTCGTCAATAAAATTGATCAAATTCACCCAGATGAACTGTTCCTTTTAATTGATGAATACCGCACACGTTATCCGTTTAAGGAAATTGTGCCAATTTCAGCTCTTGAGGGCAACAACATTGATACGCTTCTTCAGCAAATTGAAGGTTATCTTCCAGAGGGCCCTCAATTTTATCCAGCAGATCAAGTAACAGATCATCCAGAGCGGTTTATTATTTCTGAATTAATTCGTGAAAAAGTGCTGCATTTAACGAGAGAAGAGATTCCTCACAGTATTGCGGTTGCGATCGAATCAATTAAGCCAGATGAAAATGGCAAGATCCATGTGGCGGCGACCATTGTCGTAGAACGTGATTCACAAAAAGGGATCGTTATTGGTAAACGAGGCAGCTTATTAAAAGAAGTGGGACAAAAAGCGCGCAGAGATATTGAAGCACTTCTAGGCTCAAAAGTATACCTGGAGCTTTGGGTAAAAGTTCAGAAGGACTGGCGTAATAAATCCACTCACTTGCGTGACTTCGGATTTAGAGAAGACGAATATTAAAAATCGCTGCATTTGTCATAAAATCTGACAATGGTGCGGTTCGATTAGTAAAAATTGTTTATCATGAAATGGAGGTAGCCTGGTCAAGATAAAGTTAATATGTTGGATGTAGCGTTGCTGCTTCTAATAAAGAAAGGTGGGGTTTTTATGTTGAATTTTACATGGAACGTATTTTCACAAACAGGAAGCGTTGACACGTATCTGCTTTTCAAAGAGTTAGAAAAGGAGAACCTGGAAAGACCCGATGTACTTGAAGAAGAGATAGCACGATTTGATTTTCCAATCTTATAATTCTTGACCCCCTCCAACGCTCGGAGTGTAGACAAATGCTCATTAAAAGTGAAGGAATCGTTCTTAGAACAACAGATTATGGCGAAACAAACAAAATTGTCACGCTGCTCACTAGAGAGCATGGGAAAATTGGTGTGATGGCAAGAGGTGCTAAAAAATCAAACAGCCGCCTGTCAGCCATAAGCCAGCCGTTTTTATACGGAACCTTCCTTATCCAATCATCAACAGGACTTGGAACGCTCCAGCAAGGTGAAATGATCGAAAGCATGCGGGCCATCCGGGAAGATTTATTTCTGACTGCATATGCCGCATATATGACAGAATTACTCGATAAAGGAACGGAGGAAAAGAAGCCAAACCCTTATTTGTTTGAGCTCCTTCTTCAATCTTTACGTCATCTCAATGAAGGCACAGATGCTGATATTATTTTATTTATTGTAGAGGTTAAAATGTTATCAGTGATGGGGATGAAGCCTGAACTGGATCAATGTGTACACTGCGGTCAAAAAGAAGGGCAGTTCCATTTCTCGATTAGAGATAACGGATTTATTTGCCAAAATTGCTTTTCTAAAGATCCATATAAACTGCCCTTATCCCCAGCAGCTGCAAGACTGCTTCGTTTGTTTCATTATTTTGATTTATCAAGGCTTGGTCAAGTTGACGTGAAACCGCAGACTAAACAAGAAATTCGTCAAGTGCTGGATCACTACTATGACGAGTATTCAGGCCTTTATTTAAAATCAAAAAAATTCATGAATCAGATGGAATCCATGAAAAAGCTAATGGGTGAAGAAAACAAAAGTTGACATCTTCCATGACTTTTTGTAAGATTGTCTAAGATAAAATATGTTGCATTGACAGAAAGAAGTACTTACGTATAATCCATAAAAGCGACCTTAGGACGGTGTAAGCTAAGGATGGAGGCGTAACGAAAGGCATTCTTGAGCAACGTAAAACAAAGCGGCTGGGTGCTACGACACCAGCAAATAGGGTGGAACCGCGGGAAAAACTCTCGTCCCTATGTTTGCAAGGAACCTTGTGAGCATAGAGACGGGAGTTTTTGTGTTCTCTTATGAGGTTCTAGTCCCCACCCGCCATACATAGCGGATGGTGTAGAAAAGACGGAGGTGCGATCATTGAATATTCAAGACATGATTTTGACGCTGCAAAAGCATTGGTCAAATGAAGGCTGCGTATTAATGCAAGCGTATGACACAGAAAAAGGTGCTGGAACGATGAGTCCATACACGTTCCTGCGAAGCATCGGACCAGAGCCGTGGAAGGTAGCGTATGTAGAGCCTTCTAGACGCCCGGCTGATGGCAGATATGGAGAAAATCCAAATAGATTGTATCAGCATCATCAATTTCAAGTGATCATTAAGCCATCACCTGACAATATTCAAGAACTGTATCTTGAATCATTGAAGGCGCTTGGCATTGACCCGTTGAAACATGATATTCGTTTTGTTGAAGACAACTGGGAAAATCCATCTCTTGGCTGTGCAGGGCTCGGCTGGGAAGTCTGGCTTGATGGCATGGAAATTACGCAATTTACGTATTTTCAGCAAGTCGGCGGCTTAGAATGTAAGCCAGTTTCTGTTGAAATCACATACGGTATTGAACGTCTTGCCTCTTACATCCAAGACAAAGAAAATGTCTTTGACCTTGAATGGACAGACGGATTTACTGTAAGAGATTTATTCTTAATGGCTGAATATGAGCACTCTGTTTATACATTTGAAACATCTAATACTGACATGCTGTTCGATTTATTTACAACCTATGAGAAAGAAGCACATAGCCAAATGGACAAAGGACTTGTTCACCCGGCATACGATTATGTACTCAAATGTTCTCATACGTTTAACTTGCTCGACGCAAAGGGCGCTATATCTGTCACTGAGCGAACCGGCTATATTGGAAGAGTACGTCAGTTAGCGCGAAAAGTGGCTAAAACGTATTACGAAGAACGAGAAAAACTTGGATTTCCTATGTTAAAAGAGGAGGCGGCTTCTCATGAATAAACAAGATGTATTACTCGAAATCGGCTTAGAAGAGATGCCGGCTCGTTTTATGCCAGAGAGCACAAAGCAGCTAGGTGAGAAAGTAAAAGCTTGGTTTGAAACGCAAAATATTTCATTCGAAGATGTTGTTTTATTCAATTCACCAAGACGCCTTGCTGTGCTCGTCAAAGGTGTCGCAGAAAAACAAGAAGACATCAAAGAAGAAGCAAAAGGCCCAGCTAAAAAGATTGCTCAAGACGCTGAAGGCAATTGGACAAAAGCGGCTGAGGGCTTTGCCCGCGGACAAGGCGCTTCAACAGAGGATCTCTATTTCAAAGAGATCAAAGGTGTGGATTATGTCCATGTCCAAAAGTTCCAAGAAGGAAAGCAAGTCAAAGACCTTCTCCCGGCGCTAGGTGAGATTGCCGCTTCATTAAGCTTTCCAAAGAACATGAGATGGGGAAACGAAGATTTACGCTATATCCGTCCGATTAAATGGATTGTTTGCTTATTCGGGCAAGAGGTCGTACCCGTTGAAATTGCAGGCGTAAAAAGCGGACGGGAGACAAGAGGACATCGCTTCCTCGGTACGACAGCCAGCATTGACTCACCTGCTTCTTATGAGCAAACATTACACGATCAATTTGTCATTGCAGATGCAGGTAAAAGAAAGCAATGGATTACTGAGCAGCTAAATGCCCTTTCTTCAGAAAAAGGCTGGGTCATTCCAGTTGATCCTGAACTTCTAGAGGAAGTCAACGATCTTGTTGAATACCCAACAGTGTTGTTTGGTTCCTTTGAAGAAGAGTTCCTTGCATTGCCGGAAGAAGTATTGGTCACGACAATGAAAGAGCATCAGCGCTATTTCCCTGTGAAAAATGAGCAAGGAGAATTGCTGCCTCATTTTATTACGGTCAGAAACGGAAACAGTGAGGCGCTGGAAAATGTCGCAAGAGGAAACGAAAAAGTACTTCGTGCGCGTTTATCAGATGCTGCATTCTTCTATAAAGAAGACGAAAAACTAGTCATTGAAGACAATATTAAAAAGCTTGATAAGGTTGTATTTCATGAGAAGCTTGGAACAATTGGTGACAAGCTGAAGAGAGTGACAGATATTGCGACCCGCCTAGCAGCGCATGTCGGCACAGATGACGAAACAACAAAACGTGTCGCAAGAGCAGCAAGTATTTCTAAGTTTGACCTTGTGACTCAAATGGTCTATGAATTCCCAGAATTACAAGGAATCATGGGTGAGAAATATGCAAAAGCACTTGGCGAACACGAAGAAGTCGCAAAGAGCATAAACGAACACTACATGCCGCGTTTTGCCGGTGACAAGGCGCCTTCGACTCTGATTGGTGCGATTGTCGCAGTAGCGGATAAACTAGATTCTATTTGTTCGTTCTTTTCAATTGATGTGATTCCAACGGGTTCTCAAGATCCTTATGGACTCAGAAGACAAGCGAGCGGTATCGTTCAAATCCTGCTCGACCGTCATTGGAATATTTCATTTAAAGAGCTGTTAGCACTTGCTCAAGTAGAGGCAGAACATGAAGCTGCTCTGATTGAGTTTTTGACGCAGCGTTTAAAATATGTCCTCCAAGCAGAGCATATCCGTCATGATGTGGCCGATGCAGTGCTTGATGTTGAAAATATTGAGCCTTATGCGGTCGTGAAAAAAGCAGCTGTTCTTGAAGAGAGCGTGAAACAAGAAAGCTTCAAAGAAACGGCTGAGGCACTTGGCCGCGTCATTTCAATCAGTAAAAAAGGGGAAGATGTAGAGATTCAGCCTGCACTGTTTGAAAATGAGCACGAGCAAAAGCTATTTGAGGCGTATCAGCAAGTAGAGAAAGCTGTTAAGGGACATGTGGCAGCAGGAGAATACAACTTAGCACTTGAGGCGTTAAATACCTTAAAAGCGCCGATTGTTCATTATTTCGATCACACAATGGTTCATGCGGATGATGAAAAACTGAAGCAAAATCGTTTGGCACAGATGGTCAAGCTAGCCAAAGTCATTCAATCATTTGCGAATATGAACAATTTAATTGTAAAATAAATACCTAAGAACGGTTGCCTTTTGAGAAGGGCAATCGTTTTTTACTCATTTAATTCACGGTTTTTGAGCGGATTTTTGTTTCATTCGGACAAAGATGCGCTATAATATGATGAGTTATGAAAATGATATACATAAAGTAAAGATTCGCTCTCTCTATTTAAAGGTGGTGAGTACAATCGAGTTAAATAAACGGCAAGAGCAGATTTTACAGATTGTCAAAGAGAATGGTCCGATCACTGGAGAGCATATCGCCGATCGGCTGAACTTAACAAGGGCTACCCTCAGACCGGATTTAGCCATTTTAACAATGTCTGGATTTTTAGAAGCAAGGCCAAGGGTCGGCTACTTTTTTACAGGAAAAACAGGCACGCAGCTTCTGGCAGATAAGCTGAAAAAACTCCAAGTGAAAGATTTCCAATCCATTCCAGTGGTGATACATGAGAATGTTTCGGTTTATGATGCGATTTGTACGATGTTTTTAGAGGATGTGGGCACATTATTCGTTGTGGACGATCACTCTATTTTAACAGGCGTGTTATCAAGAAAAGACCTCCTTCGAGCAAGTATTGGAAAACAAGAGCTTCCATCTATACCTGTCCATATTATTATGACAAGAATGCCGAACATCACCGTTTGCCGCAAGGAAGATTTCATTATGGATGTGGCCAAGCACTTGATTGAAAAGCAAATAGACGCACTTCCTGTCATAAAAGAAACGGATAAAGGCTTTGAAGTTGTCGGCAGAATTACGAAAACAAACATGACGAAAATACTTGTTAGCTTATCGGAGAATGAAATTATCTAATTCAGAAGACTGCGAGGGGATGTTATGAGTAATCGCGTAATTTTTGTTGTATCAGATTCAGTAGGAGAAACCGCAGAGCTCGTGGTCAAAGCGGCACTTAGCCAATTTGATGGCGGTTCATCAGACCATTCAAATATTAGAAGAATCCCATATGTTGAGGATATCGGTACGATTAAAGAAGTCATTTCACTGGCGAAAGCAGATAACGGGATCGTCTGCTTTACTCTCGTTGTGCCAGAAATGCGTCAATTTTTAATAGAAGAGGCAGAAGCAAACGGAGTCGTTTACTATGACATCATTGGTCCACTTATTGATAAAATGGAGACCGCATATGGAAATGAAGCGAAACATGAGCCGGGTCGTGTACGTCAATTAGATGAGGACTATTTTAAAAAAGTAGAAGCCATTGAGTTCGCTGTAAAGTATGATGATGGCAGAGATCCAAGAGGCATTCTAAAAGCTGATATTGTGCTCATTGGTGTATCACGCACGTCCAAGACACCGCTTTCTCAATATTTGGCGCATAAGCGGCTGAAGGTAGCGAACGTTCCGATTGTTCCTGAAGTAGATCCGCCAGAAGAGTTATTCTCAGTTGATCCAAAGAAATGCATTGGCCTGAAAATTAGTCCAGACAAACTCAATCATATTCGTAAAGAACGTTTAAAATCTCTAGGTTTAAATGATCGAGCAATTTATGCGAACATCGAGCGGATTAAAGAGGAACTAGAGTATTTTGAAAAAGTGGTTGACCGAATTAACTGTCAAGTTGTCGATGTATCGAATAAAGCAGTTGAGGAAACGGCGAATGTCATTCATCAAATGCTGACCAAAAGAGGTTCCGAATAAACTCAGGATGCTCCTCCTGGGTTTTTCCTATGGTGGGAAACGGGTAAACAAAAATAATGGCATATTTGCTGCATTTGTATTATAATAAAAAATTGTGATAAAATGATTGATTTTAGGTTTAAGTTAAGTCAAGAACGAATAAACTAATATTGGCAGAAGTCAAGTGATTCTGAACATAACTTTTCGACAAAATGAGTTTTACTGTTGATTGCTTTATGGGGGAAAAGTATGGTCTTTTTGCTTCTTTAAAGCAGGAATAAGGTGGAGGGATGGAGAATTAGTCACCTGAATGAACGTAAAAGAGAGAGGACGATTTATGTCGATGCAGATGCTTGTCCTGTAAAAGACGAAATCCTTTCTGTCGCATCTCAGTTTCAAGTACCTGTGACTTTCATTGCTTCATATGAGCATTTTCAAACCAAAAGATTACCACTTGAAGATTGGCTGTTTGTAGATACACATAAGGAAGCAGCGGATTTAGTCATTGCGAACTCAGCTGCCGCACATGATATTGTCGTCACCCAAGATATTGGTCTTGCCTCCTTACTGCTTCCAAGACATGTCATTGTTCTGTCTGAAAGAGGACGGATGTACACAAACGAAACAATTGATTTTGATTTGGAACGCAGGCATGTTTCCAGCAAACAGCGAAGAAAAGGTATATACGGAAAAGGTCCCAAAAAGCTTTTGGAAGAGGATAAAAAGCGATTTATTACGCAACTACAAAAAATCCTGTCGAATCATGAAGGATTTTTGAATTAAAAGGCGAATAATGTACGACGGAGTGTTATTAGGATGAGCAAACGTATACCAGATGAACTTTTGGAGCAGATCCAAAAAAACGCAGACATTGTCGAAGTGATTGGAGAATACGTACAGCTTAGAAAACAAGGTCGAAATTACTTCGGTCTTTGTCCATTCCATGGTGAAAATACTCCTTCATTCTCTGTTTCAGCAGATAAGCAAATCTTCCATTGTTTTGGCTGTGGTGCTGGAGGTAATGTGTTTTCGTTCCTCAGACAAATGGAAGGCTACTCATTTATTGAAGCCGTTTCACATGTTGCTGATAAGTACCATATTGATTTGCCTGATCATGTAGCGAATGCTCAGATCAGTTCCTCTCAGCAAGAGGATACAGCAAATCATAAAATGATTGAGGCACATGAGCTTCTTAAGAAATTTTACCACCATTTGCTGGTAAATACAAAGGAAGGTCAAAACGCACTCGATTATTTACGGTCCAGAGGCTTTACGGATGAAACAATTGCCAAGTTTGAGATCGGGTATGCTCTTGACTCTTGGGATTTCATGACCAAGTTTTTAGAAAAACGAGGGTTTGATCCTATGATGATGGAGAAAGCTGGTCTTTTGATTCAACGAGAAAACGGCACAGGCTTTTTTGATCGTTTTAGGGATCGTGTCATGTTTCCAATTCATGATCATCACGGGACGGTCGTCGCTTTTTCCGGAAGATCACTTGGTAATCAGCAGCCTAAGTATATGAATAGTCCTGAAACGCCACTTTTTCATAAAAGTAAGCTGCTCTATCACTTTCATGACGCGCGTATGCATATTAGAAAACGCGAACGGGCGGTCCTTTTCGAAGGATTTGCTGACGTCATCTCAGCTGTCACATCTGGTGTTGGCGAAAGTGTTGCAACAATGGGTACGTCTTTAACAGAAGAGCACGTTAAACTGCTCAGACGGAACGTAGAAGAGATCATCCTCTGTTATGACTCTGACACGGCCGGATATGAAGCGACCATGAAAGCGTCAGATTTGCTTGGAAAAAGAGGATGTAAAGTTCGCGTTGCCATGATACCAGATGGACTCGATCCAGATGATTACATTCGTAAATATGGCGGCGAGAAATTTAGGAATGACATCATAGATGCAAGTGTGACATTAATGACATTTAAGATGAATTTTTTCCGAAGAGGAAAGAATTTATCAGACGAAGGAGACCGTCTTGCTTATATGAAGCAAGTTCTCCGAGAAATCAGCCGGTTAAACGGCTCCTTGGAACAAGAGATTTACATGAAACAGCTTGCTGGAGAGTTCTCGATCTCACTTGACTCATTAAAGGAACAACTGGAGCTGTTTGAAAAGCAGCAGCGGCAAGAAGCCAAAAGCACGCAGGAAGAAAGTGGGCTTGAAAAACGGCGTGCACATTTGTCAACACAGGTGAGAAGAAAGCGTCTGCGGCCGGCATATGAAAATGCAGAGAGAATGCTGCTTGCTCATATGTTAAAAAGCGATGACGTGATCCGCAAAGTGCTTGACAGAGTAGGGATTGAATTTAATATAGATACGCACAGGGCGCTGGCAACGTACATTTATGCATTGTATGAAGAAGGCAAAGAACCGACGCCGCAGCACCTGATGAACCGGTTGGAAGATGATGTGATAAGTCAGCTTCTGACGGATATATTAATGATTCAAGTTGGAGACGAACTAAGTGAAGCTGAATTAAGTGATTATGTAAAAAAAGTGTTGAATCATCGGAATTTGTCAATGATAAAGGAAAAAGAACTAGAACGTGCAGAGGCGGAGAGGCAAAAAGATTTCTTCAAAGCGGCAACACTTGCAAAAGAAATTATTCAGTTGAACCGTTCGCTGAAGTAATACGTCTAATATTTATGACAAGACTTACGGCTGGCAATGAATCCTTTAGGGGAGGAGCATAAGACCGCAAGCATCTTGCCTTCATCATTATTTATTTTATTCCTATTTGCTCATCTGTTTGATAGAGAGAGAAAAGCAGAGCGGATGCAAATCGCAAGTTACTTTAGAATTCGTTGCAAGCTTTGGAAGGAGGGATCCATAATGGCTGATAAACAAGCCCACGAAACCGAAACTGAATTAACCTTTGAACAGGTGAGAGATAAGCTCACTGAAACGGGTAAAAAACGGGGCGTTTTAACATACGAAGAAATTGCAGAGCGTATGTCTAGCTTTGAAATTGAATCAGACCAAATGGATGAATACTATGAATACTTAGGCGAACAGGGTGTAGAGCTCATCAGTGAAAATGAAGAGACAGAAGACCCAAATGTTCAGCAGCTGGCTAAAGCAGAAGAGGAATTTGACCTGAATGATTTAAGCGTACCACCAGGTGTCAAAATTAATGATCCTGTTCGTATGTACTTAAAAGAAATCGGACGCGTCAATTTGTTATCTGCTAAAGAAGAAATTACGTATGCTCAAAAGATCGAAGAAGGCGATGAGGAATCAAAAAGAAGATTAGCGGAAGCGAACCTTCGTCTCGTTGTCAGTATTGCGAAACGCTACGTCGGTCGTGGTATGCTTTTCCTTGACTTGATTCAAGAAGGAAACATGGGGCTCATGAAGGCAGTTGAGAAGTTTGATTACCGCAAAGGATACAAATTCTCAACATATGCGACTTGGTGGATTAGACAGGCGATCACGCGTGCCATTGCCGATCAGGCGAGAACAATCCGTATTCCAGTTCATATGGTGGAAACCATTAATAAATTGATCCGTGTTCAAAGACAGCTTCTGCAAGACCTAGGCAGAGAACCAACGCCAGAGGAAATTGCTGAAGACATGGATTTAACCCCAGAAAAGGTAAGAGAAATTCTTAAAATTGCACAAGAGCCTGTCTCTTTAGAAACACCTATTGGTGAAGAAGATGACTCGCATCTTGGTGATTTTATTGAAGACCAAGAGGCGACGTCTCCATCTGACCATGCTGCATACGAATTGTTGAAAGAGCAGCTTGAAGATGTATTAGACACGCTAACGGACCGTGAAGAAAATGTGCTGAGACTACGTTTCGGACTAGATGACGGAAGAACACGCACGTTAGAAGAGGTTGGAAAGGTGTTTGGCGTAACAAGAGAGCGTATCCGCCAAATTGAAGCGAAAGCTCTTCGTAAATTAAGACACCCAAGCAGAAGTAAACGATTAAAAGACTTCTTAGAATAGAAACCGGACGGATCTTGAAAGAGATCCGTTCTTTCTTCATCAAAATGAAAACGCTTTTTTCAATCTGATTATATTTTACTGAATAACAAATGAATTTGCAACGTTCTTAGAGAAAAGATGTATAAAAAATACATCAAAATGTGCTGCAGGCTTCATTTCTCATCATGATTCATTTTTGTCTAATCTGTGAACTTGACCAAAGTTTTGTATCATAATTCGTTTACTTTTTGTAAAATTAAAGTAGAATTAGAATTGTTTGCATAGTCTCAAAGGGGTTTTTCACAAAGGGGAGGATGAAAGAAATGAAACGGAATCCACTTATACCATTTTTATTGATTGCCATTTTAGGAATTGGACTCACTTTTTTCTTATCAATGAAGGGGCTGAAGGATGAAGAAAAAATTGCCTCTGGTGGCGAAGAGCAAAAGCAAGAGGAGACAGCAAATGCGACGCCGGAAGAATTGTATAAGCAAAACTGTCTGAGCTGTCATGGGGAAAACTATGAAGGCGGCGCAGGTCCTGCATTAAAAGGTGTTGGTGACAAGCTTGAAGTGGCAGACATCAAGAAGAAAATTCAAGAAGGCGGAAACGGGATGCCAGGCGGGCTGATTCCGAATGAAAAGCTAGATGAAATGTCAGAATGGGTTTCCAAAATTAAATAATGTGACGCAAAAAGCTCTTTTTGATAAGAAGAGCTTTTTTCATTTGAAAACGACTTTTAAAAAGTCCATAATTTATATAAGATAGACAAGGGATGAACATTAAAGAAAAGTAGTGATATGTATGAATGAAATGAATTTATCGAAACGATTAAAAAGAGTTGCAGACTTTTTACCAAATGAGGCTGTCTTTGCTGATATCGGCTCAGATCATGCCTATTTGCCATGCTATGCGATATTACATCAAAAAGCAGTAAAAGCCATTGCTGGTGAAATTACAGATGGACCGCTCCAATCTGCGAAGCAGCAAGTACATAGACTTGAATTAGATGAACAGATCTCGGTCAGAAAAGGAAATGGCCTTGAAGTCATTGAAAAGGGCGAAGTGAATGCAGTCACGATTGCAGGTATGGGCGGAGCACTCATCGCAAGCATTTTAAATGACGGCAAGCATAAGCTCACAGGCCGCGAGCGGCTCATTCTTCAGCCAAATATCCATGCTCACCACATTCGTTTATGGCTCTATCAAGAGGGGTATGAATTGATGGGTGAAGTCATTTTAGAAGAGGATGGCAAAATATACGAAATCATCATCGCCGAAAAAGGCGACAAAGATAAAGCCTATGAAGGAATGTCAGTAGAAACAGGCATGCTAGTTGGTCCGTTTCTTGCGAAAGAGCAAAATGACGTCTTCCGGCGCAAGTGGATGCAAGAGCTTCAGCATATGGAGAAAATAGAAGGTCAAATTCAAGAGGCAGCTCCGACAGAAGAAAACAAAGAGCGCCAGAAAGAGCTGAAAGCGAAAATAAAGATTCTAAAGGAGGTTTTGACTGTTGACTAAAACAGTAAACGGGCATGAAATCATCCAATTGTTTGAACAATTTTCACCAAAAGCATATGCCGTGGAGGGTGATAAAATTGGGCTCCAGATTGGAACATTAAATAAACAAGTCACCAATGTCATGATCACCTTAGATGTATTAGACAATGTGGTAGATGAGGCGATTGAGCGGAATATAGATCTTATCATAGCCCACCACCCGCCGATTTTTCGTCCATTAAAAAATGTAGCGACAGATCAGCCGGCTGGACGTATCATTGAAAAGTGCATCAAACATGATATTGCGGTATATGTGGCTCATACAAATTTAGACGTAGCGGATGGAGGAGTTAATGACTTGCTTGCTGAGGCATTAGAGCTCAAGGAAACAAGTGTGTTAGTTCCGACATATGAAGATCAAATCAAGCAGCTTGCACTTTATGTTCCAGAGGAATTTGAAGAGGCCATCAGAACGGCTTTAGGAAATGCGGGAGCTGGTCATATTGGCAACTACAGCCATTGTGCTTTTTCAAATGAAGGGACAGGCAGCTTTCTGCCATCAGAAGAAGCTGAGCCTTTTATTGGTGAGTCGGGTAAGCTGGAATTTGTGAAAGAAGTGCGGATCGAAACCATTTTCCCAGCAAGTATTGAAAAACAAGTGATTCGTGAAATGATCAAAGCACATCCTTATGAAGAAGTGGCCTACAGTGTACACACGACGGATCTTCCTCCTATTCAAAAAGGTCTCGGCCGCATTGGAGAATTAAGAGACCCTATGACTCTTGGGGAATTTACACAATTTGTAAAAGTGAAGCTAGATGTGAATGGTGCTCGTTTTGTAGGAGATCAGGAAGCGGTTGTGAAAAAGGTAGCTGTGCTTGGCGGAGACGGAAATAAATACATCCATCAAGCGAAAAGAATGGGTGCCGATGTGTATGTGACAGGAGACCTTTATTTTCATGTCGCCCACGATGCAATGATGCTCGGACTAAACGTAGTGGACCCAGGTCATTACGCAGAAAAGATCATGAAAGAGGGCGTGAAAGCGAAGCTTCAATCGCTATGTACGGATCAAAAGTATGATGTACAGCTCTTTGTGTCAGAATCAAACACAAACCCATTTAAGTTTATGTAAAAAAACGTCAGAGCACAGCAGCTCTGACGTTTTTTTATTTCTTCGTTTTTACGCGAGGTAATATTTTAGAAAGAGGAACAGCGTGTTCAACCTTCCAAGTCGATTCATTGTCCGGTTCATAGTTTTCTAGGAAGCGAATGACTTCTTTTGTAATAGGTGTTGGTGTTGAAGCACCAGCAGTCACGGCAACGGTTTTTACGCCTTGCAGCCATTCCAGCTTGAGCTCACTTAGGTCACCAATACGGTAAGCCTGTGTACCTGCAATCTCCATTGACACTTGTGCTAGACGGTTGGAGTTATTACTTTTCGGATCGCCGACCACAATGGTGAGATCAGCTTGCCCAGCTTGCTGTGAAACAGCTTCCTGACGTACTTGAGTCGCAAGACAAATTTCTTGATGGTATTCAACGTGCGGATATTTCTCCTTAATGAGCTCCATCAAATCATAGACATCCCACTGTGACATCGTCGTCTGATTGGTAATGAGCAGCTTATCTGACGTTAAATCCAGCGCCTCAATGTCAGCTTCTGTTTCAACAAGGTGCACTTTGTCTGGTGCAACTCCGACAGCTCCTTCTGGCTCAGGGTGACCTTTTTTCCCAATATAAATAATGTCATACCCATCGGCAGTTTTTTCTGAAATGAGTTCATGTGTTTTCGTTACATCTGGACAGGTCGCGTCAATGGCTACAAGGCCTTTTTCTTCTGCGATTTGGCGAACCTCGGGAGAAACGCCGTGGGCGGTGAAAATCACCGTTCCGCTTTCAACCTGCTTTAAAATGTCCAAGCGATTTGGTCCGTCCAGTGTGTAGATCCCATCTTCTTCAAAGGCATCTGTTACATGTTTGTTATGCACAATCATACCTAATATATAAATTGGGCGTGGCAAGTTTTTATCCAGTGCGGCATTTTTAGCAATGACCATTGCATCCACAACGCCATAGCAATAGCCACGCGGCGATATTTTAATCACATTCATTTATTCGTCCTCCTGTAGGGAAGTGCTGCTAGAGAAGAACAATATAAAAAGCCGTAAAAAACGGCTTTTTATCATTCTCTTCCTTCCATTATAGCCAAAGTAAGCGCATATATCAAAGATTGTTATACGCGGTAACCACTTCGCCTTTCAAAGATTACTAGACATATAGTTTTGGAACAGAACTGCCAGCTCTTTTTTGCGGCTTTGCTTCAGGAGCAGGTGATGTGAGTGCAGCTGTTTTTTTGACAAGAATGTCCTCTGGTTCTTCATCTTCTTTTATTTCATCAACTGGTGCTGTTTGTTCATTCGTCATTTCTGTTTCGTCGCTGAGTTCTTTTGGTTCTGCGTCTGCATCATTCACATTCGTTTCATCATCATCCGCACTGCCAAGCTGGCTGTACAGCTTAATCATCGCAGGCAGATTTCTCACTAAAGGGCCGTATTGCTGAATCATTGGTGTGAATTGCTGCGCCATTCCGAGCACTTTTTGAACATTTCCTAACATGCTTGAGAGAGTCGCAGGATTTGTGAAGCTCTGGATTCCTTGTAATCCCGCACCACCTCCAGAGACCCCTGCTCCCCCGGCTCCAGGAAGGAATTTAGCGAGCATGCCTTTAATTCCAGCTCCGCCGCCTAGTGCACGGCTCTCGCCCCCTGGAATACCGCCCATCCCATGTAAACCGCCGCCCTGTACAGACGGAGAGCGAGGCATCATTTGTTGAAATTGATTCCCTTGCCCTTGAAAAGGCTGTTCGATCGGAGCCTGCTGTCTCCTTTGGAAAATCCCGGGCTGTCCGCCATTTCCAAGGTGCCGGCGTGAGGGACGATGCGGCTGAAAATCGCCCATAGGCCTTTGCCCTAACATACTTGTACCTCCCTTACTGCATTCTCTTTCTCTTCATAGGTTATGCAAAGAAGCATCAATTGGTTTCCTGTAAGAAAAGCGGACATGGTTTTTTTGTTGAAAATCAGCTATAATGAGGAGATGAGCAAAAAGGCATTGCCTTAAGGAGTGAAAACATGAAAGAAACGAAATTTACGACATATGAATTAAAGCCTTTTATTATAGATGCTATTCATGAACTGGGCTTTTATGAGCCAACTGATATTCAAAGAAGAATCATCCCTGCTGTTTTAAAAGGAGAAAGCGTCATTGGTCAATCACAAACAGGAACAGGAAAAACCCATGCGTACTTATTGCCGCTTATTCATTCAATCGATCCAGGCAAAGAGCAAGTACAAGTGGTGATTACTGCATCAACACGAGAATTAGCCAATCAAATTTTCAAAGAAGCCCAAACGATCTTAAAGAATACTTCTCCGGAAGAAGAAATTAAAGCAAAGCTTTACATTGGCGGAACGGACAAGCAGAAATCCATTCAAAAGCTAAAGAACCAGCCGCATTTGGTTGTCGGCACTCCTGGACGTATTGCTGATCTTATTCATGAGCAAGCGCTGAATGTATACAAAGCGACTTCTCTTGTTATTGATGAAGCGGATTTAATGCTGGATATGGGATTTTTAGAAGATGTGGACCGTATTGGTGCACAAATGCCAGAAAAGCTGCAAATGCTTGTGTTCTCAGCAACCATTCCGGAAAAACTAAAGCCTTTCCTTAAAAAATATATGGACAATCCAAAGTATGCCCATGTTGAACCAAGACGTATTACTGCTGAAAACATTCAGCATATTTTAGTCCCGTCTAAACAACGTGACAAATTAAAATTGCTGCATGAGATGGTGACAAATGTACAGCCTTATTTAGGAATCATCTTTGCCAATACAAAATCAACCGTTGATGAAATTGCTTCATTCCTTCAAGAAAAAGGAATGAAAATTGGTGTGCTTCATGGCGGATTAACGCCGCGCGAACGTAAAAAAGTCATGAAACAAATTGATGATTTGGAGTTCACCTATATTGTGGCGTCTGATCTTGCAGCCCGCGGAATTGATATTAAGGGCGTCAGCCACGTGATCAACTATGAACTTCCATCTGATCTTGATTTCTATGTTCACCGTGTTGGAAGAACAGCTCGAGCTGGTTCCTCTGGAATTGCGATGACCATTTATGATCTCGCTGATGAGGATGCACTTGTTCAGGTTGAGAAAATGGGTGTTGTGTTTGAGAACAAAACCATTGTTCATGGAGAATGGCGAGATGCGGATGACCGTCTAAAGCGTCAAAGACGTAAAAAAGCACCAAATGAAATTGAAGAAAAAGCGAAGCGTCTTGTGAAAAAACCGAAAGCCGTCAAACCTGGATATAAAAAGAAAATGACACGTGAGATGGATAAAATCAAAAAGCAGGAACGTAGAAAGTCAAAGCGTAACGGAAAGTAGGGGGAAACATTGTTGAAGATTGGATCACATGTATCCATGAGCGGAAAACATATGCTTCTTGCAGCGAGTCAAGAAGCTGCCTCTTATGGTTCGAATACTTTTATGATTTATACAGGTGCACCACAAAATACACGCCGTAAAAAAATTGAAGACCTTAATATTGAAGCTGGAAAAGCGCATATGAAAGAGCATGGCGTGACAGATATCGTCGTTCATGCACCGTATATTATCAATATTGGGAACACAGTGAATCCAGCGACATTCGAGCTTGGAGTGGACTTCCTTCGCTCAGAAATAGAGCGTACGGAAGCACTTGGCGCAAAACAAATTGTTCTCCATCCAGGTGCGCATGTCGGAGCAGGGGCAGAAGCGGGAATTCAAAAAATCATCGAAGGTTTAAACGAAGTCATTGTGAAAGGGCAAGAGGTCCAAATCGCACTTGAAACAATGGCAGGCAAGGGCTCAGAGTGCGGAAGAAGCTTTGAAGAGCTTGCCCAAATTATCGACGGTGTGACACATAACGAAGCACTTTCTGTCTGCTTTGATACGTGTCACACGCACGATGCTGGTTACCCGATTGTGAGTGACTTTGACGGTGTGCTGGAAGATTTTGATCGAATCGTCGGTATTGACCGAATCAAAGTTCTTCATATTAATGACAGTAAAAACGTACAAGGCGCAAGAAAAGACCGACATGAAAATATCGGTTTTGGTGAAATTGGCTTCGATGCATTGAACTATATCGTGCATCATCCGCAGCTTCAAGATGTGCCGAAAATTCTAGAAACGCCTTATGTAGGTGAAGATAAAAAGAACAAAAAGCCACCTTACAAATTCGAAATTGAGATGCTGAAAGAAAAGCAGTTTGATGAAGGCTTACGAGAAAAAATTACGGGTCAGTAAAAAAAGCATGCAATGTGATGAGGTGCCGCTAAATGCGGCCCTTTTTTGCCTAATTTGTAAATTGGTTAAACAGATCATTGACAGTCTGTGCTGTTTGTTTAGAAGTAATCGCTTCCACTTGCTTAAGAAGCCGACTGCGCTCTGCATCATTAAAAATATTGACGTTCTTCCCATTTATGAGTTTGGCGACTTCAGCAGCCTGAGTTGATGTTAAGCTAACCCCATACTGTTTCGCATACCTTAACAAATCATTTGCTGTGATCTGGTTAAGCCGTTGCAGCACAATTTTTTGAATTAAGATCAATTCCATTCCTCCCCTCTGTAACAATGTATGGTCGAAAACGGAAAATGTGCAAAAAATTTAATTTTACTCTGTGAAATGATAAAATAGTAAAGAGTATAAAATGTTCATTGAAAATTTAACAAGTGTAGAAGGGAGAACGTATGGCAAATAGTAAACAGCATAGAAAGGAATCAGTGCCTCATTTTATTATGAGAATTTTTCTGATTCTAGTAGGAGCTGCATGTGCAGCAGTCAGCATTGAATTATTTTTAGTGCCAAACAATATTATTGATGGAGGCATCATCGGCATTTCGCTTATTTTGGATTATCTCTTTACAGATAACCCATTTATTAATTTTGCGACGATTGTTGTCATTTTGAATATTCCATTTATGATATCAGGATACAAACATATTGGGAAAACCTTTCTCATTTCCACTGTGATTGGGATTGTCAGCTTAGCCGTGATTGAATCTTCACTCCATCATGTAGAGGCATTTACAAATCAGCCGATCTTAGCCACTGTATTTGGAGGACTGTTACTAGGATTTGGCGTTGGACTCGTCATTCGGAATGGAGGCTCAATGGACGGAACAGAGATCTTAGGAATTCTTCTGACGAAAAAAATTCCTTTCTCCGTCGGTGAGTTTGTCATGATCGTCAATGTGTTCATTTTTATTTGGGCAGGCTTTGTCTTCGGACCAGAGCAGGCTATGTATTCTGTCATGACATATTATTTGGCAATGAAAACAATTGATGCTGTCATTCAAGGACTTGATGAAACAAAAGCTGTCATTATCGTGTCGGATTATTATGATGAAATTTCAGATGCAATTCTTCATCGTCTTGGTAGGGGAACGACAAAGCTTAGAGGAAAAGGCGGCTATACAGATGAAGAGAAAGATGTCATCTATGCCGTTGTCACAAGGCTTGAAATTACAAAGCTGAAATCCATTGTGTTTGAAATTGATGGTCAAGCATTTATTACAATTATGGATACACATGAAACAAAAGGCGGTAAGTTTAAAACAGCCATTCATTAGCTTTTATTTTACTTTTTTATTTTTCTTTTATATAATGAGACGTATGTATGGAAAAAGAAAATGGCTCTTGCCATTTTCTTTTTGTTGTATAAATCGTAATCATTCTTTTTATATTGATTAAAGGTGGAAAGATTCATGGCAAAGCCGATTATTGAAATGAAAGACATTTCGTACTCGTATGGACAGCGAAATGTCATTGATCACATTCATTTAACAGTAGAGGAAGGGAATTTTCTGGCACTCGTTGGACCGAATGGATCTGGTAAAACAACCTTATTAAAATGCCTGCTTGGGCTCATTAAACCGCAGCAAGGTGAATTAAAGCTATTTGGCACGCCTGTTTCGAAATTTAGAGACTGGGATCAAATTGGATTTGTTTCACAAAAGGCGAATAGTTTTAATACTGGTTTCCCTGCTTCTGTGTACGAGGTCGTCGCAAGTGGATTGACGGCGAAAATTGGTTTATTCAAACGAATGAGTAAGCAGGATAAATGGCAAGTTGAAGATGCCATTCGCTCAGTTGGCATACAAGATTTAAAGCACCAAAACATTGGAGAGCTTTCAGGCGGTCAGCAGCAGCGTGCATTTATTGCCCGTGCGCTCGTCAGTCAGCCAAAGCTGCTCATTTTAGATGAACCGACTGTTGGAGTGGATCAACGAACAGTAGAAGGCTTTTATCAGCTGTTAGAAACATTGAACAAAGAAAAAGGAATGTCTTTAATTCTCGTCACACATGACGTTGGAACCGTCTCTGATAAAGTCACCCATGTGGCTTGCTTAAATCAGAGCCTTCATTTCCATGGAGATGCGGAGACGTTTGATTCAATGGATGATCAGGCGTTATCTCAATTTTACGGACATGACATTCAAGTGATTCATCACGACCATCACCATCATGGGGGACATGAATAATGCTATTTCCATTTTTTCATTATGAATTTTTACAAAATGCATTTATTGCAGGAATGCTGATCGGTTTTATTGCGCCCTTACTTGGTGTATTTATTGTCGTGAGAAGGCTTTCACTTATTGCAGATGCCCTCAGTCACGTGTCACTTGCGGGGATTGCAGCGAGTCTATTCCTTGATAAAAAGTTTGGACTGCTGACAGGGGTTAGCCCGCTGTACTTAGGGATGGCTTTTTCTGTCGCCGGCTCATTGTTTATTGAACGTCTGCGCTCTGTATATAAGCATTATCAGGAACTGGCGATTCCAATTATCTTATCAGGTGGTATTGGGATTTCTGTCATTTTCATTTCACTAGCGAATGGCTTTAATACAGATTTGTTTAGTTATCTGTTCGGAAGTGTCAGTGCGGTTTCGAGACTGGATCTTTGGATTATTGTTGGGATCTCACTCGTTGTTGTGTTAGTTGTTGTGCTTTTATATAAAGAATTGTTTTTGCTTTCTTTTGATGAAGAGCATGCAAAGGCTTCTGGTATTTCAGCAAAATGGATTCATTTTATTTTTATCTTAGTCGTTGCACTCGTCATTGCGGCATCGATGCGTATCGTAGGTACACTGCTTGTGTCCGCGCTCATGACGCTGCCTGTTGCGGCAAGTATTCGGATTGCCAAAGGGTTTAAACAGGCGATTTTCCTTTCGATCTTGTTCGGTGAATTGTCTGTCATGGCCGGATTGATCTTAAGCTATTATCTTGATTTAGCGCCGGGCGGAACCATTGTGATGCTGTCCATTTTGATTTTAATCGGATGTATTAGTATTGGAAAATTCAGAAGGGGGAATCATCATGAACGTACAAGAAGCGCTTGATTTATTAAAGGAAAAAGGCTACAAATATACAAGCAAACGTGAAGATATGCTTCAATTGTTTTCTGATTCTGACAAATACTTGACCGCTAAAAATGTGTTAACGGCATTAAGTGAAGACTACCCGGGTCTTAGCTTCGATACGATTTATCGAAACCTGTCCTTATATGAAGACCTTGGGATATTAGAGACAACGGAATTGTCAGGGGAGAAGCTATTCCGTTTTAAATGTTCATTTTCCCATCATCATCATCACTTTATTTGTCTTGCATGCGGTAAAACTAAGGAGATCGATGCGTGTCCTATGGACAAGCTTGAAGCCGATCTAGAGAATTATCACATTAGCGGACATAAATTTGAAATATACGGTACGTGTCCTTCCTGCGAACCGAAGGAAGTTCACTCGTAAAAAGCCAGCCGCGAAGCTGGCTTTTTTGTTTTGTCTTTTTGAAAACGTTTTACAAAGGTCAGCTGCTTCATTAGAATGAGATCAGGCAGGTCATACGCTCAAGCAATCTTGAGTCTTTTGGAATATAGGGAGGGGTCAAAAGTGGCATATTATGTCGTGTTCGATGTAGGCGGAACGAGAACAAAACATGGTTTAATGGATGAGGATGGGGAGCTGATCACTGGCGGTGACTATGAAACGAATTGCTGGCAGCTTGAACCGTTTTTAGAGGCAATGGAGGACGTGGTCAAGCAATATCAAAAGACTCGAGATGTCAGCGGAATCGCCATCAGTCTTCCAGGGTTTGTGGACAGTCAAACGGGTTTTACGGAATTTGCAGGAGCAATCATTGCCTTAAATGGTCAAAATGTAAAAACGCTCTTAGAAGAAAAAACATCTCTTCGTGTCGAAGTGGAAAATGATGCGAACTGCGCAGCCCTGGCAGAAAAATATAGTGGTCATGCGATAGATTGTGACAGCTTTATTTGTATGACGATTGGTACAGGTGTTGGCGGCGGTATTTTTGCTGGCGGTCAGCTTGTTCGCGGGGCCTTCTTTCGCGGCGGTGAATTTGGCATGATGCTGACAGAGACAGAAAGCGGCCAGTTTACGACACTCAACAGCAGTGCTTCAACGGCTGGATTAATTCGAAGCTATAAAGAAAAGCAAGGAATTTCGCAAAGTAAACAAATAGACGGTCAAGCGATATTTGATAAGGCAAAGCATGATCCGTCTATTGAGAAGCTGGTGGATCAGTGGTACAAACGAATAGCCATTGGTATTTACAATGTAGCAACTGTCCTCAATCCAGAGAAAATTCTCATTGGCGGCGGGGTGAGTGCAAGGCCGGATTTGATTCCAAGCATTGAGAAACATTTACATACACTGCATGCCTGGAAGAACATTCAGGTGAAGCTGGAAGCATGCTACTATTTGAATCAGGCTGGCATGAAGGGGGCACTGTACCATTTTTTAATGAAAGAAGGACATCTTGATACACTACATTAATAAGCAGTTTGCAGACGCTGTTCGTATTGTTTAATCCATTGAGACGCTTCTTTCCAGTTATTGACGCGAATGATTCTATCGTCAATTGGCATTTGATTATAAGGTGAGTTAAAAAGAATGACCGGAATGTCAGCCTCTTTTGCAATCATTGTGGCATTGCCATGATGATCCTCGAAAAACACATCAATCTTGTGCTTTTGAACAGCTTCCAGCTTGTGATGACCGCCAACTAGCTCAATGTCATCATAGTGCACGTGATTTTCTTGAAACCACGTGTAGGTGACATCTGTGTGATGCTGCCTTCTTGCTGTGATATAAATCAGTTTGTGGTGATGTTTCATTTGATCGAGGATCTCTTTTGCACCCTCAGCAGGCTTCGCCTGTTTATAAATAAGAGGCTCATGCTGATCCATCCAGCCCCAAAATTCTTCATTTGAAATCTTTAAAAGCTTCGTCAAATCATATTCTGTCATATCATCTAGTGTAATGGCACATTGAAACGACTCATTTAAGTAGGGAACAAAGGTGTCCTGCGCCGTCACTGTGCCATCAATATCAATTCCTAAACGTAACATGCCCACACTCCTCATATTTATACTCTTAAAGTGTAACATAATCAATTCACAATTCCAGCAAGTTTTAGCAAACATGAAACAGACATTTTTGCTCATACTAAAAAAGCTCCTTTCTATTAACCACAAGGGGGAATTGATCATGGAAAGAGACGAGGATTTCAGAAGAAATGATCGTGAAATCGACACACACTTTAGTAATGATGATGGCTATTTAGAGGAAACAGCTGCTGAAATAGCAGAGCCATATCAGGCATCAAGAGATCGAGAAGACAGACGAGAACGTGACCATGTAGGTGACGATTCAGGCAGTAAGGGGATAGGCTATACAGCACTCGCGATTGCGATTATCTCATTATTTGTCTTGCCGGTGCTATTAGGGGTAGCGGCAATCGTCGTTGGTTATATTGCAAGAAGAAAAGGAGCACATGCGCTTGGCGCGTGGTCAATCGGGATCGGAATTGTTTCCGTCATCCTTGGCATATTTATCACCCCGTTCTTTTAACAAGAACAGAAAAACGCCTGACAGTGACGTCAGGCGTTTTTGCTATGCGTTCGCTTGTTTTTCTTTTTCAGCTTCCATTTTCGCATAGTGTTCTTCAGCGATTTTATCGATTTCTTTTTTCAGCTCTTCGACCATTGTTTCTTCTGGTACTTTACGCACAATTTCACCTTTACGGAACAATAGGCCTTCGCCTCTAGCGCCTGCGATTCCGATGTCAGCCTCACGTGCTTCACCTGGACCGTTTACAGCGCAGCCGAGAACAGCCACTTTAATCGGTGCTTTAATTGTAGAAATATATTCTTCGACTTCATTTGCAATGCTAATGAGATCAATTTCAATTCGGCCACAAGTTGGGCAGGAGATCAGTGTTGCTGCATTTGATGCAAGACCAAATGATTTCAACAATTCACGTGCTACTTTTACTTCTTCAACTGGGTCAGCACTTAATGAGATGCGGAGTGTGTTACCAATCCCCATATTCAAGATAGCGCCAAGTCCAGCTGCACTTTTGACTGTACCTGCAAATAACGTACCTGATTCTGTAATCCCAAGGTGAAGAGGATAATCAAAGGCTTTTGCCGCTTTTTCGTACGCCTCAATTGCAAGGTTTACATCAGATGCTTTCATACTGACGATAATGTCATGAAAGTCTAGGTCTTCTAGAATTTTAATGTGATGCAGTGCACTTTCGACCATGCCATCTGCTGTTGGGTAGCCGTATTTATCAAGAATTTTTTTCTCTAATGAACCGGCGTTTACCCCAATACGGATTGGAATGCCTTTTTCTTTTGCTGCTTTCACAACAGCTTCGACTTTTTCTCGTCTGCCGATGTTTCCTGGGTTGATGCGGATTTTGTCTGCACCTGCTTCAATGGCTTTCAGTGCAAGCTTGTAGTCAAAATGTATATCGACAACAAGCGGGATGTTAATTTGTTTTTTAATATCCGCAATCGCATTTGCTGCACGCTCATCAGGGCATGCGACACGCACGATTTGACAGCCTGCTTCTTCTAAACGTTTAATTTCAGCTACTGTCGCTTCGACATCATGTGTTTTGGTTGTTGCCATACTTTGAATGACAACCTCATTATTTCCACCTATAGTTAAAGGTCCCACTTTGACGGGACGCGTTTTAGTACGATGTGTGACTTCACTCACTTGTCAATCGCTCCTTAGTGTACACGCAATCATTTGCCATGTACGACGTGTTTTACATTTCATATTGTAACAGTCTCTTTGTATGAATGACAAGGAATTAACGTTTTATCTCTTATAGACCGGAAACTTATATGTGCTGCCTGCCCGAATTTCATTTGCTTTGACGCCTTGATTCAGCTCTTCAAAATCTTCAATGACTTCATCAAGTGGCTTGCTTGTATGGACGATGGAGACGACGGTTTCACCTTGTTTCACAGTGACGTTCTTATATGCTTTTTTCTCAGCTTGTTGAAAGGCATTTGCAGGGACAGCTGGAGCATCCTCAACAGGGATGGTGCCATTTTTTAAATCAAAAAAAATAATAAAGAGGACAAACAAACTGATTAGTAAAAAAATAATACGCCGCATTTCACTCACCGCTTTTAAGAGTTTACTTCAGTGTATGCATGTCCTGAAATGATAGAACCAAAAAGAGGAGAAAAGCTGGAAAGGGTGGTTCTAGTTAGTTCTAGTAAGTCTTGTAATGAAAACCACTGGGGTAGTTAGTGTGGGTTTGTGAATTTTGTTTGAGCTGAAGTGCCACATGATGAATAGGTGCGCTTTCTCATATGGCCATTATGATAAAATAAAAGAAGGGGGAGAGTTTATGAAGAAAATAGGTCAGCATATATATGTGAGAACGCTAACAGAAAATGATGCAGAATCACTATTAACACTTGAACTCGAAAATCGCGCATATTTTCAGCAATTTACACCTTTGGTCAAAGATGATTTTTTCGGGTTATCTCGTCAAATTGAACGGATTCAGCGCAGTATGCAACGATGTGCACAAGATGAAGCTTACATGCATGGTATTTTCTTAAATGAAACAGATGCCTTAGTCGGAACGATCTCACTAAGTTCTGTCGAAAGAGGACCTATTGAAGGGGCCATGCTTGGATATGTTCTCGATCAAAATCAAGGCGGGAAGGGATATATGACAGAGGCCATTCGTTTGATCATTGATTATGCCTTTTATGAACTGCACCTCCATCGTATTGAGGCTGGAGTAAAGCCGGATAACATTGGTTCCATTCGTGTGCTTGAAAAGACAGGTTTTGAAAATGAGGGACTCAATCGTAAAAAAGTAAAGATTAATGGCGTGTGGGAGGATCACTATTTGTTTGCGATCATCCATCCAGATGAGGCATAGAGCATGAACATACATAAAAAGCTCCTCCAAGTCGGGGGAGCTTTCAGCGTGTAGACAAACCCTTGTTGTAACTACTCATTTACTTTTGACAAGTGGTTTATTTTTAGCGGGTATCTCTTTGACGACAAGATATAAGAAGATGAAGTTAATGACCCAATTTAATAAAAATGAGTTTGCAACTGGGGTGTTTAACGCACTCATAATGGCGAAAAAGACCGTCGTTAACGTGAGTGAATAGGCTGAGAGCTTCCACAGCATTTGGAAGGAAAGCTCTTTTTGCTGCATCCGTTTAATAAATGTACCAAGCATTGCAAGGAATGTCGCGCTGATGAACATGAGAGCCGCAGTTGATAGATACAGCAGCACACAAATGACTGGGATAATGATCGCTTGATTCTGGTTTATGACGCGAGCGAGTTCATCTTTTGTGAGCGTCCCGCCAAGGAGCTGGTATGGGATATCTGTCATTTGTCCATCAATGGCAATCACTGCTTTTTCTTTTAATAAAGCAATAGCCGTTTGTTTTGTTTCAAGCTCACTTGTTTTTATTTTTTCAGCAGGGTCAAAGATGATCGTGATGCCGTTCTCTTCTTTCTCTATCGGTGCACTTTGATCAGCTTGAAGCGTTCCTTTTTCGATTGAAAAGTCGGGTAAATCCTTTTTGATCACATGCTGAAATCCTGACATCGCATTCGAAATATCCTGACTCATATGATAACCCTGAGGAACAGCTGCGATGATCGAAAGGATAAAAATGAACAAAATCGCTTTTCCAATCCCTGTAAACCGTGCTCTGGCAACATCTTTTGGTGAGTAAATTCCTTTTAATAATAGACTAAATACGTTCAACCAATTCACTTCCTACATTCTTTTCTATTTCTCACATTGTATCAATGTCTATCCATCAAGTACAAGTACGGCCTTCATAGCTGGTTAAGATAGAAGGAATGAGGCATAATGTAAACAGCATATAAAAAGGAGGCGGCAGTGACTTGGACGTGCTGTATTGGATTCTGATTGGCTGTGCATTTATCATTGCGTTTGTTGGACTTGTCTATCCAATTATTCCTAGTGTTGTTTTTATGGTTCTTGGATTTATTCTATATGGTTTCTTTTTCACCTTCGAGCCGCTTACGCTGACGTTTTGGCTCATTCAAGCCATGTTTACAGCCGTATTATTTGCGGCAGATTATGTCTCAAACCTCATTGGAGTGAAGCGTTTTGGCGGCAGCCGGGCAGCCATTTGGGGAAGCACCATTGGGTTATTAATCGGTCCTTTTGTCATTCCCATTGCAGGCATTATCATTGGTCCATTTATAGGAAGTGTCATTGCAGAGCTTCTCGTTCATCAAAAAGATATGAAGACAAGTGTGAAAGTAGGGTTAGGCTCATTAATTGGGTTTGTATCGGGTGTATTTGCCAAAGGATTGATTCAAGCACTGATGCTTGGAATCTTTTTATTTTATGTGCTTCGCTAAATCGAGAAATGGTGTTTAAAACTTTTTCTAAAGGGCTAAATACACAATAAACACTGAAATGTTTCAGATCATGAGCAATAACGTTGAAACAAGCCGTTTCTTTTGATACTCTTTGAGTAGGGTGAAATGCTTACTTACTAACTAAGGAAGCATTTCAGTACATACATTTCTAAGGAGGAATTTTACCATGGCTTTTAAACTTCCAGAATTACCATATGCTTACGATGCATTAGAACCACATATCGACAAGGAAACAATGACGATTCACCACACAAAACACCATAACACTTACGTAACAAACTTAAACAAAGCAATCGAAGGTGTATCAGCTCTTGAAGATCAATCAATCGATGAGCTAGTGGCTAACCTAAACTCTGTGCCTGAAAACATTCGTACAGCTGTACGTAACAACGGCGGAGGACATGCTAACCACTCATTATTCTGGACGCTTCTTTCACCAAACGGTGGCGGCGCACCAACTGGTGAACTTGCAGATGCAATCGAAAAAGAATTAGGCGGGTTTGAAAAATTCAAATCTGATTTCGCTGCAGCAGCTGCAGGACGCTTTGGTTCTGGTTGGGCATGGCTTGTTGTGAACAATGGCAAACTTGAAATCACAAGCACGCCAAACCAAGATTCTCCTTTAACTGAAGGAAAAACACCAATTCTAGGACTAGACGTTTGGGAGCATGCTTACTACCTAAACTACCAAAACCGTCGTCCTGATTACATTTCTGCTTTCTGGAATGTTGTGAACTGGGATGAAGTAGCTCGCCTTTACAGCGAAGCTAAATAAATCATTTGATTCGAAAAGACCTGCTCTGAAAAGAAGCGGGTCTTTTTATATTTTCCCTCCTTTTTTTACATATCTGCCTTTTGATGAGACAGACTATTGTGTAGAAAAGGAGAATGAAATGTATGAGCAGATTAAAGAAAATGTTCGGGGACATGGATGTCACAAGAGATTTATTGCTCCTCCTCACGATTGGTGGATTATACGCACTTGCCATTGCGCTTTCGAATACGTTTGTAAATGTGTATTTATGGAAACAGTCTGGGAAATTCACAGATCTTGCGATTTATAACCTGGCGATTGTTGTGCTTCAGCCCATTACCTTTTTATTCGCTGGTCGGCTCGCTAAAAAAATAGATCGGGCGTTTGTTCTTCGTTTTGGTGTGATCTTCTTAGCCGCTTTTTACTTAATTGTTTTAATAGCAGGAGAACAAGCGGCCGCGCGGCTTGTTTTATTAGGAAGTGTCCTTGGGATCGGCTATGGTTTCTACTGGCTTGCTTTTAACGTGCTCACTTTTGAAATCACAGAGCCTGAGACAAGAGATTTCTTTAATGGATTTCTAGGGGTGCTCACATCTACAGCTGGCATGATCGGTCCACTGATCGCGGGTATTGTCATTTCTCAATTAACAGATGATACGGGCTATACAGTGATTTTTACTTTATCGCTTATTTTGTTTTCATTAGCGGTTGTGATGAGTTTTTTCCTTAAGAGAAGGCAGTCAAAAGGGAAATTTATGATCAAGCAAATTTGGAAAGAACGCCATGCGGACGAGAATTGGCGTAAGATTACAACGGCTCACTTTTTTCAAGGGCTTCGTGAAGGTGTGTTTGTCTTTTTAATTAGTGTCTTTGTGTTTATTGCGACAAACAGTGAGCTTGCTCTAGGGACATTTGGTTTAGTAAATTCAGGTGTTGCCTTTTTTGCTTATTTCTTCGCTACACGTTTGATTAAGAAAAAATGGCGGAAGAAAGCCATTATGCTTGGCGGGCTTATTTTATACGGCGCCTTATTTCTGATTATTTTTCACTTGTCCTATGTATCGCTGCTCATGTATGCAGTGGCCATAGCGATAGGGTATCCGCTCCTTCTTGTTCCTTATGTATCCTTAACATATGATGTGATCGGTCATGCTAGGTATGCAAGAAAAGCCCGAATTGAATATATTGTGGTCAGAGAGCTATTTTTAAATGCCGGCCGTATTTGTTCCATAGTCTTATTTCTTTTGTCTGTCACCCTACTAGGTGATGAGCTCGGCATTCCTGCTTCACTTGTAGTGCTTGGAGCGGGGCACACACTCATTTATTATTTTGTGAAAGATATTCATTTAAAAGAAAAAACAGCGGATATGAAAGAGACTGACGGTCAAAAGCCAGTATCTCACACGAACCTTATCAAGGGAGAAAGGTAAAATTTCTTACCAATGGAACATCAAATTTCTAGATAAATCATAGAAAAACCGCTAAAATGATGATGGCACCTTTTATACACAAAAAGGGGTGCCATTTCTTTCTTGATAGAAAAGGTGATGTGATGAGAAACAAGAAAAACAAAAAAGACGCGAAGGAAGGGCGCAAAACACTTCCAATCCGGCTGAATTTATTATTTTTGGCTGCGTTCATTATTTTTACTGGTGTTGTGGTTAGACTTGGGTTTGTGCAGATTGTCAATGGAGAGGATTATAAAAAGCAGGCAGAAAAACAAGAGGATGTGAATGTCAGCTCATCTGCTCCGCGCGGAAAAATTTATGATCGAAACTATAACACGATTGTCAGCAATAAAGCGCTAAATGCCATTACATATACGAGAACCTCGACGACTTCACAAGAAGAGCGGCTCAAAGTGGCTACAAAATTAGCGGATATGATTCATGTGAGTACGAAAAAAATCACAGACCGTGACAAAAAAGATTTCTGGATCTTAACACATCCGAATGAAGCAAAAAAGCTTGTTCAAAAGGAATCAGAATTAAAGGGTGACGATAAGGTTTCTGATGATAAACTATATGAGCTTCAACTGAAACGCATCACAGACAAGGAATTAAATCAACTGACGAAAAAAGATTTGCAAGTGCTAGCGATTAAAAGGCAGATGGATGCAGGCTATGCACTCACGCCCCAATTCATTAAAAATGAAGATGTGAAGCCAAGCGAAATTGCTTACGTCTCTGAGCATTTGGACGAGCTGCCAGGCGTTGATGTCACCACAGACTGGTCGCGCAGCTATCCTTATAAAGGACTGCTCCGCAGTATGCTCGGCAGTGTGTCCTCAAGTGATGAAGGTCTTCCGCAGTCACTCCTTGAACATTATCTATCACTCGGCTACAGCCGAAATGACCGTGTAGGAAAAAGCTATCTTGAATATCAATATGAAGATGTTTTGCAGGGCCAAAAGGAAAAAGAACAGAGTACAACCGATAAAGAGGGCAATGTCACAAGCTCTAAAGTCTTAACAGAAGGAAAGAGCGGGAAAGACCTTGTGCTCACAATTGATATTCAGCTGCAAAAAGCGGTTGAAAAAATCATTGAAAAGAACTTGAGAAGTGCGAAGCAAAGAGGTGGAACAGAGCTTCTTGACCGTGCGTTTGTTGTGATGATGGACCCGAGAAATGGAGAGGTTCTCTCGGTTGCGGGTAAACAGATTACAAACAAAAACGGAAAATACAAATTCGATGACTACGCACTAGGAACCATGACATCATCGTATGCGATGGGATCAGCAGTGAAAGGGGCAACTGTACTGACAGGATATAAAACAGGCGCGCTTCATATTGGAAGCACCCAGTATGATGAACCGCTCTATATCGCTCAGTCACCGCCAAAGAAATCCTATCAAAATATGGGACTCATTAATGATTTAACGGCACTAGAGCGTTCTTCTAACGTGTATATGTTCAAAACAGCAATTGCCATTGGGAAAGGGGAATATCGTAAGAATCAGCCGCTCCCAATTGATACGAAAGCATTTGATACGTTCCGCTACAATTTCAGTAAATTTGGTCTTGGGGTTGAAACGGGCATCGATCTGCCAAACGAAGCAACTGGCTACCGAGGAACGTCTACACAATCTGGTCTTTTACTTGACTATGCGATTGGACAATATGACACGTTTACACCGCTGCAAATGGCGCAGTACGTCTCAACGATCGCAAACGGCGGTTATCGTTTACGTCCGCAGCTAGTAAAAGAAGTCAGAGAGCCCGATCCGCAGCGCGGAATTGGAGCCGTGACGGAATCCGTTAAGCCGGATGTATTGAATAAGCTTGATATGACAAGTGATGAGATCAAGCGTGTACAGCAAGGCTTCAAGCTTGTGATGCAAAATCCAAGAGGGACAGCCTATTCAAACTTTGGCAACAAAAAGTACAATCCAGCTGGCAAAACAGGGACCGCTCAATCATTCTATGACGGCCCAATTAAAAGCAAACGCGGCACACCGACATATAACACAACACTTGTTGCGTATGCGCCTGCTGATAATCCAGAAGTGGCCATTTCCGTCGTTGTACCGTGGGTGTATCAAGACTACAACCAGCGCTATCCGATTACGAATGATATTGGTGAACAAGTATTAGACAAATACTTTGAACTGAAATCAAAACAGGAAAGCAATGATACACAAGCGAAAAACAAAAATAAAATTGAAAATGAAGCAGAAACAAATGACTAGACCTTTACTAGGTAAAAACGCTCACTTTTTGTGGGCGTTTTTTTATGTTTTCTTCAAACTTTTCGATATAAATTGACAAAAACCACAAAAAACTCCGCAATATCTCTACAAAACTTCGACATTTACAAAACCTTAACATTCCATTTAAACGAAATTAATAAAGAACCTTTAATGTATTACTCGTAGGACAAATTATTCAGGGGGTATTCTTGAAATGAAAAAGAACAAATTATGGCTGCTTACTTTCCTTACTATCGCATTGTTAGCATTCGTCACAGCATGCGGAAACAGCAGCTCAAGCGGAGATTCAAAAGACAGTAAAGGAAATGCTTCAAACAAAGATGAGGCATCAGGTTCCATTACCATCTCAGGATCATCTGCGATGCAGCCTTTAGTTCTTGCGGCAGCAGAAAAATTCATGGATAAACATCCAAAAGCCGATATTCAAGTACAAGCCGGCGGTTCAGGAACAGGACTTTCTCAAGTGTCAGAAGGATCTGTACAAATTGGTAACTCAGATGTATTCGCAGAAGAGAAAGACGGAATCGACGCAAAAGCTTTAAAAGACCACAAAGTAGCAGTTGTTGGAATGGCCGCAGCTGTAAACCCTGAAGTTGGTGTCAAAGACATCACAAAGGACGAATTGAAAAAAATCTTCACTGGTAAAATCAAAAACTGGAAAGAGCTTGGCGGGAAAGACCAAAAAATCACTCTTGTGAACAGACCTGACTCTTCAGGAACTCGTGCAACATTTGTGAAATATGCGCTTGATGGTGCAACACCTGCAGAAGGAATCACAGAAGATTCTTCAAACACAGTGAAAAAATTGATTGCAGAAACACCAGGTGCGATTGGATACCTAGCATTCTCTTATTTAACAGATGACAAAATTACACCGCTTAGCATTGATGGTGTGAAACCAGAAGAAAGCAATGTGGAAAGCGGTAAATATACAATTTGGGCTTACGAGCACTCTTATACAAAAGGTGAGCCGGATGGTCTAGCAAAACAATTTTTAGATTACCTCATGAGTGACGAAGTACAAAAAGAAATCGTCAAAGACCAAGGCTACATCTCAGTTTCTAATATGAAAGTAGAAAGAGACGCAACAGGCAAACAAACAGATAAGTAATAGGTCTTGAATTGCTGATGAAGGAAAAGTGGAGCTTTTCACTTTTCCTTTTATGACATTCATAGGAGTGTAGAAAAAGATGAAGCAGATAGAACAGACAGAAGCGAGCGATCGACTGATCAGCTCGAAGAAAAATAGGCAAATGGATGAAGTAAGAGGAAGTATTTTGGTGAGATTTTGCGCATTCTTAATGATTGCTGTATCCATCGCCATCACGATCTTCCTTGGCATTAAGGGTTTACAATCTTTCATCGTAAATGGTGTAAGCCCAATTGAGTTCTTAACCAGTATCAATTGGAACCCAACAGCAGAAAACCCGCAGTACGGCGCATTTCCATTTATCTTTGGATCAATCGCCGTCACACTCCTATCGGCACTCATTGCAGCGCCGCTAGGCATCGCAGGCGCAATCTTTATGACAGAAATTGCACCTGCTTGGGGACGAAAAATTCTCCAGCCAGTCATTGAATTGCTTGTAGGGATTCCATCCGTTGTTTACGGATTCATAGGTCTTACAGTATTGGTACCGTTTATCGGACATTTCAAGTCAAGCGGCTCAGGGCATAGCGTGCTAGCAGGAACGATTGTCCTGTCTATTATGATTCTCCCAACCGTTACATCCATTGCAACTGATGCAATGGCTTCACTTCCAAAAAGTTTACGTGAGGGATCGTATGCATTAGGCGCAACAAGATGGCAAACGATCAGACGTGTTCTTGTACCAGCAGCTCTTCCGACATTAATGACAGCGGTCGTGCTTGGAATGGCAAGAGCATTTGGAGAAGCCCTTGCCGTTCAGATGGTCATTGGAAACACGCGTAATCTACCAGAGAGCATTATGGACACAGCTGGTACATTAACAACCATTATTACGTTAAACATGGGTCACACAACGTATGGAAGTGTTGAAAACAATACACTTTGGTCAATGGGACTTGTCCTTCTAGTTGTATCATTTATGTTCATACTCATTATCAGATACTTGTCGTCTAGGAGGAAGATTTAATGAATAGCAAAATGACCGATCGTTTTGCCACATTTGTTTTTGGATTATGTGCCGCCATTATTACGGCGATTCTTGTTGGTTTGTTTTCTTATATCATTTTCAACGGTGCAAAAGAATTAAATTTTGACTTTTTGACAACTCGCTCAAGTGCGATTGGCTCTGGCGGCGGTATTCGGGATCAGCTGTTTAACTCGTTTTACATTCTATTTATTACGATGCTGATCACAGTGCCCCTTGGCGTCGGCGGCGGAGTGTACATGGCGGAATATGCACCTCAAAACAAAGTCACAGATTTTATTCGTACATGTATTGAAGTGCTATCGTCACTTCCATCTATCGTCATTGGCATGTTTGGTTTACTCATGTTTGTGAATTTAACAGGCTGGGGCTATACGATCATTGGGGGAGCTCTTGCGCTCACTGTGTTTAACTTACCAGTGATGGTCAGGGTGACAGAAGACGCGCTGCGCTCTGTACCGAAGGATCAAAAGGAAGCATCACTTGCGCTCGGTGTAACGAAGTGGCATACGGTGAAGACAGTCCTTATTCCAGGTGCGATTCCTTCTATTATTACCGGTGCGATTTTAGCATCAGGAAGAGTCTTCGGGGAGGCGGCTGCTCTTCTTTTCACAGCAGGTCTCTCAACACCGCGTCTTGATTTTACAAACTGGAGTCCTTTTTCTGATACGTCACCGCTGAATATTTTCAGACCGGCCGAAACATTAGCCGTTCATATATGGAACGTCAATACACAAGGGATCATACCAGATGCAGAAGCCATTGCAAATGGTGCATCAGCCGTACTTGTGCTTTCGGTCTTATTGTTCAACTTAGCAGCTAGATGGCTTGGTTCATTTATTCATAAGAAGCTTACGTCAAAATAATGTGAGAGAGGTGTGAAGGGGATATGGTTCAAATGCTAGCAGAAAAAAAAGAGATTGCAGCAAAAAAGGCTCCACTTCAAGCGGAAGAGATTTTACAGGTGCAGGATTTAAGCATTTATTATGGTGAAAAAAGAGCGGTTAATCACATTTCATTCGAAATTGAGAAGAACGCGATTACCGCATTAATCGGCCCATCAGGCTGCGGGAAATCAACCTTTTTACGCAGCATTAACCGAATGAACGACCTGATTCCAGGCGCGAGAAGTGAAGGGGCGATCATGTACGAAGGGTTAAATATTTTGGATGACCGCATTAATGTGGTGAATTTAAGAAGAGAAATCGGCATGGTATTCCAAAAACCAAATCCATTTCCTAAATCGATCTACAACAACATTACCCATGCGTTAAAGTATGCGGGTGAAAAAAGAAAATCAGTGCTTGATGATGCGGTAGAGGAAAGCTTAACAAAGGCGGCGCTATGGGATGAGGTCAAAGACCGTCTGCACCGCTCTGCATTGTCATTATCAGGCGGTCAGCAGCAGCGCCTTTGTATTGCACGTACACTTGCGATGAAGCCTAGCGTGCTTCTATTAGATGAACCTGCTTCCGCTCTAGACCCGATCTCAAATGCAAAAATTGAAGAGCTGTTAACAGAATTAAAACATGATTATTCAATTGTCATTGTCACACACAACATGCAGCAGGCGTTACGTGTATCTGATCGTACGGCCTTTTTCCTGAACGGTGATCTAGTGGAATATGATGCGACTGAACGTATCTTTACACGTCCTGCGCAGCAAAAAACAGAAGACTATATCAATGGTCGATTTGGATAAGGCGGGTGGATTTTGATGAATGCAGTAGCAACTAAAGCAGCAGCAAAAGAAGTGTTTCGTGTGAATGATATGAACCTTTGGTATGGTCAGCACCACGCACTGAAACATATTGACTTAGCCATTAGAGAGCATGAAGTCACAGCGATTATCGGCCCATCAGGCTGCGGGAAGTCAACGTTTATTAAAACCTTGAATCTCATGGTCAAAACAGTGCCAGGTGTGAAAATCACAGGGGATATGATGTATAACGGCGACAACATCTTAAAAGGACGTGTCGATTTAGTAGAACTGCGTAAAAACGTCGGGATGGTGTTTCAAAAAGGAAATCCATTCCCTCAGTCTATCTTTGATAATGTCGTTTATGGCCCAAGAATTCATGGAGTGAAGAGCAAGCAGCAATTGAAAGAAATTGCTGAAAAAGCGCTTCGGGATGTCGCACTTTGGGATGAAGTGAAAGATCGTTTAAGTGCGCCTGCATTAGGTCTTTCCGGCGGTCAGCAGCAGCGTCTTTGTATCGCAAGAGCGATTGCCACAAGCCCAGACATCCTATTAATGGATGAACCCACATCAGCGCTTGATCCTGTTTCAACATTAAAGATCGAAGAATTGATTATGAAATTGAAGGAGAAATACACGATTGCCATTGTGACGCACAATATGCAGCAAGCGGCAAGGGTATCTGATCGAACTGCCTTTTTCTTGATGGGCGAGCTTGTTGAGGTCAATGATACAAATGTGATGTTCTCAGAGCCAAACGATCAAAGAACGAATGATTATATATCTGGACGATTTGGATAATAAACATCCCCTGGAGGTCAGCGCCGCCAGGGGATTTTAGATGTTATTTTGTTAAGGCTTTGACGATTTGTTTGAATGTCATTCCTGTTTTTAAATTGAATTTGCCGGCACGAATTTCTTTATGGTAGCCTGCGTCAATCACGTAATCATTAAAATCTTTAGACGAGTTAATGATTCCGTCTTTTTCAAGCATGTCTGAAACATCACTTGTGCTCATACCGTTTTTAATCACGAATTTAACCGATTTGCCTTTTGACTTGTCCGTTGTTTGTTTATCGCTCTTAGAATCGCCGTCTTCGTTCGCTTTCAGCGCTTTTTCTTTATAATCAAGAAGCTGCTGATACGTTTCGCGGCTGACGGATACTTCTTTCTTAGAGTCTAAATAATTTTTCACGTCAGTGTCTGTCACTTTCGCTGCGAGGGTTTCTTTTGTCGTAGAATCAGCTGCTGCTTCATCTTTTCCTGTGAGGAAAAACACGATGGCCAGAACGCCAGTTGCAAGAATCATACCTGCTGCGAACGTTTGGATGCTTTTTTTCGTCATACAAGCACCCTCTCGTTGTCTTTAATGATCATGTTGACATCTTCTACAGACACATGCTCAGCGCGTGCTATCGCCTCAGGAGACATGCCATTTTGATGCTTTGAAATGATTTGTCTTGCGATAGATGGATCAATTTCTGAATGCTTGCGGACAACGATGTTTGTTTCAAGCAATTCTTCTTCAAGGACTTTCATTTTCTTTTTCAGTTTATAGATTTCTTGCATTGCAGATAGTTGAAGTGTTTCAAGTTCCTGCTCGACTTCTTTAATCGGTTCTCTTTGAAAATATGAGAATGCGATCAGTACAATACTGACAACAAGCAATCCGATAATTGCAATTTCCATGTTTCATCACCTTTTATTCATATTTTAATGCCGAAAGCCAAAAAAGGCTTTCATGATTGTTTCAGACAGTTTTCGACCCTTCTTTTTTATACCACAAAAAAGCTAGTTTCAAAAGGAATTGCTGAAGAAAATCACCTTTTTTTCATCATTTTTCTTTTTATATGTAAAACGAGTATGAAAACCTTGCTCGATGTCAAAATAAAAGAAGGCTGACAGATCAAAAAAGACTGTGGATAGAAGAGGGGTTCTTATGTATACAGTACGACAAAGGCCTGAGGTTTTATAGGGGAGCGGGCGATTTTTCATGAAATGACAGTGCAATACGGATAAGAACGCGGGTGGAATGCACGAAAAATGAAATTGGTGAAAAACATTCTAGCATTCCTAAGATAGAAGTGGTATTATAGTTAGGTCTGAATGTGAATTGATTTTAGTTTGGAGGGAAAAATATGCGCGTAAATATTACTCTAGCTTGCACTGAATGCGGTGAGCGTAACTATATTACTAAAAAGAATAAGCGAAACAATCCAGATCGCGTTGAATTCAAAAAGTATTGCTCACGTGATAAAAAACAAACTTTACATCGTGAAACAAAGTAAGCAGCAGGGAATTTTCCTGCTGTTTTTTTATGATGGGAGATGATCCTTGTGAAAAAAGAGCTTCGGCGTCAAACATTAGCAAAGCTTGAGCAGATGAGTTCTGAGGAATTTAAACAAAACACGACTTTACTATATGAGCATCTGTTTCAATTAACCGCATGGAAACAGGCGAAAACGATTGCGCTGACCATGTCTAGAGGAAAAGAGGTACCTACAAGACCTCTGATTGATAAGGCGTGGGAGGAAGGTAAAACAGTGTGCGTACCAACCTGTTTCCCGGAAACGAAAGAGATGACGTTTTATGAATATACACCGCAAACGAAGATGACATCCAGGTACTTTGGGCTATCAGAACCAGACCCTGAAACATCGGCAGCTGTACATAAAAAAGCGATCGATTTGGTGATTGTTCCTGGGGTATGCTTCGATCAGCAAGGCTACCGTATTGGATACGGTGGCGGTTATTTTGACCGTTTCTTAGCTGACTATCACGGCGTAACACTTGCTCTTTGTCTGTCTGTCCAGCAAATAGAGCATGTTCCGGCTGAAACGCACGACATACCGGTGTCTATGATTGTCAGTGAGAAAGGTCCGTTATATCATGAGTAAAAGTCCGCTGCTTACGCATAAGAGCGGATTTTTTGTTGATGACGTTTTACCATAGGAAAGGTGATCACTTCCGATAAAAAAGGCTGTTCATGTATAAACAAATCCTATTTAAGCCACGATACGAACATAGGAGGGAATATCATGAATAAAATGATTTGGAGCATTGTGTTCACACTGTTTGCATTCGTTCTCGTGCAAAATCGTTATCGGCTGATGAATTTGATCTTAGGTCAAAATCAAGTGCGTCACTTTTTTATTAAGTGGCTGATGAAAATCCCATATTTTCGGACGAAATTTATTTGCCAAGCATTCTAATCCCGCAAAAGCCGGGATTTTTTTGTTCAGAAATGCGGATAAGAATGATTCTTGTTATAATAATGTAAAAAATGGAGCGCGAATAAATGAATGTCATAGATAGTCTATTTTGGCGAGTTGTTGATGAACTAAGACAAAAAGGATATGAGATGATTCAAAGTCCTTACCCAGAAGATGAAATATTTTTTGAAGCACCACGAAACTCAGGGTATGATCTCATCCGTCTATATAGAAAAGATGTGAACTTTAGACAGGAGATCGTTCGAGATATTGAAGAGCAGACGTTTCGAATGAATCAGCTGAGAGAAGCCATGCGTAAACGATCTCTCCATCTCTTGCAGCTTCAATTTACAGCTGACGATCCAGTAGATGTTTGGAAAGATATAAACGGTCAGCCGTATAAAAAACAAAAGGTGACAATTACACCTGTTTTATTCAATGAAGAAGCTCTTCAAAACGATGTGCACGAGCTGCAAAAATGGCTGAATACATCACTTTCAGTTGATGTAGAAGAGGCGAAGACAGATACAGCTGAAGATGCCGTGCAGCTTAAAATGAACGTGCTACAGGCGTTTGACGACCAGGAAAAGCAGCGGGAACGAGAACGGGCCGTTTTTCAAAATGGCAGACCGATTTTCACCTACTTGCTAATCGCTGTTCAAGTTGTCATGTTTCTTTTACTTGAGCTGTCTGGCGGAAGTACAAATACGGCAACTTTAACTGCGTTTGGTGCTAAAAATAATGTACTGATCTTAGATGGTGAATGGTGGCGCCTGATTACACCGATGTTTTTACACATTGGCTTGACGCATTTACTCTTCAATACATTTGCTCTTTGGTCCGTTGGTGCGGCTGTTGAGAGAATTTATGGGTCAGGAAGATTTTTGCTCATCTATTTGGTGTCCGGCATATTTGGCTCAATTGCGAGCTTTCTGTTTAATACGGCGATCGCAGCCGGTGCATCAGGCGCGATCTTTGGCTGTTTAGGCGCACTGTTATATTTAGCGATCTCTAACCGCAAGCTTTTCTTTCGGACGATGGGGACAAATATTATTGTGATCATCTTGATCAACTTAGGAATAGGGTTCACCGTATCAGGTATTGATAATGCCGGTCACCTTGGCGGCCTTGTTGGCGGTTTTTTAGCAGCCTTAGCTGTCCGCCTGCCTAAACAGCTGCAGCCTGTCAAAATGCTTCTTGCCAGTCTTCTCCTTCTGCTTATTGGTGGTTTTGGATTGTATACAGGATTTCATTCCGACGATCAAAAGGAAGCAGCGGCAACAAGTGAGGCAGCGAGTTTATTTGATGATAAGAACTATAGCGAAGCAAGTAAACGTCTAGAGGAATATGTGTACCAAAAGAATGCATCAGCTGAAGCACTTCATATATATGCACTCTCTGAAGCACAGCTGGGTCACCTTGACAAGGCGGTACAATTTTTGCAAAAGTCGCTCGAAAAAGATCCAAATGAACCGAATAAACTGTATCATTTATCATTGTTGTACGTAGAAAAAGGGGAAACAGCAAAAGCAGAAAGTCTAATTGAGAAAGCGTTAAAACAAGATCCTGAAAATGATCAATTTTTAAAGCTGAAACAATATATCGAAAATACTCAAACACGTTGAATGACTTGACTGAAAGCGCATTTATGAATACGCTTATCCTATCTGTTGATTGAAAGAAATGGTGGAAATAATGAAAACGTTATATGATGTACAGCAGCTGCTCATGAGATTTGGAAATTATGTGTATTTTGGAGATCGTGAAGTGGAGTTAGAATTTATGGCAGATGAATTGAAGGAAATGTATACATCGGGAATCATAGACCGAAACGAATGGTCAAACGCAATGGCCATTCTTCAAATGGAATTGGCCAAATTAAATAGAAAAACAATGTGAAGGTGGAGGGCATATGACAGGGGATTGGTTTGTAGGGGTTGATCTTGGCGGTACGACAATTAAGCTTGCGTTCATTAATCTATATGGTGAGATTCAGCATAAGTGGGAGATTCCTACGGATAAATCTGGGCAGACGATCACAGTCGATATTGCGAAATCAATTGATCATAAACTGGTTGAGATCAGTATGCCAAAATCGGCTCTCATTGGTATAGGAATGGGAGCACCTGGACCCGTCGATAAAGTATCCGGAATCGTCTATAAAACAACGAATTTGGGCTGGACAAACTATCCTTTGAAAGATCACTTAGAGGCCGAAACGGGGCTTCCATCTGTAATTGAAAATGATGCGAACATTGCTGCACTCGGTGAAATGTGGAAGGGTGCAGGAGATGGTGCAAAAAACATCTTTATGGTCACACTTGGAACGGGTGTTGGCGGCGGCATTATCGTAAATGGGGAGGTTGTTCAAGGTGAAACAGGTGCTGGCGGAGAAATTGGCCATATTTGTGCAGTTCCATTTCAAGGAGCACCGTGTAACTGCGGAAGAACAGGCTGTATTGAAACCATTGCGTCTGCCACCGGCATCGTCCGACTTGCAAAGGATAAATTAGAAACCGAGCAGCATACATCCTCACTTGGGACGCTCGCTTCGCTGTCTGCAAAGGATGTGTTTCAGGCGGCAGAAAACGGAGATAATCTTGGAATGCGTGTCGTAGAAGAAGTGACGACCCACCTTGGACTTGTCCTAGCGAATCTTGCTAGTGCTTTAAACCCAACAAAGATCGTCATTGGCGGTGGTGTTTCTAGAGCAGGAGAGCTTCTTCGCAGTAAAGTAGAGCACGTGGTCAAACATCATGCATTCCCGCCTTGTGCTGAAGATGTCGAGGTTGTCATTGCATCACTTGGAAACGATGCAGGTGTGATCGGCGGGGCATGGATGGCAAAAAATAAATGGCTGTCCTGAACAAAAAGTCATAATGATGTCATTTTTATTAAAAAAAGCGATATATGGGCATGAAATTGAATGTTTAGCATATTCATAAGTTTGTCATGGGGAAAAAGACATTGATTTTCCAGCACAGACAGGATAAGATATATTTTAGTTGTTTTTGAAGAAGCACCAATAATTAGGGTATGCCCCTAACCTGAGTGCGTGTCAAGCATAAGGAGGTTACAATGCGAAAGAAAAGATTACAGGCGATGTCATTTTTACTGATTGCGACTTTGTTAATGTGGGTCAAAACCTATGTTATCTATAAATCTAGCTTTAATATCAAAATTGAAAATTTCATGCAGGAGTTTATCCTGTTTATTAATCCGCTTAGCTTTCTCTTGTTTATCTTCGGTATCGGTTTATTCTTTAAAGAAAAAAATCGCAATCGATATATCATCGTGACGAGCTTTATCCTGACATTCATTTTGTTAGCCAACATTGTATTTTATCGATTCTATAGTGATTTTCTAACCATCCCCGTCCTATTTCAAACAAACAATATGGGTGATCTCGGGTCAAGTATTACCTCTTTAATTGAACCAGTCGATTTGCTGATGTTCGTTGATATCATCATTTTAATTTGGCTCTATAAAAAACAGCCTTCCTTTAGAACGGATGTCACCATTTCACGAAAGGAACGAGCAGCATATTACTTATTTGTGGCAGCCACATTCTTCTTTAACCTTGGCTTGGCTGAAACTGAAAGACCAGAACTGTTAACTCGTTCATTCGACCGTGAGATGCTAGTGAAAAATATTAGCTTATATAACTTCCATATTTATGATGGGGTTCTGCAATCGAAGCAGTCCGCTCAACGGGCTCTTGCTGACAGCAATAACTTAACCGAAATTGAAAACTATGTAAGCGCGAATCAAACCGACCGTAACGAAAAAACGTTCGGTCAAGCAAAAGGACGAAATGTCATTCTTGTATCACTTGAGTCTACTCAGAGCTTTGTGGTCAACGAAAAATTGAATGGGAAAGAAATCACCCCGTTCTTGAACAAATTAATCAAGAAAAGTTACAACTTTAGCAATTTCTATCATCAAACAGGTCAAGGGAAAACCTCTGACTCAGAGTTTATTGTTGATAATTCTCTCTACTCACTTGGAAGAGGGGCCGTGTTCTTTACAAATCCAAGTAATGAGTATACAGCCATACCTGAGCTGTTAAAGGATGAGGGCTATCACTCTTCTGTTATTCATGCGAATAACAAAAGCTTCTGGAACCGTGACCTGATCTACGATAGCTTTGGCTACGATAAGTTTTTTGATATTAACTCATTTGATGTGAATGAAGAGAACTCAGTTGGCTGGGGATTGAAAGATGGTCCGTTCTTCGAGCAGTCAGCGGAATTGATGAAGTCTATCCCGCAGCCTTTCTATACGAGATTGATTACATTAACGAATCACTTTCCATTTGATCTAGACGAAGAAGATAAGCTTATTGATGAATATGATTCTAAGAGCAAAACGTTAAACAAGTTCTTCCCTACCGTGCGTTATCAGGATGAGGCACTTAAGATTTTCTTTGAAAAGATGAAGGAAGCAGGTTTATACGACAACTCCATTTTTGTTTTATATGGGGATCACTACGGAATTTCAGAAAACCATAACGAAGCTATGGGACAATTCTTAAATAAAGAGATTACACCATTTGAAGAAGTGCAGCTTCAAAAAGTACCGTTTGTTGTACACATACCAGGGATAACGGATAAGAATCCAAAAGAAATTGATACGGTGGGTGGTCAGGTGGATATCCGTCCAACTGTACTCAACCTTCTAGGAATTGATACAAGTAAGCAAATTCAATTTGGTCATGACCTATTATCGAAAGATACAAATGACTTTACAGTGCTCCGTGATGGAAGCTTTATTACGAAGGACAGCATTTTCACAGACGGTGTTTGCTACAATAAAGAAACGGGCGAGCCAAGAGACGATGAAACCGTTTGTCAGTCTTATGAAGAAAAGGCGAAGCAAGAGCTTCAATTCTCTGATCAAATTATCTACGGGGATCTCCTTAGATTTTATGACCGGAGCAGCCCGGACCATTCACCTTCCAAAAAAGAAGATGAGAGTAAGCTGAAAAAGGCGTCCTAACATATGAGAAAACCTCTGCTATTTTAGAAGCAGAGGTTTTCTTTTTTGCATGCTGGCTCATATAGTATGAGAGGAGGGATGTAAATGAAGACAACGTCGTTTGGAAAAATTGAATGGCAGCTGGATGAAGCCAAGCTGGATGATGTGGCAAAGCAGCTTGGAATAGGGAAAGCGGCTTTCCATTTATCCAATCAAACAAGTACCGAGCATCTTCTTTTACCGGGGTATAGATTCCCAGAAGGTACCCATGCATTTCATTCCATAGGTGATTTGCAGAGATTTATTTCACCTTACCGGCTGCAGCAATCAGATGATTGGATCAACGGAACATTTGAATACGATAGTGCTCAATTAGAAGAAGAGTTAAGACATTTGAAAGCCGTATTTCCTTTTCTTCATATCAGTGTGATTGGTCATTCAGTGCTTGATACGCCTATTTATGAAATTCGGACAGAGCCAGCTCAGCATTTACATTCTATTCATCTCAATGCCTCTTTTCATGCAAATGAATGGATCACCACCTCTGTTTTATTAAAATGGTTGAAATCCCTTTGTTTAGCCGCGTCTGATCCAGTGCAAGCGAGACATTATGAAGCGGTTCATATACTGCAAACCACCGCACTATCCATCGTGCCAATGGTTAATCCAGATGGAGTGGATTTGGTTCGCAATGGCCCAGAATCACTAGGTCTAAGCAGTGAAAAATTGACATCGCTAAATGGTGGGTTTTCCGATTATAGAGAATGGAAAGCTAATATTCGAGGAGTTGATTTAAACAATCAATTTCCTGCTTATTGGGAAATCGAATACTACCGTAATCAGCCGAAGGTGCCGTCTTATAGGGATTTTCCTGGTGATCAGCCGTTAACAGAACCAGAAGCGAAAGCGATGGCAAATCTTGCGTTACGCAAGCGCTTTGACCGGCTGATCGCCCTTCATACACAAGGAGAAGAGATATACTGGGGCTTTCTTGGCCACGAACCAGCGATATCCAAAGATACGGTCAAACAATTCGAACAGGTGAGCGGCTACAAACCGATTCAATACCTTGATAGCTATGCAGGCTATCGTGATTGGTTTATTTATCAATTTCAAAGTGAGGGCTATACAGTGGAGCTTGGTCTAGGGAAGAATCCTCTTTCCATGAATCAATTTGATTCCATTTATGAAAAAACAAAGCGGCTATTATGGGAAGCTTGTAAGTGTTAAAAAGCACCTGTCTGGTGTTTTTTAACATTTGAAAATAAATCAATTTCTTATTGTCAATAAAAACAGCGTTGAAGTGATTGACGAGGGCCTCCTTGTAAGCTATTGTGAAAGAAATAGATGTAAAAAAAAGGATATGTTTTAGGGAGATGTCGATCATTGAGTGCTCAAAGCCTGTGGAAAAGAAATTTTACTTACTTATTTGTTTCTAAAATGTGCAAAATCACTGCTGATAGTTTATCTTTCAACACCATCTTGTGGCTTTTAGTGCTAGGCGGGAAAGGGGCAATAGGGACAGCGTTTTTTATTGCGGTCAGCTTTGTTCCTCAAGCGATCGTCGGGCCATTTATTACCCCAATGATGAGGCCGCATCAATTGAAATTCTGGATGTGCTTTGCTGATTTAACGCGAGGAGCGATTATCCTTGTGATCGTGATCAGTTACTTTCATGGTTTTTCCCCATTAGCACTCATCATTGGCGGTATGCTGCTGCATTCGGCGACAGGAGGCTCCTATGAACCGGCGTCGGTATCAATTATTCCAAAGCTTGTGCATGAGGACGTCATACAAAAAGCGAATGCAACCATCCAATCAGCAAGTCATGTGGTAAGGCTTGTGACGGTTACGGTTTGTGGTGTCATGATCGCGTTTGTGGGGGTAGGGTATACAATGCTTGTGATCATTCCTCTTTACCTCATATCAGCTTTATTGGTTTTAATGATTACATATCAAACAGAAGTCATCATTGATAAAGGCAAAAAAGGGCTATCATATGGCAAAAGATTAATGAGGGGATTTTCACTTGTTAGGAGCCATCATATTTTGTTTCCATTAGCGATTTTTTGCGTCTGCTCAAACTTCGCTGCAGCGCCCTGGGAAGCATTGTCTGTTATTTATTTGACAGAAGAATTAAATAGTGGACCGGTGGTTTATTCATTGATCAAAGTCACAACAGCACTAGGCGCATTTTTGATGGGGTTTGTTTTGACAAAGATCAAAGTGAATCGGTATGGATTGCTGTTTATAGGCGCAGGGATCGTTGATGGAATCGCATTCTTCATCACAGGAATGAACGCATTATTACCACTTGTGTTTATATCAGCTTTTGCCTTAGGCGCAGCCATCAGTGCAGTCAATGTTCCCGAACATACGATGATTCAATTGTCAGTGAAGGCAGAGGATCAGCCGCAGGTATATGCGATTATCAACATGATCTCCTACTTAATGATTCCGTTAGGTGCCCTCATCGGCGGCTATATGGCCACTCTATTTGGTTCTGGGTACGTTATTGCAGCAGGAAGGATCATTGAAGCTGTTTCTGGTATCTGCCTGCTTCTGTTCACAAAGATTGGGAAGGTAGAGAGGACGGATTTGACGATAGAACGAGACAAACCTGGCTTAAACGCAACGTGATCATGGCTTTTTTAAATGAGGATAGGTTACAATGAGGACGAGGAAACATGAGGATTCAATTGAAAGGAGCAAGAAACATGGCCATAGCAGATGTCACCATCATTCCAATAGGAACTGAAACACCAAGCGTGAGTTCATATGTAGCAGATGTACAAAGAATTTTGGAAGGCTTTCAACAAGAAGGGAAAATCAAATATCAGTTAACACCTATGAATACGTTAATTGAAGGTGAATTATCCGTTTTATTTGAGGTCATTCAGCGCATTCATGAGGCACCTTTTGAAAAGGGATTACACAGAGTAGCAACCAATATCCGCATTGATGACAGACGGGATCAAACAACAACCCTTACAAGCAAATTAGAAAGCGTGAATAAGCACTTGAATCAATAAAAAAAGCCTGCTACATGCAGGCTTTTAATGTGCAGTTGGATAACCGCTATAGATGATGGTCATGACAGTAAACCATCCAAAAACCAAAAATGTAGCGCCAGCAAAAGCGATGGCAAGTACGTTCACTTTTTTAAGTGAGCGATAGATGCCGAGAGCGGCTAAAATCGTGACTAGACCGAAAATAATGACGAGCATCATATGAAAATCCCCCTTTGTCATCAATCCCCTTGATTTCCTTTCTTTTCATTTTAACCGTTTTCATAAAGCTTGTCGAGTAGATTCCAGTTGACGATTGTTTGAATTTTTATTGAATAGCCTTCATAATAAAAAAGAATGAATAAAGTAGGTGATGAAAAATGAATTGGAGAAGAATGCCACTAGGCTATGTACAAGCAAATGCGTATATTTGGAAAAACGAGCAGGGAGAATGCTTAATTTTTGATCCAGGTGGTGAAGCGCAAAAGCTGATTTCCTATGTGAAAGAAAAACAGCTCACACCGCTCGCTGTCTTACTGACACATGCCCATTTTGATCATATTGGTGCGGCAGATGAGGTGCGTGCAGAGTGGGGAGTGCCACTATATGTACACGAACATGAAAAAGAGTGGCTCACGAATGCTGAGTTAAACGGCTCAGCTCGATTGATTGGAAATGGAATTACTGTCAAAGAAGCTGAAAAATTGATTACGTCAGAAGGTACTCTTCAAATCGGATCGTTTACATTAGACATATTCCATACACCTGGGCATTCACCAGGCAGTATGTCTTACTACTCGGCGGAGGAGGGATTTGTCATTTCTGGTGACGCTTTATTCCAAGGCGGCATCGGGAGAACAGATTTAGTGGGCGGCAGCCAGGAAGTGCTGCTTCAATCGATTCATGACAAATTGTTATCATTGCCAGAATCCACTCTCGTTTTAAGTGGACATGGCGGGGAAACAACTGTGCTCACGGAGCAGGAACAAAATCCGTTTATTCATGGTTTTTCTCTTTAAATGTAGGTATGAAAAAAGCATCTCTTCTCAATGAGATGCTTTTTTCTATTAATGTCCGGTACCGGGAACCATGATGAAAATCGAATAATATGTAAATCCGGCAAAGAAAATCGTCAAGTACGCTCCGAAAATGTAAATATACATTCTTTCGGATAAATTCAAGTAGGATAAAAATACAAAAAGAACGGTTTGACCGAAGAACAGCAAGGATGCATCTTTCATATGTCCTAAATAGAACATGACAGCAAAAATACCCGTCCAAAAGCCAAGCACGCGGAACATGCGATTCATTTCTTTCCCTCCCCTTAAAAACCCCTTTGATTCATATTATAGCTGATCATCACTTGTTATGTAAACATTTACATTTTTGACAACGTGTGAACATTTATTTAGTAAGATGAAAAAAATTTTTTGAAAAAGTGTTTATGCCTAAATACATAAGGGTACTTACTCCATAAGAGAAAAGGTTAACGACCTAAGGAGGAAGACTAATGAGTGACATTACTTTTTATTCATACCCGAGCTGCACGTCTTGCCGCAAAACAAAACATTGGCTAAAGGCGAATCAAATTGATTTTAAAGAGCGTCACCTTTTCAGAGAAACGCCAACTCTAGATGAATTAAAAAAGATTCTTTCCTTAACGACAGAGGGAATGGATGAAATTTTAGCCACGCGAAGCCAAGCTTTTAAAAGCTTAAATTTAAATATTAATGATTTAAAAGTAAACGAGGTACTTGAGCTTCTCATTGAAAAACCAAAGTTGCTGCGGAGACCGATCATCATTGATGGGAATAAATTAGTGGTTGGCTATAATCCCGGGGAACTCATGAAAATATCAAAAAAGAAAGCGATTCATCAATCGGTTTCCTAATAAAAAACGAAGATCAGCTGAAACATGCTTCAGCCGTCTTCGTTTTTGTGCTGAACTGGGCTAGCTGGGTTCGAACCAACGATCACGGAGTCAAAGTCCATTGCCTTACCACTTGGCTATAGCCCAATATCAAACGTGTAATGATATTGTTCACCATCTGCGGTCATTTATACATAAAGTTTGGTTTGTCACTAGTTTTAAGTGAAAAAGGAGCGAAAGAAATAAATGAAAAATGAAAAATCTGAACAATTATATGAATTTATTCTAAAAGAAGCGCCTGTCATGACCGAAGAATGGTTGAAAACAAGAACAGAAGAAGGTTCATTATACTCTAAACATGCTTCAGAGGAGACAGAAAAGAAACTGAAGGAACAAAACACAGCGTTTATTCAAACCATTGCAGCGACGCTTGTAAAGGTATCAGACAAAGCAGAGAACCATTTGAAAAAGTGGTCTGTTGATATCGCTCGTGATCGAGCAGTTCACGAGGTGCCCTTATATGAAATCATCGGCCAATTTAAGGTATTCCGCCACATCTTCTGTTCGAGAATCGAGACATTCACACAAGAAACAGAGCTAGAAGTGACGCTGCAAGATGTGTGCGGATGGAATCAGCATTTTCACGGGACGTTTGATGATATGATTGAGCGTTTATCAGAAGAATATGACCGCGTGACACTGAGTCAGCTAAATGCACAAAGAGAAATGATCCAAGAACTTAGTGCCCCTGTTATTCCAGTATCAAAAGAGATCGGGATTTTACCGCTGATCGGCGAAATTGATACGTACCGGGCCAAAATTATTTTGGAGTCAGTACTAGAACAGGCTTCAAGACTGCGTTTGATCCATTTATTTATTGATATATCTGGCGTACCAGTTGTTGATACAATGGTTGCTTATCAGCTCTTTAAAGTGGTTGATAGTGCGAAGCTTCTAGGAATTGAGACGATTATTTCAGGTATCCGGCCAGAGATTGCTCAGACAGTTGTCAAACTTGGCATTGATTTCTCAAAAGTAAATACTGAACATAGCCTTGCAAAAGCGTTAGAAAAGAGAGGATTCCGTATCTTTGAAGAGGCAATATGATCAAAAAACCTGCACTTGTAAAAGTCAGGTTTTTTGATTTGCTCTTTTTTTATATTTAATAAAATGCATCCTAAGTTAAGGATTTTAACGCTTTATCAGTCATTAAAATCGTGAAATGCGCTTTTGTCAGACGGGTTCCTCCATCTTACAATAGGGTCAGAGAAAGGAGTGAACCACTTGTATGGTATTGAATATTTGGGACAAGAGCTGCTAGAAGAAGCATGCCGCATGAGAGCATCTGATGTTCATATTGTCCCAAAAGAAAAGGAAGCTTCGGTATCTTTCCGTGTAGACTCAGATTTAATCCAGCAGCGAGCCATTGATAAAAAAAGCGGGGAACGGTTAATTGCTCATTTTAAATTTTTATCCTCCATGGATATCGGCGAAAAAAGGAGACCGCAAAACGGGTCATTGGCTGTGATGCTGAGAACTGGCCAAGTGTTTGTTCGAATGTCTACATTACCGACTGTAAATGATGAAAGTTTAGTGATTAGGATTTTACCGCAGGATCATATCCCGAAAACAAAATATCTGTCGTTATTTCCGAAAGCCTCAGCCAGATTATTATCATTTTTGAATCATTCGCATGGACTCATTTTATTTACTGGGCCAACCAATTCAGGGAAAACAACAACACTTTATTCATTGATACAGTTTGCAAAAAAGCATTTCAACCGAAATATTATTACACTTGAAGATCCTGTGGAAACAAGAAATGAAGAAGTGTTACAGGTCCAAGTCAATGAAAAAGCAGGCATCACGTATGCGGCGGGATTACGCGCTATTTTAAGACATGACCCAGATATGATTGTGCTAGGAGAAATAAGAGATGCTGAAACAGCCAAAACGGCAATTAGAGCAGCACTGACAGGCCATTTAGTGATGAGTACGCTGCATGCGAAAAATGCAAAAGGTGCCCTTTACCGAATGCTTGAATTTGGTGTGACGATGAATGAGCTCGAACAAACAATGGTTGCGATTGCTGCACAGCGATTAATCGAGCTCACGTGTCCATTTTGCGGGGAAACGTGTCAGCTATATTGCAAATTAAATCGACCGGTCAGACGAACGAATGTTTTTGAATTACTTTACGGAAAGGAGCTTGGTGAGTGTATCAAAGAGGCCAAAGGAGAATATGCTCACTCGTCATATGAAACACTGCAAAGATTAATTCGTAAAGGAGTGGCACTGGGCTATCTATCGAAAAACACATATCATCGCTGGGTTTATGAAGAAGCGAGTCTCTAAAGCCTGGTCTAGAAGAGAACAAGCTGAATTTCTATCAAAACTTGCTCAATTGATTCAAGCTGGATATACATTGATTGAGGCATTAACGATGGTGAATATCCAGTTATCAAAGAAGCAACAGCAGCTATTAACAAGAGGCATTCAGTGGCTGCTTGAAGGGGAGTCTTTTTATGTGGTGCTGGAGAGACTCCATTTTCAGCGGGAAGTCATCGCCATTCTCTGTTTTTCAGAGAAGCATGGCAGCCTAGCACGCGCTCTTGAGCAAAGCTCACGTTTTTTAGAGAAAAAAATCAAGCAGTTAGACACGTTCAAACGTATGTTACGGTACCCGATCTTCCTCGTCTTTACGGTCTTGGTTGTGCTAATACTTGTTCAGCAGATGATCATTCCTCAATTTTCTTTATTGTACTCATCGATGGATACCCGCATGTCATGGCTGATCCAAGGGATGTTTGGACTCTTTCAATTCCTACACGCTTTCCTCCTCATCATAGGCTGTATGTGTATCTTTTTGGCTGGATATTATCATGTCTTTTTTAGGAAAAAGTCAGCCCTTGAGAAACTGAGAGTGATGAGCAGGCTGCCTGTGTTATATAAAGGGATGCAGCTGATGCATACGTATCTTTTTTCCCTTCAGCTAAGCGGGCTTCTTCAAGCTGGATTATCGATGTATGAAAGCTTGCAAGCTTTCAAACAGCAAAGCTATTTACCCTTTCTTCAAGAAATATCTGAACAGATGATTGGAGAATTAAGAAAAGGAGAAAGCATGGAACATCAACTAAGCGGGTCTCCTTTTTTCGAAAAACATTTTGCAGCTGTCATCAAGCATGGTGAAGCTAGCGGGATGCTTGCAAGAGAATTGTACACGTATAGTCAATTCCTATTGGAGAATGCAGAGCTGAAAATTGAAAAATGGGTTTCATGGCTGCAGCCGGTCATATATGGTTTGACAGCGCTCCTTATACTCATTGTGTATTTATCTATTCTTTTACCGATGTATCAACTAATGGAACAAGTGTGAGGAGGAGGACAAAGGCATGAATGATAAAGGATTTACACTGTTGGAAATGTTAATTGTCATGCTCGTGATTTCCATTCTTTTACTCATTACCATTCCGAATATCACACGTCACCATCAAAGCATTCAAGCGAAGGGCTGTGAAGGGCTCAAATCAATGGTGAGTACACAGGTGATGGCATATGAATTAGAGCATGATGGCAAGACACCATCTTTAGCTGAATTAGAAAAAGAAGGCTATGTCAAAAAGGGATTAACTTGTCCTAATGGAAAAGCCATTGTCATTCAAAACGGCGACGTGAAGCATGAATAAGTTGCTTTTACATGAGAAGGGTTTTACCCTCATTGAACAGCTCATGATCTTACTTGTTTTATCTATTCTATTGTCGGTCATAGGAGGAAAAGTCCCAAGTATATTAGAAAGTGCTGAAGCAAAAAAACAAGTGAACATCATGAAACAAGATCTCCAATTGGCTGCTTATACGGCATTTATCAAAAAAACCCGTGTGAATGTTGACATTCATCCACACCATGTATCCTATCAAATAATAGATCAAAATGGTGATGAGGTGATTGCTTCTCATCAGCATAAAAAAGGCATCATCAAGCATTCTACATTTCCACAGGGGATCCACTTTAATGTAAATGGACATCCGAGCAGCGGCGGATCTCTCATTGTTCAATTTGGCAGTCAAACTTATAAACTCACGATTTATTTAGGGAGCGGGCGGATCCATGTTCAAAAACAATAGAGGATTTAGTACGTTTGAGATGCTGTTAGCTTGCCATACCTTTCTATTTGCAGCTCTTGTGCTCATGCCAGCCTATGAAAAACTAATGATGGGAAAAAAGGAATTAAGAGCAAAACTTGAAGCTTACCAAGTGTTACATGAACATATGAACGAAGCGTTCATAGAAGGTACAAAGCCATCCGTCAAAAAGAAGAGAGGCGAGATCACATATGAACTCCATTGGAGTAAGCAGAGGGGATGTGTATCATACAAAGTACACAAAAAGAAGACGATATGCTTTCGTCATGTTGAATGATGAACAGGGATTTACACTTGTACAAGCTTTGTGGCAATTGCAACTATTTCTGTTCCTTTCTTTTGGCTGTGTGCTCATCTTTTCTGTTGCAGAGAAAGCCCATCCATTTGAAGAAATCAACCAATTTTCACAAATGGAGTGGAAGCAAACTGTACTGCAATTAGAGGAGGAATTAAGCCGTGCACTGGCTGTTAGAGCGGTGAAAGAAGGAAAAGTGTTAGAGTATATTTCCGACCAAGGGCGAGTTGTGAGGGTTGAGCCATATCAAGAGATGCTGCGGAAGCGAATGGATCAGGCGGGGCATCTTCCTTTATTGCAAAAGGTGAAACAATTTCGCGTCAGAACAGATCAGCAAACAACAATCCTTGAAGTCACAGATGTATCTGGTAAGGTGTATGAAGCCATTTTTTTCACATATAAAGGAGTGGTTCCTAAAAAACGTGAAAAGTGAAGAAGGGTTTATCTATCCGCACGTACTTGCTACGATTCTTTTCTTCCTTTTGATCCTAGGCTCGATGACGATTGGGTTTCAAAATGAGCTGAAAAGTGCAGAGCTGACGATTTCCTTTTATAAAAAACAGCAGCTATTTAGAATGGGTGTAAGTGAGGCTGCAAGCAAATTAAATCGTATTTGTGATCAGCCGAATACTCATGTGGACACTGAAGAAGGACGTGTGACATTGAAACAGATCGGGTGCGATCAAAAGAAAAAACATGTCCATATGCTGGTCGGCGTTAAAACAAAGGATGGTTTAGCAGATGAGCGGGAATTGGTGATGGATGGGAAGACCGGTGAAATTATGAAATGGACAATCCCTGATTAGCAGTGTATAAAATCACACTCTTCCTGGTAACACTTTAAGGAAGAAGAGGTGAATGTTCGTTGAAAACAAATGACTATGTAAAATATATGACACAGGAAATCATTAAATATATGAATACACCACGTGACGAACGGAAGGAACATAAACAAGAAAAGATGGAAACAAAACCGCCATTTTCACAGCGTTTATTTGGTGTTCTGCCGTTTGGCTTTTCAATGATGCTAAAAAAACGACATCGACAAAAGTAAAAAGCCGCCAGCAGGCGGTTTTTTTGTGCCGCTTTAGCTGTATTCTTCAACGACAATGACTTTATTGACCTTGTTTGAGTAAGGGTTATAGGAAATGGTGACAAATACCCCAAATTCTTTGGCATGATCTTTTAACGTAATATGATACTGTTTCACAGATTCTTTTTCCCGATGCCTGTCCCATACTTTTTGTTTAAATAAGACTTGTGCTAACGGATATCTTTTCTTTGCTTCTTTGACAGCTCTTGTTTCCCATTGATCTGCGGCAGTAGTGAATCCTCTCGCATCTGCAGGTTTGGCGTCTTGTATGACAGGACCCAACAGTAAACTGAGCATGATCATGATTTTTCTATATTTCACTTAACATCACCTCATCAGTTATTATCCTGACCAAATCCTACACTTTTATGTAAATTTTTAAGAAGTACAAATGTCACAGAAAAAAATATAGAATATGGCGAAAGAATGAGAAAATGGAAGAATTTTCTCGGAAGAGTTCTTGTTTAAGAACAAAATGGACTAATTTGACGTTTTGGGTTTTATAGGTATTTCCTTATACTGAATGTAATCGTTCTCTTTAAAGAACAATCGTCCAAGGAGTTGGAAGAATATGAAACAGTCGCTCTTTGTACTCTTTAGTTCCATTTGTTTAATTTTCATGTCTCTTCTTATCACATCTACTAACGCTTCTTTTAACGATGTCGAGCATACAAATTTTGTGATGAACACGTGTGAAGATTTTGAACAGACAGATCAGCATTGTCAGCCAAAGAAATGGGATAAAAGTGATTTAAAGCTCATAGATCAAACGATGATCGAAGGAACAGTCTGTGCGCCTCAAAAGCTGAGCATGACATTAAAAAATATTGGACAACCCATAGCGCACTCTGAATGGAAGTGGGAATTACACAAAGTAGAAAGTGATCAGAAACCATTACAGGATGGTCATATTCTTGAAAAGGGCTCTATACAACACCTTTCATCAGAAGAAACGACGACTGTCACAACAGATAAAGCAAAAACGAATGGAATCTATGCATTTAAAATCTATTTTCCTAATGGAATTGGTGCATCTGAAAAAACATTCTTTTGGTCTAAACATATGCAGCTCTCAAGCTGTCAAGAAAAGATATCTTAAATGGAGCTGTCTGCTGAATGAAAAAAATGATATGAAAAGGGGAGAAGAGACATGAAAAAATGGATGAAAATGTCTGGCAGTATTCTTTACGCAACGGTTTTCACGATGATGATTGCATGTATTATTGTTGTGTTGTCATCAAGAACAACAGGTGGAGATCCTCAGATTTTCGGTTATCAATTCAAGCAAGTATTATCTGGCTCAATGGAACCGGAATTTTCGGCTGGGTCGCTGATTGTAGTACAACATGTGACCTCACCTGATACGCTCAAAAAAGGGGATATTATCACTTTTCAAACGAAGCAAGACAAGTCCTTTGTGACTCACCGAATTGTTGGGGTAAAAGGAAATGGAACAAATAAAGCCTTTGAGACAAAAGGAGACCACAATATGTATCAAGACGGCACGCTGGTAAAAGCGGATCAAGTGGTTGCGCAGTATACGGGAATGAACATCCCTTATGCAGGAAAGTTTCTTTCGTATGCCGGGACCTCGGCTGGAACCGCTTTGCTGCTGATTATACCAGGTGTGATGCTGCTCGTTTATTCAACAATTCATTTTGTGGGCGCTGCGAAACATCGAAGACACACGGCTGATTTACATATGTCAGAGAAACAAGCATAAATTTTCGTTTGTAACCTAATTAGGTTTCAATAAAACAATTTATTAGGGGGTTTATTCATGGCTATCAAAAAATCAATTCGTTTAGGTGTATTATCAGGGGCATTAGGCCTTGCTCTAATCGGCGGGGGAACTTGGGCGGCATTTAATGATGTAGAAAAGGCAAACGCGGTCTACTCGACAGGAGAGCTGAATTTATCTGCAAAAGAGAACTCTGGCGCCATCAACCTTGCGAACTTAAAACCTGGTGACCGAATAAAGAAAGAATTTAATTTTGAAAATAAGGGGTCGCTTGCGATTAATCAAGTGCTGATGAGTCTTGATTATAGCCAGTTTAAAGATGGAACTTCTGCGAAGAATGGCGGTAAGAATACAGCTGAAGAATTCCTCAGCCAGTTTCAGGTGAGTGTTCTTACGGTTGGAGCCGAAGGTGGAAATGGTTATCCGAAAAATATTATTTTAGACCATGCAAACCTGCTTGACCTGCATCAATTAACGTCAAAACAGGATCAGACCGCATTTGAAAAGCTTCGTCATGCCGTCGATGAGAAGTTTTTACATGAAAGTGGTAAAATTAATGTAGCAACCGTTGATGGAACAGTGGCTCCAGAGTATGACGGCATTCCAAAGAATCCGTTTGATTACGATAAAATGGAAATGATCATTGAATTTGTCAATGACCAGACGAAGGATAAAGCTGGTCACTATATCCAAAATAAATACCAAGGCGATGCGATTCAAATTGATCTTTCCTTCGAAGCGACTCAGTGGAATGGTTTAACGATCAATCCCAAAAAGCATACGGATGAAAAAGGCTACGTGAAAGAAAACGAAAAAGCACACAGCGAAGATAAAAAATAAATACAGTCTTTAGACTGATATATAAGCTCTGCATAGCAATTGGAGGAGTATGCGCTAAAACGTGCGCTTTACTCCTCTTCTTGCTGTTTTTTCCAGATTTGATAATCTAAAAATTCACGAAATTGCTTTTTCGAAACCCCTGATGTCATTGCATCTCGAACTAGTTTTTCCCATTCACTATCTAATTGACCATCGTATTCGGTTTCATCTTTTTCGTGTAACAGTGTATGAACCGAGACGTCCAGAACGGCGGAGATTTTTTCAAGAAATTGAATGGAGGGGTTTGTTTGCAAGTTTCTTTCTATTGAGCTTAAATAAGACTTCGCTACCCCAGCCTTTTCGGCCAGTTCTGATAGTGAGTAGCCTTTTTCATTGCGGTATTGTTTAATACGCTGGCCAATCAATGTCATCACCTTCCTTTCGATATTATAGCACATTCAGAAAGGTTTGATAGAATGACTTCTTACCAGAGGGGGAGACTCAGAGGACTTTTCCTTTGATTTGAGAAAATGACGGACTTCTTCAACTGTTAGCCCTGCTTTGCGAGCTTCGCGTAATAATTGAACCCATTCACTGTCTAATAATTTCGTTTTCTTTTCCATACAAATACCCTCCTAAAATACTGAATCGTGTATTTCAGGCACTTAACGCATTAAATGGAAAGACACAGGTGGTAAGACCTCATAGGTTGCTTGCGTCATGTTTCCGCCCAATACAAACAGACAAACTTTGCTTTTGACTGATCGAAAATCGTATGTCACATGAAGGGGAGGGGACTCGTGAGTCAACCTCCTCTTTTTTGCTGTAAGTAAAAAAGCCCGCCATTTTCAATCGTAAGACTGATTTTTGGTTCGTATAAAGTTTTAAGTGCTTGTCTTTCTATTTCATATTCTACAGATGTGTCTGAAGTCCCTTCATAAAATTGGTTTAAAAGTTCCGAGTCTTCTTTCCACTTTTGAACAGCCCTCACCGCCCAATCGTCCGGCTCCTCATGGGCATAACGCTCCATCAGGCTATAGAGCCGTTTGACGCCGCTTTCTGGCTTAATCATTGTACTCATCGTAAAGCAATAATCAGGAATTTGAGACGACAGCTCACGGGCTTCGAGCTTTTCTTGAAATTGTTCTATGACTTCTCCTCGTATCAGATGAAGCCCAAGTGACAGCAGCTTATCCTTTTTACGGTCTGCCAGGTAGGATATTTTCACATTGAGACCAAGCCATGGTTCCAGCGCGATCTGGTTGTTGCTAAGCGGTCTCACTCTTTCGTAGAGCCGGATAAATCGGCCTTGCTGCTTAACAGCCTCGAATATTTGAAATAAACGAGGGGAGCCGAAGTGGACAAATTCACCTTCGACCGTGTCACCGGCTTTTTTTTGATCGGTGATTAAGGTCAGTTGCCGCGGCTCAGGTACACCGCCCGTTTTTTCGAGCCAGTGCCAATAAAAAGGGCGGTTCATAATCAATTTATCCATTTCGATCGTTAGCTGCACTGTCATATGTCCTGCACTTTCTTCTAATATGTCGCATTGGTTCGCCTGAAAGAAACGGAGAAGAAATGTATGAATGTCACGCTGCTCCATTGATCAACTCTCCTTTATAAGCCTTGCTGCCTTTTTTCTAAAAGCGGTGTTTGTGCTTCTGTTAAATAGGAAGCAAACTGGGTTAATTTCTTTTTCATGTCTCCGTCAGATTTGTGCTGAAAGAGTATATGATGCAATTCTGTTTCGGCATCTTGGATATCAATTCGCGTTAAAATATCATCTAGATCGCCAATGACGTTTTCAAACAGCTGAATTTTTTCATATAAAAGCTTTAGAATATGTTCCTCGACTGTTCCGTTCGTTGCCATATTGTAAATGTGGACATCCCGCTCTTGGCCAAGGCGGTGGATACGTCCAATTCTCTGTTCTAGACGCATCGGATTCCACGGAAGGTCGTAGTTGATGATCTGGTTACAAAACTGAAGGTTAATCCCTTCGCCGCCGGCTTCTGTAGCAATTAACACTTGAGCCCGTTCTCTAAATAAATCTTTCATCCAGTCTTTTTTGCTCCGCTTAAAGCCGCCTCGAAAAGGAACCGAGCTAATGCCGTTTTGCTGAAGAAACCATTGTAAATAAATTTGTGTCGCACGATATTCAGTGAAAATAATCACTTTCTCATTTAACTGCTGAATGAGTTTGACGACTTCCAGCGCCTTTGAATTTTGCTCGACTTGGTTGATTTTCTCCATGATTTGCGCAATGGCAGAAGATCCTAAAATGTGTTTTTCTTCTTCCTGCATTTTTTTAATCGTCATATAGACCGCCTCGCGGCTTGAGCAGCATTCCCGTTCCAAGGTCATGATTGAAAACATGTGCTTTGTATAAGCTGGATTCTCTTTCAGCTTGCAGATTTCATCATATAACGCTTGCTCTGTCGGAGAGAAATGAATGGAAATCGTCTTGACATGCCGTTTTGACCACTCGATGCCAGTGTCTTCTCTTCGGTTACGAATCATCACTTTATTGATTAGCTGTTTCAATCGATCATGATCTTCAAGCTGCAAGTCCTTTTTGGCAAAAACATCTTTAAACTGATGTTCATTCCCAAGATGGCCCGGCTTCAGAAGGGAAACGAGATTGAAAATTTCTCCGATTCGGTTTTGAATAGGCGTAGCTGTAAGCAGGAGGCAGAACTTCTTATTTAGATTTCTCACAAATTCATAGTTTTTCGTTTTATTGTTTTTCAGTTTGTGTGCTTCATCAATAATGACCATATCGTAGGCGATAGATAAAATCGTGTCTCGATGCGGCTGTCTTTTGGCTGTATCAATTGAGGAAACTACGACGTCACACTGCTCCCACACATAGCTTTTTTTTTGTTCGACAGCATCAATGTAAAATTTCGTCCGCAGCTCCTGCACCCATTGAGACACAAGGGAGGCGGGGACGAGAATGAGAATTTTTTTGGCAAGTCCACGAATCATGTATTCTTTGATAATGAGCCCTGCTTCTACAGTTTTCCCAAGTCCCACTTCATCTGCTAGAATGGCTTTCCCGTTCATCTCTTCTACGACTCTTCTGGCTACTTCGAGCTGGTGTTTTAAAGGAGTGAAGTCAGGTAGGTGCGTAGGAGCTTGCAAACCCTCGAATGAATCAATCGCCGTGACTTTCTGAACCTGCGTCGCTAATCGGTACATATCCCAGTTCGCCCAGGGACCGTCTGCTGAAAGCCGCTGCTGAAATTCACTTACCCATTCTTGATCAAAAATCGTTTGAATATTCAATGTCATCGCCTGCCTTTCTAGTCGGTTTATAATAAAATCGTTCTGTTTTTAAACGCTTCATTTTTTGAGAGATCTTTAAAAGACTATATATTTCAATAAAAGCGAACGATACTGAACATTTATTTTAAAAATGTTAATGATTTTTCTGTTGCTCTTGATCCATTTCTAATGGTAGGATGTTGGTAAGTGATCTAGAAAATAAGTCACCCATTTTGATAGTATGTCCAATAAATGTGAAGAATATGAGCGGATGATGGTATGGGGAGAGACTTGGCGGTTATTTTGCACTGGCAGGCGCCGAAGGAGCAAGCTGAATTGATTCAGTGAATCTCTCAGGCAAAAGTACTCTTACCGGACGCAACTCTGGAGAGTGTTTGCTCATTGTTTTTTTAGCAAACCACCAAAGGGGAAAACGCACAATGATGTTGTGCTGTAAACTTTCAGGTGCAAGGACAGAGACTTCTTTTTGATAAAAAGGGAGCTCTCTGTCCTTTTTTGCTGTGATTTTTTTCTGAAAATTCAGCTTGTGATCTGCACTGTAAGAAAAAAGGGGGAAACGATTGATGTTGAAACGAACACCGCTTTTTCATGCGTATGAAACGTTTGGCGCAAAAACCATTGACTTCGGGGGCTGGGAATTACCTGTCCAGTTTTCTTCCATTAAAGAAGAACATGAAGCTGTTCGAACAAAAGCAGGGCTTTTTGATGTGTCTCACATGGGTGAGGTGGAAGTCAAAGGTCAAGATGCCCTTCCTTTTTTACAAAAGCTATTAACCAATGATCTGTCTAAGCTGACGGATGGTAAGGCACTATATACAGCCATGTGTTATGAAGATGGCGGGACTGTGGATGACCTGCTCGTCTATCAAAAAGAAAAGAACAACTATTTGCTTGTCATTAATGCATCAAATATCGAAAAAGATGTGGATTGGCTGCTCAAGCATCAAGGTGAAGATGACGTATTGATCAAAAACGTCTCTGATCAAATCGCCTTGCTAGCACTTCAAGGACCTCTTGCTGCTGACATCATCAAGGATGTGGCGGACGAAGAGGTGACATCTCTCAAGCCATTTACGTTTTTATCACAAGCTGAGGTCGCTCAAAAAGAGGTGCTTGTTTCAAGAACTGGCTACACAGGAGAAGACGGCTTTGAAATCTACTGCCAGTCAGAAGATGCCGTTCACATTTGGTCGGCTTTATTAAAAGCGGGCCAGCCTAAAGGGTTAATGCCGTGCGGGCTCGGTGCACGTGACACCTTGAGATTTGAAGCAAGACTTCCGCTTTATGGTCAGGAGCTCACAAAGGATATTTCCCCATTAGAGGGCGGGATTGGTTTTGCTGTGAAAATGGATAAAGAAGCTAATTTTATTGGGAAAGAAGCGCTCAAAAAGCAAAAAGAAGAAGGAGCGAAGCGGAAGCTTGTCGGCATTGAAATGATTGATAAAGGGATTCCGCGTACAGACTATCCGGTCTTTTCAGGAGAGAAGCAGATTGGAATTGTCACAACGGGTACACAATCTCCAACGTTAAAGAAAAATATCGGGCTTGCTTTGATCGAAACATCAGAGGCGCAGCTTCAGGCAGAGGTGGAAGTACAAGTTCGTAAAAAACGTCTAAAAGCCAAAATCGTCGCCACACCATTTTATAAAAGAGCCAAATAACGAGGGGGAATAGAGGATGAAGCACAGGTATTTGCCGCAAACAGAGCAAGATCAAAAAGAAATGCTGGATGTCATCGGCGTTCAGTCGATTGATGAGCTTTTTTCAGATATCCCAGAGAAAGTACGATTCAAAGGGGCATACAACATCAAAGAAGCCGCATCTGAAACAGAGCTTGTGCGGGAATTATCTCGCTTAGCTGCAAAGAATAAGGATACTGTTTCCTATTCATCGTTTCTTGGTGCTGGTGTGTATGATCATTATCAGCCTGTCATTGTCGATCACGTCATCTCACGCTCTGAATTTTATACAGCGTATACACCTTATCAGCCCGAGATTTCACAAGGTGAATTGCAAGCCATCTTTGAGTTTCAAACGATGATCGCTGAGCTGACCGGCATGGATCTTGCCAACTCCTCGATGTATGATGGCGGAACCGCATTAGCTGAAGCGGCGATGCTGGCTGCAGGACATACAAAGAAAAAGAAAATTGTTGTCTCTGAATCGGTTCACCCTGAATCAAGAGCAGTGCTGAAAACATATGCCAAAGGACAGCATATTGAAGTAGTTGAGGTACCTGCGCGAAAAGGGCAGACGGATGTAGCGGCATTAGAAGAGGCCGTCTGCGACGAAACAGCAGCTGTTCTTGTACAATATCCAAACTTTTTCGGTGTAGTCGAACCGTTAAAAGAGATTGAACCGATTGCACATAAAGGAAAGAGCCTGTTCATTGTCTCAAGTAATCCGCTTGCACTCGGTTTACTGACGCCGCCAGGAAAACTGGGGGCAGATATTGTTGTTGGTGATGCACAGCCGTTTGGCATTCCGGCTGCATTTGGCGGACCTCATTGCGGGTATTTTGCCGTGACGAAAAAATTAATGCGAAAAGTTCCAGGGCGTTTAGTCGGGCAGACAGAAGACGAAAATGGTGTTCGTGGGTTTGTGCTGACCCTTCAAGCGCGTGAACAGCACATTCGAAGAGACAAAGCGACGTCAAATATTTGTTCGAATCAGGCATTAAATGCGTTAGCCGCTTCTGTTGCGATGACGGCACTTGGAAAGACAGGCATAAAAGAAATCGCCTATCAAAACGTGCAAAAAGCCCATTATGCCAAGACGCAGGCGGAAAAACATGGGCTTCAGGCTGATGTAGAAGGAGCCCATTTTAATGAATTTGTGATCAAGTTAAATGAGCCTGTGAAAGAAGTCAATAAACGATTGCTTGAAAAAGGGATCATCGGCGGCTATGACTTAGGGATAGACTACCCAGAGCTTCAGCAGCACATGCTGGTAGCCGTGACAGAGCTAAGAACAAAAGAAGAAATTGATACGTTCATCAAGGAATTGGGGGATCGCCATGAATAAACAAGATCAGCCGCTTATTTTTGAATTATCCAAAGAAGGAAGAATTGGTTATAGCCTGCCTGATTTAGATGTACCTGAACAGGAGCTCCCGGCTTTATTTGATGAAACGTACATTCGTCATGAGGATGCTGAGCTTCCGGAAGTATCTGAGCTTGATATCATGCGTCATTATACGGCACTATCAAGACGTAATCATGGAGTTGATTCAGGATTTTACCCTCTTGGCTCTTGTACGATGAAATATAACCCAAAGATTAACGAAAAGGTTGCACGCCTTGCAGGCTTCTCGCAAATTCATCCACTTCAAGAAGCAGACACTGTGCAAGGAGCATTAGAATTACTTTATGACCTAGGCGACCATCTTGAAGAAATCACAGGAATGGACGCAGTGACATTACAGCCTGCGGCAGGTGCACATGGCGAATGGACGGGGCTCATGATGATTCGTGCGTACCATGAAGCAAGAGGAGATCATAAGCGAACAAAAGTCATCGTGCCGGATTCTGCTCATGGAACGAATCCGGCATCTGCGACAGTGGCTGGGTTTGAAACGATTACCGTTGCATCTGATGAAAATGGGCTTGTTGATTTAGAGGATTTACGCCGTGTTGTGAATGAAGAAACAGCGGCTCTTATGCTGACAAACCCGAATACACTCGGCCTTTTTGAAGAAAACATTTTAGAAATGGCTGAAATCGTTCACGGAGCTGGCGGTAAGCTTTATTATGACGGAGCGAATTTGAATGCTGTTTTAAGCAGAGCAAGACCAGGGGATATGGGATTTGATGTGGTTCACTTAAATCTTCATAAAACCTTTACAGGTCCACACGGAGGCGGAGGTCCTGGTTCAGGTCCAGTTGGAGTGAAAAAGGATTTGCTTCCGTACTTGCCAAAGCCAGTACTTGTGAAGAAGGAAGGTCGTTTTTATTTTGATGATGATCGTCCACAATCAATTGGACGCGTCAAGCCGTTCTATGGCAACTTTGGCATTAACGTCAGGGCATATGCGTACATCCGCTCAATGGGTCCAGACGGCTTAAAGGCTGTAACAGATAATGCTGTGTTAAATGCGAACTATATGATGCGCCGCTTATGTGCTCATTACGATTTACCATTTGATCGTCACTGTAAGCATGAATTTGTCCTTTCAGGTAAACGTCAGAAGAAACTAGGTGTGAGGACACTTGATATTGCCAAACGATTACTTGATTTTGGCTATCATCCGCCAACGATCTACTTCCCGCTGAATGTAGAGGAATGTATCATGATTGAACCAACTGAAACAGAATCAAAAGAAACACTTGATGCATTCATTGAAGCGATGATTCAAATTGCAAAAGAAGCAGAAGAGAATCCAGAAGTGGTGCAGGAAGCGCCGCATACAACGGTTGTCAAACGAATGGACGAAACAAAGGCTGCGCGGAATCCAGTTCTTGTTTTTGAGAGAAAATAAAAAAGACTCAAAGGGGGCGGCTAGCTCCCAGAGTCTTTTTTGTTAGTTTTTCGTTTTGATGCGGCCGCCCCATTTTTTAAAGCCGCCCTTTAAATTATAAATCTCACGACATCCGTTTTTACGTAAAGTTTGGGCTGCTTTCCCGCTTCTCAAATTATTTTGGCAATAGAGATAAACAGGCTTGTCAGGACGTATTTCATTTTTTCGCTGCTTTAATTGTGAAAGGGGGATGTTTCTTGCCCCTAAAATATGTCCGCCTTCAAACTCATTTGGCTCTCTCACGTCAATGAGTTGAGCTTTGCGGTAACCTTTAATGAATTCTTCTTCCGTCAGCGTTTTCATAATGCGCTGCTGATAAATGTAACTGCCGATGGAATAAAGAACGAAAAGTCCACAAAGTGAGAGGACGATATAGTTGAATATTGGCAATACGACTCGACTCCTTCTTGAGCATCAGCACAGTGGCCTGTCTGATGGTACGGTTTAGACAAATACTATTATAGTAAAGCAAAAGAAACTTGTCATCATAAATGGTCAGAATTATTTTCAATTCCTTCCCTATTTGATAGACTGATGAAGAGAGAAAACCGGTGGTCACCGCCATCATCTAATATTGACTACGTAAAAGAGAAGGGATTTTTATATGCAAAAAGAGAAATGGTGTTTCATTGATACAGGAAACAAGGACCCAGCCTTTAACATGGCAATGGACGAAGCCTTGCTTTATTGGCATAGTGAGAAGCTTATCCCGCCTGTGATCCGTTTTTATGGATGGGATCCGGCAACATTGTCTGTTGGGTATTTTCAGCATGTTGAAAAAGAAATCAACATGGAAGCAGTCAAGCGCTATGGTCTCGGATTTGTCCGCAGACCAACAGGAGGGCGGGGGGTTCTTCATGATCAGGAACTGACCTACAGCGTCATTGTGTCAGAGGAGCATCCAGAAATGCCAGCGACAGTGACAGAGGCGTACCGCGTCATTTCAGAAGGCATTTTAGAGGGCTTTAAAGAACTGGGACTTGATGCGTATTTTGCCATTCCTCGTACAGAAAAAGAAAAGGAAAGCTTAAAAAACCCAAGATCGTCTGTATGCTTTGATGCCCCTTCGTGGTACGAGCTTGTCGTAGAAGGCAGAAAAGTGGCAGGCAGTGCTCAAACGAGACAAAAAGGTGTGATCCTTCAGCATGGCTCAATCTTAATTGACCTTGATGAGGACAAATTGTTCGATTTGTTTCTTTATCCAAACGACCGGGTAAGAGAGCGGATGCAGCGCAGCTTTAAAAACAAGGCGGTCGCAATCAATGAAATTTCAGATCGAACATGTACATTAGACGATGCACGTGTGGCGTTTAAACGAGGGTTTGAAAAAGGATTAAATATCGAGCTTGTGCCTTATGAACTGACAGATGAAGAATTAGCGTTTGTCCACCATCTCGCCAAAACGAAATATGCCTCAGATGATTGGAATTACAAGCGTTAAGACGATGGACACTTCTTGTTTTTTAATGGGCGATGGTGTAGAATTGTTATGATTATTAAGTAAAGGTGCATTTTGGAGGGGTTTTATGACTACACCTAGTATGGAAGATTATATTGAACAAATTTATATGCTGATAGAAGAAAAAGGATATGCCAGAGTATCTGATATTGCAGAAGCCCTCGCTGTCCATCCCTCCTCTGTAACAAAAATGGTTCAGAAGCTAGATAAAGATGAATACCTTATTTATGAGAAATATCGTGGTCTGATTTTAACCCCGAAAGGCAAAAAAATTGGAAAACGTCTCGTATACAGACATGAACTGCTAGAGCAATTTTTAAGAATCATTGGTGTAGATGAAAAGAAAATTTATGATGATGTAGAAGGCATTGAGCATCATCTCAGCTGGAACAGCATTGACCGCATCGGCGATCTTGTTCAATTCTTTGAAGAAAACGACGAGCGATCTGTACAGCTGAAAGCGATTCAAAAGAAAAACGAACAAACAAATCAAGAATCTTAAGAAAAAAGGACACCCTCAGCATGGGTGTCCTTTCAGGTTGTTGACAAAGGGCTAAAATGATCTTTATTTTAGCCCTTTGTCTTCTTTTCAGCATGATAGAAAACCCTTGAAGTCTAGGAAGGACGAGTACCGGAGCGGAGCGAATTTGACATTCGTGAGCACCGGCACGCAGGACTGACAACGAATGCGAGGGTTTGTCTACACGCTGAAAGGGACACCCTCAGTATGGGTGTCCTTTTTGAATAAAGTTCTAATTGAAAGCAAATGCTCCTACACTATTAATAGTGTGAGATAAAAAGGGGGCTCCTTAATGAAGATAGATGGTGTGTTCTCAGGTGGAGGCATTAAGGGTGCAGCGCTTGCAGGTGCTTATGAGGCGCTTGAAGCGAGAGGATTTCAATTTGTCCGCCTTGCTGGTACAAGTGCTGGAGCGATCATTGCTTCACTCATCGCAGCAGGTTTTACGAGTCAGGAGATTCGGGAGCTTTTAGATGAAATGGATGAACATCAATTGCTTGACCGAAGGTGTCAATTCATCCCGTTTAAAATGCTCAGATGGGTATCCATTTATTGGCGTCTTGGTCTTTACAAAGGAGACCGGCTGGAAAAATGGCTCACAGATGTTTTAAAACGAAAAGGGGTTACCGTATTTGGGGATCTCAAAAAAGATTCGCTCAAAATCGTCGCTTCTGATTTAACAAATGGAAGAATCCTCGTCCTGCCAGACGACCTTCCTTCATATGGATTAAATCCAGAACGGTTTTCCGTTGCACGTGCCATTCGCATGAGCTGCAGCCTGCCATATTTTTTCGAGCCAGTCAAACTAAAGTCTTCAAAAGGCATTTGTACCATTGTTGATGGCGGAGTCCTCAGCAACTTCCCGATTTGGTTATTTGCTGAAGAGAAAAAAAGACCGTTTGTTGGTGTTACGTTAACCCCAAACGAAAAAGAACGCCCTCAACACTCCATCCGCAATGCGTTTGAACTGTTTGGCGCTCTTTTTGAAACGATGCGTGGTGCTCATGATGAAAGACATATCGCCACAAAACACGAACGTCATATTATTTTTATTCCTGTAGAACACGTTATTGCCACTGATTTTCATCTCATGACAGAAAAGAAAAGGGCGCTCGTCGATCTAGGTAGACAGAAGGCCGAGCAATTTTTAAAAAGCTGGACATTTTAAAATAAGGCGCGATTCTTCTTTTTGTTTTTCTTGCCTTCAATCACAGTTAATTGTGTTTGGCTTTTCTTTTTGAGAAGGACGGGCTTAGACTTGTGGTCAGTCGGCACGCTTCGCAAATGAGTGACCCGATTTTTCATCTGGCTTTTCGTTTTTGGTTTAGGCTGCTGCTGGTAGCGACGTTTTGATTGTTTGACTGCTTTACGATAAAGATTTCCTTCTGTTCCAATTCTTCGATTCATCAGCCATCTAAATAGGAAAAACACAACCGCTCCAATGATCACAACTGATAGCAGCATCGTAAAGAGTCTGCCTGGGTTCGTTGTGAGTAAATACACAAATCCCAAAACACCTAAAGCGAAAATAATGGTAAAAGCAGGATGTACTCGGCGATTCATAACTGTCCACCTCCGAAGGAATTTACCGGATTTATAAGTTAGATCACTTGATGAGCAGAATCTGACGCTTGTTTCTCAGACGCTTCCTCTAAACGAAGAAGTTCATTAAAACTTGCAATGGCTACCTCGACTTGATCGTCAGAGGGTTCTTTTGTTGTGAGCAATTGCAGCCAAAGGCCAGGATAGCCAAGCACTTTTAGCACAGGCACTTCTCGGAGCTTGTTCGTGAGCTGCAAGACTTCAAAAGAAATGCCCAGAACAACCGGAATGAGCGCCAAGCGGTTCAGAACTCTCACCCATAAAGGATCTGTCGGTACGAGTAAATAGACGAACATTCCGACAATGACAGTGAATAAAATAAAGCTGCTGCCGCATCGATAATGCAGCCGGGATTGGCTTTGGACATTTTCCACTGTGATGTCAAGATTCTGTTCATAGCAGTTTATGACTTTATGTTCTGCCCCATGATATTGAAATACCCTTTTAATTAAAGGGGTCATGGAAATAAAGTAAATATAGCCTAATAACAGGATCAATTTAAAGAATGTTTCAACTGCGATTTGTGCGAAATTTCCAGAAAACACAGGCCGCACAAGCTCAGCTAAAAAGACAGGTACTAGGGTAAAGACAAATTTACTAAAAAGAAGAGAGAGAACTCCGATCACAGCAATGCCGAAGATCATCGATAATTTCGAGCCTTTTTGTTCTTTTTCAAGAGAATGATCTTCAGAAGGATCTAAGTCATAGCGCTCACTGGAGAAGTTTAAGTGCTTACTGCCGTTTGCGCTTGCTTCAACAAGTGCAGCAACACCCCTGACAAATGGGATTTTCTTGAGAATGGCGGTTCGTTTATTGGATGTCCGGGGAAGCTTCAAAAATTCAATGGACTGATCCTTACGCCGAATCGCTGTCACATAGTTCTTTTTACCTCCGAACATGACACCTTCGACAACTGCCTGCCCTCCATATGCTGGAGATTTTGTTTGATTGGACATATTTCATCAACCTGCCTGTTTCCTGTAATTTACATGCATTTCCTTATACCTTTATTGTACAGGAAATGAGGGGAAATCACTAGCTCACAGGTCGATTATCTACTAGAATTCTATCTACCTCTTTTTAGCCAGTATACCCTGTTATAAAAAATTTACACTCATGCATGGAAATCCTTTTTTTTCATGACATATTGGACATACTACTTGCTGGAGGTGTTCATATGAAACGTGATGAAAAGAAAAAACAAGAAGAAAAAAATCAGTCAGTGCAAACGTCATCGCTCGTGGCAAGAGCAGCTGCTACTGGCTTTGTTGGCGGTGTTTTTTGGGGCTTTATCGGATTTCTGACCCATATGTTTCATTTTTCAGAGGTGAGTCCGAATATGCTGCTTCAGCCTTTTGTGCTCGGAGAATGGAAAAAGGGCGGACTTGGCACTTTTATTAGTATTGTGCTTTTAGGCCTTTTATCTATTGGAGCGGCCTTTATTTATTACGGGCTTTTAAAACGGATCAAAGGTTTTTGGGTGGGGCTGATTTATGGGGGGCTATTATGGTTGCTTGTTTTTTATGTATTTAATCCTATTTTCCCAGATGTGAAGCAAGTGCAAGATTTGCAGCAAAGCACGATTGTGACGACATTTTGCATATATATTTTATATGGCATGTTTATTGGATACAGTATTTCGTTTGAATACAATGAATTAACGAGTCAGAAGCTAGCGAGGGCACTCGGGAAAAAGACAGAATAAAGTGTAAATCACCCATTCATATGATAAAATATTTTTGGGGAACGAAAGGTTTCTAAGGAAAAAGAAACAGATATCGATATAGATTGAATTAGGGTGAAGGAGTGGTCATATGCCTCATTTTCTTATGCTGAATGGACCCAACTTAAATAGGCTCGGCAAGAGAGAGCCTGCTGTTTACGGAAGTAAAACGCTGACGGATTTAGAAACGGATTTGTTTCAGTTCGCAGAAAGAGCAAATATCCAACTAACGTTCTTTCAATCGAATCACGAAGGGGATCTGATCGATGCGCTCCACGAAGCAGAGGATCAGTACGATGGCGTCGTGTTTAACCCGGGGGCTTTTACCCACTATAGTTACGCGCTGAGAGATGCCATTGCAAGTATTTCTTTACCTGTCATCGAAGTACATATCTCAAATGTTCATAAGAGAGAGGAATTCCGTCATCATTCTGTACTTGCTCCAGTATGCCAAGGGCAAATCGTTGGTCTTGGTTTAGAAGGGTATAAATTGGCGATTCGTTATTTAGTCAGTGAAGGGGGAGCGGTATCATGAAGCTTGAAAAACTAAGAAAACTTTTAACCGAATTAAAGATTGATGGTCTTGTGATTACGAGCAGCTTTAATTTGCAGTACATGACCAGCTTTACTGGATCAGCCGGTCTTGCAGTCGTTTCAAAGGATCGAGCGGCCTTTATTACGGATTTTCGCTACACAGAACAAGCCAAGGATCAAGTGAAAGGCTATGACATCATTGAACATAAAGGGAACATTGTGGAAACAGCTGCTCAAACGGCAAGGGAGTTTGGGGTAAAACGACTTGGGTTTGAACAAAACCATATGACATTTGCCACTTATCAGCAGTATGCTGAAAAAGCAGACGGTATCGAGCTTGTTCCTGTCTCAGAATCAGTTGAAAAGTTGCGCTTGATTAAGTCTAGTGAAGAGATTAAGATATTAGAGGAAGCTGCGAAGATTGCAGATCACGCCTTCGATCATATTCTCACTTACATCAAGCCGGGCCTGACAGAAATTGCGGTCATGAACGAGCTTGAATTTTTCATGAGAAAAGAAGGTGCTGAAGGATCTTCATTCGATATGATTGTCGCCTCAGGTGTTCGTTCAAGCCTGCCACACGGGAGAGCGAGTGAAAAGGTGATTGAATCTGGTGATTTGGTTACACTTGATTTCGGAGCCTACTATAAAGGCTATTGTTCTGATATGACAAGAACGATTGCCGTCGGAACACCGAGCGACAAGCTAAAGGAAATTTATCATATCGTATTAGAAGCAGAAAACGCTGGTGTGGATAGAATCAAGCCTGGCTTAACAGGAAAAGAAGCTGATCGCATCACACGAGACATCATTGAAAAGTATGGCTACGGTCAATACTTCGGGCATTCAACTGGACACGGGCTTGGTATGGAAGTACATGAAGCGCCGGGCCTTTCCTCACGCTCAGAGGTCGTGTTAGAAGAGGGAATGGTTGTAACAGTTGAGCCAGGAATTTACTTGCCGGATGTCGGTGGCGTGAGAATTGAGGATGATATTGTCCTGACAGCTGACGGCAATAAACGATTGACCCACTCACCGAAAGAACTTATCATATTATGATGGTGAAATGTAGGAGGATGACAAAATGATTTCAGTAAATGATTTTCGTACAGGCCTGACAATTGAAGTGGACGGCGGTATTTGGCGTGTAGTGGATTTCCAACACGTAAAACCAGGGAAAGGCGCAGCATTTGTTCGTTCTAAACTGCGTAACCTTCGTACGGGTGCTATTCAAGAAAAAACATTCCGTGCAGGTGAAAAAGTAGCGAAAGCTCAAATTGAAACAAAAACAATGCAATACTTGTATGCAAATGGCGACCAGCATGTATTCATGGATACAAGCTCATACGAGCAGCTTGAACTAAGTGAAACACAAATTAAAGATGAGCTGAAATACTTGCTTGAAAATATGTCAGTTCAAATCGTGATGTACGGTGCTGAAACCCTTGGAGTTGAACTTCCAAACACGGTAGAACTAGAAGTAGTAGAAACAGAGCCTGGTATTAAAGGTGACACAACATCAGGCGGATCAAAACCTGCGAAAACTGAAACTGGTTTAATCGTCAACGTTCCTTTCTTTGTGAACCAAGGAGATAAACTAGTGATTAATACATCTGACGGTTCATACGTTTCAAGAGCGTAATGAACAATAAAGACTGTAAACCTCGTGTTTACAGTCTTTTTTTATTGGGAAAAATATGTCTCCCTGTAAGAACGCCCTCACTCTATTCTCTCATCCAACTCTTCTACGTCTGAAAAACAAGACTACTTCCAGCTAGTCAAGCATATAGTGTAAAAAAAGCTGGAGGTTCTATATGAAACAATTTCTTTTCCCAGGCATACACCCATCAGTGGCTGCGATGGCAGGCATGAGGTTCTTATCTGCAACTATTGAACTGACGGCCGCCATCCTCATTTTGATCACAAATGATATACGCAAAGCGGTTGTCATCAATAGTATATTGGCGATCATCGGGCCGCTCATTTTTATTATCACGATGACGATTGGAATCTATCAAATGGCAGGGCAGTTATCCTATGCAAAGCTCGTGTTTATTTTCATTGGTGTCGTGTTTATTCTTGTTGGGATCTATAAGTGAAACGGCTTGGCATAATTAACGACTCGCATCATACATTTTAGAGAAGAAAAAAAGGAGGGGAATTCGTTGCGGAGTTTGTTGGATATTCTCCCGCACTCGATTGGACAAGAACTCAGGCTTCTAAAAGAGACAGAATGGGCGCAAATAGAAGAAATCCGCATTCGCACGGATCGTCCGATTGAATTGATGCAAGGCGGAAAACCGCGCTTTCTTTCCTACCACACAACAGGAGAAGATGCGTCTCAGCTATTAGGCAGGCTCAGCAATTACAGCATGTACACACTTGAGGAAGAATTAAAACAAGGCTATATCACCATATCTGGCGGACACAGGGTGGGTCTTGCAGGAAAGGTAATCGTTGAAAATGGATTCGTCAAAGGATTAAGAGATATTTCTTCATTTAATATTCGCATCGCAAAAGAAAAAATCGGGATTGCACTTCCCTTTCTTCCTTATCTATATGAACAAAATTGGTGCAATACACTTATCATTGGCCCTCCGCAAACAGGGAAAACGACATTGCTGCGTGATGTAGCGCGTCTTGCTAGTACAGGCACAAAAACAATTTCTCCTAGAAAAACAGGAATTATTGATGAACGCTCTGAAATTGCCGGGTGTATAAGAGGAGTGCCGCAGCATCATTTTGGGCACCGGGTTGATGTGCTTGATGCGTGTCCAAAGGCTGAGGGTTTGATGATGATGATTCGGTCCATGAGCCCAGAGGTCATCATTGTAGATGAAATAGGAAAAAGTGAGGATGTACAGGCACTTTTAGAAGCGATTCATGCCGGAGTCACCATTATCGTCTCAGCTCATGGGTATTCACTTGAAGATTTATATAAACGGCCATCATTTAAGCCGTTATGGCAGCTCCGTGTGTTTGATCGATATGTTGAATTAAATAGAAAAAATGGTCCCGGCACGATCGGACGGATGTATGACCAAGATGGAAAAGAGATGAAGTGGAGGCAGGGAGTGGACATATGTTAAAGCTCATTGGCGCTATTTTCATTGTCGCAGCCACGACATGGGGAGGATTTGAGTTTGCTAAACGGTACAGCGACCGGCCTAAGCAAATTCGGCAGCTCCGGTTTGCTCTCCAGTCTCTTGAAGCTGAAATCTTGTATGGTCAAACTCCTCTAGCGCGGGCAGCAGAGCAAATTGCGTCGCAAGTAGGCCCCCCAGTGAATCGTTTATTTGAACATTTTGCAGAAAAGCTCAAAGTCGGGACTTTTTCTGCACGGCATGCATGGAATGAAAGTTTGGAGGATGTTTGGAAAAAGACCGTTTTGAAAAAAGGCGAATACGAGGCGCTGAAGCACTTTGGAGAAACACTTGGTCAGCATGATGTCACTGCTCAGCAAAAGTATATCAAGCTAGCTTTAGGCCATTTGGAATCAGAGGAGAAGGAAGCTGAAATCGCCCAAGCGAAAAATGAGAAAATGGTCAGAAGCCTCGGATTTTTAAGCGGATTACTACTGATTCTTTTATTGATGTGAGAGGAAGGGAGTCGAGAGCATGGGCGTTGATGTAAACGTCATTTTTCAAATTGCGGGAGTAGGCATCGTCGTGGCCTTTCTTCATACGATTTTAGATCAAATGGGGAAAAAAGAGTATGCTCAGTGGGTGACGCTGCTTGGGTTTATCTACATTTTGTTTATGGTGGCAACCATTGTGGATGATTTGTTTAAGAAGATTAAAGCCGTATTTCTATTTCAAGGATAGGGGAGGGCTTACAAATCGAAATCATACAAATTGTTGGACTTGGTTTAATCGCTACTTTCTTAGCATTAATCGTCAAAGAACAAAAGCCAACCTTCGCCTTTATGCTTGTTGTGTTTACAGGGTGTGTGATTTTTCTTTATTTAATTGATCAAATCTATGCCATTATCTCGATGATTGAAAGAATTGCGGCAAGTGCCGGCGTCAATATGAAGTATGTTGAAACCATTTTAAAGATTATTGGCATTGCTTATATTGCGGAATTCGGCGCCCAGCTCACGAAGGATGCTGGACAAGGCGCCATTGCATCGAAAATAGAGCTTGGCGGTAAAATCCTCATCTTGGTCATGGCAGTCCCGATTTTAACAGTCATCATTGAGACCATCTTAGGCATGATTCCGTCTATGACTTAATTGAAAAGAGGTGATGACAATGAAACGAGTGACAGCTGTTATGGGACTTGTGTTTTTCTTTTGGCTGATCGCTCCGCATGCAGGTGCAGAAGAAAATGTGCCTTTATCAAGTGAAGAACCAGTAGCAGAAGAAGTAGCGAATGGACAGGCTGATGCATTAGAGCTTCATTCCATTAGTGACTTTTGGGAAACCATATTGGACGAGTATGGCGGCTTTCTGCCAGAAAGCCAAAAAGGTACAGTGAAGGAAATGATTGATGGCGATAAAGAACTGTCTCCACAAACGTGGCTGAAAGCATTTGTTCATTATCTTTTTCATGAGGTCATTGCAAACGGAAAGCTCCTTGGAACACTGATTTTACTCACCATCTTTTGTTCGCTGTTGCAGCTTTTACAAAATGCTTTTGAGCAAAGCACCGTCAGTAAAGTCGCATATGCTCTCGTTTATATGGTGCTCATCATTATTGCACTCAACAGCTTTCATGTAGCGATTTCCTATGCAACAGAAGCCATTCAAACGATGACCAGTTTTATTCTTGCTCTTATTCCTCTTTTATTAGCACTCATTGCTTCATCAGGCGGGCTTGTCTCGGCCGGTTTCTTTCATCCCGTTATTTTATTTTTGATGAACACGAGCGGCGTTTTTATTCAGTATGTCGTCCTTCCGCTTATCTTTTTATCAGCGATATTGAGCATTGTCAGTACGCTGACCGAACAATACAAGGTCACTCAGCTTGCCCAGCTGTTAAGAAATGTAGCAATTGGCGGACTAGCCGTTTTTTTAACCGTTTTTCTCGGCGTCATTTCCGTGCAAGGTGCATCTGCTGCCATTACTGATGGCATCGCTCTTCGTACAGCCAAATTTATCACCGGAAATTTCATCCCTGTGCTTGGCAGAATGTTTACAGATGCGACGGATACAGTCATCAGCGCCTCTGTTTTGCTCAAAAATACGGTCGGCCTTGTAGGAGTCGCCATTTTGATTTCCATTGCAGCATTTCCGGCGATTAAGGTTCTGTCGCTTGCCCTTATATATAAACTTGCTGCTGCCATTCTTCAGCCTCTAGGGGGCGGACCGATCATTAGCTGTCTTGATGTCATTTCAAAAAGTGTTCTTTATATATTTGCCGCACTTGCTGTTGTGTCGCTCATGTTCTTTTTAAGCATTACCGTCATCATTACTGCTGGTAATCTGACCATGATGATGAAGTAAGGAGGGGGCACCTTTTGAGTTTTCTGACAGAATGGATCACAAGTATTATCCTATTTATCTTATTTGCGATTGTGATTGATCTTTTGCTTCCCAATTCAAGCATGCAAAAGTATGCCAAAATGGTCGTCAGCTTATTGTTGATCGTCGTCATGCTTAATCCCATTTTTTCCTTATTTCGGGCGGATCCTGACCAGATTTTCTCAGAATTAATGAAAGGAAAGGAAGAAGCACAGTCAGAAGAAATAAAAAATCAGATGAATTTAGAAAAAAAAGAAATACAAGCCTCTCAGCGTGCATATATTTTAAAGCAAATGGCTGTCCAACTAGAAAAAAGCGCAAAGGAGCCACTGGAGAAGGAGAGCTATGAAATGAAACACGTAGAAGTGTTGGCAGATGAGGAGCACCTTGATCAGAACATGGAGGCAGATCAATTTCGCATCAAAGCAGTCCTTTCCCCGCTCGCAGGTGATGCTGTAGAAACGGTGGCAAAGGTGGACATTGATCTCTCCAGACAAAAGGAGGAAAGCGCTGGATCGTCATCAAAAGAGATCGAGAGGATGAAAAAGACGCTTGCTGACATATGGAATACGAGTCCTGAACACATTGCGCTGAACATCGAGGGAGGTGACGCAGCAGGTCATGAATAACAAGGACTGGAAACAAAAGCTGAAATCATTGTTCCAACCACCTGAAAAAGGTGAAGGGAAACCGAAATTAACAAAACACCATTACTTGCTGCTTGTATTCATTATCGGCGTGTCTTTCATGTTAGTCAGTCAGCTCCTGTCACCGCCATCAAACAAACAACAGGCTGCTGTTCCTGCTTCTAAAAAAACATCCTCCGAAGAACAGGAGGTATTCAAACCGGCATCCTCGGGTAAACCAAAGGACTCGATTGAGGACGTTGAGCAAGAATACGAAAATCAGCTGAAAGAAATTTTAGAGACGATCATTGGTGTTGAGGATGTATCCATTGTAGTGAATGTAGACGCGACTTCTTTAAAAGTGTTTGAAAAAAACAAATCAAATAAAAGCACAACGACCGAGGAAACAGATAAAGAAGGCGGCGTGCGAAGTGTCACGGATCAAACAAAGGAAGAAGAGATCGTCATCATTAAAAATGGCAATGAAGAAACACCTGTTGTTGTCCAAACGAAAAAACCAGAAATTCGAGGTGTCCTCGTTGTTGCTCAAGGAGTAGACAACGTTCAAATAAAGAAAACCATCATTGAAGCTGTTACACGAGTGCTTGATGTACCGAGCCATAGAGTGGCTGTTGCCCCTAAAAAAATCAAGGAGGATTCGGAATGATGTTAAAAAAACAAACGGTTTGGCTATTAACGATGCTAAGTTTAGTTGTCGTATTGAGTGTGTACTATATCATGTCGCCACAAGGTGAGAATGCAGTGACAGTAGAAGATATGAAATCAAAAGGAACTGAAGAGAAAAAGACCGAAACAGAAAAAGGGACTGACAAAGGAACAGAAAAAGGCTCAGGTGACAAGTCCACTGACAAAGAAACAAACGGCAAACAAGAGGATGTTGAAACAAGTGGTGAAGAAGGAAAGGCTGTTTCAGAGCAGACAGACGATGAACTTTTTACAACATACAGACTAGAGCTTGAAGATAAACGCAGCAAGCAGCGCGAAGAATTCAACGAAATCGTGTCAAGTGATGATGCAACAGCACAAGAAAAAAGTGAAGCCTATGATCAAATGACAGCTCTCAGTGAGGCAGAAGGAACAGAGCGTCAGCTTGAGACATTGATTAAAACGAAAGGATACAAAGATGCTCTAGTGAGTGCTGAAGGAGATAAAGTGAGCATCACGGTTCGTTCAGATAAAAAATCAAAGTCCCAAGCGGCAGATATTATTGATATGGTTACAAAAGAAATCAGAGGGCTTGATAACGTAGCTGTCACGTTTGAGCCATCCAACCAATAAAAAAATGAACAAACGTCCTTTGCCGAAAAGGGCGTTTTTTGATGCGGTTTAACGCCCTCTTCAAGGTACTCACGCGAGGTGTCTGATCACAATAGTAGTTGAATTCAACGAAATCCTCCTGTAAGATGGTTATAGTATGTACTTTTAGTACTAGCCTATAAAAAAAGATAAATCCATACATAGGGGTGCAAATCCATGTTAAAAATCGAAGAAATTCATGAACTGATTAAATTAATTGACGAATCTACAATTGATGAATTTACGTACGAAAACGAAGGTGCAAAAATCAAACTGAAGAAAAATAAAGAAGTCGTTCAGCAAGTTGCGGCACAAGCACCAGTGGCTCCTGTCCAAGCAGCTCCAGCTCAACAAGCTCCTAAAGCACAAGCTCCAGCTCAGACCGAAGCCCCTGCACAAGAGACAACTGCGTCTGAAAATCTGCATAAAATCACATCCCCAATGGTTGGCACATTTTATGCTTCTTCTTCACCAGAAGCAGATCCATACGTGACAACAGGTTCTAAGGTGAAGGAAAACTCAGTTGTCTGTATCGTGGAAGCGATGAAACTGTTTAATGAAATCGAAGCAGAAGTAAAAGGTGAAATCGTCGAAGTATTAGCTGAAAACGGTCAGCTCGTAGAATTCGGACAACCCCTCTTTCTAGTGAAAGCAGAGTAAGGAGTACGATCATGATTAAAAAGCTATTAATTGCAAACAGAGGAGAAATCGCAGTTAGAATCATTCGCGCTTGCAAAGAGCTAGGAATTGAAACAGTTGCGGTATTTTCTGAAGCGGATCGCGATGCGCTGCATGTTCAAATGGCTGATGAAGCATATTGCATCGGACCGACTGCTTCAAAAGATAGTTATTTAAATGTCACAAACATTGTCAGTGTAGCAAAACTAACAGGTACAGATGCCATCCATCCAGGATACGGCTTCCTTGCTGAAAATGCAGACTTCGCAGAGCTTTGCGAGGAATGTAATGTCATCTTTGTTGGACCAACGGCGTCAGCGATTTCCAAAATGGGAACGAAAGATGTCGCAAGAGAAACAATGAAGCAGGCAGGAGTTCCGATTGTCCCTGGTTCTCAAGGAATTGTAAAAGATCTTGATGATGCCGTTTCAACAGCAGCAAGTATTGGGTATCCTGTTATTATTAAAGCAACTGCAGGCGGCGGTGGTAAAGGGATCCGCGTAGCTCGTACTGAAGAAGAGCTCATTAACGGTGTCAAAATCACGCAGCAGGAAGCAGCACAAAACTTTGGTAACCCAGGCGTCTATTTGGAGAAATTCATTGAAGACTTTAGACACGTGGAAATCCAAGTGCTTGCAGACAAGTATGGGAATACGATTCACTTAGGAGAGCGTGATTGCTCAATCCAAAGAAGAATGCAAAAGCTTCTTGAAGAAACACCATCACCAGCACTGAATGCAGATATCCGTGAGCAAATGGGTGAAGCAGCTGTGAAAGCAGCAGAAGCTGTTGAATACACAGGCGCTGGAACGGTTGAGTTCATTTATGATTATAATGAAGAGAAGTTCTACTTCATGGAAATGAATACTCGCATTCAAGTAGAGCATCCTGTTACGGAAATGGTCACAGGTGTTGACTTGATCAAAGAACAAATCATGGTTGCATCAGGTGAGAAGCTTTCTCTTACCCAGGAGGATGTCGTATATGCAGGCTGGGCAATTGAATGCCGTATTAACGCAGAGAACCCAGAGAAAAACTTCATGCCGTCAGCTGGTGAAATTAAAATGTATCTTCCGCCAGGCGGTCTAGGTGTACGTGTTGATTCTGCGGCTTATCCGGGCTATGTGATTCCACCATATTACGATAGCATGATTGCAAAAGTGATCACGTATGGTAAGACGAGAGAAGAAGCGATTGCGAAAATGAAACGTGCGCTTCAAGAATTCGTCATTGAAGGAGTCTACACAACAATTCCATTCCATCTCAGATTGCTCGAGCATGAAACATTTGTGAGTGGTAATTTTAATACGAAGTTTTTAGAAACGTATCAAATCATGAAATAATAACAGCTTTCGGAGGTGAATGATCGTGTCAGAAAACAATTTGCTTGAGATGAACCTTGATGAAGATCAATTGGGAAAAGTGCAAATTGCGCCAGAAGTGATTGAAGTCATTGCTGGGATCGCCGCTTCAGAGGTCGAAGGAATTGCCGAAATGCGCGGCAATTTCGCTGCTGATGTAGCAGAACGCTTTGGTAAGAAAAATCACCGTAAAGGTGTAAAAGTAGATGTCTCTGATGAAGGCATCACAATTGATGTATATTGTGTGGTTGAATTTGGCCTATCCATTCCAAAGGTATCCACTGCTGTTCAAGAAAATATCCGTCAAACCCTTTTGAACATGACTGCCTTAACGATTAATGAAATCAACATTCATGTCGTTGGCATTCAATTTGATACAAAAGCACCTGAGGCTGAAGTAGATCAAGAAGTGTAAAAAGGGTTCAAGTGAAACCAAGGAGGCATCGCCTCTTTGGTTTTTTAAAGCCCATTTTTGGGTAAGTTCCGAATATTGATTACGTCACGTGTTGATTTATTCGTTTTTCGCCACAGCCCGCATGGATCTTGGTGCGACCACGGTCAAAATATGTTATGATCTCTGTATGGCTTAACGACAAGCGGATAAAGTGGTTAAAGGAGTAAATAATGAAAAGAAGAACTGCAAGAGAAAAAGCGCTACAAACATTATTTCAAATTGATGTCAGCAATATTGATCCAAAAGAGGCCATTACACATGCGCTGGATGAACAAGAATCAGATCCTTTTTTCGAGGAACTGGTTTTCGGTGTGCTTGAACAAAAGGACAAGCTCGATGACATGATCTCGCAGCACCTTGTGAATTGGAAACTCGATCGTATTGCGAACGTAGATAGAGCCATTTTAAGGCTGTCTGTGTACGAAATGGTGTATCAAGATGACATCCCGGCTAGTGTTTCAATGAATGAAGCCATTGAACTGGCCAAATTATTCGGTGATGATAAAGCACCGAAATTTGTAAATGGTGTACTTTCAAACATTAAAAACGACCTAAAGCAGCAATAGGAGGATTCGACATGACAGCAACAATCATCGATGGGAAAGAAACAGCAAAAGAAAAGCGTGAACAATTAGCAAAAGAAGTAGAAGAGCTAAAACAAAAAGGAGTCACACCTGGTCTTGCCGTTATTCTAATCGGTGATGATCCGGCGTCACTTTCTTACGTACGCGGGAAGAAAAAAGCGGCAGAAGCAATGGGCATGCATTTTCAACTTGATCATTTAGATGCTTCTTTAACAGAAGAGGAATTGCTTCAGCTGATTGATCAGTACAATGCGAACGATCAATTCCACGGGATTCTTGTTCAACTTCCACTGCCGAAACACATTTCTGAAAAAGCCGTCATTGAACGTATTTCACCAGAGAAAGATGTAGATGGTTTTCATCCGTTAAATATCGGGAAAATGCTACTAGGGGAAGATACATTTCTTCCTTGTACACCTGCAGGTATTGTTGAACTGCTAAACAAAACAGGTGTCAATCTTTCTGGAAAAGAAGTGGTTGTTGTAGGACGAAGCAATATTGTCGGCAAACCAGTTGGACAATTACTGTTAAACGAACATGCAACCGTCACATACTGTCATTCAAGAACGGCCAATATTTCAGAACATACGTTAAAAGCGGACATTTTAGTTGTTGCCGTCGGTCGAGCAAACTTTATTAAAGCTGACCAAATTAAAGAAGGCGCTATTGTCATCGATGTAGGAGTCAATCGTTTAGATACTGGGAAGCTTGTAGGGGATGTTGATTTTGAAGAGGCGAAAGAAAAAGCTTCTTATATCACACCAGTCCCTGGCGGAGTCGGTCCAATGACGATTACGATGCTTGCACATAATACGGTTAAATCAGCAAAACGTACATTAGCATAAGCTTTATCCATTCATCCACCTGCATGCTGCCGGTGGATGAATGTGCGTTTTTGAAGAGGAGGAATACGTCATGAGTGAAAAAGCCTTTGTGACGGTCACAGCCCTTACAAAATACATAAAAAGAAAATTTGATGTGGACCCTCACTTAGAAGATATTTGGATCAAAGGTGAGTTATCCAATGTGAAGATTCATTCAAGAGGTCATGTTTACTTCACCTTGAAAGATGAAAACGCCCGCATGCAAGCTGTCATGTTCCAGCGCTCCGCTTCCAAGCTGCCTTTTTCACCAAAGAGCGGGATGAAAGTGTTTGTACGCGGCGGGATTCAAGTATATGAACCAAGCGGCAACTATCAATTATATGCTAAAGAAATGCAGCCTGATGGTGTTGGTGCTCTTCATCTTGCTTATGAAGAGCTGAAGAAAAAGCTAGCAAGTGAAGGCTTATTTGATGCGCGCTATAAAAAACCAATTCCTGAATATCCAGAAGTCGTTGGTGTGATTACATCCCCAACAGGAGCGGCTGTTCGAGATGTCATTACAACCATCAACCGGCGCTATCAGCAGGCCAAGATCATTGTGCTTCCGGCGTTAGTCCAAGGTGAAAATGCCACCCGTTCAATCGTTGAGCGGATCAAAGAAGCAAATGAAAAACAGATCTGCGATGTCTTGATTGTCGGAAGAGGAGGAGGTTCGATTGAAGAACTTTGGGCCTTTAATGAAGAAGCAGTCGCAAGAGCGATCTTCGCATCAGACATTCCAGTCATTTCTGCAGTTGGGCACGAAACGGACTTTACGATCAGTGATTTTACTGCAGACATGAGAGCACCCACACCAACAGGAGCAGCCGAGCTAGCTGTTCCAAGCACGGCCGATTTAATTGAACGAATCAAATCGATCGACATTCGGTTAACAAGGGCCGTAAAGAATCGAACTTCACAAGCGAAAGACCGTCTTGTGGCGCTTCAATCCTCTTATGCCTTCCGTTTTCCAAAGCGATTACAAGAGCAAAAAGAGCAGCAATTCGATATGGTATTTGATCGTTTTCAAAAACAGCTGACGAGACAAATTGAACAAAAACGCAGTCAGCTTGACCGCCAGACATACAGACTTAAACCGCTTCATCCAAAAGAGCAGCTGCTTCAGGCGAAAAAACGTCACGCCAATGAAACAGATCAACTCATCCGCAGTATGAATGTGCAAATGAAAACAATTCATTCGCAGTTCCAATCTGTTCTTGGTAAACTAAATGCATTAAATCCGCTTCAAGTGATGGAAAGAGGCTACAGTTTAGCCTATAAAGAAGATGCACTGATTAAAAGTGTGAACCAAGTAGATACGAAGGATCAGCTAACCATTACAATGAAGGATGGACGTCTTATTTGTGAGGTTATTGAGAAGGAGGGACAATCATCATGACAGAATCAAATAAACAAAAAGAAGAACAAATGACTTTTGAAGAGGCCATGAAAGGTCTTGAAGACATTGTTGGGAAGCTCGAAGAGGGAGATGTACCGCTTGAGCAAGCCATCCATTATTTCCAAGAAGGTATGGCACTTTCAAAGCTTTGTCATGAAAAATTACAGCATGTTGAAAAGCAAATGGATTTCATTTTAAAAGAGGACGGTGAGCTGGCTCCTTTTTCAGTAAAGGAGGCAGATGCTGGTGACAAGTAATTTAAATGATTTTTTGACAACACGAAAACAGGCAATCGAAGATTATTTATTTACATATGTTCAGGAATTGCATATTCCAGAAGACTTGAAATCCTCTATGCTTTATTCTTTAAAAGCAGGCGGAAAGAGGCTTCGTCCTGTTCTCGTCCTGGCTCTTTTAAATGCCTATGGAAAAAGTGAAAAAGATGGTATACCTGTTGGCTGCGCAGTGGAAATGATTCATACATATTCATTGATTCATGACGACCTTCCATGCATGGATGACGACGACCTTCGCAGAGGAAAGCCGACCAACCATAAAGTATATGGAGAAGCAACAGCGGTTCTTGCAGGCGATGCGCTTTTAACCGAAAGCTTCCGCCTGATTACATCGCAACTATCTGACAATATATCCGCTGATCAAAAGCTCAGAATCATAGATGAACTTGTGAAATCAGCAGGTGCGCTTGGAATGGTTGGCGGTCAATTTGATGATATGGAAGCAGAGCAAAAACAACAAATACCTCTTGCTGAATTAGAATCCATTCACGCCCGGAAAACAGGAAAGCTTCTGACCTTCAGCGTGGCAGCAGGTGCGATGCTGGCAGGTGCACCTGATGACGATATCGAAAACTTGAGAGAATTCAGCTATCATATTGGCATTGCTTTTCAAATCCGTGATGATATTTTAGATCTCGAAGGAAGCGAAGAAAAGATAGGAAAACGGGTCGGCTCCGATACAGCAAATGAAAAGTCAACATATCCTTCTTTATTAACGCTTTCAGGCGCAAAAGAAAAACTAAATGAACACATCACACGTGCAAAAGAAATTGTCTCAAATCTTACGTTAGAGCAGCAATTGTTGCATGATTTATGTGATCTGATTGCCTCAAGAGATCATTAAAAACAGCCTAGATTTGAGGGTCCTCGAGCAATTGTGGTAAACTGTAAACAGTTTATTATGATGAGACAACTCTTATTCCTTCATGGGTTTTCATAGGAATAAGGCATTATATATGTATGTAGAAATTTTGTTGAAAGCGAGTTGATCCTGATTGGATCTTTTATCTATAAAAAATCCAACGTTTCTAAAAGGAATGTCAAATGCAGAATTAGAGGAGCTTAGTGCTGACATTCGCATGTTTTTAATTGAGTCATTAGCTAACTCTGGCGGGCACATCGGTCCGAACCTAGGTGTTGTTGAACTCACTGTTGCACTTCACAAAGTATTTGACAGCCCGAAAGACAAATTCCTTTGGGATGTTGGACATCAGTCTTACGTTCACAAGCTGTTAACTGGGAGAGGTGCGGAGTTTGATACACTTCGTCAATATAAAGGACTTTGCGGTTTTCCTAAACGAAATGAAAGTGAACATGATGTATGGGAGACGGGTCACAGTTCAACCTCATTATCTGGCGCGATGGGTATGGCGGCAGCGCGGGATATCAAAGGAACAGATGAATATATTCTTCCGGTTATCGGAGATGGTGCGTTAACCGGCGGTATGGCGTTAGAAGCGCTGAATCATATCGGTGATGAAAAGAAAGACATGATTGTCATATTAAACGACAATGAAATGAGTATTGCACCAAACGTTGGTGCCATTCACACAATGCTTGGCAGACTGCGTACAGCTGGTAAATATCAATGGGTAAAGGACGAGCTCGAATACTTATTCAAGCGCATTCCAGCCGTAGGCGGGAAGCTAGCTGCAACAGCAGAGCGTATTAAAGACAGCCTGAAATATTTACTTGTGTCTGGCATGTTCTTTGAGGAAATGGGCTTCACCTACTTAGGTCCTGTAGATGGACATTCCTATGAAGATCTTTTTGAAAATCTTGAATATGCAAAGAAAACGAAAGGTCCTGTTCTCCTGCATGTCATCACGAAAAAAGGAAAAGGCTATAAGCCGGCAGAATCTGATAAAATCGGAACTTGGCACGGCACAGGTCCATACAAAATCGATACAGGTGATTTTGTGAAACCGACAGCAGCGGCTCCGTCATGGAGTGGTCTAGTCAGTGAAACCGTCAGAAAGCTGGCGCGGGAAGATGAACGAATTGTTGCCATTACGCCTGCGATGCCTGTTGGCTCAAAACTTGAAGGGTTTGCAAAGGAATTTCCAGAGCGAATGTTTGATGTAGGGATTGCAGAGCAGCACGCAGCCACAATGGCGGCTGGGCTTGCAACGCAGGATATGAAGCCATTCTTAGCAATTTACTCAACTTTCCTTCAAAGAGCCTATGATCAAGTGCTGCATGACATTTGTCGTCAGAACCTCAATGTGTTTATCGGAATTGACCGTGCGGGCCTTGTCGGTGCAGATGGAGAAACGCATCAAGGTGTGTTTGATATTGCTTTCATGCGCCATATGCCGAATATGGTTCTGATGATGCCAAAGGATGAAAATGAAGGACAGCATATGGTCAATACAGCCATTCAATATGATGGCGGTCCTATTGCGATGCGATTCCCGCGCGGAAATGGACTCGGCGTCAAAATGGATGAACAGCTGAAAACCATTCCGATTGGCTCATGGGAAGTTCTTCGTCCAGGGAAGGATGCCGTGATTTTAACATTCGGTACGACCATTAAAATGGCGCTGCAAGCAGCAGAGGAACTGCAAAAAGAAGGGAAATCAATTCGTGTCGTCAATGCTCGTTTCATTAAGCCCCTTGATGAACAGATGCTAAATGAAATACTGTCTGAAGACATTCCGATTTTAACGATTGAAGAAGCTGTTCTCCAAGGTGGATTTGGAAGCAGCGTATTAGAATATATACACGACAAGAAAGCGTCACATATAAAGGTAGAACGTATGGGCATTCCAGATGAATTTATTGAGCATGGTAGTGTCGATGCCCTGCTTGAAGAAATTGGTCTGACGAAAGCGCAGGTTGCTGAAACTTTACGTACCCTGCTTCCCGCAGTACCAAGAAAAGGAATTGGATCATGACATCAAAGAAAGAACGACTTGACGTTTTATTAGTCGAACAAGGACTAATGGAAACGAGAGAGAAAGCAAAGCGTGCCATCATGGCAGGGATTGTTTACTCAAATGAGAACCGTTTAGATAAACCAGGAGAGAAAATCGCTCGTGATACACCGCTCACTGTGAAGGGGAATCCCTTGAAATATGTGAGCCGCGGCGGGTTAAAACTTGAAAAAGCGCTAAAAGAATTTGACTTAACAGTTGAAGGGAAATTGCTGATCGATATCGGCTCATCAACAGGCGGATTCACAGATTGTGCACTCCAAAATGGAGCGGTCAAATCATACGCTGTTGATGTTGGCTACAATCAGCTTGCGTGGAAATTAAGGCAGGATGACCGAGTGATCGTGATGGAACGCACCAATTTCCGCCATTCCGTCCCAGCTGATTTTACTGAAGGATTGCCAGAGGTTGCGTCGATTGATGTATCTTTTATTTCACTCAAACTTATTCTTCCGGCTTTAAAGCATATTCTTGTCCCAGGCGGTGACTGTATCGCGCTCGTCAAGCCCCAATTTGAAGCAGGCAGAGAGCTTGTCGGAAAAAAAGGCATCGTGCGTGATCCATCTGTCCACCTCGGTGTGCTAGAAGAAATGAATCAATTTGCTGCAAAAGAAGGCTATGACGTAAAGGATGTTTCTTTTTCACCAATCACTGGTGGAGATGGGAATATTGAATTCCTGCTTCATTTGGTGCTTCATCCTGATCAAGAGGAGAATGCGGCACTTCCGGCTTCTGAACTTGAGAAAGTGGTCAAGGAAGCCCATTCCGTATTGAAAGAAAAGAAAAACAGTCCTGAGCCCGCTGACACATGAGATCATTCAAACAAAAGGAATAATAGCTCGCTATTATTCCTTTTTACATGGACAAAAGACGAGAATCGACAGTTTCTCACGTAATGCTTGTTTTTTGAAGTGTGCATCATATAACATAGAACGTAAAGACAAATGAGAATCAAACGCCTAGGGGGGTCAAAATGAATAAAGGTCAGAGGCATATTAAGATTAGAGAAATCATAGCAAGCCAAGAGATAGAAACACAAGATGAATTAGTCGATATATTGAAATCCGATGGTCATAACATCACACAGGCGACTGTATCAAGAGATATTAAAGAGTTACATTTAGTGAAAGTACCGACAAACAATGGAACGTATAAATACAGCCTTCCTGCGGATCAGCGGTTTAACCCGCTGTCAAAACTGAAGCGTTCACTAATGGATGCATTTATTAAGATGGATGCTGCCAGCCATTTAATCGTTCTGAAAACAATGCCAGGTAATGCTCAGGCCATCGGTGCTTTAATGGATAATTTAGATTGGGAAGAAATTATGGGAACCATTTGCGGAGATGATACCATTTTGATTATTTGCCGCACACCAGATGATACGGATACAGTTTCGACCAAAATTTTAGAGCTTCTATAAAGAGATCAGGTTTACAAAAAGAGGTGTCAAATGAGTGTTAGCAGAACTAACCATTAAAAACTTTGCAATCATTGAAGAGTTAACGGTTTCATTTGAAAAAGGACTCACGGTTCTAACAGGGGAAACAGGTGCCGGAAAATCTATCTTGATTGACGCTGTCTCACTTCTTGTCGGGGGAAGAGGATCATCTGAATTTGTTCGTTACGGTGAAAAAAAAGCAGAGCTGGAAGGGCTTTTTCTTGTGCCGGCAGATCATCCTGTATTTGACCTATGCGAAGAGCAAGGAATTGATGCATCGGATGAAATGATGATTCTTCGCCGTGATATGAATCAAAGCGGGAAGAGCATCTGCCGCATTAATGGCAAGCTTGTCACGATCTCTCTTCTGAGAGAAGTAGGACGGCTTTTGCTCGATATACATGGACAGCACGATAATCAGCTGTTGATGGAGGATGAAAACCATTTGCATTTGCTTGATCAATTTGGGGCAGAAGAAATTGTACCTGCTTTATCACAATACCATGAAGCGTATGATCAATATACCAAGACAGCTCAAAAGCTAAAACAGCTGTCAGAAAATGAGCAGGAAATGGTGCACCGTTTAGACTTACTGCAATTTCAGCTGGAAGAGATTGAAGCGGCCCAATTAGAGCTGGGAGAAGATGAGAAGCTTCAGGAAGAACGTCATCAAATCAGCAACTACGAAAAAATTTATTCCTCGCTTCAAAACGCGTATAACGCCCTGCGCAATGAGCAAGGAGGGCTTGATTGGGTTGGGATGGCTTCAAGCGAGCTAGAGCAGGTTTCTGAGATCAATGATGATCTAAAAAAGCTTTCTGAGCAAGTTTCGAACTCCTATTACTTATTAGAGGATTCTACCTTCCAAATGCGCAGCATGCTGGATCAGTTAGAATTCGACCCGGCGCGTCTTGACTTTATTGAGTCTAGGCTGAATGAAATGAAGCAGTTAAAGCGAAAGTATGGCGCAACGGTTGGAGAAATCTTGGAGTATGCGGCTAAGATTGAAGAAGAAATAGATCAAATCCAAAATCGAGACAGCCACCTGCAAACGCTCAAAAACAAACTGGATGCAATGAGCCGCGATGCACTGCTGGAAGCACTCAACGTGTCAGAGCTTCGTGAAAAATGGGCCAAAAAGCTAGCGAAGCAAATCCAAGCAGAGTTAAAGGATTTGTATATGGAGAAATCATCCTTTGATACGGCTTTTGCCATTCGCTATGCGCCCTTTGGCAGCACGGACTGCCCCCTTTTAGACGGAAAACCTGTCCAGCTCGGAAAAAACGGAATAGACCAAGCACAATTTGTCATTTCTACAAATCCAGGCGAACCGATGAAATCTTTATCAAAAGTAGCCTCCGGTGGAGAAATTTCACGTGTCATGCTGGCAGTGAAGAGTATTTTCTCAGCCAAACAAGAAGTCACATCCATTATTTTCGATGAGGTTGATACAGGCGTCAGCGGCAGGGTCGCACAGGCCATTGCCGAAAAAATTTATAAAGTAGCGGCAGGATCACAAGTGCTCTGCATCACACATCTGCCCCAAGTAGCTGCAATGGCTGATACCCATCTTTTCATTTCTAAACGCTCTAAAGCCGGCAGAACACTAACGAATGTCAAATCATTAAGTCATGAAGAAAAAGTGAGTGAAATTGGCCGGATGATTGCAGGTGTGGAAGTCACTGAGCTGACAAAACAGCATGCAAAAGAATTATTGCACCAAGCAAATGATGTCAAAACGACAGGGTAGCTGAATGACCAGCTGCCTTTTTTATGTTGTCTAAAATTCGCTGTATATACGCATGAAATCGTCTTTTTCTTTTATCAATTTATCCAATCATTTTCTACATGTGCCAGTTATAAATCCTCGCGAAGAAGGCAAAAGTATAGATGTAGCCAAAACATTAGTGTTCTGGTGTGGGTAAGGAGCGAGGAGAGTGAAAAATGAATGCCCGAAAAGATGAGAAAAGCCATTGGTGTGATTCTCCTTGTTTCTTTAATAAGTACAGGGTTTATGAGCATAGTGAAGGAATATATCAGCATTCCAACAAAAGTTGCTGTATTTGAAAAAGAAAAGCACTCAATTGAGACATCGATTGAAGCCTCAGCCAATACTTCTTCACCAGCCTTTAGTCTTTCAGAGAAAAAGAATCAGCTTGAAGTAACCGGACAAAAGGCGGGGAAAGCCGAAATTGTTTATGATTTTAAAGGATTTCCTATTAAGAAAACAAAAGTCGATGTTCTCCCTGAATTAAAAGTCATTCCTGGAGGACAATCCATTGGCGTCAAGCTCCACTCTGTCGGAGTTCTCGTTGTAGGTTTTCATCAAATCACAACAGCAGACGGCAAAAAATCGCCAGGTGAAGCCGCAGGCATTCAATCAGGGGATATGATCATTCAAATAAATGGTCAAAAGATGGAGAAAATGAATGACCTCACCCCATTTATTCAGAAAGCTGGGAAAACGGGTGAAACACTTCAATTACTCATAAAAAGAGATCATAAAACCTTTCAAACAACATTAACACCCGCAAAAGATGCAAGTGAAGGCACCTATCGAATTGGTCTTTACATTCGTGATTCCGCAGCAGGAATCGGAACGATGACCTTCTTTGAACCATCTTCTAAAAAATATGGTGCCCTTGGGCATGTGATTTCTGACATGGATACAAAAAAACCAATCGTTGTCGACAATGGTGAAATTGTCAGATCAACCGTCACATCGATTGAAAAAGGCACAGGAGGCAATCCTGGAGAAAAACTGGCGAGGTTTTCTTCCGAGCGAAAAACGATAGGTGATATCTCGCGCAATAGTCCATTCGGTATATTTGGTACATTAACCGAAAAGCTCGAAAATCATGTAGCGGACAAACCACTTCCAGTCGCTTTATCAAATGAAGTAAAAGAAGGTCCAGCAGAGATCTTAACCGTTGTGGACCATGATAAAGTGGAGAAGTTTGATATCAAAATCGTCAGCACAACACCGCAGAAATTCCCGGCCACAAAAGGGATGGTACTGAAGATAACAGATGAACGATTATTAAACAAAACGGGCGGAATTGTACAAGGAATGAGCGGAAGCCCCATCATCCAAAATGGCAAAGTCATTGGAGCTGTCACACACGTATTCGTCAATGACCCGACAAGCGGATACGGCGTACACATTGAATGGATGCTGTCAGAAGCAGGAATCAATCTTTATCAAAAAAACAAAAAAGCAAGCTGATCACAAACTGCCGCGAATCTTCCGGCAGTTTTTTTCTACCCTTTCTTTCTCTCCCGTCATGTTATAAAATAAGGAAAAAGAGATTTTTCGACAAAATGGAAAATAGTATGTTGTCAAATTGCAATAATCGTCGATTCGTTAAGAAAAACGTAGAAAAAGCTAGATAATGCTCTATTATTCGGAAAATTAAAGTTTTTTAAAGGGGATAGCATGGTTTTGTCGAATTGAACACTCAGAAGAGAAATGCAAAAGACTAAAGGAATCGACATTGGGGAGGAAAGAACGTGGAGAAAATTAAAGTGTGTGTAGCTGATGATAATCGAGAGCTTGTTGGCCTTTTGACAGAGTATATTGAGGGACAGGAAGATATGGAAGTACTTGGCGTGGCCTATAATGGTCAGGAATGTCTGACATTATTTAAAGATAAAGAGCCCGACGTTCTCCTCTTAGATATTATCATGCCTCATTTAGACGGTCTTGCTGTACTGGAACGACTCCGTGAAAACTCTGATATGACCAAGCAGCCAAGTGTGATTATGCTAACGGCATTCGGACAAGAAGATGTAACGAAAAAAGCAGTCGATTTGGGTGCATCCTATTTCATTTTAAAGCCATTTGATATGGAAAACCTAGTAGGTCATATTCGTCAAGTCAGTGGAAACGGCACACAAGTTACCCATCGATCTTCATCTATCCAAAACAGTGTCCTTCGTAACAAACCTGAACCGAAACGTAAAAACTTAGATGCGAGCATTACGACGATTATTCATGAAATTGGCGTGCCAGCTCATATTAAAGGGTATTTATACTTAAGAGAAGCGATTTCTATGGTGTACAATGATATTGAGCTTCTAGGCAGCATTACAAAAGTATTGTATCCAGACATCGCGAAGAAATTTAACACGACAGCCAGCAGGGTGGAACGAGCAATTCGTCATGCCATTGAAGTCGCCTGGAGCAGAGGAAACATCGATTCCATTTCATCACTCTTTGGTTACACAGTCAGCATGTCAAAAGCCAAACCGACCAATTCAGAATTTATTGCCATGGTGGCTGATCGTCTGCGTTTAGAGCATAGAGCAAGCTAGTTCATTTCAGATGAAAAAACGTTTCTTCATTGAGGCGTTTTTTTATTTTTGAAAAAGATTGTAAAAAAATGGTTGTGTTGATAAAATCATCTTAATGTTTAAATTGGACAAACGGGCTGCTTTATTTTCAGAATAAAATGAAAAATAAAGCATGAAAGAAATCGAAAAGACATAAAGTAGTGGTAATCAGCTACGCCAAACAATCGATGTAGAAGAAGAAAACGCTCATTCGTAAGAAAAAGGATGAGAGGAAAAGGTCTTATGGAATTGGTAAATAAAGCAAATGAGATCGAAATTTCTATTTCTATTGACCTGATTGGTTGGCGTTTTAAAGTCACTGGCTTCTTAGAGATTGTGCCATTTGAACTGAATATTCCCATTGTCGAATTTAATAATTTTCACATTCTTTTACTATGCTATAATAATGAAAAGAAGAGGGTGAGGTTATGGGAAAGCTGAAAATCCACTCTGCTGAGGTAGCGAACGAAATTAGCAAGTGGACGAGGGTCATTTCTCAGAATGACCTAGAAAAATCTGCTGTCTATAAAGAGAAAATTCTGAATTTGCTAAAAAATACAGATGAAGACCGCGAAGTTCTCCTTTATTATCAGCTTGTTGACGGCAGACATGAAATGTTACTTGGAAATATTGAAAAAGCCAATCAAATTATGAAAACTGTCGGAACGCTGGATGAGAAAGCAGATGACATTATTAATTTTTATTTTTATTTTTACAAAGGCCAATACGCCGCGTATGTAAAGAAGTATGACGAAGCCATTAGTTTTTACAAAATTGCAGAACAGCGGCTAAAACGAGTGAATGAAGATCTGGAAGTGGGAACTTTTCACCATAAGGTCGCTTCTATCTATTACGAACTGAAACAAAATTTCATTTCCATTAATCATATTAAAAAAGCCATCGATACGTTCAAAGCGCATGAAGAATATACAGCTCAGGCGATTGACAGCTTAATTTTACATGCCAGCAATTGTATTGATTTGTTCCAATTTGATGAAGCAGAGGATAAATATCAAGAGGCACTTGAAAAAAGTAAGCGCATTAACAATGAAGTGCTGATTGGGAAATGCTATCACAATTTAGCGGTCCTTTATTATGCAAAGCCTGATTATGAAAAAAGCGCACAATATGCAAAAAAAGGAATGGGCATTCAAATTCACCGCGACAATAGCCATTATTACATCCAATCTTTATATGTTCTGGCAAATGCCTTAGTTCATCTAGGAGATCAAGAGGCGAAAGAATATATCAAAGAGGGCATTCAGTATAGCTGCGATATCCAAAATAATGAATATATAGTAAAATTTGAAATTTTAGATTTAATGTGCGAAAATAGTGGAGCAGCAGACGTATTCTCTGAAAAATTAGACTACATAGAAAAAAATAGATTATATGTGGAGCTTGAGGATTTGTCTGAACAAATATCGAAATACTTCAAGGAACGAAATGACTATCAAAATGCCATTCGTTTTCTTGAAAAGAAATTCGATGCACAAATACTTCAAAAGAAAGTGGAGGTTATCTTATGAAAAAGTTGTTGTTAGGTGTAACAGTCGTTACAGCAGTCGCAGTTGTTTCTTCCCTTTTTGCTCTCGACGCAGAGATGACAGAGCAAGCCATCAGAGCGATTACGTGATCGAATTTATCTTTCAACCTCTTCGCACTTAAAAGAAGAGGTTTTTTTATGTGCCCAAACTGGAAAAAATGAAAAAGACCCGTCATAATGAAGGTAAGCATCATATTTAGAGGTGACATATGACGAAAATTTTCGCACACAGAGGCTATAAAGGAATCTATCCTGAAAACACAATGATCGCCTTTGAGCATGCACTCCATTCTGGAGCTGACGGTATTGAGCTTGATGTTCAGTTGACCAAAGACGGCAGACTGGCTGTCATTCACGATGAGAAGCTGAACCGAACGACGAATATGAAAGGTTTAGTGAAAGACCATACATATGAAGAGTTAAAAGCAGGAGATGCAAGTCATTCTTTCTATGAAGAAACAGGTGCTGTGTCCATTCCCCTTTTAGAGGAAGTATTGGAGCTAGTTACGCAGCAATCATCATTGATCATCAATATTGAGCTGAAAAACTCCATTTATCGATATCCAGGGATCGAAGAGAAAGTAAAAGAGCAAATCGAACACTTTCAAATTGAGGATCGTGTACTTGTCTCATCCTTTCATCACGGCAGTTTAGCTCTTTTCCACAAGCTGATGCCGCAAATTGAACTTGCGGTACTTACGATGGATGTGATTCATCAGCCCGAGATGTACTTAAAAACAATACCGGCAAGGGGATACCATCCAAATATGAAGGGGGCTGGGGTAACGAAAGAGGTCGTGTCGGCTCTCCATGCTGATAAGCAAGTGATCAGGCCGTTTACAGTAAACAGTGAGAAGCAGATGCGAAACATGTTCTCCTTAGGCGTCGATGGGATTTTTACTGACTTTCCTGACCGAGCGGTGAAATTAAGAGAAGATATGAAATAAAGACCTGCTATCATCAGCGGGTCTTTTTTCGTGTTTATCTTTGCTTAAAGCGAGAAGTCACTTTATTACGTTTACGGTCTCTATATAAAATAAACCCAGCTACAACATAAAGACCTCCCCCTAAAAATAACAACCCTGCAATTCCTTGCAGCCATAAAAATGGAAATGGTGCAATGGTGATGCCAAAAACAGTGTCACGCAGCAGCTTAATCCCAAGTGCTGCAAAAGCGCCAGGTATTAAAATAATCACTAATGCAAGTATTCTCCCCATCAAATGTCCCCTTAATCGTCATTTACTTCCATTGTCTAATTCAAAAAATATTTTGTCAAGAAAGGAAAACGTGGTAATATAAGAGTTGTGCAATTTTTTGCAACGGAAAAATATGGTGTGCAAATTTTTTCATACAAAGGGGTAACGGGATGCAGAGAGTCTTGATTGTCGGTGCAGGACAGGGTGGATCAGCATTGCTTGAAACATTGCTGAAAACAAATATGATTCAAATCATCGCGATCGCTGACCTTGATCTTGGGGCACCGGGGATGGTAGAAGCGAAAAAGAATGGAATTGATACGACAACGGATTGGAAAGAATACATAAAAGATGACATTGATATCATCATTGAAACAACTGGCCGTTCTGCTGTGTTAAAGGAACTGATTGAAAAAAAACCAGAGCATACTGTCATTGTTCCAAGTTCGATGGCATACGTCATATCGGAATTAATGTCAGAAAAGCAACAGCTTATTCAAATACTAAAGGAACAAACCTATAAACATGACCGCATTTTCAATGCAACGAATGATGGCATGATTTTTATTAATATGGATGAAGAAGTGGTCCTATTTAATCGATCGGCTGCCAAAATGGTGGGACGTTCACAAAAAGATGCGATTGGCCGTCACATTCGAGAAGTGATTCCAAATACAAAACTTCCCGACATTTTAAGGTCAAGAGAGCCAGAATTTAACCAAAAACAATTTTTGAATCAGCAAATTCAAATTGTTACTACGCGTCTGCCGATTATTGATGACGCAGGGAGAATGCTCGGCGCTTTATCCATCTTTAAAGATATTACAGATGCGGTTGAGCTTGCAGAGGAAGTCACGAACCTCAAAGAAGTGCGAACGATGCTTGAGGCCATCATTCAATCATCAGATGAAGCCATATCGGTTGTCGATGAGCAAGGAAAAGGGATCTTAATTAACCGTGCTTATACGAAAATGACCGGTTTAACGGACAAAGAGATTGTGGGTAAACCAGCAGGTGCAGATATTTCTGAAGGTGAAAGCATGCACTTGAAGGTTCTTGAAACAAGAAGACCTGTTCGAGGCGTCAGAATGAAAGTCGGACCAAACAAAAAAGATGTGATCGTCAACGTAGCGCCAGTCATCGTTGATGGCATCCTCAAGGGCAGTGTCGGGGTCATTCACGACGTATCAGAAATTCAATCACTCACAAATGAATTAAATAAAGCAAGGCAGCTTATCCGGACACTAGAGGCCAAGTACACGTTTGAAGACATTATTGGAGAAAGTGAGCAAATGCTTGTGGCACTTGAGCAGGCAAAGCTAGGTGCAAAAACACCGGCTACCATTTTACTCCGAGGAGAATCAGGTACTGGGAAAGAGCTGTTTGCGCACGCCATACACAATGAAAGTGACCGGAAATATAACCGCTTCGTACGGGTTAACTGTGCGGCCTTATCGGAGACCCTTTTAGAGTCAGAACTTTTTGGCTACGAGGAAGGAGCGTTTTCTGGTGCAAGGCGCGGCGGGAAAAAAGGGCTATTTGAAGAAGCGAATCACGGCAGCATCTTTTTAGACGAAATTGGTGAAATGTCCCCAAGTACTCAAGCGAAATTACTTCGCGTCATGCAGGAGAAAGAAATTGTGAGAGTAGGCGGAACAAAAGCCATACCGGTGGATGTGCGTGTGATCACGGCAACAAATGTCAATATTGAAAAAGCGATGGCGGAAGGGAAGTTCAGAGAGGATTTATATTATCGGATGAACAGATACCCGATCTCCATCCCCCCGCTTAGGCAGCGTCTTGAAGATATTGACTCATTAAGCAAACGTCTCATCCAGAAGATCAATTTAGACTATGGACGGAATGTGAGTGGTTTAACAGAACATGCACTTAATAGACTTCGTTCATACAGCTGGCCAGGCAACGTGAGAGAGCTTGAAAATGTGCTTGGACGAGCTATGATCTTTTTGAACCCGCAAGAAGAATGGATTGATGAAGGGCATATTGCATTCATGGAATCGGAAAAGCATGAAGAAAAAGAGCAGGAACTTGCTGTCAGCCAATTTGAGGGTGAGACGCTTTCGGACGCCGTTGAAGCATTTGAAGCGCAGCTAATTAAACAAACCCTTGAAAAGCATCAATTCAATCGTACCAAAACAGCGAAAACGTTAGGGATCAGCATTCGAAACCTTTACTATAAAATGGATAAATATCAGCTTGCAAAAGATAGCATGCAATAACATGCATGTTACCTGCAAAAAAATGCACGTATTTATCGGGAAATGGTTCATTTACCTCGCGTTTCACGCTGGCACGGAACTTGCATAAAGAAAAGATGAACCGAGCACAAGGAAAGGTGGGCATGTATGAAGCTGGACGATCTGATTATCAAAGCCTCGCAGCTGCAGAATAAAACAGCGGCTGTGGCTCATGCAGAAGACGAAGAAGTGCTTCATGCCATCAATATGGCAATTGAACGAAAGGTCGCTCGCTTCCTGCTGGTTGGGAACAAACGCAACCTGAAGGAGCGAGTCAAACAGCATGAAATCAATGAAGACTGGATAGATATTATTCATTCTGATTCACCCGAAGAATCTGCCAAAATCGCTGTACAGGCAGTAAGTGAGAAGCATGCAGATATTTTGATGAAGGGGAATGTCCCGACAGCAATTCTTTTAAAAGCGGTACTGAATAAAGAATACGGACTTCGAACAGCGAGTGTCCTATCACATGTCGCGGCCTTCGAAGTGCCAGGCTTTGACCGTTTTATCTATGTAACAGATTCTGCGATGAACATCGCGCCAGATTTAAATATGCTGAAAGAAATTACGATCAATTCTGTTCAAGTAGCACATGCTGTCGGAAACGACATGCCAAAGGTTGCGGTGTTATCTGCGGTAGAGGTAGTCAACCCAGCAATGGATTCGACGCTGACTGCTGCAAGTCTTGCCCAAATGAATCGAAGAGGTCAAATTTCTGGCTGCCTCATTGATGGGCCGCTTGCTTTAGATAATGCCATTTCTCAAACGGCGGCTTCTCATAAAAATATTACGAGTGATGTAGCTGGCCATGCAGATATTTTGCTTGTGCCAACAATTGAAGCAGGCAACATCCTTTATAAATCTCTCATCTACTTTGCGCATGCAAAGGTTGGGGCTGTAGTGGCAGGAGCGAAGGCGCCGATCGCTTTAACAAGCCGGTCTGATTCAGCCGAAAGTAAGCTCTATTCAATTGCACTTGCTATCTGTACATCAAATTAAGCGGAAGTATTAGGAGGAATAGACAATGGAACTTTTTAAATATATGGAACGATACGATTATGAACAGCTTGTATTTTGTCAGGATGAGCAGTCGGGCTTAAAGGCCATTATTGCGATTCATGATACAACACTTGGGCCGGCACTAGGCGGAACGAGAATGTGGACGTATGAAAACGAAGAAGCAGCCATCGAAGATGCTTTGCGTCTAGCAAGAGGGATGACTTATAAAAATGCGGCAGCAGGGCTTAATCTTGGCGGCGGGAAAACAGTCATCATCGGTGATCCGAGAAAAGACAAGAATGAAGAAATGTTCCGTGCGTTTGGACGTTACATTCAAGGGCTGAATGGCCGCTATATCACAGCTGAAGATGTCGGAACAACTGTAGAAGATATGGATCTTATCCATGAAGAAACAGACTTTGTTACAGGCATCTCTCCTGCGTTTGGTTCTTCCGGGAACCCATCTCCTGTCACAGCTTATGGTGTATATAAAGGGATGAAAGCAGCTGCTAAAGCTGCTTTCGGGACGGATTCATTAGAAGGAAAAACGATTGCCGTCCAAGGTGTTGGAAATGTGGCCTACAATCTGTGTAAACATCTACATGAAGAAGGCGCACAGCTGATTGTGACAGATATCAACAAAGACTCTGTTCAGCGAGCGGTAGAAGACTTCGGTGCAAAAGCTGTAGACCCTGACGATATTTATGATCAAGCATGTGATATTTATGCGCCGTGTGCACTAGGTGCAACCATTAACGATATGACGATTCCTAAACTAAAGGCAAAAGTCATTGCAGGTGCAGCGAATAATCAGCTAAGAGAAACTCATCACGGGGATCTTATTCATGAAATGGGCATTGTGTATGCACCTGATTATGTCATCAATGCAGGTGGTGTGATTAACGTTGCTGATGAGCTTTACGGTTATAATGCTGATCGTGCAATGAAAAAAGTCGAAGGCATTTACCAAAATATTGAGCGTGTCATTGAAATTTCAAACCGTGATGCCATTCCAACCTATAAAGCGGCAGACCGATTGGCTGAAGAGCGAATTGAAAGAATGCGCAAATCAAGAAGTCAATTCTTGCAAAATGGTCAACATATTTTAAGTCGTCGCTAATTTGAAGAATGAGTTGAAACGGAGGTTTTGTTTTTGCAAACAAAAGAATGGCGTATTCTCACGATTAATCCTGGCTCTACTTCAACAAAAATCGGTGTGTTTCATAATGAACGGTCCATCTTTGAAACGACACTAAGACATACAGATGAGGAATTAAAGCAGTTTCCTCATATCATTGATCAATTTTCATTTCGTAAGGAAACAATTCTGAAAACCCTGCATGAACAGGGGATGAACATCTCAAAGTTTGATGCAGTTTGTGCACGCGGCGGTCTTCTTCGCCCAATTGAAGGAGGCACATATGAAGTAAATGAGCAAATGGTCGAGGACCTAAAAGCAGGGTATGCCGGACAGCATGCGTCCAACCTAGGCGGTATCATTGCACGAGAAATTGCACTCGGCCTGAATATCCCAGCTTTTATTGTCGATCCAGTTGTAGTGGATGAACTAAAGCCAATTGCTCGTATTTCAGGGCTGCCAACGATTGAGAGAAAAAGCATTTTTCATGCCTTGAATCAAAAGGCGGTCGCAAGAAAAACAGCCGCTTCGTTTGGAAAGCGTTACGAAGATTTGAACATGATCATTACGCATATGGGCGGCGGTATCACAATTGGTGTACATGAAAAAGGAAAGGTCATTGATGTCAATAACGGGCTTCATGGCGAAGGCCCTTTTAGCCCAGAGCGGGCAGGTACGCTTCCAACCGGTGACCTCGTCAACCTTTGCTTTTCTGGTGAATACTCGCAAGAGGAAATGCTCAAGCGCATTATTGGTGAAGGTGGTCTTGCGGGCTATCTCGGCACGACAGATGCTGTCAAAGTAGAGCGCATCATTGAAGCAGGAGATGAACGTGCAGCGCTTATTTATGAAGCGATGTGCTATCAAATCGCAAAGGAAATTGGTGCAGCTAGTGCGGTTTTGAAAGGAGCAGTTGACGTCATTGTGTTAACAGGCGGCCTTGCGTACAGCAAACAAATTACGTCAAGTATTAGAGGGTACATTGACTGGATTTCAGATGTCGTTGTCTATCCAGGTGAAAACGAATTGCAATCCTTAGCAGAAGGTGCACTTCGTATTTTAAAAGAAGAAGAATCACCGAAAGAATACCCAAATGATCAAAGGACAAAGAAAGGAGTGACAAGTCATGGCAACTGAATATGACCTCGTCATTCTTGGTGGAGGCACAGGCGGCTATGTAGCGGCCATCCGTGCCTCGCAGCTTGGATTGAAAACAGCAGTCGTAGAAAAATCACAGCTTGGAGGAACATGTCTTCATAAAGGCTGTATTCCGTCTAAAGCGCTGCTCAGAAGTGCAGAAGTTTATCAAACGGTTAAACGTGCGGCCGATTTCGGCGTGGAGGCAAGTGGTATCGCCTTACAATTTGCAAATGTGCAGAAAAGAAAAGCAGAGATTGTAGAAAAACTAGCAGGCGGCGTTAAACACTTAATGAAGCAAGGAAAAATTGATGTATACGAAGGGCTTGGTCGTATACTTGGCCCATCTATCTTTTCGCCAATGCCAGGAACCATCTCTGTAGAAATGGCGAATGGGGATGAAAATGAAATGCTGATTCCAAAGCAGGTCATCATTGCGACAGGTTCACGACCGCGCGTGCTGCCTGGGCTTGAAGCAGACGGAACGCACATCCTGACATCAGATGATGCACTTGAACTGCAAGAGCTGCCTCAGTCGATACTGATTGTCGGCGGCGGGGTGATCGGGATCGAGTGGGCAGCCATGCTGAATGATTTTGGGGTGAAAGTCACTGTAATCGAGTATGCAGATCGCATTTTGCCAACAGAAGATCAAGACATTTCTAAAGAAATGGAAAAGCTTTTATCTAAAAAAGGTATCACCTTTGTTACAAATGCGAAGGTACTGCCAGATACAATACAAAAGCAAGAGAATTTCGTCAAGATTCAAGCGGAAAAGGACGGAGACATTCAGTTGTTTGAAGCGGAAAAACTCCTTCTTTCAGTCGGCCGAGTACCAAATATTGAAGGTATAGGGCTCGAAAATACGGAGATCCAAACAGAAAAGCATGGCATTGTCGTGAATGAACATTATCAAACGAAGGAATCACATATTTACGCGATAGGAGATGTAATTGGCGGGCTTCAGCTGGCACATGTGGCTTCACACGAAGGCATGATTGCCGTGGAACATATGGCCGGAAAAGAACCGAAGCCGCTCGATGAAACGCTCGTGTCTAAATGTGTTTACTCTCACCCAGAAACCGCTAGTGTTGGACTCACTGAACAATCGGCAAAAGACCAAGGGTATGAAGTGAAGATTGGGAAATTCCCTTTCATGGCGATTGGAAAAGCTCTTGTGTTTGGGGAGTCTGATGGATTTGTCAAAATCATTGCCGATCAAAAAACAGATGATATCTTAGGGATTCATATGATTGGTCCTCATGTAACAGATATGATATCTGAAGCTGGATTAGCCAAAGTACTTGATGCAACGCCGTGGGAAGTGGGGCAAACAATTCACCCGCACCCAACTTTGTCAGAGGCGATTGGCGAGGCAGCACTTGCTGTTGACGGTAAGGCGATCCATTTTTAATCAAGGAGGGAAACATGATGAGTAACATGCGTCATCAGGAATTAGGATTATCAGATGAACAAGCAATTGACATATATAAAACAATGCTGCTAGCAAGAAAAATCGATGAACGGATGTGGCTGTTAAACCGTTCTGGGAAAATTCCATTCGTGATTTCTTGTCAAGGGCAGGAAGCGCAGCAAGTCGGAGCAGCCTTTGCGCTCAATAGAGAAGAAGATTATGTATTACCTTACTATCGCGATATGGGGATTGTCCTGGCATTTGGGATGACAGCGAAAGATTTAATGATGTCTGGTTTCGCAAAAAAAGACGATCCAAACTCAGGCGGAAGACAGATGCCGGGTCATTTTGGACAAAAATCAAACCGAATTGTGACCGGATCTTCACCTGTCACAACGCAGGTTCCTCATGCGGTGGGGATCGCACTTGCTGGACGTTTAGAGAAGAAAAACTTTGTCAGCTTTGTCACGTTCGGTGAAGGCTCTTCAAACCAAGGTGATTTTCACGAAGGAGCCAACTTTGCTGCTGTGCATAAACTGCCTGTTATTTTCATGTGTGAAAACAATAAGTACGCAATTTCCGTTCCATACGACAAACAAGTGGCATGTGAACGCATTTCAGATCGTGCGATTGGATACGGAATGCCTGGCATCACCGTAGATGGAAATGATCCGCTTGAAGTATATGCAGCTGTCAAAGAAGCGAGAGATCGTGCGGCGAGAGGCGAAGGCCCAACATTGATTGAAGCTATTTCTTACCGTTTAACTGCGCATTCAAGTGATGACGATGATTCAAGCTATCGAGAAAAAGAAGAAGTGCTCGAAGCGAGAAAGAAAGATCCGCTCATCCAATATGAAACGTATTTAATCGAAGGTAACGTCATGACTTCTGAAATGAAAGAAGAGATGACAAAAGAAATCATGCAAATCGTAAACGAAGCCACTGATGAAGCGGAAAACGCAGCTTATGCTGAAGCAGAAAGCGCACTTCGTTACGTGTATGCGGAGTAAGGGGGAAGAAAAATGCCTGTTATGTCATATATAGACGCCATTACACTGGCGATGAAAGAAGAAATGCAGCGAGACCCGAAAGTGTTTGTGCTCGGAGAGGATGTCGGGAAAAAAGGCGGCGTATTTAAAGCGACAGCGGGTCTTTACGAGCAATTTGGAGAAGCGCGCGTGATGGATACACCACTTGCAGAATCAGCCATTGCTGGTGTAGGTATTGGGGCAGCGATGTATGGAATGCGCCCGATTGCAGAGATGCAATTTGCCGATTTCATTATGCCTGCTATCAACCAAATCATTTCTGAGGCTGCAAAAATTAGATACCGCTCAAATAATGATTGGAGCTGTCCAATGGTCATCCGTGCACCTTATGGCGGCGGTGTTCATGGAGCGCTTTATCATTCACAATCGGTCGAAGCGATTTTTGCCAATCAGCCGGGCTTAAAGATTGTGATGCCTTCTACACCTTATGATGTAAAAGGTCTTTTAAAGGCCGCAGTGCGTGATCCAGATCCTGTATTGTTCTTTGAACACAAACGTGCATACCGTCTCATTAAAGGAGAAGTGCCTGAAGAGGATTATACACTTCCTATTGGAAAAGCAGATGTGAAACGTGAAGGCGATGATATCACGGTCATTACATATGGCCTATGTGTTCATTTTGCGCTGCAAGCAGCAGACCGCCTTGCAAAAGACGGAATTTCCGCTCATATTCTCGATTTGCGAACAGTATACCCGCTTGATCAGGAAGCGATTATTGAAGCGGCATCAAAAACGGGCAAAGTTCTTCTTTTAACGGAAGATACAAAAGAGGGAAGCATTATGAGTGAGGTTGCGGCGATCATTTCGGAGCATTGCTTATTTGATTTAGATGCACCTATTAAACGTCTAGCAGGACCTGATATCCCGCCAATGCCATATGCCCCGACAATGGAGAAATTCTTCATGGTCAATCCGGATAAGGTAGAAGCTGAAATGAGAGAGCTAGCAGCGTTTTAAGAAAGAGGAGGGTTCCAAGTGGCAATTGAACAAATGAAAATGCCTCAGCTAGGTGAAAGTGTAACAGAAGGAACCATTAGCAAATGGCTCGTTTCACCTGGCGATCAAGTGAATAAATACGATCCTATTGCGGAAGTGATGACGGATAAAGTGAACGCAGAGGTCCCGTCATCCTTTACAGGAACGATTACAAAGCTATCGGCTGAGGAAGGAGAAACACTTCAAGTAGGAGAAGTGTTTTGTGAAATTGAAGTAGAAGGCAGCACGCAGCAGAGTGCAAAAGAAGAAGCGGCACCTGAGCAAAGCGAAGCGCCTGAAGCGGATCAAACAAAAGTGGATCAAAGTCAAAAGAAGCGTTACTCTCCAGCAGTCCTTCGTTTAGCAGATGAGCATGGAATTGATTTAGCGGCTGTTCAAGGAACAGGAGCAGGCGGCCGAATCACAAGAAAAGATTTGCTTCAGCTCATCGAGGGTGGAGGCGTAAAAGAAAAGGCAGCACCTGTCAGTTCAGGAGTGGTCCAAACAGAGCCTCCGCAGCCGTCAAAAGCAAAAGATGCTCCTTCCATCTCTTCAATGCCTGGTGATGTCGAGCTGCCCGTCACGCCGATCCGACAGGCGATTGCAGCAAATATGCTGAGAAGCAAACATGAAATTCCGCATGCATGGACGATGATGGAAGTTGATGTGACAAACCTTGTGACAAGAAGAAATCAGCTAAAGGACCAATTTAAAGCAAAAGAAGGCTTTAATTTGACGTTCTTTGCATTCTTTGTCAAAGCAGTGGCTCAGGGCTTAAAGGAATTCCCTGAAATGAACAGCATGTGGGCTGGAGATAAAATTGTTCAAAAGAAAGCGATCAATGTTTCGATTGCTGTCGCTACAGATGACGCTCTTTTTGTTCCAGTGATTAAGGATGCTGATGAAAAGACCATTAAGGGCATCGCCAAAGAAATTCATGAGCTTGCTTCCAAGGTAAGAAAAGGAACGCTGAAGCAAAGTGACATGGAAGGTGGCACCTTCACCGTAAACAATACGGGATCATTTGGTTCCATACAATCAATGGGAATCATTAATTACCCGCAAGCGGCCATTTTGCAAGTAGAATCGATCGTGAAGCGTCCAATGATTGTGAGTGGAATGATTGCGGCAAGAGACATGGTGAACCTTTGTCTCTCATTAGATCACAGAGTACTTGATGGTCTTGTGTGCGGCAGATTCCTTCAAAGAATTAAACAAATCCTTGAAGGCATCGACGAGCAGACATCAGTCTATTAAAACCCATTTTAATTTCCCCCTCCCGATCATGAGAGGGGGATTTCCACATCAATGAGAAAGGAGCGATGATATGTCCGGACTAGATTTTTTTGCTTTTTTAACGATTGGCCTCATGTTTATTACAGCGATTGCGTTCACTTTTCTTCGGTATATTTCCAAATCACGGAATCATCCTGAAAGATTACTACTCATCATATCCATCGTTTCGATCATTCAAATTGCGTACTGCTTGCTACTTGTAGGTGGATTTAAAGGAGCAGCAAATAGCTTTTTAGGGTTTTCACTTCTTTTAGGCACACTGCTTGGGTATGCACTTGAATATTTATACAGACGCTACATTAAAAAAACGCCCGAATCTAAATGATCTCGGGCGCTTTTTTTATTCTGCTGGAACAATAAAGGTCAAATGCTGCTTTAATACTTCGAGGGAAGTGGGGGCTGTCATGTATACTTCACCATCTGTATCTGCATCCATTTCCTGTTTTGTATGGATATGAACGCGGGACGCTTGTATGAGAGACAGGTCGCCTGTAAAATCCTCTAGCTCTTCTCGGTTCATTGAAAATATCTCTTTTAAAGCAGAGAAACTAGTACTTCTGCAAATTAAAATTTCGGCTTTTCCATCATCAAATGCTGCATTTGGCAAATCAATTTTATTTGTACCGATAAATTGTCCGTTCATCACAAGCACGATCACAGCTTCCTCTTCCCAGTTTTCCTCTTCGGTTTCAATGCGTACGTGAAAAGGGTCTGTTTGCTGAAGGGTTCGAAGAGCGCTTGTGAAGTAGCTGATTTTGCCGAGTACGGCTTTTTCCTTGTCATTAATATTATTAGAGGTATCTGCAATAAGCCCGATTCCCCAAAAGTTTAAAAGGTATCGATCTTCTGCTTTGATTAAGTCGACCTTTTTTCGGGCGCCATCTACAATCATTTGAGCAGCTTTTGGCATTTGTTGAGGTATGCCTAGCGTTCTAGAAAAATCATTGCATGTCCCGCCAGGCAATATCGCTACAGCAGGTCTTTTTGCTAAACCGCCGATTCCGTTTATACATTCATGGACGGTTCCATCCCCTCCTAATATAATCAGCAATTCAACCGTTTCATCTATCCTGCGGCAGAAATGATACGCATCATTTGGTTGTTTTGTCGGTTTAAGGATGAGTTCATCAATATGTAGAGAAAGAAGGGGCACTGTTTGACCTAGCGTTTTTTCCATGTTTTTTTGTCCAGCATTTCCATTATAAATAAGCATCGCTTTTTTGAATTGTGCCATCACGCAGTTCTCCCTTTCATTTCTTTATCATCACTTTTCCCCAACTTCACAGCTCATAAACGATGTTTGGAAAAAGTGAATGGGGAGAGACAACACATTTGCCCGCCGGCGTTTTCCTTGATATGATGTAGTTAAAATGGTTTGGTACGTAGAAGGAGTGGACGGAAATGAATATTGATTTTAATTTATTTATGAATGATATTGTGAAACAAGCGAGAGAAGAGATCAAGCAGGCAGGGTACACGGAACTGACAACAGCTGAAGAAGTAGACGAAGCACTAACGAAAAAAGGCACGGCACTTGTGATGGTGAATTCAGTATGCGGCTGTGCTGGCGGTATTGCAAGGCCAGCTGCTGGCTATTCTGTTCATTACGATAAGCGTCCAGATCAATTGCTCACAGTGTTTGCTGGACAGGACAAAGAGGCAACGGCAAGAGCACGTGAATACTTTGAAGGCTTCCCGCCGTCTTCACCATCATTTGCACTACTAAAGGATGGTAAGATCATCAAAATGGTAGAGCGTCATGAAATTGAGGGACACGAACCAATGGAAGTTGTGTCAAAACTTCAAGCCGCTTTCGATGAGCATTGCGAAGAAATATAAAATGTACCTTTTGAATGAATAAATATGAAGCAGGTCGGTCTTTTGATCGGTCTGTTTTTTTGTTTTATAAGACAATTGAATCAAAACAATTTTAGCAAAATACTATTGCATCTTAAAAAGAAAGTGTTTAAAATACATTATAGTGAATAAATATTCAAATCTACACATGAGTTTAAATACTGGGAGGCATCATCATATGAAAAAGTGGTTATTATTACTTATGACAGCTGGTCTTGCAGCTGCCCTAGCAGCATGCGGAACTTCTTCTAATAATTCAAACGCATCAGGAGACGACAAAACACTCATCATGGCGACATCAGCAGATTATCCGCCATTTGAATCAAAAGATGGCGATAAAGTTGTCGGTTTCGATGTAGATCTTGCAACAGCACTAGCGAAAAAGAACGTCTACAAGCTAGAAATTCAAGATATGGACTTTGCAAGCCTTGTATCAGCACTTAAAACAAACAAAGCTGATATTGTCCTTGCAGGAATGACACCTACAGAAAAACGTAAAAAACAAGTTGATTTCTCTGATGTCTATTACAATGCTGAAAACTTGGTTGTATCAAAGAGATCTAGCGGAATGAAAGCAGAGAAAGATTTAAAAGACAAAACAGTCGGCGTTCAATTAGGTTCTATTCAACAGGATGAAGCAAACGGTTTGCAAAAGAAATATAACTTAACAGTGGAAGATCGTAATAAAATCTCTGATATCATTCAGGAGATCAAAGCAGGCCGCTTTGATGCAGCGATTATTGAAGATAAAGTAGCTGCTGGTTACTTAAAAAAGGAAAAAGAATTTCAAGCATTTGGATTGAATAGCTCAAACGAAGGGTCAGCCATTGCTTTCAAAAAAAATAGTGACTTAACAGCGAAATTCAATAAATCTTTAAAAGAAATGAAGGATAATGGCGAACTTGATCAATTGATTAAAAAATGGTTTGCTGATGAAAAATAATGCAGGAATAGGATCAGCGTCATTCATGAAAATCAAGTAGTAAGCGCTGAAAAGTTCAACATGTGTTGAACTTTTTCCTGTTTATTCTTTGATTTCGTATGAAGGCAAAAAAAGGAGAATATCATGATGGATTTTAAAGATGTAATACCTCAAATGCCCTTTATTTTAGAAGGTCTTAAGGTCACGCTTTCTATTGTAGTGGTGTCACTTTTTCTTGGTTTTATCTTAGGAATTTTATTAACACTCTGCAAAATTAGTGTATTTAAGCCGCTCATTTGGCTTGCAGATTTTTATACGTCAATCTTCCGAGGCACACCGCTTGTGCTTCAGCTTCTGATTATCTATTTTGGTCTGCCTCAGCTACTTGGCTTTCAAATCGATCAATACTGGGCTGCTGTAGCGGCATTTTCACTCAACTCGGCGGCATACGTATCTGAAATTATTCGAGCTGGTATTAATGCCATTGATAAAGGTCAAAAAGAAGCGGCCGTTGCTTTAGGCATCCCTTATGCTAAAATGATGAAGGACTTATTGCTTCCGCAAGCATTCAAAAATATTTCACCTGCACTTGTGAACGAAACGATTACACTGACAAAAGAATCAGCGATTGTCACAGTCATTGGACTGGGCGATGTCATGAGACGAGCCTACCAAGCAGGTGCCGTCACGTATAATTATCTTGAACCGCTTATTTTTGCGGGTCTCATCTATTATGTCATCGTGCTTGTTCTCACCTTTGTCGGCAAATCGGTGGAAAGGAAGTTAAAATCAAATGATTAAAATAGAGAAGCTCACAAAATCTTTTGGCAAAAATGAAGTACTAAAAGGAATCGACACCACCATTAAAGAAGGGGAAGTAGTCGCGGTCATTGGTCCATCTGGTTCAGGAAAATCGACGTTCCTTCGCTGCATCAACTTACTTGAAAAGCCGACTTCCGGTGTCATTACGATTAAGGATACGGAGATTACAAATCCAAAAACAAATGCACTAAAAGTACGTGAGAACATTGGAATGGTGTTTCAGCATTTCCACCTGTTCCCGCATAAAACCGTGCTGGAAAATATTACGTATGCACCAATGAACGTGAAGAATCAATCGAAGGAAGACAGTATCAAACAAGCCGAGGATCTGTTAAAAAAGGTAGGGCTTTTAGAGAAAAAAGATGATTTCCCGAACCGCTTGTCCGGTGGTCAAAAGCAGCGTGTGGCCATTGCACGTGCGCTTGCGATGACACCAGACATTATGCTGTTTGACGAACCAACTTCTGCACTTGATCCTGAAATGGTGAAGGAAGTATTAGAGGTCATGAAAGAGCTGGCTCAATCAGGAATGACGCTCATGATCGTCACACATGAAATGGGCTTTGCAAAAGAAGTGGCTGACCGCGTCATCTTTATGGATGACGGGAAAATTGTGGAGGATGCGAACCCTGTGCAATTTTTTGAATCACCGTCTTCACAGCGTGCGCAAGACTTTCTGCAAAAAATATTATAAAGAAAAAAGAGAAGGAGACTTAACATCTTCTTCTTTTTTTGATTATAATGGGGAAAGTAAAAAAAGTTCATCATTTCACAAAAGTGAATGGAAACAAGACAGAAAAGAGTGAATCACATCATGTTTAAAATCGGCTACCGAACGCTGAAAACAGCATTAGGAACAGCTATAGCCATTTATATTGCACAAATGCTTGGCTTGGAAAATTATTCAGCTGCCGGGATTATTACGATCCTTTGCATTCAAGTGACGAAAAAAAGGTCACTGATAGCATCAGGCGCCCGGTTTGCCGCATGCAGTCTCGCCATCTTATTTTCTTATTTATTTTTCGATCTGATTGGTTATCATCCTTTCGTTATTGGTCTAATGCTGCTCGTCTTTATTCCGACAACCGTTTTGCTCAGAATGAAAGAAGGGATTGTCACAAGCTCTGTGATCATTCTTCATTTGTACATGTCTGGCGGGATTACCCTTCAGCTCATCTGGAATGAGCTGCTGCTGATCACAATTGGTGTTGGGGTAGCCCTCATTATGAACCTGTATATGCCAAGTGTCGATAAAAAGCTCAAACGATACAGTGAACAAATTGAAGCCAATTTTGCGAAAATCTTTGAAGAAATCGAGCAATACTTAATGACAGGGAAACAAGACTGGACAGGGAAAGAAATACCAGAAACACACCAATTGATCAAAGAAGCGAAAGCTCTCGCATATCGTGATGTTGAAAACCATGTGCTAAGGCATGAAAATCTGTATTATCATTATTTCAACATGAGACAAAAGCAATTTGAAATCATTGAGCGCGTTCTTCCGAAAATTACGTCTATTTCCATCACAACGGAGCATGGGCAAATTATTGCAGAATACGTCAGAGACTTGCGCGAACATATTCACCCAGGTAACACGGCGCATAAGTTTTTAAGACGCTTGGTTGATATGAAAGAAGAGTTCGATGGCCTCCCGCTTCCGCAAACACGAGAAGAATTTGAGGCAAGAGCCGCACTCTTTCATTTCCTCGGGGAAATGGAACAATATTTAGTGCTGAAAAGCTATTTTAAAGGCATGAAAGAATAGAGACGCATGAGTTCCTCCTTCATTGGTCAATCTAATGAAAAAAGGAGGAGCCTATGCGTCTTTTATTTTATATCGTGCTGACCATGTCCCTTTCGCCTATTTGGCCGCTTGGACAGAACCCGCTTCCCGGAGACCCATTTGTCATTATTAATAAACAAACGAATGAACTTGCCTTTATTGATCAAGGAAAAATCCAAAACGTATATCCTGCCTCTACAGGGAAAACAGTTGAGTTAACGCCAGAAGGTGAATTTACCATTATGATTAAAGCGAAAGATCCTTATTACAGAAGAAAGAATATTGAAGGCGGTGCGAAGAATAATCCTCTTGGCCGAAGGTGGATTGGATTTGATGCACGAGGGACAGATGGAAGAACCTATGGGATTCATGGAACAAGCGACGAAACATCGATAGGGAAATTTATCACGGCAGGCTGTGTGAGACTTCATAATCAAGATGTAGAACGACTGTTTGACCAGCTTCCAATTGGAACAAAGGTGTGGATTACAAAATCAAGCGATTCATTTGAAAAGCTAGCCAAAGACAAACAGGCCATTCGTTGATCGAACGAACCACCTGCTTGTCTGCTTTTATCAAAACCTTATAAAAAGGTTGCCGCTCCTGCTAATAGTGAAGAAATTAACAGCAAGCTAATCATGAGCAATACCATAAATTTCATGAATTTCTGAGACATATCGCACCCCTATTACGGAAGATTTTTGCGACGAGCGCACCTTTCTTTATTCTAGCTCGTTTTTTCGTACGCGACAAGTGATCAACAAAGGAAGTGAACAAATGAACCAAATCGATCATATCGCCATTGCTGTCTTTTCTATTAAAGAAACAAGTCAAACGCTTCATCAGCTGTTTAACTGGCAATTTTCAGACATACAAGAAATTCCTGAACAAGAGATTAAGGCGTCCTTCGCTTCACTTGGTGACCTGCACATTGAATTGATTGAACCGATGGCAGATCATAGCAAATTACATACCTTCTTAACAAAAAGAGGAGAGGGTCTTCATCATATCGCATTAAAGTCAGATGACATTCAGGCTGATCTTAGCCATCTTGATCACTTAGACGTGCAGCTTTTTCAAAAAACAGCACAAATGGGTGCCAGCGGAAAGCGTATCGCGTTTATTTCACCAAAAGAAACATCCGGTGTGTTAGTTGAATTGTGTGAGCCCTTGAAAGGAGAGAAATATGGCGATGAATGAATCGTTCAATGACTTGTCCGAATGGCGAGAGAAGGCTTTAAAGGGCGGTGGTGAAAAACGATTAGCGGCCCACCGAAACAAAGGAAAGCTGACTGTTCGTCAGCGGCTGCATGACCTTCTTGACCAGCACAGCTTGATGGAAATTCAGCCATTTGCAAAAGGTCACAGGTCAGAGCATGTAGGTGACGGCGTCGTCATTGGAACGGGACTCATTCATGGAAGGCCCGTATGTGTTTATGCACAAGATGCGACCGTATATGGGGGCTCGTTAGGCGAAATGCATGCCAAAAAAATTGCCTCTTTAATGGATCTGGCGGCTAAAAATCAAATGCCTATCATCGGTCTAAAAGACTCAGGTGGTGCGAGAATTCAAGAGGGTGTGGTATCATTAGAAGGATACGGTCAGATTTTTAAACGAAACGTGTTGTACTCTGGTCAAATCCCGCAAATATCCGTTATTTTAGGCGCATGTGCTGGAGGTGCAGTTTATTCTCCTGCATTGACTGATTTTGTCTTCATGACGGAGCAAACAGCCCATATGTTTTTAACTGGTCCGAAAGTCTTAGAAAAGGCAACAGGAGAAACGGTCTGTCCTGACCGGCTTGGCGGTGCAAGTGTTCAGCATCAGACAAGCGGGAATGTGCACTATACTGGGAAAGATGAGAGAGACGTGTTAAAAGCGGTTCGAACTCTTTTAACGTACATACCAACGAAACAACAGGCTGTCATTCATAGAGAGGCACGAAAGTATGATGCCATCGATCCAGGCGACATCTTGCCAAAGGATCCATCACGCACCTATGATGTCAAACAAGTGGTGACAGCGATAACGGATCACGGCTCATTCTTTGAAACGCAGCCTTGTTTCTCGAAAAATATCGTCACAGGTTTTGCCAGATTACAAGGGTCTTCGATTGGTCTTGTCGCCAATCAGCCAAAGGTGCTGGCAGGAAGCCTTGATCTTGATGCTGCTGATAAAGCGGCCAGGTTTATTCGGTTTTGCGATGCGTTTCATATTCCCATCTTAACTCTTGTGGACGTTCCTGGGTTTTTACCAGGGGAGAAAGCCGAGCATGCGGGAATTATTCGGCACGGCGCGAAGCTTTTATATGCGTACGCAGAGGCGACAGTTCCAAAAATCACCGTGATTTTAAGAAAGGCGTTTGGCGGTGCATATGTCGCTATGAATAGTAAGGGCTTAGGCGCTGACTTTGTTTATGCATGGCCAGAGGCAGAAATTGATGTCATGGGAAAAACGTTCGCAGACGAAATTGTTCATCCTGCTTCGCGGGAGTTTGACAAAGAACCGAGTGTATTGAAAGCGGCTCAGTCAGGACTGGTAGACGATATTTTAACGCCAGCTGAAACGAGAGAGCGATTGATTCGCTCATTTGACCTGCTTCGCAGTAAAGAAGAAGATAGACCGTTAAAAAAGCATGGCAACATGCCGCTATAAGAGGAGGAGCACCATCATGATCAATGAGAAACGCTTACTAGACGAATTTTTAGAACTTGTACAGGTTGATTCGGAAACAAAACACGAAGAAAAAATTGTTGAAGTATTAAAAGAAAAATTCACGCAGCTTGGTCTTAAAGTGGTTGAAGACGATTCAAAAGCGACAACTGGCCACGGTGCAGGTAATCTGATCTGCACACTGGAAGGTAATCAAAAGGCGGATACGATCTATTTCACTTCTCATATGGACACTGTTGTTCCAGGGAATGGCGTAAAACCAGTCATTGAAGACGGATATGTGAAAACAGATGGAACAACCATTCTTGGTGCTGACGATAAAACAGGACTTGCTGCTATGTTTGAAGCCATCCGCGTGCTGAAAGAGAAGAATTTGCCTCATGGTACGATTGAATTTGTCATCACGGCAGGTGAGGAATCAGGACTTGTTGGAGCAAAAGCGTTAGATCCAAAACGAATGACAGCGAAATATGGCTATGCTCTTGATTCAGATGGAAAGGTCGGTACGATTATCGTGGCTGCGCCAACACAGGCAAAAGTACGCGCAACCATTTATGGAAAAACAGCTCACGCAGGTGTAGCACCTGAAAAAGGCGTGTCTGCGATTACGATTGCATCAAAAGCGATTGCCAGCATGCCGCTTGGCCGCATTGATGAAGAAACAACGGCGAATATCGGCCGTTTTGAAGGCGGAACGCAAACGAATATTGTCTGCGATCAAGTCGATATTCTTGCTGAGGCACGCTCTTTAGAACCTGCAAAAATGGAAACACAAGTAGCAAAGATGAAAGAAGCCTTTGAAAAAACCGCTAAAGAAATGGGCGGAAGTGCCGATGTACAAATTGACATCATGTATCCAGGCTTCAAATTCTCTCACGGCGATCAAGTCGTAGAAGTGGCGAAAAAAGCGGCTGCGAAAATTGGCCGTCCTTCAGAACTACAGACAAGCGGTGGAGGCAGTGATGCAAACGTCATTGCCGGGAACGGCGTCCCAACCGTCAACCTAGCTGTTGGATATGAAGATATTCATACGAAAAATGAGAAAATGCCGATTGAAGAATTAGTCAAAACAGCTGAAATGGTTCTCGCCATTATCGAAGAAACGACAAATCCATCGTAAAGGCAGGAGACTCTGTGAGCACGCAAAAGATCATTATTTTCCAGGTGGGACAAGAGGATTTTGGCATCAGTGTAGAGCATATTCGGTCGATTGAGAAGGTCCCTTATTTACAAGAAGTATCGAACCTTCCAAAAGAGATTAAAGGACTCATGTCATTAAGAGGAGAGGTTATTCCAGTCAGCGACACAGGTGTGATGCTTCACGGAAAGTCTCTTGATGTGAACGAACAGTCCAAGGTTTTACTATTTGAATTAAACGATCAAATGATTGGCTGCCTTGTCTCAGATGCAAAAGATATCATTGATATCGAGCTAAGCGAGATCAAGCCATTTCATATGAACACAAAAGCATCTGAATATTTCTTCGGCGTTGTGGAGAGAGAGAACAAGATGATTTTACAAGTCGACCCAAGTAAGTTTCTTGGGAAAATTGAGGACCTCGATCAATTGCCAGAGCGAATGAAAGAAGAATTGGCTTAAAGAAAAGCCCCTTATCAAAGGATAAGGGGCCTATTTTTATTCAGCAGCGGGCTTGACTTGATCGTTTGCCTCAGCTTTCGTTTTTGACTTTTGGTACATCACATTTAAAATAATCGTCTGAATCGTGAGTAATAGTCCGCTTGTCATCCAGTATAAAGGAAGAGCAGCAGGGGCATTGATTGAAATAAATAGCATCATGATAGGAAAAATCATGCCCATGATTTTGGCCTGCTTGAGCGCAGCCTCTGTTTGGGTGCCTGATTGCTTCGCATATCTTTGCGTGACATAAAATTGTAAGAAATACATAGCGCCTGCAAAGATCGCTACGAATACATCAGTTTGTCCTAAGTTAAACCATAAGAACGAATGCGTTGCGATCTCTGGTGTTGAGCGGATAGCCGAGTAAAAGCCGAGAACAATTGGAATTTGAATCAGCATAGGCAGACAGCCCATCGCCAGCGGGTTCACGTTGTTCTCTTTGTAAATATTCATCATTTCCATTTGCAGTTCTTTTTGTTTCTCAGGTTCTTTCGTTTTCTTCAATTTGCTTTGTATTTGGTCAATCTGAGGTTTGATCAATGCCATTTTCTCCTGCATGACTTTTTGTTTCTTAAATTGATTCGCAAAAAGCGGGAAAATGAGCAGGCGTACAATGAGTGTTACAAACATAATGGATAAGCCATAATCATCATGAAAGAAGTTCGCAAGCCAAATGATCAACTCAGAAAAAGGCTGGACAAAATAATGATGGAAAAACCCATCAGAGCTCGTATTCGTTTGCGCACTTGCCGCAAATGCAGGTGAGGCAATCATCATTAAACATAAAGTCGTACAAATAGTCAATAAACGTTTCAATTCGTTTCCTCCTCATTTTTTAAAAAATTAATTAGAGAGAGGAAGCGAATGGTCTTCATCATCATTTGATGATCTTTTCATTCGAATGACTTTACTAATCCAAGTTGTAATGCGATCATATATGATAAACAGAAAGTCTGTTCGATTCAAGCAAGATGCGTCCAACTCTTCCAAACGATGTCCACCAAGGTGCTCGTTCATTCGGCAATCTTTTAATAAAAACGCAATGCCGATGGCCGTCAGTGCTGGAAGAATAATCGTAAAGAATTCAACAAGGAAAAAGACTTCATTGAATGTATCAATAATCATGATTATCACATCCATTTCATTACTCACAGTGTACTATACACATTGTTAAATGTCTAACAGAACCACGTGTTTGTTTCATTGAATAAAAATCCTTATTTTAACTAAAATGGTAATTGTCATCCAAACTTCATAATTCCTATCTTATAATTAAGTGGAATAGAAGAAATGGAGGTTTTGAAATATGACAAGCATTTACCCTAAATTTCGAGCAGCTGCGGTACAAGCAGCACCCATCTATTTAAATTTGGAGGCAACAGTTGACAAATCATGTGAAATGATTGACGAGGCAGCTTCAAATGGTGCAAAGCTTGTGGCATTCCCAGAAGCATTTTTGCCTGGTTATCCTTGGTTTGCTTTTATTGGTCATCCAGAATATACAAGAAAGTTCTATCATGAATTGTATAAAAACGCAGTGGAAATCCCCAGCTTAGCCATTCAAAAAATAAGTGAGGCAGCGAAAAGAAATGAAACGTACGTTTGTATATCGTGCAGTGAAAAAGATGGAGGCTCTCTCTATTTAGCACAGCTTTGGTTTAATCCAAATGGAGATTTAATAGGAAAACATCGAAAAATGAGAGCTTCTGTAGCAGAAAGACTCATTTGGGGTGATGGAAGCGGAAGTATGATGCCGGTTTTTCAAACGGAGATTGGAAATCTTGGTGGGTTGATGTGTTGGGAGCATCAAGTGCCGTTAGATCTTATGGCGATGAATGCTCAAAATGAACAGGTACATGTTGCATCTTGGCCAGGCTATTTTGATGATGAAATTTCAAGCAGATATTATGCCATCGCGACACAGACATTTGTGCTGATGACTTCATCTATCTATACTGAGGAAATGAAAGAGAAAATTTGTTTAACACAGGAGCAAAGAGATTACTTTGAAACATTTAAGAGTGGGCATACGTGCATTTACGGTCCGGATGGAGAACCGATCAGTGATATGGTTCCAGCTGAAACAGAGGGGATTGCTTACGCTGAAATTGATGTGGAAAGAGTGATTGATTTTAAATATTATATTGATCCGGCTGGACACTACTCTAATCAAAGTTTGAGTATGAATTTTAATCAACAGCCCACGCCGGTTGTTAAACATTTCTACCATAGTCAAAATGAAGTGTTAACATATGAGGATATTCAATATCAAAATGGTATACTTGAAGAAAAAGTTTAAATGAACGTGGAGCCTTCTCTTTCTTAGGAGAAGGTTTTTTTTGAGGAAAGGTGAATCAAATCAATGTATAATTGAGTATAAAAGGGAATCTGTAATGATTGATTCATTCTGAACTGATTCAAAATATAGGTAGACAAGAGAATGGGGTTATGCCAATGTCAAATATTATTTTTCACATAGACATGAATGCTTTTTATGCCAATGTAGAAATGGCGTATGACTCTTCTCTGAGAGGGAAACCTTTAGCCATTAGCGGAAATGCGAAAGAGCGTAAAGGGATTGTTGTGACGTGCAGCTACGAGGCAAGGGCATTAGGTGTGAAGCCGCCGATGCCATTGTGGGAAGCGAAGCGGCTTTGTCCTGGACTGATTGTCCGTACGCCAAACTTTGACCGATATCGCAGCTCCTCACAAGAAATGTTTACGATACTAAGAGAATATAGCGATTTAGTTGAACCAGTATCGATTGATGAAGGCTATATTGATTTAACGCATACGCCATATGCCGAACATGCAGTGAAAACCGCTCATGATATTCAAACGAGGCTAGTAGAAGAGCTCATGCTTCCTTCAAGTATCGGCATTGCACCGAATAAATTTTTAGCCAAAATGGCGTCTAATTGGAAAAAGCCAATGGGTATCACCATTTTGCGTAAACGAGATGTCCCGCAAATGCTCTGGCCGCTGCCAGCAGGTGACATGCATGGTGTTGGGCAAAAAACGGCAGATAAATTGAAAACGATCGGAATTCATACCATTGAAGATTTAGCGAAAGCAAATGAGTATGCGTTAAAAGAATTGTTAGGTATCAATGGGCCGAGATTAAAACAAAAGGCGAATGGTGAGCATGACGGTATCGTTGATCCTGACAGGATATATGAATTTAAATCCGTCGGCAATTCTTCAACCCTTCCGCATGATTCTGACGATACAGATGAGCTCGTCACTTTAATCGAAAAACTGTCACAATCCGTGAGCGCAAGATTAAGGAGAAAAGAAGTGATGGCGAATCGGCTGCTCATTATGATTCGGTATGCTAGCTGGAAAAATATCACACGAAGCGTCATGCTCACGAATCCAACCGATCGAAAGGAAGATCTATTTGAGGCGGCAAAGCAGTTATTCCTTAAGCATTGGAATGACCAGCCAGTAAGGCTCTTAGGTGTGACGGGGACAGATCTTGTAGAACGAAAATCAGCCGTCAAGCAGCTTGATTTATTTTCTTATACAGAAGATGCAAAAGAAGAGCCGCTCCAATCCATTTTAGACGACCTCAAAGAAAAGTATGGAAAGCCATTGATTCAAAGAGGGATGACCATTAAGGAAAAAGAGAGCAAAACAAGCGGTACAAGTTTTAATAAAGACTTTTTTCAGGACGAAAGAGGAAATGACTAGCCTGAAAACTTGATAAAAGAGGTGATGTTGTGGTAATTTCAAAGGGTACATCATTTCAGCAGTAATCAATATAGTGTGTTAGAAGGGACGTCAGAATTATGTCAAAACAACAAATCGGTGTGGTTGGACTAGCCGTTATGGGGAAAAACCTTGCCCTTAATATTGAAAGCCGCGGTTTCTCCGTGTCTGTTTATAACAGATCTAGCAGCAAAACAGAAGAATTTCTTCAAGAATCAAAAGGGAAAAACGTTGTAGGCACATACAGCATCGAAGAATTTGTTCAGTCGCTTGAAACACCGCGTAAAATTCTTTTAATGGTGAAAGCTGGTGCAGCAACGGATGCAACCATTCAATCATTACTTCCTCACCTAGAGAAAGGTGACATTTTAATTGATGGTGGAAATACATATTACAAGGATACACAAAGACGTAATCAAGAGCTTGCGGAAAGTGGCATTCACTTCATTGGAACGGGTGTTTCTGGCGGTGAAGAAGGCGCACTAAAAGGCCCATCTATCATGCCTGGCGGTCAAAAAGAAGCGCATGAACTAGTGAAACCAATTTTAGAAGCGATCTCTGCAAAAGTAGACGGCGAGCCTTGTACAACGTATATCGGTCCAGATGGAGCAGGTCATTATGTCAAAATGGTCCATAACGGCATTGAGTACGGAGACATGCAATTGATCTCTGAGTCATACTTTATATTGAAGCATGTCGCTGGATTATCAGCACAAGAGCTTCATGAAGTATTCTCAGAGTGGAATAAAGGCGAGCTTGACAGCTACTTAATCGAAATTACAGCTGATATTTTCACAAAAGTGGATGAAGAAACAAACCAGCCGCTTGTGGATGTCATCTTAGATAAAGCTGGACAAAAAGGAACTGGAAAATGGACAAGCCAAAGCTCACTTGATCTAGGTGTCCCGCTTCCAATCATTACGGAGTCTGTTTTTGCGCGCTTTATTTCAGCGATGAAAGATGAGCGTGTTGAAGCAAGCAAATTAATCCAAGGCCCTGAGCCGACTCAATCAGCTGATGATAAACAAGCGCTGATCGAAGCTGTCAGAAAAGCTCTATTCATGAGTAAAATTTGTTCTTACGCTCAAGGTTTTGCGCAAATGAAAGCAGCATCTGATGAATATAACTGGGATTTAAAATACGGTGAAATTGCGATGATCTTCCGCGGTGGATGTATCATTCGTGCAGCCTTCTTACAACAAATTAAAGAAGCATATGACCGTAACCCTGAACTGAAAAACCTATTGCTTGATCCTTACTTCAAGGATATCGCCGAAAGCTATCAATCATCACTTCGTAAAGTCATTTCACTTGCTGTTGAACAAGGAGTTCCTGTTCCTTCATTCTCAAGTGCACTTGCTTACTTTGATAGCTATCGCACAGCTGTGCTTCCAGCGAACTTAATTCAAGCACAACGTGACTACTTCGGTGCACATACGTACGAGCGAACAGATAAAGAAGGCGTATTCCATACTGAATGGATGAAATAAGCATAAAGCGGCAGAAAACCTTACCTTAAACCTTACCTTTGGTAAGGTTTTTTTTGTGTTTTCATATTTTCGGCTAAAAATGCGAAAAAGAGGGATGCTATGTAAAAAAGAATGAAAGTAGGGATAGAAGTGGGCATTTTATATGCACTTCTCCCAGCGATATTTTGGGGAAGTATTGTTCTCATCAGTGTCAAACTTGGCGGGAATGCATACCAGCAAACACTTGGCATTACCCTTGGCGCCTTTTTATTTTCAATTGGCGCCTTTTTGATCAAAATGCCAGAGCTCACACCGCTTATTTTTGCGGTTTCAGTCATTTCAGGGATTTTTTGGAGTATTGGCCAAATGAATCAGCTCTCAAGTGTCGCCTTTCTCGGAGTGTCTAAGGCAGTTCCTTTATCAACGGGCATGCAGCTTGTGAGCACAACATTATTTGGCGTCATGGTCTTCAAAGAATGGCAAACGATGACGGTCATACTTATTGGTTCTTGTGCCATTTTACTGATCATTGCAGGCGTTGTGATGACATCACTCGGTCAAAAAAAGAATGGCGGGAATGGCGGAGGCAATTTTAAAAAAGGGATCATCATTTTACTCATTTCAACCGTTGGCTACGTCGGATATGTCGTCATTTTAAGATGGTTTGATATTGATGGATGGTCTGCCCTCGTCCCACAATCCGTCGGCATGCTGCTTTCATCCCTGGCCATTAGTCTAAAGCAAGATCCGTTTAGCAAATATACGTTCAGAAATATCATTGCAGGGCTTGTTTGGTCGACAGGAAATCTAGGGCTTCTTTTAGCCATTCCGCTAATTGGCGTAGCCGTGAGCTTTTCGATGTCACAGACAGGGATTGTCATCTCAACATTGGGCGGCATTTACTTATTAAAAGAGAAAGCATCTAAAACAAGCTTTGTGATTGCAGGCTGCTTGATGATCATTGCAGGCGGCGTGCTATTAGGCTTTACAAAATAGGAGGTTAAACGAATGTATCCAGATTTAGAAGGAAAAACAGTACTGATCACTGGAGCAGGTACAGGGATAGGTCAAGCGATGGCGCGCCGATTTGGACAAGAAAAAGCCAATGTGGTGATCAATTACTTCTCCGATAAAGAAAATCCGGATGACACCATTGCGGACATTCAAAAAAATGGCGGACAGGCTGTCAAAATCAAGGGAGATGTATCAAAGGAAGAAGATATGAGAGCGATGATCGAGAAAGCCGTTGATACGTACGGCAGTCTTGATGTCATGATCAATAACGCAGGAATAGAAAATGAAGTTCCTTCGACAGAAATGACGTTAGATAACTGGAATAAAGTGATGTCAACCAATTTAACAGGCATGTTTCTAGGCTGCCGTGATGCACTGAAGTATATGACGGATCATGGAATAGAAGGCTCAATCATTAATATGTCGTCGGTTCATCAGCAAATCCCATGGCCTCATTTCGTCCATTATGCAGCAAGTAAAGGAGGTGCCAAGCTTCTAACAGAAACGCTGGCACTAGAATATGCCCCTAAAAAAATCCGCATAAACAGCATTGCACCAGGAGCGATTGATACCCCAATTAATGCCGAGAAATTTGATGATCCAGCATTGAAAAAAGGAGTCATTGAACTGATTCCAATCGGCTATATCGGAAAGCCTGAAGAAGTGGCAGCATGCGCTGTCTGGCTTGCGTCAAAAGAGGCCAGCTATGTCACAGGATTGACGTTATATGTAGACGGCGGCATGACAAAGTACCCTGGGTTTCAAGCGGGAAAAGGATAAAGAGAGAGACAAAAAGCTAAAGCAAAGATCATTTTACCCTTTGTCAATCATCTGAAAAGAGTATACATAGATATGCTCTTTTTTTTATAAAATACAGACAAATAAAATGAAATGTCTAGACATTTAAAAATAAAAATATATAATATTATTTGGAAGCGCTTTTATTACAACAATGGGGTGAGAGAAATGAAACGTATTTTATTAGCATGCAGTTCAGGAATGTCTACGAGTTTACTAGTCACGAAGATGAAAGCCCATGCCGATTCGATTGGGGACGAAGCAGAGATTTGGGCAGTCGGGCAAGATCAAGCGAGAAAAGAAATGGCGAATGCGGATGTGGTGTTAATTGGACCGCAAATGAGCTTTTTAAAAGGCGACCTTCAAAAAGAAGCAAAAAAATACGGGATTGAGGTAGAGGTCATTGATATGCAGGCCTATGGGCTTGCAGATGGACAAAAAGCGTATGAACAAGCGGTTGCATTGATGGGGGAATCTTAAAGGATGGAAAAGAAAACGCTCGAAGGACTCACCGAGGAACAAGTCAGTTTTCAATTGATCTTACACAGCGGCAATGCACGAAGCAAATTGCTTCTATCTCTTAAACAATTTAGAGAAGGTCAAGAAGAAGAAGCGTTTGACCTCATGAAAGAAGCTGAAGAAGATTTGCGGAATGCACATGAAATCCATTTTCAGCTCGTACAGCAGGAGGCAAGCGGGAAAACCACATCATTCTCCTTACTGCTCATGCACGCTGAAGATCACTTAATGTCGACCATTACCATCAAGGAGCTTGTGGGAGAGCTCCTGCCGATATTCCAATCGCTAAAACAATAAAGGGTGTAAACAAGGGGGGAAACCAATGTTTGATAAAATAAGTGCCATTTTGGTTCCGATTGCTGGGAGATTGAACAACAACCGCTATTTAGGCGTATTACGGGATGCCTTTATGCTTGCGTTCCCGCTCACCATCTTTGGATCCATTATGGTTGTGTTAATGAATTTGCCATTTTTAGATAAAATCATGAGTCAAACAGCACTGGAAGGGTTTCAGTCTGCACTGAATATCGCGCCAAGTGCGACCATCAGCATTATGAGTGTGTTTGTTGTATTTGGGATTGGCTACTATTTATCGAAAAGCTATGAAGTGGAAGCTGTATTTGGCGGTGTCATCGCTTTAGCATCGTTTTTACTACTGACGCCATTTTTACTAGAACAAGAGGGCGCTGCTTCCATTGCAGGAGTGATCCCAGTCGACCGCTTAGGTGCAAAGGGTATGTTCCTTGGAATGATTACAGGCTTTTTATCAGCTGAGATTTATCGTTATTTTGTGCAAAAGAAATTCGTCATCAATATGCCTCAAGGGGTTCCACCAGCTGTTTCAAAGTCTTTTGCTGCACTGATTCCGGCTACCCTTACATTAACAGCCTTTTTGCTGATCAATATCATCATTACACAAGGCTTTCACACAAATATGCATGACCTGATTTATCATGCAGTTCAGGCCCCGCTTGTTGGTCTTGGAAGCGGTATCATTCCGACGCTGATCGCCGTTTTCTTTATACAAATTCTTTGGTTTTTTGGATTGCACGGTCAAATTATTATTAACTCTGTCATGGACCCGATTTGGAATACGTTGTCCATTCAAAACCTTGAAAGCTATACAAAAACAGGTGAGGTTCCTAACATCATCAGCAAGCAGTTTATCGAAATCTATACGGTTGGCATGGGTGGAACCGGTATGACGCTGGCTGTTGTGTTTACGATTTTAATTTTCCTGAAAAGTAAGCAATTAAAACAAGTCGCAAAGCTCGGCTTAGGACCAGGATTATTTAACGTCAATGAACCGATTATCTTCGGTTTACCAATTGTGATGAATCCGCTTATTTTGATTCCGTGGATTTTGGCGCCAATGGTCATTACATGTATTTCTTATTTTGCGATGGCAACAGGCATTGTACCGCCGCCGACAGGCGTGAATATTCCATGGACGGTGCCGATCTTTATTAGCGGGATCATGGCAACAAATTCATTAGCAGGCGGTCTGCTTCAGCTGTTTAATTTAATGATTGTGTTTGTCATTTGGTTCCCGTTCCTGAAGTTTATTGACCGTATGAATGTGAAGAATGAAAAAATAACCACAACGGAAAAAACGAAGACAACAAACATCAAAGGCGAAGGAGACTCAATACATGTCGATGGAAAATAACAAGCAATCATATACATTTCCAGAAGGTTTCTGGTGGGGTTCTTCTGCCTCTGCCACGCAAACAGAAGGCAGTGTCCTTGGAGATGGAAAGGGACCGAACATTTGGGATCACTGGTTTGAAAAAGAGCCGACACGTTTTTTTAATGGTGTAGGGCCGAGCGTGACATCTCAATTTTACCGAAAGTATAAAGAGGATATCCGCCTTATGAAAGAAATTGGCCACAATTCGTTTCGGCTATCAATTTCATGGTCACGCCTTTTACCTGAAGGAAAAGGAGCGGTCAATGAGGAAGCTGTGTCTTTTTACAATGATGTGATCAATGAACTCATTGCACACGATATCGAACCGTTTGTGAACCTTTACCATTTTGATATGCCAATGGCGCTGCAGGAGAAGGGCGGATGGGTGAACAGGCAGGTGGTAGACGATTATGTCAGCTATGCGGCATTGTGCTTTCAGTTATTTGGGGACCGGGTGAAAAAATGGTTTACCCATAACGAACCGATTGTTCCTGTAGAGGGCGGATATATGTATAGCTTTCATTATCCAAACGAAGTCGATTTCCAAAAGGCAGTGCAAGTCGGTTTTCATGAAATTTTATCAAACGCTAAGGCAATTGCGGCTTACAAAGAGATGCAGCAGGACGGGAAAATCGGCATCATCCTGAATCTCACCCCTTCGTATCCGCGAAGCCAGAATCCTCGGGATGTAGAAGCAGCTGAGATGGCTGACACTTTCTTTAACCGATCCTTCCTAGACCCTGCGGTCAAAGGACACTTCCCTGAAAAACTAGTAGAAGTGTTAAAGAAAGAAGGTTTTATGCCTCGTATGGAGGAAGGAGACCTCGCGCTCATTCAAGAGAATACGATTGATCTTCTCGGTATCAACTATTATCAGCCAAGAAGAGTGAAAGCAAAGGAGCATATGCCGCATCCTCAAGCACCATTTATGCCAGACCATTACTTTGATTCTTTTGATATGCCAGGAAGAAAAATGAATGTGTATCGAGGCTGGGAAATCTATGAAAAAGGCATTTACGATATATTGAAAAAAGTCCAAAAAGACTATGATAATATTGAATGCTTTATTTCTGAAAATGGAATGGGTGTCGAAGGAGAAGAGCGGTTTAAGGATGAGGAAGGCATGATTCATGACGATTACCGCATTGACTTTATTTCTGAGCATCTCAAATGGGTGCATCAAGCCATTCAAGAAGGTAGCAATGTGAAAGGCTATCACCTGTGGACGTTTATGGATAACTGGTCATGGTCGAATGCGTATAAGAATCGTTATGGATTTGTCTCAGTTGACCTTCAAGAAGACGGGAAGCGAACCATTAAAAAAAGCGGATACTGGTTTCAATCTGTTTCAGAGAATAACGGTTTTTAATGAAGATACTTGCTCTTTTCTTTAAAAGGGCAAGTATTTTTCTTATGGCACGGTGCAGAGAATCAAACAAAAATCGCTGGAAGCTTTTAAGCTCACTAGGCTTAGTGTAGAATGAGAGGAAGGCTAAAAAACGCCATAAAGAAAGCGCTATAATATGATATGAAAAAACAAGTCAGTTGGTGGTGTGAGATGAAAAAGTACGAACTCATTTCAGAAGAAATCAGAAAACGAATAGGAACAGCATATTATCCAGAAGATCAACCCATTCCAGATGAAAACTCGCTTGCCGCTGAATTTCAATGTAGCAGAATGACGATGAAGCGTGCGCTCGATCTTCTCGTGGCAGAAGGTCTGCTCTTTAGAAAAAGAGGTCACGGCACATTTATTGTGAAGGCAGCGCTAAATCAAGGTGCAATCAACGTCTCAGGCCATGAAAATAAAGGATTCACGAAAGTCATGGCAGATAAAAACGTGACGAGCCAAATCATTCGCTTTGATGTACATTTCCCAAGTGAAGAGGTGGCAGCCCACCTATCGATTGACTCAAGCACACCCGTTTATGACATCATCCGTCTCCGCCTTGTGGATGAAGAACCTTATGTATTAGAAAAAACGTTTATGCCAGTAAATGTGATTAAGGGAATAGATGAAGAGGTTCTGCTGGGTTCTATCTATGACTACATATCAAAGAAACTTCATTTGAAAGTGGCAGGGGCGCACAAGAAAATAAGGGCGGCAAAATCAGATCAGCTTGATCAGCAGTATTTAGGCTGTGATCCAAGTGATCCGGTGCTTGAAGTCGAGCAGGTTGCTTATTTAAACACAGGCCGGCCTTTTGAATACTCCTTTAGCCATCATCGCTATGATAAATTTGACTTTTCAACTGTTGAAATTACGAAAACAGGACGATAAAAAAAGAGCAGAACCCTTAGGGAGACTGCTCTTTTTTCGTATCGTTTTTATATATTCCACCAATGATACCCGTCTTTCTCTAGAAGCTGATCCGCTTCTTTCGGTCCCATAGAACCAGCAGGGTAATTTGGTTTTAAGGTTTTATTTTCTGCCCATTTCTCAGAAATTGGATCAACAAAGTTCCAAGAAAGTGCCACTTCATCCCAGTGAGCGAAGTTTGTAGCATCGCCCAATAAGCAGTCATGAATCAGCTTTTCGTATGCTTCTGGTGTATTCATGATGTCATTATAGTTCGTTTGGTAGTCGAGCTTAATTGGTTTCGCATACGTTCCGCCATCAAGCTTACGAGCGTTCAGGTGAAGGGTAATGCCTTCATCTGGCTGAATGTGAATAACGAGTAAGTTTGGATGCATAGAATTCCCGTTTCCATAGTACAGGTTCATTGGAATGTCTTTAAATTGAACCACGATTTGAGTGGATTTCTTTTCTAAACGTTTTCCTGTACGAATGTAAAATGGCACGCCAGCCCATCTAAAGTTATCGATCAGCAGCTTCCCTGCAACGAATGTTTCCGTATTAGAGTTCGGGTCAACATTTTGCTCTTCAAGATAGGAAGGAACCATGCTGCCATCAATCGTACCAGCATCATACTGCCCGCGGACAAAGAATTGATCGACCTCATCTTTAGAGAAAGGACGAAGAGCACGCAATGCTTTCCGTTTTTCGCTTCGGATTTCCTCTGTATTCAGCTTAATTGGAGGCTCCATTGCTAAAAGTGCAACCATCTGAAGCATATGGTTTTGGACCATGTCTCTTAGTGCACCAGAACTTTCGTAATATCGAGCCCGGTCTTCTACACCTAAAGATTCACTCGATGTAATTTGGATGTTTGAAATATAGCGGTTTGTCCAAAGTGGTTCGAAGATCGCATTCGCAAAACGGATGACCTCAATGTTTTGCACCATTTGTTTACCGAGATAGTGGTCAATACGATAAATTTGATCTTCTGTAAATGCATCACGAATTTCTTCATTTAACGTTTTGGCACTTGGCAGGTCATGTCCAAATGGTTTTTCAATGACAAGACGTGACCAGCCGGTTGTTTCTGATACGCCCTCACTCTTTAAGAACTTCGCAATCGTTCCAAAGAATTCCGGTGCCATGGCTAAATAGAACATACGGTTATTTGGGATACTGTACGTATCTTCAAGACCGGAAAGAAGCGTGTTGAGTGCCTGGTAGGAAGCAGGGCTTGATACGTCAAAATCATGATAATAGAAATGAGAAATGAATTCCTCTGTTTTCGCTTCTGCATCATCAGAAGGGACAGATTCTTTTACCACAGCTCTGAGGTCCTCATGAGACCACGGGCGGCGCCCGACACCTACAACGGCGAATTGATCTCCAAGCTTTCCGCTATGATAAAGTCTATGTATAGAAGGGTAGAGCTTGCGTTTGGCAAGATCTCCTGTTGCGCCAAAAATGACAATGACTGCTTTTGGATTGTTAGTTTCTGTATTCACGAAAAGTACCTCACTTTATTCGTAGCATTGTAGTAAAAACCGAGAATGTATGTACATTTTCTTTATTTTAAAGGTTCATTGTTCGTAAAGCAAACATTTGATTCGACTTTTTCTGCTCTAGTTTGACTTTTTTCAAAAATTCCGCTGAATTCACATTTACCTTGTCTTCATGTATTCTATATGAATGAAGATATTGTATACCGGCTGTAGGAGGAAAAAGTAATGGAACTGCTCTTTTTAGGAACAGGTGCAGGCATTCCTGCAAAAACAAGAAACGTCACTTGCACAGCGCTAAAGCTCTTAGAAGAGAGAAAAGCAGTGTGGCTTTTTGATTGCGGAGAAGCGACGCAGCATCAAATATTACATACAACGATTAAACCGAGAAAGATTGAGAAAATATTTATCACTCATATGCATGGTGATCATGTATACGGTCTCCCAGGACTGCTTGGCAGCAGGTCCTTTCAAGGTGGAGAGGATGAACTAACGATCTATGGGCCTAAGGGGATCAAAGCGTTTGTAAACGCTGCACTTTCAGCTACACAAACGCATTTGACATATCCGCTGCATATCATAGAAATAGATGAAGGAGTCGTATTTGAGGATGATACCTTTCAAGTAGAAGCAAGACGGGTGTCGCACGGTATCCCAGCTTACGGTTATCGGGTTGTAGAAAAAGATGTACCTGGTGCATTAAAAGCCGAAGACCTAAAAGAAATCGGAGTAAAACCTGGACCTTTGTATCAGAAGTTAAAAAACGGGGAAACCGTGACACTCGAAGATGGCAGAATCATTGACGGAACCGATTATTTGGAACCCCCTAAAAAAGGGAGGATTGTTGCATTTTCAGGAGATACTCGTTTGTGCGAGAATATAACAAGGCTTGCCAAGAATGCGGATGTGTTAGTCCATGAGGCAACATTCGGTAAAGAAGATGCAGAATTAGCCTACAATTATTATCACAGCACGACAGAACAGGCAGCGAAAACAGCGCAGGAAGCAGGCGCAAAAAGACTAATTTTGACCCATATTAGTGCAAGGTACCAAGGGGAAGAGGCACTGAAACAACTGTTGAAAGAAGCCCGCGATATATTCCCGCTGACAGAAGCTGCACATGATTTCTCTTCTTTTACTATTGACCGCACCCTGTAAAAATTGGATGAATCGTTAAAAATAGTTGTGTGATTTTTTTGATATTTATGATGACGCTCTTTTTCAGGTAGTGGTAAAATGGTGAAGAAAAAACAAATGACATATCAAACTATGAAGAATACGGGAGGCACAATCAAAGATGAGCGGTTTTACAGCGTTAAGTGAAGCAGAATTGAATGACCTTTATTTGGCACTACAAAATGAGTATGAAACGTACAAAAGTAAAAACTTACACTTAGACATGTCTAGAGGTAAGCCTTCGCCAAAACAGCTTGATTTGTCTATGGGCATGCTCGATGTTGTGACATCAAGGGATGTGATGACAGCTGAGGATGGCACAGATGTGCGAAACTATGGCGGCTTGACAGGCCTTCCTGAAACGAAGAAATTTTTTGCAGATGTGCTCAATCTGACGCCAGAACAAATCATCATTGGCGGTAATTCCAGCCTGAATATGATGCATGATACGATTGCCCGTGCCATGACTCACGGCGTATACGGCAGTAAAACACCTTGGGGAGAACTGCCAAAGGTAAAATTCCTTGCACCAAGTCCAGGGTATGACCGTCATTTTGCCATTTGTGAGCTATTTAACATAGAGATGATCACGGTAGACATGAAGGCTGATGGACCTGACATGGATCAGGTGGAAAAATGGGTCGCAGAAGATGAAGCCATTAAGGGCATTTGGTGTGTACCGAAATATAGCAACCCAGATGGCATAACGTATTCAGATGAGGTCGTTGACCGCCTTGCTTCAATGAAAACAAAAGCAGACGACTTCCGTATCTTTTGGGATGATGCCTATGCAGTCCACCATCTAACAGATACACCTGATACATTAAAAGATATTTTTCAAGCAGTAGAGGAAGCAGGGCACCCAAACCGTGTGTTTATGTTTGCGTCTACTTCTAAAATTACATTCCCAGGTTCAGGTGTTGCACTGATGGCGTCTAGTCAAAACAATGTGAGCTTCACTCAGAAGCAATTAGCAGTACAAACGATCGGACCAGATAAAATCAATCAATTAAGACACCTTCGTTTCTTCCAGAATCCAGAAGGCTTGAAGGAACATATGAAAAAGCATGCAGCGATCATTAAGCCGAAGTTTGACCTCGTTCTTTCTATCCTTGACGAAAAGCTTGGCGGGAAAGGCATCGCTGAATGGCACAAGCCAAATGGCGGATATTTCATTAGTTTAAATACACTTGATCATTGTGCAAAAGCTGTTGTGCAAAAAGCGAAAGAAGCAGGTGTCACACTGACAGGTGCAGGGGCGACATATCCATATGGAAAAGACCCGCTTGATCGTAATATTCGCATTGCGCCAACGTTCCCAGCACTTGAAGAACTTGAGCAAGCGATTGATATCTTTACGTTATGTGTTCAGCTTGTCAGTATTGAAAAGCTGCTTTCTGAAAAAAGTCAATCTGCCCCAACGGCATAAATCAAAGAAACTCCTTGACTCATGACCGGTCAAGGAGTTTTCAATTTTAATTGGCTGTTTGATAATAGGAGACGGGTTGTTTGGCCGCGCACCATACATCATAGATGGCAAGCTGCACAATGTGCGGTTTATCATGATGAATATAGTGCGAACTGTTCTGCGCCTGAATCCATCCGCTTTGGGATGAAAAAGACAGCATCCGTTTATGAAGCCTAAGCCAAGCTTCATGCGCTGGATGAAACAACCGGCTTTTGCCTGATGAAATGACAAGAAGCGGCATCATCCCATAATGCGTTTGTTCCTCTTTGATCGTGTTCAGCATTTGCTGAAAGTCCTCATGCGTACATTCTGCTGTGAACTGCGCCATATAGGAAGCACGTTCTTCCCTTGATAAAAGCGGCAGAATGACCTGCTCTTGCTCCTCACTTGCTGGGTCTAACAGCACCATGCCGATGACATCTTCTCTTCTGCGGCTTGCCCATAACCGGCTGACAAGAGAACCGAATGAGTGAGCCACAATGAGAAAGGGCGGCTGAATATTGGCTTGTTTTAAAAGCGCATCTAAATCATCTGCAAGGTCATGCAGGGTTCTTCCTTCATCGCTATGACTACTGTTTCCATTTCCTAAACGATCGTATAAGAAAACCCCAAGCTCTGGGTCAATATCACGGGCCATATTTGTCCACGTATCGCCAGACATTCCGTAGCCTGCTTCAAAGATAATGGTCGCTTGCCTTTTGCCTTGACGATGCTTCGTATTAAAGTGATGTCCATCTATATGATACGTTCTTTCAATCATTACCGAGTTCATTCTTCCATCTCCTCTAAGTGGTTCTTTAGCTAAAAGACGGCACAAAAGGCAAAGATGTTTCTCTTAAAAACAAAAAAGATGCCTAATTCAAAAAATAGACACCTTTTTCCTAGATACCTTACCAAGCGCGATCGTATTGACGCGGGGCTTCAATGGATGTACGAAGCTCTTTGGCAGCTGTTTTTGGGAAATAAGGATCCCGTAAAAATTCTCTGCCGATAAAGATCAAGTCAGCACGATGATTTTGTAAAATTTCTTCTGCCTGTACACCAGATGTGATCAAACCGACAGCTCCTGTTTGAATGCCGGCACCTTCTTTTATTTTCTCTGCGAACGTTACTTGGTAGCCAGGGAATGTGCTAATTTTCGCCTGCACGACAGCACCTGAGCTGACATCGATTAAGTCGACACCTTGTTCTTTCAGCCATGTGGCAATGCCAATATAATCAGCAATATCGAGTCCTTTTCTCGTGTAATCAGAAGCGGATACACGGACAAATAAAGGTCCATCCCATACGTCATGGACCGCATCAACGACTTCGCTTAAGAAGCGGTAACGCTTTTCTGGTGAACCGCCATACTCATCTGTTCGTTGATTCGCAAGCGGTGAAAGAAATTCGTTAATTAAATAGCCATGCGCCCCATGAATTTCAATGATGTCAAAGCCAGCTTTTTTTGCCCGGACAGCCGCATCTTGAAACGCCTGAACGGTGTCTTTGATTTGATCGACAGACATCTCTACAGGTGTTTTAGACCGTTCATCAAACGGAATGCTGGATGGTGCAAGGATGTCACCGTCTAGTTCAGCTTTACGTCCTGCATGGGCGAGCTGGATGGCTGTTTTTGTTCCGTATGCTTTGATTTGTTCGTTTAATGAGGCAAATCCTTCAATGTGCTCATCACTCCAAATCCCGAGGTCTTGATCACTAATTCTTCCCTCAGGGGAAACAGCGCTCGCCTCAACCATGATCAGCCCAGCCTGACCTTGCGCGCGGGAAATATAATGTGCAAAGTGGAAAGGCTGTAATTTCCCATCGCGGTCATAGGATGAATACATACACATCGGGGACATCACGATGCGGTTTTTGAGCGTAACACCTTTTAATGTCCAAGGTGAAAAGAGTTTTGTTTCCAAATACCTTCGCCTCCTCATTGAATTGTATAGCCGATTATAACAGCCATTCAAACTTTCGTCATAAAAGGTGCTCAAAGAATATAGCTTTTATATACGTTTTTGTATAATAGAGGGAAAGAGACAACAAAGGGGGAAAACGGATGAAATGGCAAACAGAGAGTGAACTAAAAGAGCTGCTCACAGCTCTGATGCAGTATGAAAGCATATCTGGTACAACAGGAGAAGTAGCGTTAGCGGAATATTTATATTACTTGCTGAAGGAGCGGCCTTATTTTGAGCAGAACCCTGATCATTTGGCTTTGCATCCGATGAAAGATGGCCGGTATTTTTTAACGGCTCTAGTGAAGCGCAGCATGCTGCCACGTACCGTTTTGCTTCTTAGTCATTTTGATGTAGTCGATACAGAGGATTACGGAGAATTTCAAAACATGGCATGTAAGCCAGAAGAGCTGATGGCATCATTTTCGCAAAAAAGTGCGCTTCTTCCAAAGAGGGCAAGAGAGGACCTTGCTTCAGGCGACTGGCTGTTTGGAAGAGGTGCCATGGATATGAAAGCAGGTCTCGCCGTGCAGCTTTCTATGCTGGAAAGAGCGATGACGGAGAGATTTGAAGGAAATGTCCTGCTCGTCACAGTCCCAGATGAAGAGGTGAATTCACAGGGAATGCTGGAGGCTGTCCCTAAGCTAAAAGAGCTCAAGGAGGAGTATGACCTTGATTATACCGCGTGTTTAAATAGTGAGCCGATGTTTGAAAAGTATCCAGGTGATACGCACCAATATATCTATACAGGCAGTATAGGGAAGGTGCTTGCCGGATTTTTTTGCAAAGGGATTGAAACGCATGTAGGAGAGCCATTCTCAGGCTTAAATGCAAATTTTATGGTATCTGAATTAAACCGGTTGTTAGAGCTGAATAGTGATTATTGTGAGGAAGTAGATGGTGAAGTGACACCTCCTCCGACCAATTTGATGCAAAAGGACTTAAAAGAAGCCTATTCCGTTCAAACGCCTCACACGGCTGTTTCTCTATTTAACGTGCTCATGATGAAACGCTCAAGTGAAGAGCTGCACGGGCTTCTCTACGACAATGCGAAACAAGCAGCAGTCCAAATCGAGGCCAATCTTAGACAGAAAACAGCTGAATTTCAGCGCTTTAAACATTTCACCCCGATTGACACGAGCATCACGGTTCTCACGTATCAAGAGCTGTATCAAAAAGCCGCTGAACGATCAGGTACGCAGGAGGTCGAGCGAATTGTCAACTATGCATTCGCGAACCGAGGTGAGCTTGGAGATCGCGACTTTTCAACAAAAATCGTATCAGAGCTGACGACGCTTTGTAAGGAAGAGGGACCGCTGATTGTTCTGTTTTATAGTCCGCCATTTTACCCATCTGTGTCCTCAACGGATGAGCCGCATATCCAGACAGCCTTAAAGAAGATTCAAAGGAAGGCAAAGGAGGTCTATAGGCTTGAAGTAGAGGAAGTGAAATATTTCCCCGGATTGTCTGATTTAAGCTACTTGCAGCTCGAAAAACAGAATGTAGGCGATTACACGACCAACATGCCGCTTTACCAAAAAGGTTATTCATTACCACAAGGAGAAAAGGAGGCTCTTTACGTTCCGGTCATCAACGTTGGTCCATTAGGAAAAGACCCGCACAAATGGACAGAACGGCTGCACGTCCCGTTCTCTTTCGGTATATTGCCGTCATTACTAGAATCAACGATTCATGCTTTATTAGAAAAGAATTAAGCATATGTGATGAAGAGCCCTATCTGGATGATAGGGTTTTTGGCTTTTAAATGAACCTTCCTTCAGCCTAAATAAATAGAGTATGATATTGAAAGAGACTTACATTTATTTGAAGGGGGATTGAGAGAATAAATGGAAACTGGAAAATTAACAAAAACAGAAATCATCACATCGCTTCAGGAGAGTATTCGTGAACTAGAGGAGCTCATGCAGACATGTGATGAGCACACGTTAGATCAATCTATAGGAGAGGGCAAGTGGTCGATCAAACAAATCGCCGGACATTTGTTTGATACAGAAGAAGTCTGGTCAGAGCGAATAGAGCAGGCGATATTAAGTGATCACACGCCTTTTCAATCGTATGATCCTGAAATTTATGTGAAGGAAAGAGCTTATGAATTGTATAATGCTCAGGAGATCAATTCGATGATCAATCGTTTGAAAGAGAGAAGAAGCAAAACGCTTCAGCTATTAGAAAAGGATATATGGGATCAATCAGGTTTGCATCCGGAAGAAGGCGTGATGACAGTTCAAATATTAGCTGAAACCATCGCTTTACATGAAAATCATCATCTGGCTCAAATCAAAGCCATCATGTCAATGAGTGAATCATCTACATGAGGAGGTGTTAATAAATGAAGCATCAAGAATTGTTAATTGATGTGAATTTTTATCAAGCACGTGATTCTCTATTAGAACAAGCCTTCTCTCAAAAAGAACAGAAAGAACCAAAGTGTGAATCACACAGTTCAAATCCAGTCACTAGCGAGAAAAAATAGATGGGCATATGTGAAAAAGCACCTGTCATCAAAACAGGTGCTTTTTCATATCACTTATACGTGCCCGCTGAAAACATGTCGTTTAATTCTGCGGCACGTTTTGTCGCTGTTTTTACACAATCGACAATCGCTTCTTCAAATTGATAGGAAGCTAGTGTGTTCAGTCCGGCTTCTGTCGTTCCGCCTTCGCTTGTGATTTCTTTGCGCAGTTCAGCAGGTTCCTTTCCGCTATCTTGAAGCATATTGGCAGCGCCTGCAATCATTTGGCAAATGAGCAATTTTGCTGTTGCTTGGTCCATCCCAAGTTCAGTAGCGCCTCGCTCCATTCCTTCAATCAAATGATAAATAAAGGCAGGACCGCTGCCTGCGATGGCTGTGACAGCATTTAGCTGTGATTCGTCTAATACCGTCACATGCCCGATCGTTTCAAACAGCTCGACCGCCTTTTTCTTTTGCTCCTCAGTGACTTTATCACTTACGGCAATGCCTGTTGCTGATTGCTGAATCGCCGCTGATGTATTTGGCATCGCGCGAACCACCGCAGTTTTCCCGCCAGCATAGTGTTGAATCGTTTCAATGGAGATACCCGCTAAAATAGAAATGATCAGCTGTCCATTTAAGTAAGGGCGTACCTCGGAAATCCCGCTTTCCGCATCTTTCGGTTTTAAAGCAAATACCAAAATATCCGCTTCTTCATAAATAAAGGAACGAGAGAAATCCGTTTTGATCCCATAACGCACCTTTAATTCGTTTAATCGTTTTTCGTTTGTTTTATTTGTGACAATGATATCTTCATTTGACATGATACCACTTTTTAATAAACCTTTAATCATAGACTCCGCCATCGAGCCTGCACCGATAAATCCAATTTTACTCATAAGCTGCTCCTCCTTGTAGAAAATAAAAAAACCTCTCGCCTGAAAAGGACGAAAGGTTTTTCGCGGTACCACCCTCAATTAGCATGCAAACATGCATACTCAGCTCTAGTCCCTTAACGCGGGAAACGTTTAGGTTTGCCTAACAGCTCAAAGGGCAGGTTCAGCAAATAAGAGGATGGTGAAGTCTTACAGCCGGCGGACCTCACTCTCTTGCATCATTATTTTGCTTACTAATCCTTGTCATCGCGCATCTTATATTTGTTGTTCATTATGCAACGATGGACAAGTTTGTGTCAATAGGGGCAGATAAAAAATTGACCATCCAAACCGCATGACAGTCTGCCCTTTGCAAGCTACAATGAATAAAGAAGACTGAGTTGTAATCATCCATGAGTCAAAAAGCAGGAGATGACGTATAAAAGTGAAAGAAGACATCATTCAATTATCCATCCCTACACCGTTTGCCGTTGGGGATGTGCATGCATATGTATTAAAAGGAGATGCCGTGACCTTAGTGGATTGCGGACCGATGACACAAGAGGCGGAGCATGCCTTTGTCATGCAATTAAAGGAACATCATTTATCGATAGACGATATTGATCAAGTGGTTTTGACCCATCATCATGCAGATCATGTCGGCCTTTTAAATCTGATGAAACCTCATGTCCGTGTGATCGGACACCAGTGGAATGAGCCCTATATTAGTCAAAATTCAGCGTTTAAGCAGCGCCAAATTGACTTTATGGATCGTTTTTTTCAGCAGTTAGGTGTGCCGCTTCGTCAAGGTGAATGTGAAAGAATCGTGAAGCAATCTTATACATATTCTTGTACTGCACATGTAGATGACGTCATAAAAGAAGGCGATCGTTTGAAAGGGCATGAACACTTTTTCGTGATGGAAACACCCGGACATGCACAATCTCACCTTTCCTTCCTAGATGAAACAACGGGGAATTTCATTGGTGGAGACCTTTTGCTGACAACCATTTCCTCAAACCCATTAATGGAAGCGCCGGATGAAGGCAAGGAACGTCAAAAATCGCTGCTTCAATATAAAGCATCACTCAATCGATTATTGGGTTTGCCAATCAAGACCATCTATCCAGGACACGGTCAGCTGATTACGTCCCATCTCGAATTGATTGAAGAACGATTTAAGAAACAAGAAAGACGGGCAAATACGATGTATCAGCTGCTCAAACGAAAAGAAATGACCGCCTTTCATCTTTGCCGCACGCTTTTTCCAGTGCTGTATGAAGAGGCATTATTTTTAACGATGTCTGAGACAGTAGGGCAGCTGGATGTACTCTTAGCGGCTGGACAAATTGAAGAAGTGCAAAAAGACGGAATCCTCTATTACCGAGCAAATTAAGGAGTGAAATGCATGGGGCGATTAACAGGAAAGAGAATATGGATTACAGGCGCATCTGGCGGCCTTGGTGAGAAAATGGCGTACTTGGCAGCAGCAGAAGGCGCAGAAATCATCATTTCAGCAAGACGAATCGAGAAGCTTACAGGTGTGAAAGAAAAGATCATGAGCGCTGGCGGGGTGTGTCACATCGCTCAGCTTGATGTCAGCCAGCTTGAGGACTTTGATCGAGCGTATCAAGAAGTAGGTGCTGTTGATATTTTGGTCAACAATGCCGGCTTTGGTGTATTCGATCTCGTAGAAGATGCGTCCATTGAGGAAATGGTGTCGATGTTTGAGGTGAATGTGTTTGGCTTAATTGCCTGCACGAAAAAGGTCATCCCAGAGATGAAACAAAGAGGGCAGGGGCATATTATCAATATCGCGTCTCAAGCAGGTAAAATTGCCACCCCCAAATCAGCGATTTATTCAGCATCAAAGCACGCCGTCCTCGGATTTTCAAACAGCCTCAGAATGGAGCTGGCAGACTGCGGCATTCACGTCACGACAGTGAACCCAGGACCGATTGCTACAGACTTCTTTACCATCGCAGATCGCAGTGGTGAATATGTGAAGAACGTTGATTTTATGATGCTTAGTGCAGACAAAGTGGCAGGGAAGGTCGTATCAGCTATGATGACGAAAAAAAGAGAAATTAATTTACCAGGCTGGATGAACGCTGGGAGTAAATTGTATCAATTATTCCCGTTTTTATTTGAAAAAGCAGCACGCAAAGCGATGATGAAAAAATAACTCAAAAAAGAAACCGGTCATCAACTGGTTTCTTTTTCTGTTTGATAAGACTTCATGTTATCGGTGCGATAGTCTTTCTATATTCGCCTTGCAGCTTGCTGAAGCGGGTCCCATACACTGTTAAAAGGCGGTGCATAGCTAATATCTAAATCTTCAAGGTCTGTCATGGTCAGCTCTTGGTAAAGGGCAGCTGCCATGACATCGATTCGTTTATCTACACCGTTTCTGCCGATGATTTGGGCACCAAGCAAGGTGTGGTCATCGCTTCTATAAACCAGTTTTACTTTCATTTTCTGCGCATCTGGGTAATATCCAGCGTGATCAGTACTGTCAATGGTGATGGTGGAGAAAGGGATGCTCGCTTCTTTTGCTTCTTTTTCTGATAAGCCCGTTCGTCCCGCTGTCATGTCCATAAATTTCATCACCGCTGTTCCGGTCACGCCTTGAAACGCCCGGTGTGTCCCCGTCATATGAAAGCCTGCGATTCTCCCTTGTTTATTCGCTGTCGTGCCGAGCGGAATATAATCCAGTGCTTTTTTTATGCGGTGATAGGTCGCTGCGCAATCCCCGGCAGCATAGATGTCTTTTACATTGGTCTGCATGTATTCATTCACCGCAATTGCTCCATTTTGAAGTCGATTGATCTCTATGCCGTCTAAAAAGGCTGTTTGCGGAGTGACACCAATGGCGATGATGACCATATCCGTTGCAATGGTCTGTTTGTCTGTTTGAACAGCTGTTACATGTGTCCTGCCCTCTAATTTCTGCACTGTTTCTCCAAGCACCACGTGAATGCCTTGATCGTCTGCTTCTTCTTTAAGATATTTTGCCATATCGGGGTCAAAGCCTGGACCAAGTGTTGCTCCTCGTTGAATGATGTGAACGTCTTTTCCTAGCGCTTTTAAATTTTCTGCCATTTCTAAGCCGATATATCCTCCACCGATGATGGTGATATGTGTGACGTCTTTTTTTAAATGGTCTAAAATCGACAGGGCATGCGGGATTGTTTTTAATACGTGTACGCCTTCTAATGGATGGCTATCTAGATCCAGTGTAACGGGGCTTGCTCCTGTCGCAATTAACAGCCTGTCATACGTTTCTGTAAATGGTTCTTTTGTTTTGGTGTGAATGCCCGACACCGTTTTTTGCTCTGGGTCAATGGATGTCACTTCGTGTAAGCATCTGGCGTCAATTCCATATTTGTCGCGAAAGGTTTCAGCGCTGCGTGCGATGAGCTTTTTGTGATGATCAATGAGACCGCCGATCAAGTAGGGGAGTCCGCACTGTCCATATGAGAAAATCTCTCCTTTTTCAAAAGCCACAATGTGTGCGTCTGGATCCTCTCTATATATTTGCATAGCGCAGCTCATTCCTGCTGCATCTCCGCCAATCATCACATATTTCATTTGGTGTGCTCCCTTCTATCTATCAAACTGAATACTCTTATTTACCCTCATTTTCCTTTTTTTAATGCTTTTTTTCGCAAAAGAAGCAAACTTTAGTTGAAAAATAAAGACAGCGCCTTCATTTTAGGCTACAATCGGATTATCGTCTTTTTGGTTATGAGTTTAGTGAAGATTGGTGGGAAAGACTTTGAGTGACGAACGACTGGATTTTAATACACTATATACACGCCATACGAGAGAGGCCTGGGCAGCTCTTGGGGAATATATGCCGGTATCTGTTTCAGAAGAGGAAGCAAGAGCGCTTCAAGGGTTAAACGACTATTTATCGCTTGAAGAAGTTCGAGATATTTACATACCACTTATTCGTTTTCTGACATTACATGTCTTTGCAGAAAAACAAAAAAACCAGCATGTGAATGCTTTTTTAAACTACCCACATCATGCCAAAATCCCCTTTTTAATTGGGATTGCTGGAAGTGTGGCTGTTGGGAAAAGCACGACTGCGCGTATCATTGAGACTCTTTTATCGAGGCTTGGAGATGGGCTGAAGGTGAGTCTTGTGACAACTGATGGCTTTTTGTATCCCCAAAAAGAGTTAAAAGATCGAGGGCTGATGGAAAAGAAAGGCTTCCCAGAAAGCTATGATGTCAAAGCCCTTCTTTCTTTTTTAAATGAATTGAAGTCAGGTAAACAAACTGTGCATGCCCCGGTGTATTCGCATCTTACCTATGACCGGCTTGATGGGGTGTATGAAACAGTGGAGGATGCAGATATTGTGATCATCGAAGGGATCAATGTGCTGCAATCACCAGCACTTGAAGGTCTGAAGGATGAACCGCGCGTGTTTGTATCAGATTTCTTTGATTTTTCGATTTATGTGGATGCGGCTGAAACGCAAATACAATCTTGGTATAAAGAGCGGTTCCGTTTGCTGCGGGAAACAGCCTTCCAAGACCCTGAATCCTTCTTTCATCAATACAAAGATTTGACGGATAAAGAGGCGGATCAGATGGCAAGCACGATTTGGAATACAGTGAATCGCCCTAACTTATATCAAAATATTTTGCCGACAAAATATCGAGCTGATTTGATTTTGAAAAAAGGCGATCAGCATAAGGTGGAAGAGATCGCCATCCGCCGGGTATAAAGAAAACCGCTCACACATGAGAGCGGTTTTCTTTATGACCTCCACTTACTTTAACAGCCACGGCAGCCGCCGATCGTTTTTTCAGGCGGTAGTATCCGATGAGTAAGAACGGTACACCCGCAATCGTGACAATGGACAGCACTGAAAAAATAGAAAGGGGATGTGCTGCGCCAAAATAGTCAATACACAATCCGCCGGCCCACGGTCCGATGACGCTGCCAAGCTGAGAAAATCCCATTGCGCCAAAGTACGATCCCTTCACTTCAGGCTTTGCAATATTGTCCACAAAGAGATCCATCATTGCAAACAGCAGTACTTCACCAATCGTAAATACGACAATGATGAAAGCAAGCATGCCAAGACTTTGTGAAAAAGAAATGGCAAACAAACTACCGGCAAGAAGAATATTCCCAGTGGTCAACGACAAAATGGTTGAGTAGCGCTTGGCGATCATGATGAGCGGATATTGCACGACAATGACAACGACTGCATTTAAGGATAAAAGATATCCAAACAGCTTAGGGCCATCCTCAATAACAGGAGACGCTGATAAATATTGAGGCAGCGTTGAGCTTAGATGTGAATAGCCAAACGAACATAAGGTAACGCCGATGAGGATAATGCTAAAGACCGTATCTTTTTGGATAATAGAAAGGGCTTTTTTGACGCTGATTTGTTTGATGCTTTCTGGAGCAGCAACTGGATGTTTCTGAAATTGCCATGCCAGCATTAATCCGTATAAAAAGTAAATAAAGGCAGCGACGAGAAACGGAAAGGTTGTTTTCGATGACCCGAGATATAAGCCGAGCAGCGGGCCGAAGATCACACCAATGTTAATGGCTGTATACCGTAAATTAAAAACAAATAATCGTATGCTTGACGGGGTGACATCTGATAAGAGCGCCTTAGATGTTGGCTCAAAAAGTGCACGGCACAGCCCATTTAAAGCGTTCATGATAAAGAAGACCCAAATGGCATCTGCAAATGCAAAGCCAACAAAAACAAGTGCCCAACCGAAGATGGATAGAAGCATGACCTTTTTTCTGCCGATTCGATCAGAAATATAGCCTCCGTAAAAACTCGCAACGATCCCAATAAGAGAGCTAACGGCAATGATTAACCCAGCTGAAGAGGCTGAGGCTCCTTTGACTTGAGTCAAATAAACGGCTAAAAAAGGAATACTCATGGACGTCGCCATTCGGCCAAATATTGTGCCGATGATGATCGTCCAACTAAGTGGATGTAAAGTACGTAAGTTATTTTTCATGCTGTTTCTCCCCTGAGATTGTAAGATGTTCCAATCATACATGAAAAATTGTGCAAATTAAATACACAATTTGATGGAGGAGACATCCGCCTGGCAGAGAAGCTTGAACTGGTCACAAATTCGGAGAGCGTGTTTCTTGTTGACGATGCATTTGAGGCCTTGATGGATATTGATTTTTCAGAAAAAGGAAGCGGATGACTTTCCGCTGATTCGCACTGTCATTTGACGACAATCAATCGAGATCAATGGCGACAATTTGCTGCAAGGACAGGTTTAGAACATCTTCATCATTGACGATTTTCATGCGCTGCGTTTCATAATGAATGGCTTTGACCCAGCCCCAAAACTGCTCTTTCACACCTGAGGAGACATACGTGATGCAAATGGCTTGATCCTCGGTAATCGACTGTGTGATCAAAAAATTCATTTCCTCTAGCTGATCGGTGCTCAGCGGGGGAGGCGTATATTCTTTTTTCTTCCGTTTTTGAACAAGAAGCTGCTCCCGGTGCTCTGGCAGCATCATTCGGCTCGATTCCCACATGATGTTGTATCCAGGTGTTAATTTATTGGGATTCATGGTTGTTTGCCTCCGTTATTTATAATGTCCGCCAATTTTTTCGGCGCGGTGATATGCCTGCCCTGCGCTTGTGAGTGACGAAGCGTGCAGTAATGCAGCAGGACCATACTTCATATGAATCGCATCGAATACTTTGCTGAGTTTGTCTTTCTTAAGATGGTGATCAAATAAAGTCAGCTGATATTGGCTGTCAGACTGCAGCTGTGAGAGAGTAATGCCCACACTGCGGATGGGCTGACCATCCCAGTGCTGCTGGAATAGCTGTATGGCTGCTTCTGCAATATCTGTGCCGTACTGTGTGGGTGAATGAAGCTTGATTTGTCTATGAAATCCTGTCGGATGTGAAAAATCAGCGCCTCTCACGCCGACAGACACCGTTTGCCCAAGATAATGCTTAAAACGTGCACGCCTTGCCACTTCTTCACTCAATTCAATAAGGGCGACTTTGATGTCCTCAAAAGACGCATAATCATGGGGAAGGGTCATATGATGCCCAACGGCTTTTTGCTGATCATGTGTGTGAACGGTGACCGGTGAGGGATCGATCCCTAAAGCTGTTCGCTGCAAGAGCTCCCCATTGATTCCCCAGCGTTTTTGTAGCCGGTCTAATGGATAAGTAGCAAGCGTCCCAATGGTACTGATGCCCATTCGTTTTAAATGATGCTCCATTCGTTTGCCGACGCCAAATAATTTCCCAATCGGAAGCGGCCATAAATCAGCAGCAACCCGGTCTGCACGGAGTTCATAGATGCCAGATGTGTTTTGTTTAGCAAAGTGGTCACAGGCCATTTTAGCGAGCACTTTATTAGGACCGATGCCAATACGGGCGTAAATGCCAGTCTGGTTCATGATGGTGGTTTGTATATTTTCAGCGATCTCGCGCGGAGAGCCGAGTAGTGTCAGACTGCCTGTAATATCGAGAAACTGTTCATCAATTGAATACGGTTCGACAAGGTCTGTGTATTGTTCAAGCAGTTCTGTCATCATGACAGAGACATCAAGATAGCGCTGCATACGTGGACGTACGACCACTGCTTCGGGACATTTCTCCTGTGCTTCCCATAATCTTGATGCATTTTGTACGCCTCGTTTCTTGGCGAGAGGGCAGGCTGCAAGTACGACCCCGCTTCGCCGCTCTGGATCTCCTGAGACAATGAGCGGCACATCCTCCAAATGAGGAGCCTCCACTTTTTCTACTGACGCATAAAATGACTGCATATCCACAAGCAGAATCGCTCGTTCATTCATTGTTTTCACCTCTTAGAACATATGTTCTTATTGTAACCGTCAGGAGGCGAAATTCATACTGGTAAATCATTCAAAGAAAAGAGTGTATATCCATACAAAAAAGACGAAGTGGAAGACACTTCGTCTAATCTGATGCAAAATGAGCATGTTTTCATGCATGTGCCATGTTGTGGGATGTTTGGAGCGGTTCAGAGCGCAAACGATAAGCTGTCAGCTTTTTCTTTGGCTTATGTGTAAACTGCCGCACCACATCCACGTGGTCATCATAATGAAACAAATAAAGGGTCACATCCTGCTTGCCAAGCTTTGTTTGCATTGTAAGCGGCGCCGGCCCTTCATTCGGATGAAGAAAACGCTCTTCGTCACCAGGATAAATATAATAGCGTTCAATAAAGATCGCATCATTAAAATGTTGAATGATTTCAGATTTTTGCTGATCATCGAGCGGACGACCTTGAAAAGTCATATTTGTTTGATCACTTGTTACTTTTGCATGCACCGCATAACGACTAAAAAGGCGTTCAACAACACCGGAAGGCAGCGAAGTGACAAGCAACTTTAACAGACTAAACACAACAAGCGAAGTAACAATCCAAACCAATATCATCATCTCCAATAACATTTGTTACATTTCCTATATGAACCATCTTAACATAACAAAAGAATGAAACTTTCGCACGAAAAGTGAACTTTATGAAATAAGTGTGAAAATTTAAAAGGAGATGGCGGCTGAAAGAAGATGAAAAAAGCTGAAACGAAAAAAGGCGGACACGTGACCTTTACAAATAATTCACCTGACAGGTAGACTATTGAAACAACAGTTTTTTTGTAAAAAAGAAAGATCAAATAAAGCCGAAATTGAAAAGGGGCGAGGTCGTTATGATACGTCAAGTGAAGCCGTCAGATTTTTACGCCGTCACATCCGTCATCCAAAGCTGGTGGGGAGGCAGAGATTTACGCGCAAAATTGCCAAAGCTATTTTTTGAACATTTTCAGCAAACAAGTTTTGTTATCGTTGAAAAGGGTGAACTGATCGGCTTTTTAGTCGGTTTTTTATCGCAATCCCATTCAGATGAAGCGTATATTCACTTTGTTGGGGTACATCCAGACCATCGCAAATTAAAGATCGGCAAAATTCTCTATCAAGCGTTTTATGAAGCGGCTGAAAAGGAAGGAAGAACGACGATTAAGGCCGTCACAGCTCCTGTCAATAAAGTCTCCATTGCGTACCATACAAGGCTCGGATTTCAGATAGAAAAGGGAGATAAAACAGTAGATGGCATTTCGGTTTTTTCAGATTATGATGGTATGCATGAAGACCGTGTGTTATTTGTGAAAAAGTTAGAGGCGATGTCATGATTGTCAATTTAGATCAAACAAAAGGAGAGGTAGCAAAGCAGATCTTACATATTCAACTAGCTGCATACCAACAAGAAGCTGAACAAATTGGCTATGCCGATCTTCCACCATTAAAAGAGACCATTCAAGATGTAATGAAAGCAAAAGAGCAATTTATTGGTTTTGAGCAAAAGGGAATCTTACTAGGTGTTGCCTCTTATGAAGAGCAGAAAGATTATTTGATCATTAGTCGATTGGCTGTGCATCCCAAAGCGCTAAAACAGGGTATTGGAACAAGACTTATGTCTACAATTATGGAGAAAAATGTTCCTATAGAACTGACCACAGGACAAAAAAACACCCCTGCAAAAAGGCTATACGAAAAGTTAGGATTTCTTGAAACAAATGTGATTCATGTTGCAAAAGAGCTCACCTTATCAAAAATGAAATGGACACCGAGGCGAAAGGTTGAGGTTGTCGAATTCAAAAAAGAAGGGCATGAAGAATTCCATCAAGAAAAGCAGCGACTCAAGCAAATCATTCAAAAGAGCTGGATAGAAGGACATCATATTGGTAGTACGTCAGTTGAAGGACTTGTTGCCAAACCAATTATTGATATATTAATAGAAGTAAGTCATATAAAAGAGATCGATAGAAAAAGAGAGAGCTTTGAACATCTTGGATATCAAGCGCTAGGTGAAAATGGCGTAAAAGGGAGACGTTTTTTTCAAAAGGGTGGTTTGAATCGTACGCATCATGTCCATGTTTATGAGAGAAATCATCCTGATGTGAAAAGACATTTATTGTTTCGAAATTACTTAAGAGTCCACCCAGAACGAGCTGCAGCGTATGCGTCTGTCAAGGAACAATTAGCAAATCAGTATCCGGAAGATATACAAAGCTATATGGCGGGAAAGAAAGAAATCATAAAAGAAATAGAAAATGAGGCATATCACTGGGATAGAGAAGGAAGAGAGGAAGCTCATAAATAAGCTACCTCTTTTCCTCGTTAATTAGGAAGCTGAACATGGCCTTTTACAATATAGGCCTGTGAAGCAGCAGTAGATGGAAGAGCGGGTAATTTATCCTTTACTATGACCCCGCGGATGTCTGTGATTCGAACAGGAAGAGATGTAGACCCCATATTAAATCCAAGGAAATGGTTGTAGTCTGTCTTTTCCATGTTCACCCATTGTCCATCTTTGTAATATTCCATTTTCATAATCGGATATTTATGATTGCGCACTTGAATCGCAGCCCACCACTTACTGCTACCTTCTTTTATTCTGTAAGCTACATTTCCGCTAATCGGTGCTTTTATAATTTTCCAACTAATTGGGATTTTCCCGTCTGCCATATTGCCGATTTTGGCAAAGGCATTAGGAGAAAGATCAAGAGCTCCTTTTGCTCCTTCTGGATATTTATCGGTTACATACACAACGGTTTTTCCTTTTGGACCCTTTACTTCAAGGTAAGCCCCTGCAAGTGCTGCATTTATCCCTTTATAGTTATAGTCATGGGGATTTAAAGCCGTAATTTTCATGTCAGATGGAATAGGATCTAATAATGCGGCGCCCCCTGAGTAACCAGATCCCGTATAAGTCGCATAGCTTTCTCGTACTTCATCAAGGACAGATGCCGCTTTCATGTTTGGCACAGCGAAACTCAACATCAATATCAGTGCCCCGATGAAGCAGAGAGATAATCTTTTTTTCACGATCTAAAACCTCCTGTTTATTCTTTTGAAATTGGTAGCGTCATAAGTATAATTCTAAAAAACAAGAAGCAGAAAGAGCCAATAGATAGATATAATCCTAGTGAGAAGAGCGTGTATTTCAAAGAATATGACTTTCGGATTTAGTCGTGTGTCATGTTTTATGGTGTTTTATGTGTTACAATGTAAGCATCAATTTAAAAAGGATGTTCACCATGTATATTCACATCACAGAACTGGCTAAAACATATATAGAAAAACAGCAAACAGGAAACGAAACGAAGGAATTACTGCTTCGCTACGATTCAGAAGGTTGTGGCTGTGCAGTGAGTGGCGTACCAATGCTTTGGTTAACAAGTGAAAGAACAGGTGAATGGGAACAACTGAATAATAGCCAACATTTAAAACTATATATACACATTGCACAGAAGGTATTCTTTGATGAGGAAATGACCATCGATTTTAATGAAAAAGCCAATACATTGATGCTGAAAAGTCCTCAGCAAATACTCAGTCCAAGAATGGGCATACTTGTAAAGTAAGGTGGAAACGTAGTGGATCAGAAGCTTAGAGTGATACAAAACACGGCACAAAATAAAACATGGGTGTCGTTTTTAAATAACAATCATCCCTATAGCCTTTTGCACTGGTCAATAGGTGGAATGGATTCGGTGAAAAAGGACGTTTGGCTTCTTCAAGATGAAGTCACATTTGAAACGGAAGAATTTCCAACGCTTGAATTAGCTGTCAATTGGATTAAAGAGAATATGGATCAAGTAACAGATGTCTTATGAAGAGTCCTTTGCTGAAGGGGCTTTTTTTTCTGCCATCATCTCATCAAACAACAGGGCTGTCTAATCTGAAAAATGCTCTTTTTAAACGGAAAAAAGCAGTTTTTAACAAAAGATTCGACAAAACGAGAAAAATGAAAATGAAAAAATAGTGGCTGTAAATGCCGAAAAATAGGCAATGGAAGCGTTTATTGCGGGATACCGAAAACTTTGCGAAAAATGACATTTCATATTTCTTCCATTCGAGGAAATGTGATAGAATACAACATGTATCGTATATGAGAAGGGAGGTGCTAAAGTGAATTGAAGCTCAAGTTGTCATCGCCTCAGGTTGGAATCAAAATAAACGAATGGTATAGACAGATTTGCGGATTTCATGTCATGAAAGCAGAGAAGCTGAAGGCCGAGATCGAGCAGGAAATCCTTGAGATGGAGCAGGATCAAAACTTGTTATTGTTTTACCAGCTGATGGATTTTCGCCATAAGGTAATGCTTGAATATTTTGAACCGGCAAAAAAAGCCTCGAATGATGAAGAAATTAAGAATCTCCTTGAAACGATTGAACATTCGCAAACGAAATTAACGGATATGCTTGAATACTATGTTCATTTTTTCACAGGAATGTTTGAATTTGAGCAGAGAAACTATTTGAGCGCCATTGCTTATTACCGTTCAGCAGAAAAAAAGCTCAATCTCATATCAGATGATATAGAAAGAGCAGAATTTTACTTTAAATTAGCAGAAATATATTACCACATGAAACAAACCCACTTTTCGATGCACTATGCCTTGCAAGCGTTAGATACGTACTCTGCCTATAGAACGTACACGCTGAGAATCATCCACTGTGAATTTGTCATCGGTGCAAACTATGATGATTTGAAATGCTATGAACATGCATTGCCCTACTTTAAAAATGCTCTAAAGCGAGCACGCTCAATTGGAAACCCTCGAGTCATAGGTTCGGCCCTTTTCAACTTAGGTAACTGTTATTACCAAATGAATGATCTTCCGGAAGCAAGTCGTTATCTGAAAGACTCTCTTGAAGTGTTTGAAAAGGAGAATTTAACCCATCTAAATCGCTCTCTAGACCCACTATTTATGCTGACCCAAATCCTGTTTAAACAAAAAAAGATAGAAGAGTCGTTATCACTCTATCAACAAGGTATTATGAAAGCCTGTGAATTAGAAGATGAAATTTACATTTGCAAATTTCAGTTTCTAAAAGCACTATACGTTGATGCAGAAATAAAGATCATAGACGATACATTAGACCTGTTGGAGGACAAGCGCTTATACCCAGATATTGAGGAATTGGCACTTGATGCGGCTCATTATTATAATGAGCTCGGACTATTTGAAGTATCTACCCGGTTTTACGAAAGGAAAATTCAAGCTATATCAAAAATCCAAAATGGGGGTCATTTATATGAAAATGAGTTTGATAGTTCTTTTATTGGCAGCAACTGCAGGATTATCGGTCATGAGTCAGCAGCAATCGGAAGAGAGTCATATGGAAATGGCGGGCAGACACCATACAACAGTGGTGACTATCGTATAAGTTAGCTAAAAAAGAGGAGGCGAACTGCTGTTCATTCTCCTCTTTCATCTTGATTGAGTTCAAATCTTTGAAGAAATGCTTGGACCTCTTGTTCATAAGCTTCCTTATTTTCGCTAAAAGACATCGCATGAGCCCCATGTGGCGCAATAAATAACAGTTTATCACCCTTTTTTCGTGTATATAACTGCTGACTTTGCACACAAGGGATATAATAGTCGTCATGAAGGCTATGGATAAAGAGCACAGGTTCTTTCACTTGATCGATCACATCAAGCGGGGAAACTTGCCGGATGCGATATCCGTCCCGCCATCTTAACACTTGATCACTCAGTGGAAGAATCCAATGACCTGAAAGGCGAAAATCCGTTTTTAACCGATACACCAGCTGATCCTCAAAAGAAGCGAAGGGACAATCGGCAATGTAAAAATCCGCGGCTGCTTCAGGTTTTGCAGCATATAACAAGGTAGTGACTGCACCCATCGATTCCCCGTGTACACCAATGATGGCACTTTCCCCGAACCTTTTTCTGAGCCACTTCACCACCTGAGCTAAATCTTCTTTTTCATAGTATCCATAACTAGTGGTTTTCCCGCCACTCATTCCGTGTCTTCTATGATCATAAAGCATCACATTCCATCCGAGCTTTTGGAATAATTTCATATACTTAACTGAATTGATCAGACTGACAGTAACGCCGTGGCAAAGCACGATGGTGCGAGTTGTATGTGGAAACGGTACAAAATAGCCATGAAGATCATAACCAAAGGATGAGGGAATACAAACTTTCTCTTTTTTGAGCTGTTTAAATTCCTCGTGATGATAATGACCTTCATCTGATTCTCGTTTGATTAGCTCTTCATCCGTTAATTTACGAATATACATCATTTTATTGGTGAAAAAAAAGCCGATTGCAACGAGTGGAAATAATATAAAGGCAAGTAGAGCGATCCATTTCTTCATTAAGCCGATTCTTCCTTTCCGAAGTTTTTCCTACGATGATCATACCACATGTTGGGAGATTGGCGTGATTCTTGCTCAGCAAATAAAACGGATGATACACTAAGGCAAAAGGAGAGAGGCACAATGAAAAAGACCAATCAAGATCAAGCAAAACTAAAAGATGGCATAAATGATGATGTCAAACAGCAACTCCTTCAAATGAAGCAGAATCTTGCAGTCGAGACAGGAAAAAGAGAAGAACAAAAACGACAAGATCTCCTTCGACAGCAGAAAGAAAAAGAGAAAAATAAAAGCTTCTCAGAGCTGCTAGATGAAAGTCATTTAGACTGGAGAAAATATAAAAGCTAAAAAAGAGATCACCAGACGTGATCTCTTCAGATGTTGACAAAGGGCTAAAAATGATCTTTATTTTAGCCCTTTGTCTTCTTTTTCAGCGTGATAGAAAACCTTTGAAGTCTAGGAAGGACGAGCACTGGAGCGGAGCGAATTTGACATTCGTGAGCACCGGCACGCAGGACTGACACCGAATGCGAGGGTTTGTCTACACGCAGATCACATGACGTGATCTCTTTTACGTTATATTGAACCGATGCGCCTCATACACAGATGGTTTTGTATAGTATGTCAATGCTTTTACTTCTTGGCCGCTTAAAGAACGTGCATTTGCCGCTGCTACATTTTCTTTTAACTGTTTCACCGAGCTTGCGCCAAAAACAACGGAACTGACAGCAGAATGCTTGAGCAAATATTGAATGGACAGCTCGGTGAGCGATAGGTCATAAGCGACTTTCTTTAAAGAAGGAATGACCTGCTGAAGCTCATCAAATGAGTATTGAAGATAGCCGTTATGTTGAATGGCTGCACTTGCTTGAGAGAGTGGTTTTTCAGTTAAAAGCCCTTTGGCTAAAGGCCCTCTTGCGACGACGCTAATGCCTTGTTCTTCAAGAAGAGAAAACCATTCTTCAGGACGGCGGTCGAGTAAACTATATTGCATCATCACACTGACAATGTTCGACTTTTTGGCATATTCTTTAATGACATTAGGACGGATAGAAGATATGCCGTAATATCGAATGACGCCTTCTTTCACTAATTCTTCAAAAGCCTCAATGGTCTCATCAATTGGGTCATCAATCGTGCCGCCATGCAATTGATATAAATCAATATAATCTGTCTGAAGCCGCTTGAGGCTCTGTTTTACTGCCTCTTTTATGTACGCCTTTGAAGGGTCCCAGTCCCAGCCCGGTTTGCCTTTTTCAAAGCGATTCCCGCCTTTTGTGGCCAAAATCAAATCTTGCCGTCTGTTCTTAATGGCTTCCCCGACAATTTCCTCATTTGTCCCAAAATCATATAAATCGGCTGTATCCAAATAGTTAATCCCAAGATCAATGGCTTCATCTAATAAAGAGAGCGCTTTTTCTTTTTCAGTCCCAAGGGACATACATCCTAGTGCAGACTCGCTCACCAAGAGATCAGAGGTACCAATTCGTCTTTTTTTCAATTTCATCACACTCCTATCCTTTCACATTAAGTGAAAAAAATTTGGAATTCAAGCTAGGTGATTTCAAATGGCGCATTTGAAGCGAGCGTTCGCTCTTCGCTTCTCCTAAATCATCTATGTTAAAATGAATGAAGTAAAAAGTGAAAGTAGAACGAGGAGCTGACAAAATTGAAGGACTTTGAAGAAAAAACATTATCATCTAAAGAATTATACAACGGAAAAATCATTGATTTGGTTCTTGAAGATGTAGAATTGCCAAACGGAAAACAGGGCAAACGAGAAATCATCAAACATCCAGGTGCAGTAGCAGTCATTGCACGTACGGACGAAAATAAAATCATTTTGGTCAAGCAATACCGTAAAGCACTAGAGAGAGCCATCGTTGAAATTCCGGCTGGGAAATTAGAACAAGGGGAAGAGCCGGCACATACAGCACTGAGAGAATTAGAAGAAGAAACAGGGTATACAGCTCAGCAGCTTAAAAAGCTGACTGCTTTTTATACATCGCCTGGGTTTGCAGATGAACTTGTCCACATCTATCTTGCAGATCAGTTGGTTCCGCTTGAAGAAAAAAGAGAGCTGGATGAAGATGAATTTGTAGAAGTGATGGAAGTTTCATTAGAAGAAGCACTGCACCTCATTGAAAAACAGCATATTTATGATGCAAAAACAGCCTATGCTATTCAGTATTTACAACTGCAAGAGGTACTTGAGTCTACAAAATGAGGGAGTTTTTTGCCGACATCCATATTCATATAGGCAGAACGAGAACAGGCAGGGCTGTCAAAATTACAGGTGCAAGGTCGCTCACAATTGACCAAATTTTAATAGAAGCGTCACAAAATAAAGGGATGGGGATGATTGGTGTGATTGATGCACAATCTCCTGAAGTCCTAGAAGAGTTAATAGAGGGTGTAGAGGAAGAAAAGTACACTGAACTGAATGATGGAGGTCTATCATTTGGACAGACAGTTTTACTTTTAGGCAGTGAATTAGAAATCAATGACGGCCATTCAAAGGGTCCGATTCATGTGCTTGCGTTTATGCCCACATTACACAAAATGTCTAAGTTCTCCGCATGGCTCTCACTTCATATGAAAAATGTGCATTTGAGTTCACAGCGCCTATATGTTGATGGGAGAACACTTCAGCACAAGGTCAAGGAGCTTGGAGGATTATTTATTCCTGCCCATATTTTCACGCCGCACAAAAGTTTATACGGTAAAGGAGTAAACACTTCTTTAACAGAAGTATTCGATCCAGAACTCATTGATGCGGTTGAGCTTGGCCTTAGCTGCGATACGTCAATGGCCTCCCAGCTAAGTGAGCTGAGCCGTTATCCTTTTTTAACGAATTCAGATGCTCATTCCTTAGGAAAAATTGCGCGAGAATATACAAAAATCAAAATGGATCATGCCTCTTTTGCCGAATTCAAACTAGCCCTTCAAGGAAAAGATGGCAGAAACATCACAGGAAATTATGGACTCGCCCCGCGGCTTGGAAAGTATTATCATACGACCTGCGAGAAATGCGGGGTAAGACCTGACAGCCCAGACCAAGAAAAGTGCCACGCATGCGGACATACCCGGATGATAAAAGGGGTGAGTGAGCGTTTAAAGGAGCTTGCTGACCAAGAAAGTGACAAAGGGACGAGACCTCCTTATGTTCACCAGCTCCCTCTTCAATTTATTCCGGGAGTCGGAGCCAAAACGTTAGACAAGCTAAAAGCCGTGTTTCACACAGAAATGAATATTCTTCATCAAGCAACAGAACAAGAACTAAAAGCTGTTCTGCCAGAAAAAACAGCCAATTACATCATTAAAGCAAGAAAAGGTGAAGTCGGACTGATAGCTGGTGGAGGCGGAGTCTACGGCAAGGTGGATATTAATCATGAGTCAACTTAAATGGACATGTCAAACATTTGAACAACTGCCGAAAGAGGATCTTTACCTTATTTTAATGGAATGAGTCAACGTGTTTGTCGTAGAACAAAGGTGCCCTTATCCTGAAATCGATCATCGAGACCAAGAGGCACTTCATATCATTGCAAAAGAGAACGGCATCATTGTAGCTTATTGCCGAATATTCCAAAGCGGGATCATGTACCATGAGGCATCCATTGGCCGTGTCCTTGTGACGGAGGCTGGCCGGAAAAAAGGCTATGGGAAAATGCTGCTTAGCAAGGCGTTGGAAAAGCTTAGTGATTTAGGTGAAACAAGTGTCAAAATTCAGGCGCAAGCCTACCTGAAATCGTTTTACGAATCGTTTGGTTTCAAAGCCGTCTCAGATTGTTATGATGAAGATGGGATCCCGCATCTTGATATGGTGAAAACAGAAAGATAGGCGTGTATACGTCTATCTTTTTTATGTGCTTTCGTGTATCATAACGACAACGAAAGGGGTTTTGCCAAATGGGAAAAAGCAAAGAAAAGAAAAAACGAGAACATATTCAAAGGCAGCACAGCCGAAATCCAGAACTGTCAAGAGGATTCGTGCCGCATTTTAGCACACATGAAAGAAAGACTAAAACAAAACAAGAAGCCATGCAGCATATGATGAAGAAACATAAAGGAAGGAATGCTTATGATCGCTATCAAGAGGATCATAAGCATTTTTATTTTGCTTTTTTGTGACAAGTAGATCAAATAAATGGAAAAATTTTAAAAAATAGGACAAACGGTCGTTTCTTTTTGTCTAAAAATGTAGTTAAATGACAAAAAGCAATGAAAGGGAGAGTGAGTATCGTGAACGTCAAGTCATTTGGAGCAGGGCTTTGTATGGCAAGTATGCTGCTGGCATCAACCACGTTCGGTGCGTCAGATATAACTGCAAAGGAGCAAGCAAAAAAAGAGTATATGATCGGCTTTTCTTCTTCCGTTCAAGACAAAGCACAAAAACAGCTTGTAGAAGAAGCTGGTGGACATGTGAAAGAATCCATAGACCAAATAGATATGATGAAAGTTTCGTTGAATGAGACCTCGAAAGAGAAACTGAATCAAGCAAAAGAAGTTACCTTTATTGAGGAGGACCAAAAAGCAAAAACAAGCGGTCAAACCGTCCCATATGGCATTAAAAGCATCAAAGCACAAAAGGTACATAAACGAGGATATGCCGGACAGAATGTCAAAGTAGCTGTTCTTGATAGCGGCATCGATGGCAAACATGAAGATTTACACGTAACCGGCGGAGTCAGCTTTGTTCCAACAGAGTCCGATCCACTCGTTGACCCGCATGAACACGGAACCCATGTGGCAGGCACGATCGCAGCATTAGATAATAAAGTGGGCGTCATTGGTGTCGCGCCAAAAGCTTCTATCTATGCTATCAAGGTGGCAGATCAAAATGGTGACGGCTACTATAGCTGGATCATTAAAGGCATTGAGTGGGCGATCGAAAATGACATGGATGTCATCAATATTAGTATGGGGGGAGCAAGTGAATCTGAGGCGCTGAAAGAAGCGGTAGATAAAGCGTATGACAAAGGGATTCTCATTGTGGCTTCTGCCGGGAATGCTGGGAGTTATGGCTCACTCAATACGATTGACTACCCGGCCAAATACAGCTCAGTGATGGCTGTCGCATCTGTTGACCAAAGGAAGCAAAGAGCCTTTGATTCCTCTGTTGGCGAAGAGGTGGAAGTATCAGCACCAGGCGTTTCAACGCTAAGCACGATTCCTCATAACGAATATGGCTACAAAAGCGGTACGTCAATGGCATCACCTCATGTTACGGGTGCTGCGGCTGTGATTCTATCAAAACATCCTAATCTGACAAACGAAGAAGTGCGCGAAAGACTTTCAAAAACAGCAACAAAGCTTGGAGATCCTTTTTATTATGGTGCCGGGCTTGTGAACGTACAAAAAGCGTCACGATAAATGAAAAAGAGAAAGCAGCCTGTACACTGCTTTCTCTTTTTTCTTTCGATAAAACTGTCATGTTTCGTATTCTCTCTCATAGAATCTAGTAACCTTTACTATTTGGGAGGAAGACGCATGCGGAAAAAGTCTTGGAAGGAACATCTTCTTCAGCACGTAAAAGATCATCTATCGATTTATTTGTTTGTCTCGGTACTCTTTTTAATGGGCGTCATCTTTGGGGCTATTATCGTCAACAGCATGACAATCAGTCAGAAAGAGGATTTATTCTATTATTTAAATCAATTTTTTGGTCAGCTGACGAATGAGAAAGCAGCAGAATCAAAAGAAATGTTTTTGCAAAGCTTCCTGCATCATATGAAATATTTAGGCCTCATGTGGATACTAGGAATTTCCATCATTGGTCTGCCGCTCATCTTTCTCATGATCTTTTTAAAAGGGATTGTCGTTGGCTTTACTGTTGGTTTTCTAGTGAATCAAATGGGGCTCAGTGGATTTTTTCTTTCTTTCGTATCGGTTCTTCCGCAAAATATTTTGCTCATTCCAGCATATTTAGTCATCGGAACATGTGCGATTGCGTTTTCCATCCGTCTCATTGGACAGCTTTTCATGAAAAAAACGATCAGTCAAGCGCCAGTCCAGTGGTTTGGACGGTATGCATCTGTTCTGCTGATGATATTAGCGCTTGCTGCACTCTCATCCTTTTTTGAATCGTACTTATCATTCATGCTGATGAAAAAGCTAGCCGGTGTCCTGTTTTAATATTTTTTATAATCGTTATTAAATAATAATCAATTTATTTATCATTTTAAAATGATTATAGTTGGCTCTCTGCACATCATTTGATATAATGATCAAGTAATGTGGCGTAGGAGGGAAAGTCAATGGAAAATCGGATTGATCGAATTAAGAAACAGCTTCATTCTTCCAGCTATAAGCTCACGCCACAGCGTGAAGCAACAGTCAGAGTACTGCTTGAGAATGAAGAAGACCATTTAAGTGCAGAAGATGTATACCTCCTCGTAAAAGAGAAGTCTCCTGAAATTGGTCTTGCTACTGTTTATCGGACGTTAGAATTGCTAACTGAACTGAAAGTTGTTGATAAAATTAACTTTGGAGACGGCGTTTCGCGATATGATCTTCGCAAAGAAGGAGCCGCCCACTTCCATCACCATCTTGTCTGCATGGAATGCGGGACAGTCGATGAGATAGAAGATGATTTATTAGAAGATGTTGAAGAGATTATTGAACGCGACTGGAAATTTAAAATTAAGGATCATAGATTGACATTCCATGGTATTTGCCATCGCTGTCATGATGATGAATCCGGCCAATAATCCGAATTGGAACCTTTTCATTTCATATGAAGAGGTTTTTTGCATTTTCGCTGTATATTCCTTGTCCCACCTGGCATATGCTGAAGTAATGAGAAGATGAGAAAGGACATGAAGATCATGCGAAAATGGCTCAAAACAACAGGTGAAGTGATGAAAGTATTTATCTTGTTCACTGGTTTTACCGTCCTGTTCTATTATGCTATGATATGGATAAATTCAGAATATGAAAGCTACCATCGTTATGATAAACCAGAGGGTGCAGCGATTAAAGTGATGGAAATGGATCAGCCGAATCAAGACAACTGGCAAGACCGATTGATTTATTTTTATCAAAACGGGGAGTAGAAACCATTGAACGATCAATTATCCGACTTTATTCATTTTATGACGGTAGAGAGAGGACTCTCTGAAAATACCATTGTCTCTTATAAAAGAGATTTACAGAACTACTTGTCTTTTTTAATGACACACGAGCAGCTAGCCGATATCAAAGACGTCACGCGTCTTCATATCATTCATTATTTAAAGCAGCTAAAAGAGGAAGGGAAATCGAGCAAAACGTCCGTAAGGCATCTATCATCGATTCGCTCCTTTCACCAATTTCTGCTACGGGAAAAAGTGACAACAGATGACCCGTCATGGAACATTGAAACGCAAAAAACAGAGCGGAAATTACCGAAAGTTCTATCACTGGGTGAGGTCGAAAAGCTGCTCGATACACCAAAGCAGCACACACCATTTGACTACCGGGACAAAGCTATGCTGGAGCTTTTATATGCAACAGGCATTCGCGTGAGTGAAATGCTGGATCTGACCCTTGCAGATGTTCATCTTACAATGGGCTTTATCCGCTGCTTTGGAAAAGGAAGAAAAGAGCGAATTGTGCCAATTGGCGAAGCCGCTGCAAGTGCGATTGAAGAATATATAGAAAAAGGAAGAAGCAAGCTGCTAAAAAAACAGCCAGCCGATGCCTTATTCCTCAATCATCACGGGAAAAAGATGTCGCGGCAAGGCTTCTGGAAGAACTTAAAAAAACGAGCCATCGAAGCAGGCATTCAAAAGGAATTGACGCCTCATACGCTCAGACATTCATTTGCTACACATCTGCTTGAAAACGGTGCTGATCTAAGAGCCGTACAGGAGATGCTCGGGCATGCGGATATATCAACAACACAAATTTATACACATGTGACGAAAACAAGACTGAAAGATGTGTATCACAAATTCCATCCAAGGGCATAAGTAAAGCATGGCACGGTGAACGTGTACCATGCTTTTTGTTGTTTGTACCGTTTATAGTTGTCAATTGACTTGTAAACGGTTTATACTTGAGATGTCTGACCTCTCTATATTTGAAAGGTCAAAGGACAAGAATATTGAAGGAGGCGCTTTTTAATGCCTGATTATCAGTATAAACGCATTTTCCTCATTGTGATGGATTCAGTAGGGATTGGTGAAGCACCAGATGCTGCTGATTTTAATGATGTAGGTGCAGATACACTTGGACATATTGCTGAAAAAATGAACGGGCTTCATATGCCGAATATGGCGAAGCTTGGGCTGAGTCATATTAAAGAAATCAAAGGAATTCCAGCGGACGAAAAACCGCTTGCGTATTATGGGAAAATGCAAGAAGCATCAAATGGAAAAGACACAATGACAGGACACTGGGAAATAATGGGTCTTTACATAGACACACCGTTTAAAGTCTTTCCAGACGGATTCCCAGATGAACTATTAAATGAACTAAAAGAAAAAACAGGACGGGGCATCATTGGGAATAAACCAGCATCTGGGACAGAAATTCTGGATGAGCTTGGCGAAGAGCACATGAAAACAGGTGATTTAATCGTTTATACATCTGCGGATTCTGTTTTGCAAATTGCTGCGCACGAAGAAGTTGTGCCACTGGAAGAGCTCTACCGCATTTGTGAAATTGCACGAGAACTGACTTTAGATGAAAAATATATGGTAGGACGCATTATTGCTCGTCCGTTTGTCGGGGAGCCTGGGGCATTTGTCAGAACGCCAAACCGTCATGACTATGCTTTAAAACCATTTGACCGTACCGTTATGAATGAGCTGAAAGATGATGGGCTTGATGTCATTGCCATTGGAAAAATCTCTGATATTTATGACGGTGAAGGAATTACATCTTCTCTCAGAACGAAATCAAATATGGATGGAATGGACAAGCTCGTCGAGACACTTAAAACAGACTTTACAGGACTCAGCTTTTTAAACCTTGTTGATTTTGACGCTCTTTATGGGCACAGAAGAGACCCAGAGGGCTACGGAAAAGCACTAGAGGAATATGACGCACGTCTTCCTGAAGTGTTTGACCTGTTAAAAGAGGATGATCTCCTTGTGATCACAGCAGATCACGGAAATGACCCAGTTCATCACGGAACAGACCATACAAGAGAATACGTTCCACTTATTGCTTACAGTAAAAAGCATCAGGAAGCAAATGAACTGCCAACAGCAAAAACCTTTGCTGATCTTGGGGCAACGGTAGCAGATAATTTCAAGTCAGCGATGCCAAAATACGGTACAAGCTTTTTATCTAAACTCAAATAGGGGGAAATCTCGTGGGAGCACAGTTTTCAGAAGCGGCGGCATACATTAAACAAGCATCGGCATACGTACCAACAGTTGGATTGATCTTAGGTTCAGGGCTTGGCATTTTAGCAGATGAGATTGAAAATCCAATCAAATTGAAATATGAAGATATCCCTGGATTCCCTGTTTCAACAGTAGAGGGACATGCAGGACAGCTCGTCATCGGGACGCTGAAAGGCACCGTCGTATGTGCAATGCAAGGACGTTTTCATTTCTATGAAGGATATGATATGAAGCAAGTAACGTTTCCTGTTCGTGTGATGAAAGAAATTGGCATTGAGACATGTATTGTGACAAATGCAGCCGGCGGCGTGAATACGTCCTTTCATCCAGGTGATCTGATGCTGATTACGGATCATATCAATATGATGGGGACCAATCCATTAATCGGACCAAATGACAGTCAAGGCGTTCGTTTCCCTGACATGTCTGCACCATACGATAAAGATTTGCTGGCACTTGCAGAAAAAACGGCTCAACACTTAGGCATATCTGTACAGCAGGGAGTATATGCCGGGATGACAGGTCCTTCATATGAAACACCAGCTGAAGTTCGTTTCCTTAGAACGCTTGGAGCAGATGCAGTGGGAATGTCGACTGTCCCAGAAGTGATTGTTGCGCGTCATGCAGTAATGAAAGTGCTTGGTATTTCATGTATCTCCAATGCCGCATCAGGTATTTTAGATCAGCCGCTTTCTCATGATGAAGTCATTGAAGTGACGGAAAAAGTGAAAGCAAGTTTCCTTGATTTAGTAAAAGATGTTGTGGAGCAACTCTCATAATATGTTTCCAAAAGTCTTCTGTTCATTAAACAGAAGACTTTTTTTATATGTAATCAAACGATCTCTGAATAAAACAGCCTGTATGAGGAAAAAATAGAAAGGATTACGATAATGGAGGTCTGCCACTTGAAACGTCATATATGTGCATTGTTTATTTTAATGATCCTTATCTCAATGGTTTCACCATCAGCGATAGCAAAAGAAAAGATAGAAAAACCAGGAGAAAAACAAACATCAGAATTGGCGCATGAAGCCAAATCAGCCATCTTAATTGAACGTGACACGGGGAAGGTGCTTTACAACAAAAACAGCGATGAAAAGCTTGCACCTGCAAGTATGACCAAAATCATGACCATGCTTCTCATTATGGAAGCAATGGACCAAGGAAAGCTGAAAATGACAGACAAGGTCAGAACGAGCGACTATGCGGCATCCATGGGAGGCTCACAAATTTTCCTTGAACCAGGAGAAGAAATGACTGTGAAAGAAATGCTGAAAGGCATTGCAATTGCTTCAGGAAATGATGCATCTGTTGCCATGGCAGAACATATTGCTGGATCTGAAGAACAGTTCGTTGAGCAGATGAACAAAAAGGCAAAAGAACTCGGGCTCACCTCAACAGTCTTTCAAAACCCAACGGGACTTCCTGAAAAAGATCATTACAGCACAGCTCATGATATGGCAAAAATGGCGAAAGAGTTGTTGAAATATGAACAAATCACCAAATTCACAGGCGTCTATGAAGACTATCTTCGTCAAAACACGGATAAAAAATTCTGGCTTGTGAACACGAACCGACTAATTAAATTTTATCCAGGCGTCGATGGATTGAAAACAGGTTTTACAGGCGAGGCAAAATACTGTTTAACCGCATCAGCTAAAAAAGGCAACATGCGCGTCATTGCTGTCGTATTTGGCGCAAGTACACCGAAGGACAGAAACGCCCAAGTGGTCAAAATGTTAGACTATGCATTTAGTCAATATACAACCCATCCACTTTACAAACGAGGACAAGACGTGGCAGAGATCAAAGTGAGCAAAGGGAAAAAGAAGAAAATTCAGCTTGTCACTTCTGAACCGATCTCCCTTTTAACGAAAAAAGGCGAAAATGTGGATCAGATTAAAAAAGAAATCAAATTGACTCATGATGTCAAAGCCCCATTTTCAAAAGGGACGGAACTTGGCACCATTGTCTTGAAAAAAGACGGTAAAGTACTGCATGAAAGCCCTGTAGAAGCAAAAGAAGGAATGGAAAAAGCAGGGGTTTGGACTTTCTTCAAACGGGCCATGGCCGAATTTATAAAATGGAAATAAAGGATAAAGACTGCTGCGATTGGCAGTCTTTTTGCTATGAGCTAGAAGAAAAGAACATCTAAATATGACGAATGATCACTAGTTTTGTCATGGTGAAGGATTTACCTTGTTTAAAAGAGAAACATTCTTTATCCGAAATGAGAGCAAGGAGGAAGAAAAAGATGAGCCTTAGTATTGATTTTCAAGTAAAAGAGAGCGTACTTTGCATTCGGTTGACAGGAGAGCTCGATCATCACTCCGCAGAAACATTGAGACAAAAGGTGACGAATTATTTGGAAACAGAGGACATTCGCCACATCGTGCTGAATTTGGCTGATTTATCGTTTATGGACAGCTCTGGACTCGGGGTGATTTTAGGGAGATATAAAGAAATCAAGCAGCTTGGCGGTGAAATGGTCGTCTGCGCGATTTCGCCAGCGGTGAACCGTTTATTTGATATGTCTGGCTTATTTAAAATTATCCGTATGGAGCCTTCAGAGCAAACAGCTTTGCAAACATTGGGGGTGGCATCATGACAAATGAAATGAACCTGACCTTCTCTGCATTGAGTCAAAATGAATCTTTCGCAAGGGTAACAGTCGCGGCGTTCATCGCCCAGCTTGATCCAACATTAGATGAATTAACAGAAATCAAAACCGTTGTATCAGAGGCCGTGACAAACTCCATTATCCACGGCTATGATGGGAATCGAGATGGCAAGGTGCATATTCATGTCACACTAGATGACCATGTCGTTTACCTCACCATCCGTGACGAAGGCATGGGAATTACAGATCTTCAAGAAGCAAGACAGCCGCTTTTTACAACAAAACCAGACTTAGAACGCTCTGGAATGGGCTTTACCATCATGGAGAATTTTATGGATGATGTCATGGTGGACTCATCACCAGAAATGGGCACGACGATCCGTTTAACAAAGCATCTATCAAAAAGCAAAGCGCTTTGTAATTAAGGAGCTGCTCGTATGGATGTGGAGGTAAAAAAGCAAGCAAAAAAAGCACAGCTGTCAAATGATGAAGTCAAAGAGCTCATCAAAAAAAGCCAAGACGGAGATCAGCAAGCAAGAGACCTCCTCGTAGAAAAAAACATGCGTCTTGTTTGGTCCGTTGTTCAGCGCTTTTTAAATAGAGGATATGAACCAGATGATCTATTTCAGATTGGCTGCATTGGACTGCTAAAATCTGTTGATAAATTTGATTTGTCCTATGATGTGAAGTTTTCGACCTATGCCGTTCCCATGATCATTGGTGAAATTCAGCGCTTCATCCGCGATGATGGAACAGTCAAAGTCAGCCGGTCATTAAAGGAACTTGGAAATAAAATTCGGCGGGCAAAAGATGAATTGTCTAAGTCTCATGGAAGAATGCCGACCGTACAGGAAATTGCTGAATATCTTGACATCACACCAGAGGATGTCGTTCTCGCCCAAGAAGCGGTCCGCTCACCGTCATCGATTCATGAAACCGTGTATGAAAATGACGGAGACCCTATTACATTGCTGGATCAAATTGCCGATCATTCAGAAGAAAGATGGTTTGATAAAATCGCGCTAAAAGAAGCGATCAAGGAATTAGAAGAACGGGAGAAACTGATTGTGTACTTAAGGTATTATAAAGACCAAACACAATCTGAGGTAGCAGAGAGGCTGGGTATTTCACAAGTACAAGTCTCACGGCTTGAAAAGAAAATCTTAAAGCAAATTCAAATGCAAATGGATCAAAAAGACAGCTAGCCAATTCGGCTGGCTTTTTTTGTGTGGTAATTACCGGTAAATCAAGTTCTGTCAGTATGAGAACCATTTTTCACCACATACTATTTTTAACCCATCGTATAGGAAGTGACTTGGATGGACGGACAAATCTTTATTCGGCTGCGCCATCGGATCAAGACCGGTATTGATCAGCTCATTTATTTAGAGGATATCGCCCAAATCACTGGTCATGAGTTGACTGTGCAAAAGCTTAGCAAAATGCCGATGTATCATGTCAGCAAAAAGGATCGTCACATTGTGGTTTTAGATATCATGCATGTGGTCAAAACGATCAAAAAAACGTGGCCAGACATCGACATTCAAACCGTCGGAGGCTCTGAGGCGATTGTTGAAATTGATACAGGCAAACGCCAGCTTTCTCCCGTTTTATTTGTGTTTGTATGGCTCCTATTATTTGTCGGAGCGGCTCTTGCCATCATGAATTTCCACGAGGATGTCAGTATGCGGCTTGTTCATATTCGCCTATATGAAATGATCACAGGAAAAACGGTTGAGCATCCTTATTTATTACAAATTCCATATAGCTTTGGACTCGGTTTGGGCATGATTTTATTTTTCAATCATGTATTTAAAAAGCGTTTAAATGAAGAACCAAGTCCGCTCGAAGTGGAAATGTTTAAATACCAGCTCGATCTCGATCATTATGTCGCACTTAAAGAAAATAAAGAAACATTGAAAGATATCCATGATCGGTAAGTGGCTTTTTGTCGTGCTCGTTGGACTTGGCGGCGGTTTAACGGTCGGAGCAGGATTTGTGGCATTTCTAACAGTGCTTGGCATCATCCCTCGATTAATGCAATTAACCAAAACGCAGCGCTTCATACAAGGATACGAGGCGGCTGTCATCAGTGGAGCGGTCGTTGGAGGATGGGCCACCTTAAGTCAAATGCATTTGCATTTATCCAAATGGCTGGCGCTGCCGATTGGTCTTTTATCCGGCATCTTCTACGGTATGCTTGCAGCCGCATTGACTGAGGTATTAAATGTCCTTCCTATATTAACGAAAAGAATTGGAATGGACGGGAAAATTGTTTTGCTGCTCATGGCCATCGTCTTAGGAAAGGTATTTGGTTCATTATTTCATTGGCTTATTTATATTTAAAAAAATTTGGAGGGAACAACACGTGTCGAGTTTAAAAGAGAACTATCCATCTAAGGTGAAAACGTATCAGCCCAAACCTCCTTATGTACTCAACTGCATCAAGGCTTTTCTTGTTGGCGGCTTGATCTGCGCCATAGGCGAAGGGCTGCAAAACTTCTATATTCACTTTTTTGATTTTAATGAAAAGACAGCGGGGAATCCAACAGTGGCGACCCTCATTTTAATTTCTTCTATTTTAACTGGTATCGGTATTTACGATAAAATTGGCCAGTTTGCTGGAGCGGGATCCGCTGTCCCGGTGACAGGGTTTGCAAACAGCATGACAAGTGCTGCTCTTGAGCATAGAAGTGAAGGGCTTGTGTTAGGTGTAGCCACGAACATGTTTAAGCTTGCTGGGAACGTCATTGTTTTTGGTGTCGTCTCGGCTTATGTCGTAGGGATCATTCGATACATCTTGGAAAAGGTGTTTTCGTAGGAGGAATGAAACGTGAAACTAACAGGTAAACAATCTTGGGTATTCGAGCATAAGCTTTATGTCAATGCAGAAGGAACAGCTGCAGGACCGAAAGAAAAAGACGGCCCAATCGGTCATCTAATTGATAAAACATACGACGAAATGCATTGTGATCAAAAGAACTGGGAAATGGCTGAAAGGCAGCTCATGGATGATGCGATATCAACCGCTTTATCAAAAGCAAATTTGCAAAAAAGCGATGTTGATCTTTTGCTGGCAGGAGACTTACTGAATCAGAACGTCACAGCAAACTATGTGGCAAGAGAACTTAAAATTCCGTTTCTTTGCTTATTTGGAGCATGCTCCACATCAATGGAATCGGTCGCCATTGCTTCGGCATTAGTAGATGGTGGTTTTGCAAAAAGAGCCATTGCTGCGACAAGCAGTCATAATGCGACGGCAGAACGCCAATTTCGTAATCCGACAGAATACGGCGGGCAAAAACCAGATACAGCGACAAGTACAGTGACTGGGAGCGGGGCCGTTATTATCAGCCAAGAGCCCTCCCAAATTCAAATTACAAGCGCAACTGTGGGACGAGTCATGGATCTTGGGATTACAGACCCATTTGACATGGGATCGGCAATGGCACCGGCAGCAGCAGATACCATTAAGCAGCACTTAGAAGATCTAGGGAGAACGGTTGACGATTACGATCTTATTTTAACAGGTGATCTATCTGGCATTGGCTCACCGATCTTAAAGGATCTGCTCAAAGAAGACGGCATTCAGCTCGGCCGAAAGCACGATGATTGCGGATTAATCATCTACACACCCGATCAAAATGTGTTCGCTGGAGGCAGCGGCTGTGCGTGTTCAGCTGTTGTGACATTTAGTCACATCTTTCAAGAAATGAAGGCAGGGAATTTGCAAAGAGTATTTGTTGTCGCAACCGGGGCACTTCTCAGCCCGACGATGGTCCAGCAAAAAGAGACCATTCCCACCATTGCGCATGGTGTCGTATTTGAGCGTGCGGGAGGAGAAAGCTAATGGAATATCTGATCGCTTTTGTTGCAGGCGGACTTATTTGTGTCATCGGCCAGCTTTTATTGGACGTACTCAAACTCACGCCTGCACATGTCATGACCATCTTTGTTGTGGCAGGAACCATATTAGACGGGTTCGGAATTTATGATAAATTTATTGAATTTGCAGGTGCAGGTGCAACCGTACCTATCGTTAGCTTTGGTCATAGTTTGCTTCATGGGGCAATGCACCAGGCAGATGTACATGGATTCATCGGAATCGGGATCGGTATTTTTGAATTAACCTCTGCTGGAATATCAGCTGCGATTTTATTCTCATTTATTATCGCACTTATCTTTAAACCGAAAGGATAACCTCATATGGGGCAAAGACGTAAAGTCATTTTAGTGACAGACGGAGATATATATGCTGCCAAAACGATTGAGCTTGTCGCCAAAAAAGTCGGCGGACGAAGTATTTCTAGCTCAAAAGGGAATCCGAGCAAACGGACAGGACCTGAACTTGTCCAGATGATTTTAAAGACGCCGTATGATCCAGTGTTTGTCATGTTTGATGATTCTGGTTTGACGGGTGAAGGAACAGGGGAGACGGCGATGAAGCATGTGGCGTGTCACCCTGAAATTGAAGTGATTGGAGCCATTGCAGTTGCATCTAAGACGCATCAAGCCGAATGGACCAAGGTGCATGTCTCCATTGACCGGGAAGGTGAACTAACAGAATACGGTGTCGACAAACACGGACTTCCAGAAATGGAGCCACATAAAATGAGCGGGGATACGGTGTATTGTCTCGACTCACTCCATCTTCCGTTTGTTGTCGGGATTGGGGATATTGGCAAAATGGGACGGAAAGATGATCTGAGCAAAGGATCTCCAATCACGATGAAAGCAGTTGAGTTAATATTAGAAAGGAGTGGTTTCCATGAAGAAAGACAAGGTAAACGTGTACCGAGACCCAAAGAAAAATGAAGATTACTTCAAGGATAATGTCGGGATGGGTCTCAGCTTCGACCTTGGCGTTCGGAAAATCTATATACATGATCAGGAAATCCAACTTTACTATGTAAACGGATTGTGTGATACGCAGTATGTCATCTATTTATTAAAAGAACTGATTGAAATCAATGACAGCGAACCTGAATCAGATGACCTCGCTCGTGTGGTCGAGAACCGCCTTGTCAATCAGCAGGTCTCAAAAGTTGAAACGCTGGATGAAGCAGTAGATCAAGTGCTGTCGGGACTTGTGGCAGTCGTTGTAGAAGGTGAAAACTACGCATTTATCATTGATGTCAGGAGCTATCCTGGAAGAATGCCAGAGGAGCCGGATACAGAAAAGGTTGTCAGAGGAGCAAGAGACGGGTTTGTCGAAAACATTATTGTGAATACAGCGCTCATTCGTAGAAGAGTGCGAGATGAAAAGCTGCGATACAAAATGCTCAAAGTAGGCGAACGTTCAAAAGCAGATGTATGTGTTTGCTACATTGAAGATATTGCGGATCCAGATCTTGTGGATATCATTGAAAAAGAAGTGTCAGGTATCAAAGTCGATGGGCTGACGATGTCTGATAAAACGATTGAAGAATTTATTATTAAACAAGGGTATAATCCCTTTCCGCTTGTAAGATACACCGAGCGCCCAGATGTAGCTGCTAACCATATATTAGAAGGGCATGTCATCATCATTACCGATACATCGCCTAGTGTCATCATTACTCCAACCACAATTTTTCATCACGTTCAGCATGCAGAAGAATACCGCCAGGCACCGGCAGTAGGCACGTTTCTAAGATGGGTACGCTTTTTAGGCATATTATGTTCTACCTTTTTATTGCCAATTTGGTTTCTGTTTATCCTAGAACCAAATCTCCTGCCCGACAATTTAAGCTATATTGGGTTTAACAAGCCTTCACATATCCCTGTTATTCTCCAAGTATTTCTTGCTGATTTTGGGGTGGAGTTCTTAAGAATGGCAGCAATTCATACGCCCACTGCACTGTCGACCGCCATGGGGCTGATTGCGGCCGTTTTAATTGGACAAATTGCCATCGATGTCGGTTTATTTACACCGGAGGTCATTTTATACGTCTCACTAGCAGCCATCGGCACATTTACAACACCGAGCTATGAACTGAGTGTCGCCAATAAGATCGTGCGACTCATCATATTAGCACTAGTGGCGATCTTTAAGCTGAATGGACTCATCATTGGTTTTACCTTGTTACTCATTTATTTAACATCCATTCGTTCATTGCAGACGCCTTATATGTGGCCGTTCATTCCTTTTAATGGAAAGGCTTTGTGGCAAGTGCTGATTCGGACGTCTGTTCCGGGCTCAAAAGTAAGGCCAAGCATCGTACACCCTCAAAACAGATCAAAAATTCCGCCAAATTCTTAGCGCTCATTGAAAGTGGCTGAAGATTGTGATATTGTATTTTTAACTTTGAGAAACGGCAAAAGGCAGCTCACGTAGCTGTCTTTTTTCAGCCGAGGCGGAGAAAGAGGGAATGACATTGTATTTACACGGCACTTGCAGACAAAATGAACTCGGTCATTTAGAAATTGGTGGTGTTGATGCCGTTTCTTTAGCTGAAACGTATGGGACACCACTTTATGTATATGATGTGGCTTTAATACGGGAGCGCGCAAAAAGCTTTCAAAAAGCGTTTATAGAAGAAGAATTAACGGCGCAGGTAGCATATGCGAGTAAAGCATTTTCCTCTATTGCCATGTTTCAGCTTGCCAAAGAAGAAGGATTATCTCTTGATGTCGTATCTGGCGGAGAGCTGCATACAGCCATTTGCGCCGGATTTCCAGTAGATAAAATTCATTTCCATGGCAACAACAAAAGCAGAGAAGAATTAAAGATGGCATTAGAGTATGGGATCGGCTGTATTGTAGTTGATAATTTCTATGAAATGAAACTCATTGAACAGCTTGGTCAAGAGCTGTCAAAAAAGGTGAAAGTGCTGCTCCGTATCACGCCAGGTGTCGAAGCGCATACTCATGATTACATTACGACAGGCCAAGAGGATTCAAAGTTTGGCTTTGATCTTCATAATGGACAAGCAGACGAAGCGGTGAAACAAGTGATTGGGTCAGAAGTGATCGAGCTTTTAGGTGTCCATTGCCATATCGGTTCACAAATCTTTGATACGGCTGGTTTTGTCCTTGCAGCAGATAAAATCTTTATGAAGCTGGATGAATGGAGAGAATCCTTTGGCTTTATCTCCACAGTGTTAAACTTAGGCGGAGGCTTTGGGATCCGATATACAGCTGAGGATGAACCACTTCCTCCGACAGAATACGTTGAAAAAATTATCCAAGCTGTCAAAGCGAACGTAGCCCGCTATGAGTTCGTTATGCCGGAAATTTGGATTGAGCCTGGCCGCTCTCTTGTTGGAGATGCAGGGACGACTCTTTATACGATCGGCTCATCAAAACATGTACCTGGAATTCGTGATTATGTAGCCATAGACGGCGGAATGAGTGACAACATTCGCCCAGCTTTATATCAAGCGAAATATGAAGCAGCGAGTGCCAACAAAATGAGCCAAACGCATGATCGAACGGTTTCAATTGCAGGGAAATGCTGTGAAAGCGGAGATATGCTCATTTGGGATATCGACCTGCCAGAGTTATCACAAGGAGATTTATTAGCTGTCTTTTGTACAGGAGCATATGGCTACAGTATGTCAAACAACTATAACCGTATCCCGCGCCCGGCTGTTGTGTTTGTAGAAGATGGGGAAGCGCAGCTTGTAGTTGAGCGTGAAACATATGAGGACATTGTCAAACTGGATTTACCCTATCAATCAAAAGTGAAGTCATCTACTTAAAAACGCTGCCTGATGATCAGGCAGCGTTTTTTATGAAATTTATTTTCCGCCAGTGAATACAGACACAATCGCGTTCCAAATGGAGACAAAGAAATCCCAAATCTTTTGTAGAAGGTTTTTACCTTCATCTGATTCTATGAATTTCGTAATCTTGTCTTTTGCTTTATCGATTTGAGACCCTACTTGGTTCCAATCGATATTGATGTTTTTCATTTTATCAAAGAGGGAGACTAGCTGATCCTTTTGCTCTTGCGTCAGATTTAAGTTCAAATCGGAAGCGGCTTGATCCACTTTTTCTTCCACTTCTTTTGTTGTTTTAGGGACACCGTTTTTCGCAATGTCATCTTTGATTTTTGCAATAAGAGCAGAAGCATTGTCTTTTCCGATGGAGTCACCCAATTTAGATGTTGTCACCAGCTCTTCGTTTGCGACCTGCTTCACATCTTCTGGAATGGCTTTGTCGCTTGACACTTCATAGGCTTTTAATAAACCCGTCAGCGCTGCTGTACCAGATACTTCAAACGGGGCAGTCACGACCACCTTCGCATCCTTGACACCTGCTGTCATTAAAGCATTTAAATACATCTCATCTGTAATCGTCTTAATGTTATGTGTATCCACAGTCAGACCAGTACCTGATTTTTCTATGGTGATGGATGAAGATGATAATGCTCTAGTCCCAATTTGAGAACGAGGGATGTACTTTCCTAAATATTCGTGCTCTTCTTTATTGGTTACTTCAATTTTTGTCGCATTTTCAGGTGGATTCAACTCGTCAAGCACCTTCTGGCGATCAGCCGGTGTTAAGTCTTGCCCGAGTGTGACGATGACATCGCCTACAGCTGCATCCGCTAAGCTGACTTTTGGCGCACCAATCAGTAAAAGGAGCGCTGCCATCATACCAAGCATCGTTTTTTTAAACATGTTGACCTCCTTCAAGTCGAGAGCGTTCCTCTTTCTAGAGAAACTCATCTTTTGAGTACACGTGTGAAGCGTACTCCAACATATAGACGTAACAAATCAGCCTGACGTTTCAATTTTCTTTTGAAGTTGTTTTGATCAGTCTAACTTCATGTACTTAGGAGAAAAGGATCAGGCTCTTCTATTTTAACAATGATGAGATGGGAGGTAAATAACATTCAAAAAGCAGGGGATGTTTAACATCACTGAAAATGTGCTATAATGAGCGTTGTTTAACCTGAAAGGAGAATGTGAAAAATGGCGAAAAAAGGATACATACAATTAACGAATGGAAAGAAAATTGAGTTTGAACTTTACCCAGAGGCTGCTCCAGGTACAGTAGCAAACTTTGAAAAACTAGCAAATGAGGGCTTCTACGATGGATTGAAATTCCACCGCGTGATCCCTGGCTTCGTCAGCCAAGGCGGCGACCCAAACGGTAATGGAACTGGAGGCCCTGGTTACACAATTAAATGTGAAACAGAAGGAAACCCTCATCAACACGAAAGAGGTTCATTATCAATGGCGCATGCTGGTAAAGACACGGGCGGCAGCCAATTTTTTATCGTACATGATCCGCAGCCGCATTTAAATGGCGTGCACACTGTTTTTGGTAAGGTAACATCTGGTATCGAGGCTGTTCTTGATATGGAGCAAGGCCAAGGTATGGAAAAAGTCGAAGTTGTAGATGCTTAATCCAAAACACCGCTTAATCGCGGTGTTTTTTGATTTATATCTTCATTTTAAAAGCGTATTTTGATCAATTTTTTTCAAAATGCGCTTTTTCTTTTTGAACAACCATGCACAGAACCTGTTTTTGTGATACGATAACAGAACAAACATTCGCACTTATGATTGTCAACCATACAGATGAAACACGAGTGACATCTGCAAATCATGAAAGCGTGTGGTCATGCTGAAAGAAAGCAGGAGATACTTTGAAACCATTAACAAAAGAAGAAAAAAATCAAATGATGATTGACATTCAGCGTTACTTTGCCGAAGAACGAGAAGAAGAGATTGGTGAATTAGCTGCCATCAATATACTAGAATTTATCACAAAAAATCTTGGAAGCTACTATTATAATCAAGGGGTTCGTGACAGTCGCAACATCGCTGTTCAGCGATCACAATTGTTAGAGGAAGACCTATTCGCACTCGAAAAAAGAGTCTAATCAAAAAGCCTACATTCTTTTGGTGTGTGTTTTACTAATGATAAAAAGGAAAGATACCCCCTTAATAAAGAACGCATATTCGTATCATATGTAATGATTAATAGGTGGAAACCAAAGGTCCGTCTCAATCGTTATATAAGTAACCATTAATGAAAAATTGCTCTTTTGGTTTTATTTCATCATGATAAGGAATAAAACATACAAAAAGGCGAAGTGCAGATGATGGAGGTTCTAAATATGGGGAAAATTAAATTAAAAATTGCGATCTTATTTGTTTTACTGCTTTGTTTAGGCGCAGGTTATTTATACATGAATGGCATGAAAATTGAAGATGTGCCAACAGCCATTGGCGAAAGCTTAACGAATAATGATAAAGATTACACAATCTATGAATATACCATTACGAAAATTGATGGAGATGAATATTACGGTCAAGCGAAAAACGGCACGAAAATCATTTTTAATGGAAAGAAATTTGAAGATGATGTCGCTGATTTGAAGAAAGGTGATCGTATCAAAGCCTACTTTAGTAATGAAAAAAGAATAGATGGTCTTATAAAAGTAGTAAAAGTCGTTAATTAACATGTCTCCTTTCCTATAAGGAGGCTTTTTTTATAAAATAAGTAGGGAAATCTTGATTGTTGCATTTGTCAAAAAGGATCGCTATAATAGCCCCTAAGGACAGCTGAATATCGATTGTATCCTTCGGGGCAGGGTGAAAATCCCGACCGACGGTAATAAAGCAAATGCTTTACAGCCCGTGACCCGTTAATTTATTAACGGTTGATTCAGTGAAAAGCTGAAGCCGACAGTGAAAGTCTGGATGGGAGAAGGATAAAGAAAGCTATGAACGAAAAATATTTGTTGATCATAGTTTTATTTCTAATGCAAAAAAACCAAAGCCCCGGAATTTTTTCCGGGGCTTTCTGTATGTACATGAGTATAGACGGCATGCAGTGCTTATTAGGTGATCCCTCATTTACCTTGTATGGACCATAAAAAGCGACGAAGGTGTTCAATCGATCACATGTCCCTAACATCGCTTTTTGATAAAGTGAGAAATACAAATGAAAGAGAAAGGGAGGATCACATGTTTACGGGAATTATTGAAGAAGTTGGCTCAGTCCAGTCATTAAGCAAAAAGTCAGCAGATGCCATGGAAATTGTCATAAAGTGCAGCCGTGTGCTAGAAGATGTTCATCTTGGAGATAGTATCGCGATCAATGGCGTATGTCTCACAGTCACAAGCTTTACAAAAGAACAGTTCACGGCAGATGTGATGCCTGAGACGGTGAAAGCCACATCACTGGATCACCTTACGTCAGGCAGTCCAGTCAATTTAGAGCGAGCGATGCCCTCGAATGGACGATTTGGCGGCCATTTTGTATCAGGCCACGTCGATGGGACGGCGATCATTACCCGAATAGAAAAGAAGAGTAATGCCATTTACTATGATTTAGAGATGGACAAGACCCTCACAGACATGCTCACCAAAAAGGGATCAATTGCGATAGATGGTGTCAGCTTGACCATTTTCGATTTGCGTGATGCACACGTCACAGTCTCTATTATTCCTCATACGCTTGAAGGAACTATTTTCCCGACTAAATCTATGGGGGATATAGTGAATATAGAGTGTGACATGATCGGTAAATATATTTATCGCTTTTTAACAAAGGAGCAAAACGGAAAGCAGCCATCCCGATTGACCCCATCATTTTTAAAAGAGCACGGATTCTAGGAGGCGATTGTATGTATCATTCAGTTGAGGAGGCAGTAAATGCCCTGAAACAAGGAGAAATCATTATCGTAGTAGATGATGAAGACAGAGAAAATGAAGGAGACTTTGTGGCACTTGCTGAGCATGCAACGCCGGAAGTCATTAACTTCATGGCTTTACATGGAAGAGGTCTCATTTGCACGCCGGTCCATGCGTCGATTGCCAAACACCTGGACCTGCATCCAATGGTAGAGCGAAATACGGATGCACACCATACAGCGTTTACAGTGAGCATCGACCATACGTCAACGACGACTGGTATTAGTGCCTTTGAGCGTTCAACAACCATTTTGGCCATGTTAAATAAAGACGCAAAACCAGAAGATTTTGCCCGCCCAGGTCATGTATTTCCGCTCATTGCAAAAGAGGGCGGCGTACTAGAAAGACCGGGTCATACAGAGGCGGCCGTTGATCTTGCTAAGCTTGCGGGTTCAGAGCCAGCGGGTGTCATATGTGAAATTATGAATGTAGATGGATCAATGGCGCGCGTCCCTGAACTGAAGGAGATTCAAAAAGAACATGATTTAAAGGTGCTTACAATAGAAGCATTGCAGACACATTTAAACAATAATCAAACAAAAACGATGGAAACAAAATAAAAATCACAAAAAAGGATGATGAACATATGAATACAATACAAGGGCATGTAGTAGCAGAAGGACTAAAATTTGCAATCGTAGTGGCAAGATTTAATGATTTTATTACAAGTAAGCTGCTAGATGGAGCAGAAGATACATTGCTTAGACACGGAGCAAACGGTGACGATATCGATGTTGTGTGGGTACCGGGCGCTTTTGAAATACCGTATATGGCAAAAAAACTAGCCGAAACAAAAAAATACGATGCGGTCATTACACTTGGAACAGTGATACGAGGCGCAACAACTCACTATGATTATGTTTGTAACGAAGCGGCCAAAGGAATTGCTCAAAGTGCCATCTCAACAGGGGTACCGATTATCTTTGGTGTACTGACAACAGAATCCATTGAACAAGCCATTGAAAGAGCCGGTACAAAAGCTGGAAATAAAGGCAGCGAATCGGCTGCAGCTGCCATTGAAATGGCCAACCTAAATCGAACGTTTCGTTAATTTAATGAAAAAGAGTTTAAAAACGGCATGAAAATGTTTATAATGTGTGATGAGCAAATGATTCATAAGACATTTGCTGGAAAATAGGACAATTTTAATATTGAGGGGTATATATGTTAATTCGTTACAAGAGGTCTTTTGAAAAAATTGCCATGGGACTTCTGTCCTTTATGCCGGGTGAGAAAGACGTCAAACAACTTCAGCAGACGATGAAGTCATATGAAATGGATGAAGATCGGCAGCTGTTCCTTTGGAAAGATGGCGAGGATATCGTAGGTGCCATTGGTGTGCTGAAAACAGACGACCAAGTGCAAATCGAGCATATTAGCGTCAATCCATCCCATCGTGATCAAGGAATCGGCAAGGAAATGATTTTAGCCGTGGAAGAGGTATTCAAAACCAAAACACTCATTCCAAATGAATTAACGCAAGGCTTCTTTCATAAGTGTCACAGTGAAACAAATTAAATATCACTCATGTAAAAGCAGAGGCTACAGTCCTCTGCTTTTTTTACGTTTGATCTGCTTTTCCCGTTCAAGCAATACATCTGTCCGGTCACGCAGTCTATGTTTTTCGATTAGAAACGTGTGGGATAAGTTACTTTCCTGTCCAAAGGTCAATCCTTCTTTTTGAGCCATTTCTCTGCATAAAGAAAGAAGTGCTTGATCTTTGATTGGAAGCATCACACTCTCGTAGGGCCTGTCTTCATCCATTTTCTTTTTCAGTGTCCTAAGAAGCAAAATAAACGCCTCATCATCAAGACCTAGGTTCGATAAAACTGGCCGATTTGCTTCTAACAAGTGAAGGCTGTTTGAAATAAGCCGTTTCGCTCCTTTTTCATTTCCCCGTCTTTGATGATACAAAGCAACAGCAAGCTGAATCAGGCCAACCCAATATTCTTTGCGCTGCTCCGGGGGATCTTCCTTCCAATATTCTTCAAGAATTTCATGACACTCAAAATAATCTCTTGTCGTATGAAATTCGTGTAAAAAAGCCACGTACGCTTCAGGATACACAGCGGTCATCTCCTTTTCCACTATCAGTCTAACACACCGAAAAGAAAAGAAGAAAGAACGTCCCTTAGTGAAAGGACGCTCTGTTTCTTTAATAAACCCAAGCCGCGCCAACGATGATCAGCAAGATGAAAAGCACGACAATAAGCGCGAATCCTCCGCCGAAGTTATAGCCATCTCCCATAATGATACGGCCTCCTTTTTTCATCAGTTCTGATTACAATGGTATTCTATGTATAAGTGCCCTCATTGGTATGGGCGATTCCACTGTTTTTCTTGTTTTGCCTAGGGCATCATGGTCGAAATTATATTGGACGAGAGCTTTATCCTGTCTTATACTAAAGGTTAGCCGGTGAAACGGTACTTAGAAGACAGTAGAAATGGTGAGAAAAGAATGCTGGAATATCAGGTGAAAATAGATTCGTTTGAGGGTCCATTGGACTTGCTTTTACATTTAATCAACCGTTTGGAAATTGATATTTATGATATTCCCGTCGCTAAAATTACGGAGCAGTATTTATTATATGTCCACACGATGAGGGAGCTTGAGCTCGACGTTGCGAGTGAATATTTGGTGATGGCTGCAACCCTCCTAAGTATTAAAAGCAGAATGCTTCTTCCGAAACAAGAGGAAGAGCTATTTGATGAAGACCTGCTCGAAGAGGAAGAGGATCCTCGAGAAGAGCTGATTGGCAAATTGATTGAATACCGAAAGTATAAAAATGCAGCGCAAGAACTAAAGGAGCGCGAAGAAGAAAGGCAAAATGCCTTTACAAAACCACCGAGTGATTTAAGTAAATTTGCAAAAGAAGCGGAAGCAAAGGACACAAACTTACATGTAACGGTGTATGATATGTTAGGTGCGTTTCAAAAGGTATTAAACCGAAAAAAAATAACGAAACCAGCTCCATCAAAAATCACAAGACAAGAAATTCCGATTGAAGACAAAATGAATGAGATTATGAACCATTTAAGAAAAACAAAAAAACGGACCAATTTCATGACTTTATTTCAACATGATCAAAAGGAACACCTTGTCGTGACGTTTCTTGCTGTTCTCGAATTGATGAAAAGTCATCACATCATGTTAGAGCAGGAAGGGAACTTTGAAGACATTTATATAATAGGGAGTGAAACGATTCATGACGCTTGATATCGTGAATTGGAAAGCCATCTTAGAAGCGCTGCTGTATGCAGCAGGTGACGAAGGCTTAACAAGAAAACAGCTCATGTCTGTTCTTGAAGTAGATGAGGCGGCATTACTCGATATGATGTCTGCCGTAAAGGAAGAATATCAAAAACAAGAACGTGGGATTGAGCTCATCGAATATGCAGATTCATATATGCTGCTGACTAAAAAAGAATACAGCATTTATTTAAAAAAATTAGTAGAGACACCTTCCAAAGGTTTGTCACAGGCAGCGCTGGAGGTGCTTGCCATTGTCTCTTATAAACAGCCGATCACGCGTAGTGAGGTAGAGGAGATCAGGGGAGTCAAATCAGAGCGGGTGCTTCATAGCCTAGTAGCCAAAGCGCTGCTCTGTGAAGTTGGACGTGCCGATGGCCCAGGACGAGCGATTCTTTATGGCACAACGCCTACCTTTTTAGAGCAATTTGGCTTAAAAGCCCTAGATGAATTACCACCGCTTCCAGAGAATGTTGAAGCAGATGGTGTGCAAGAAGAGGCGGATCTATTTTTTGAAAACTTCAATCAAACATTTGAAGAGATAAAATAGTTCAAAATAAGGAAAAATGTATGATAAAATATAAAAAGATTTTAGGTCTAAAATCTTTTAATGAAAGATAAAATGGTGACAAAGCCATGAGGGGAAGGTAAACACGAAACAAATGGCACATATGAATGTAAAGGCTCAAGTTGATCAAGCAGGCGTCTTTTTATTAAAGGTTGCAACTGAAGTGAATGGTTTTTTGAACGAAGCTACCTTGTCAAGCTTGAAACGATTAAACCCCGAAGCGGAAGCCTATTATTGTGACATATTGAGTACATTACGGAAGCTTGCAGTGTATAGCGAGGATGCAGCGGCAGTTTGCAAAAAAATCGGCCAGCAGCAGACATTCCCGCAGCAAGCGGCTCAGCAGACGCTTCACCGTATTTATCATCAATGTATTGAAGAATTTTTTACGCCGAAAAAGGATACATGGTATGAAGATAGCCGTTCGGCCTATACAGGGAAAAGCAGCATTGTTTTCCGCCATGAAGTATCGGCTGATGTAAAGCGATTATTTTCTTCATTAGAAAAAGACTTTTTAACAATGAGAGAAGAGCTAGAATATACGACATCTCATCAACAAATGAAAATGGTATAAGCAAGAATGAAAAGCGGCTCTAAATATAGAGGCGCTTCGATTGTTGACAGAGGGCTAAAATGATCTTTATTTTAGTCCTTTGTCTTCTTTTTTCAGCGTGATAGAAAACCTTTGAAGTCTAGGAAGGACGAGTACCGGAGCGGAGCGAATTTGACATTCGTGAGCACCGGCACGCAGGACTGACACCGAATGCGAGGGTTTGTCTACACGCTGAGAGTGGCTCTAAATATAGAGGCGCTTTTTTTTATGGACGAGGCATCATAACTTTTTCAGCCGCGCATACACTTGTACAAAACGGACAAGGACGTGAATGAACATGCCCTATTTAAAAATTGGAACAGCAGTCCTTCTTCTATTTACACTCTTACTGCCTTTTTCCTCAGCTGCTCAAGCAGACATATCGTTATCGGTGAGTGCAAGAAGCGCCATTTTAATAGATGGACAGTCAGGCAGAGTCCTATTTGGGAAGGACGAGCACGAAAAAAGGAGAATCGCCAGTATTACAAAAATTATGACGGCTGTATTAGCCATTGAATCAGGAAAAATGAAAGACACCGTCAAAATATCAAAACGGGCGATTCAAGCGGAGGGCTCATCGATTTATTTAAAGGAAGGGCAGAAGGTGAGCTTAGAAGACCTGACGTACGGGCTGATGCTGCGTTCTGGAAATGATGCAGCTGTTGCCATTGCTGAACATATTGGCGGCAGCTTAGAAGGCTTTATTTTTATGATGAACCAAAAGGCGTCTGAACTAGGAATGGAAAATACGAATTTTCAAAATCCACATGGGCTCGATGATCATAAAAACCATTATTCCTCAGCCTATGATATGGCGATTTTAACTAAATACGCTATGGAGCATAGACATTATCAAAAAATTGCCGGCACGACTTTCTATAAAGCGAAGACAATGGAAGGCTATTGGAAAAATAAAAACAAGCTGCTCACCGGTTTATATCAATATTCGACTGGAGGGAAAACGGGATATACGAAGCTTGCAAAACGCACGCTCGTCTCCACAGCTGCAAAAGGAGATGCTGCGTTAATTGCTGTGACCATTAATGCGCCGGATGACTGGAAAGATCATATCTCTATGTTTGAGTATGCATTTGATCACTATAAAACATATGTGCTTGCTGAAAAAGGAAGGCTTGCTTCGTTAAAAGGGACCTTTTACGAAAAAAAAGCGTTTATTCAGCGTGATGTGGACTATTTTTTAAATGAAGATGAGAAAAAATTAGTGGAGATTGAAACTGAAATGCTCACTCCCGAAAAGAAGTGGAAAAAAAACGCCGAAGCCATCCCAGATGTCGTAGGAAAAATGACGTTCTTATTAGATGGTCAGGTGATCGAGCAAGTACCGATTTTTTATGAAAATAAACGCAACCGAATGCCTCAAAAAAGCTTTCAAGAAATGTTTAAGTCTGTCTTTCAGACATCTATAGGCGGATCTTCATGGTCAATCTAATTTGGGTGTTTCTCACTGTCATCGGGCTTGTTTATGCGATGTTTAACGGAACGATGCAGGAAGTGAATGAAGCTGTATTTAAGGGATCAAAAGAAGCGGTCACCATTTCAATTGGTTTGATTAGTGTACTTGTTTTTTGGCTCGGACTGATGAAGATTGCAGAAGAAGCGGGGCTGTTAAACTTCCTTAGTAAATTGTGCCGCCCTTTTATTTCAAAGCTATTCCCAGATATTCCTCCTAATCATCCAGCAATGGGGTATATCCTGTCCAACCTCATGGCGAATTTCTTTGGTCTCGGGAATGCCGCTACACCGCTTGGCATTAAGGCGATGGAGCAGATGAAAACATTAAATGGCGGCAAAAATGAGGCGAGCCGATCTATGATTACATTTTTAGCTGTCAACACATCCTCTATTACACTTGTGCCAACAACCGTCATTGCCATTAGAATGACCTATGGCGCAGATCAGCCAACAGACATTGTTGGACCAACCATTTTGGCGACACTTATTTCAGGAATTGGTGCGATTATCATTGATCGCTATTTCCACTATCGCAGAAGCAGGCGGGGGTGATCTTGTGGCATTTATTAACTGGCTTTCACTTGCTTTGATTCCACTGATCATCGCAGGCATTTTGATTGCTGGAACCATCAAAAAAGTACCGACTTATGAAACATTTGTGGAAGGCGGTAAAGAAGGCATTCAGATTGCCTTTTCAATCATTCCATATTTAGTTGGTATGCTTGTAGCCATAACGATATTTCGTGCGTCAGGTGCACTTGACTTTGTCATGGGGTTATTAAAACCCATATTTACAGCGATTGGCTTTCCTACAGAGTTGGTGCCGCTTGCGTTTATTCGTCCGATATCAGGAACAGCTGCACTCGGCATGACATCAGACTTAATTGCGACATATGGTCCAGATTCTTTTATTGGCCAGCTCGCAGCTGTCATGCAAGGATCAACAGACACCACTCTTTACATTTTAACGGTCTATTTTGGAGCAGTCGGTATTAAAAAAATGGGGGATGCGCTGAAAGTAGGTCTGTTAGCAGATCTCATTGGTGTCATTGCATCTGTTATTATCGTCAGTTTGTTATTTAGCGGCGCCTAATCAGGCGCTTTTTTGTATTTAATGGATGGAAAACAGTTTTTTAGCTGAAATTAGACAGACGAAACGCTTATTTTTCGACGAATGCTTGTTTGTTTTAAGTCAAGCAAGTAAGATAGTACATGAGGTGAAAGACAAATGGAACGTTTACAGAAAGTAATTGCACATGCCGGCGTCGCTTCTAGGCGGAAGGCTGAAGAATTAATTAAAGAAGGACGAGTTACCGTTAATGGTCAAACAGTGACAGAGCTTGGAGTGAAAGTGGGCTCTTCAGATAAAATTGAAGTCAACGGATTAAAGCTAGAAAGAGAAGAACCGGTTTACTTTATGCTTTATAAACCGCGCGGCGTCATTTCAGCTGCCGAGGATGATAAAGGACGTAAAGTCGTCACAGACTTCTTTGATGATATCCCGCAGCGCCTTTATCCAATCGGCCGTTTAGATTATGATACGAGCGGTTTGATTTTGATTACAAATGATGGCGAATTTGCCCATACACTCATGCACCCGAAATATGAAATTGATAAAACGTATGCAGCGAAGCTAAAAGGCATCCCTTCAAAGGAATTGCTCAGAAAGCTCGAAAAAGGGATCATGCTAGATCATAAAAAGACAGCACGTGCTCGTGCCAAAATGCTTTCTATTGATAAACGAAAGCAAACATCTATTGTTCAATTAACCATTCATGAAGGTAGAAACAGACAGGTGCGCCGCATGTTTGAAGCGATTGGTCATGACGTTTTAAAGCTAAAAAGAGAGCAATATGCATTCCTTCATATTGAAGGCATGAGACCGGGAGAGCGCAGAGAATTAACTCCGCATGAAGTAAAACGCCTAAGAGCGATTGCTGATCACGGGAAAAGTGCTAACTAATTTTCACATAAACTTCAAAAAATGAAGAAGCATCAAAAGAAGGAGAATGCTATAATTTACCTGAATGTCTAGGGGGAAGGGGTACTTCAGATGAAGAAAAGACGATTTTTCATACGGACGGGCATTCTCCTCGTGATGCTTGTTGCACTATGTTATACAATGTATAACTCAGTATTTGCCAAACAGGATCGAGTCAAAGAAGGATCTATTGCACCTAACTTTGTCCTTCAATCTGTGGATGGGGAGCGGATTGAATTAAAGGACTTAAAAGGCAAAGGCGTCTTTCTTAATTTTTGGGGGACCTGGTGCGGTCCATGTAAACAAGAATTCCCTTATATGGCGAATCAATATGAAGTGTTCAAGGATCGCGGTGTGGAAATTGTTGCAGTGAATGTTGGGGAATCAAATATTGCCGTTAAGAATTTTATGGATGCTTATGGTGTAAATTTTCCGGTTGCCATGGACAAAGACCGTCAAGTCACAGAGGCATATGATATTACGCCGCTGCCAACCACATTTTTAATTAATCCTGAAGGCAAGGTAATCAAAGTCATAAAGGGAACCATGACAGAACGTAATGTCTATGAATATATGAATTTGATTAAACCAAAGGGGTCTTAGAATGAAAGAGATAAAGTGCGATTGTGGACATATTAATCCAATCGGTACTGTTCTATGTGAATCATGCGGGAATCCCATTGCGGCAATAGAGAAAAATTCTTCAAAGCTGCTAGATATGAGGTATGACGGCAGTGCGAGACGCTCGCAAACATACAACAAAACGATTGTTGATAAAGTGTGGAACTTTTTTTCTTCCGTTAAAGTAGGTGTGTGGCTGATTGTCATCACACTGTTAGCTTCCTCGCTTGGAACCATTTTTCCGCAGGAGCGATTTATTCCGCCAGGTGCATCAGCTTCCACCTATTATGAAGAGCAATATGGATCGTTTGGCAAGCTATATTACATACTTGGATTCCATGATCTTTATAATTCTTGGTGGTTCTTAGCCCTTGTAGCTTCTATTGGAATTTCCCTTGTGATTTGCAGTCTCGACCGGGTCATTCCTCTTTATCGGGCACTTAAAAATCAAGGTGTTGTCAAAAAAGAAAGCTTTATGAGAAGGCAGCGTCTATTCAGCGAAACAGACAAAACATTAGATCAGCATACATATGAAGGCATCGTTAGAGCGATGAAACAAAAGCGTTACCGCGTGCGAAAAGAAGATGGACATATTTTAGGTGAAAAAGGCCGCTTTTCACGCTGGGGACCTTACGTCAATCACATCGGATTAATTATCTTTCTCATTGGCTCGATGCTCCGGTTTGTCCCAGGCATGTATGTCGATGAAACGCTGTGGGTGAGAGAAGGCGAAACAGCACCGATCCCTGGCACGGATGGTCAATACTTCTTGAAAAATAATGCGTTTTCAATTGATCGTTATGAATCTGGAAATGAAAAAGAAGTGTTTGAAAATGCCATTGAAAAAGCTGGCGACGGTCAAGTGGTGAAAAGTTATAAAACCGATGCCATATTATACAAACGTGAAGGAGACGTTGTTTTTGGTGAAAAGCCCAAGCTCAAGCGGGTAACAGAACACGATATTAAAGTGAACGAACCGCTCAAGTTTGACAATTTCTCATTATATCAAGTGGATTTTAAACAAAATGAACTCGATCAAATGGTCTTTCAGCTGATTCGAAAAGATACAGAAAAATCTTTTGGAACAGTGAAGATTAATCTGCTGGAGCCTAAGTCAGAATATGATCTTGGTAGCGGTTACAAAGTCAAGGTGATGAGCTATTTGCCTGATTTTTATTTTGACGAAGATGGAACGCCAAGTACGAAAACAAGGAATCCGAATAATCCTGCTTTCGTGTTTGAAATGATTTCTCCTGAAAAACCTAAAGGTGAAAAAAGCTTTGTGGCCATTCAAGAGACAGTAGAGGGTTCTGATAACAATATATATAAGATGAAGTTTGATCGTGTTGAAACGAAAAACGTAACAGGATTGACGGTTAGAAAAGATTTAACTCTCGGGGTGCTTATCGTAGGCGGGATTATCTTCATGATTGGTGTCGTGCAGGGGATGTACTGGCAGCATAGAAGAATCTGGCTGTCGGCAAAGGATGGAAAAGTATTTGTGGCAGGACACACAAACAAAAACTGGTTCGGCTTAAAGTCCGATCTCAATGTGTTACTGAGTGGCAGTGGCATCAAGCAGCCAGTTGATCAAAAAGAACTGCCTGATACAACGAGTATCAGCAAAAGCAAGGGGGAAGGATTAGATGGCGGCAGTCAGTGAAAATCTGTTATTTGCAGCTTTTCTATTTTATTTAGCAGCAGTTCCTTTTTTTGGCGGTGCCATTAAAGGAAAAAAGAAAGAGGATGGACCGCGCAGGAATAAGTCGGCACTCATCGGCATTACGCTCACCATCATCGGTTTTTTGAGCCAATTTGGTTATTTTATTTCAAGATGGATGGCGTCTGGTCATGCACCAGTCAGTAATTTATTTGAATTCACAACGGCTTTTGGTATGATGCTGGTGCTTGCATTTATCATTTTATATTTTGTGTATCAAGTATCTGTACTTGGGTTATTCACACTTCCAATAGCCTTATTGATTATTGCCTATGCAAGCATGTTTCCATCAGATATTTCGCCGCTGATTCCTTCACTTCAAAGTAATTGGCTATACATTCACGTGACAACAGCAGCACTTGGGCAAGCCATTTTAGCGATCAGTTTTGTTGCAGGTGTCATCTTCCTTTTGAAGCATGTCGATCAAGCAAAGCCAGGGAAGAAGACGTTTGGTTTAGAGCTTGTCATGTTTATGATTGTGGTGACACTTTCGTTTATCGCTGTCACTTCAGTTTTTAGAATGACAGGATATGAAGCGAAGTTTAATTGGGTAGATAAAAATAAAGAAGAAAGTGTCATGGTTTATGAGATGCCAGCCTTAGTCGGGCCTCATAAAGGGGAACTTGTGACGCAAGATCGATTGGAGCCTTTCATTGATTTACCACCTGTTTTTTCAGGCAGAAAGGTCAATACAGTGTTATGGTCATTTGGCGTCGGGCTGATCATTTACGGACTGCTTAGATTGATCATTCGCAAGCGACTAAGTGCTCTGCTTCAGCCGCTCGTGAGACAGGTAAATCTCGATTTAGTCGATGAAATTGGGTACAGGGCTGTATCCATTGGCTTCCCTGTATTTGCGTTAGGTGGACTGATCTTTGCGATGATCTGGGCGCAAATTGCGTGGACAAGATTTTGGGGCTGGGACCCGAAGGAAGTATGGGCATTGATTACGTTTCTCTTTTATGCAGCCTATCTCCATCTTCGGTTATCGCGAGGCTGGCATGGTGAAAAGTCCGCTTGGCTTGCCGTGATCGGTTTTGCCATTATTATGTTTAATCTCATCTTTGTCAATCTTGTGATTGCGGGACTGCATTCTTACGCATAATCACAAGAAAAAGGCCAACCTTTATGATTCAATTCGGCTTTTTGTTAAAATGAATGTAACAACGGAGAAAGCAGGAGGATTGTCTAATGGAACACACAACTCAAACGAAAATATTAGTCGTAGATGATGAGGCAAGAATTCGCCGCCTTTTAAAAATGTATTTAGAACGTGAAAATTATGAAATCGATGAAGCGGAAAATGGGGACGAGGCGATTCAAAAAGGGCTTCAAACGGATTATGACCTCATTTTGCTTGATTTAATGATGCCTGGCACAGATGGGATTGAAGTATGTAATCAAATTCGAGATAAAAAAGCCACACCAATCATTATGCTGACGGCAAAAGGTGAGGAAGCGAACCGTGTCCAAGGATTTGAGGCAGGAACGGATGACTACATTGTAAAACCTTTCAGCCCGCGTGAAGTTGTTTTACGCGTGAAGGCATTGCTCAGAAGATCGTCTCAAACTTCTTATCTCAATACTGGGACCACAACAAAGGATGTGCTTGTGTTTTCTCATTTATCTATTGACCACGATGCACATAGAGTGACAGCTGATGGTAAAGAAGTAAGCCTCACGCCGAAGGAATATGAGCTTTTATACTTCCTCGCGAAAACCCCAGATAAGGTCTATGACAGGGAGAAGCTTTTAAAAGAAGTGTGGCAATATGAATTCTTTGGTGATCTGAGAACGGTAGATACCCACGTGAAACGACTTCGAGAAAAACTGAATAAAGTGTCCCCAGAAGCTGCGAAAAAAATCGTAACTGTATGGGGTGTCGGGTACAAATTTGAGGTCGGCGCTGAATGAAGCTTTGGAAAAGTGTCGTAGGAAAGCTATGGTTAACCATTCTCTTCCTCGTCCTGATTGTTTTATCTATTTTGACCGTGCTTCTTTTAGAATTTATTGAGAATTATCATGTGGAAGAAGCAAAGTCTGATTTAACACAAATGGCAAACAAAGTAGCGGTCATCTTAGAAAGACATGAGGATCAATCTCTTGCAAGGTCAATTACATCAGAGCTTGCTGATAAATTGACGAGTATTGCGATTATTCAAGAAGATGGTCTAGAATGGTATTCGTCTGAAAGAGGCGGAAAGCTTCCTGCGATAACAAAGGAACAAATTGAAGCGGACAAAGATTTGAACGAGGCACTCAAAGACAGAAAGAAAATCAGTAAACGTGCAGAACCTGATACAGGCAACCAGAAGGACGAACGAATTGTAGTAGGTGTTCCTTTTGAGGCAAACGGAAAAAAAGGCATGGTCTTTCTTTCTCAGTCACTCCTCGCTGTAGAACAAACAACCAAACATACGACGCGTTATATCTTCTTAGCTGCCGGAATTGCGATCGTTCTTACCACAATATTTGCTTTCTTCTTATCTACACGTGTCACCTACCCTCTGAGAAAGATGAGAGAAGGAGCGCAGGATTTAGCGAAAGGGAAATTCGATACAAAAATCCCTATTTTAACGCAAGACGAAATTGGCGAACTGGCTATCGCCTTTAATCAAATGGGGAAGCAGCTTAAATTTCATATTACAGCCTTAAATCAAGAAAAAGAACATTTGTCCAACATTCTAAGCAGTATGGCTGATGGCGTCATCACCATCAATATTGATGGAACGATCCTTATGACCAACCCTCCTGCAGAAAGATTCTTGCAGGCTTGGTATTACGAGCAAAATATGAAGATCAAAGATGGAGATGAACTGCCGCCAGAAGCACGAGAACTGTTTCATACAGCCGTCAGCACGGAAAAAGAGCAGATGATCGAAGTGTCGCTGCAAGGACGTACTTGGGTTCTTCTCATGTCTCCGCTTTATAATCAGCAGGATGTCAGGGGAGCAGTCGCGGTACTTCGCGATATGACAGAGGAACGAAGACTTGATAAGCTGAGAAAAGACTTCATTGCCAATGTTAGTCATGAACTTCGCACACCAATTGCTATGCTGCAAGGATATAGTGAGGCCATTGTAGATGACATTGCTGGATCAGAAGAGGAAAAGAAAGAAATTGCGCAAATTATCTATGACGAATCACTTCGAATGGGGCGTCTTGTGAATGACCTTCTAGATCTAGCACGGATGGAAGCTGGTCATATAACGCTTAATCTTGAATCAACAGATACAGAAGAGCTGATTGAGAAAATCTATCGTAAGTTTCTTGGTGTTGCGAAAGAAAAACAAATCAACCTCACGTATGAGATTCAAGTGGAAGAACCGCACTTTGTATTCGATCCAGATAAGATTGAGCAGGTTTTTACCAATCTCATTGATAACGCTATACGTCATACACCAGAGGGCGGAGAGGTTCATTTCTCAGTTCAATCGGTGGAGAACGGGCTGAAGATGGATGTAAAAGATTCGGGCAGCGGAATTCCAGAAGAGGATCTGCCATTTATTTTCGAACGGTTCTATAAAGCGGATAAAGCAAGAACAAGAGGACGTTCTGGTACTGGGCTTGGTCTTGCGATTGTGAAGAACATTGTAGAGGCACACCAAGGCTCCATTCATGCACACAGCAAAGCCGGTACAGGTACACACTTTACCTTCTATATCCCTAGAAAAAGGCAGGAACTCGTCTAATCTTGACGAAGATTCTTGTTACATGAGAAACACTTCTTTTCGAAAGAAAACGAAGTGTTTTTTTTGTTTTCATATTTTTAAGGAGAAGTTAAACAAAAAGCCCTTTCCAAATTGTTGAACTTGTAATATATTTGTCATAAAGTTGTAATGTAACGTTTTGTAAGAGTCACTCGACAAAAATAAGTGAACGGAGGGGTTTCCTATGCATGAAACCTTTCAAAAAATATATGATTCGTACCATCAAGATTTGTACCAGTTTTTATTTTATATGGTAAAAGATAAAAATCAGGCAGAGGATCTCGTTCAGGAGGTTTACATTCGGGTACTTCACTCATATAAAACTTTTGAAGGAAGAAGCAGCGAGAAAACTTGGCTGTTTTCAATTGCAAGGCATGTGGCGATTGACTGGTTTCGCAAACAGCAAACCATTAGACAACGGGTGCTCGGCACGTTTGATTGGGATAAGCAGGATGTGAAAGATCCAGATTTACTCCCAGATGAACTGGCTGTACAGGATGAAAATGTAAAAGAAATCTATGCCGCACTTGATCATTGCACCATTGATCAAAGAGCCGTCATCATTTTAAGGTTTATCCATGGCTACTCAATCTTGGAGACAGCAAAGGCGTTAAAGTTCTCGGAAAGCAAAGTCAAAACAACTCAGCACCGAGGCCTGAAAGTGCTCCGAAAACATATGGAGCTTTTGAAGGAGGAGCTAGTGAATGAAAACGAACAGGTCCGATTGGAGCGAAGAACGAATCAAGGTGTTACTAAGTCAGCTTCCAAAGGTGGAGGACAACCGTTCATCTAAGCAGATTTATCAGCAGATGCTGCTGGCAAGCGGGAAGAAAAAGAAAAGTGTCAAATGGATCGGTCCAGCGGTGGCTACCGTTGTGGTTTTATTTATGGCGTTTTTGATTTCTCCTCATTTATTTCAGCCGGCTGCTCACGATATGAAGCGAGTGAAGATGGAATCGAGTGCTGACAAAGGGCAGGTGAATGCAACATTAGAGGCGGTAAAACATACAGATGAGCCCTCACATGTTGTTTCGAATGCTGACCAGCAAAAGTATATGACGATTGCATACATAGATGAATCGACTTCTCAAGTTGTCCCGATTAGTATAGAAAAAGAGAATGAACACGACCATGTGCAGGCAATGCTGAGCACATATGAACAGGTGCAGCTGCCTGACATGACAAAGCCTCTTCAATCTTATATTGATATGGTGGATATTAGTGAAAAAGGGGATACGCTGGTCTTTCAGCTAAAAAGTGATTTGTCTCTTGATACATTAAAAGAAGCCAACCGGTTTAAAGACATGGTAAAAGAAACACTGAAATGGAGCCGATATAACCAAGTGCAAGTCAAGTCAGTTAAAGGCTCTCATCTTCAATTAGGAACAAATGGAAGCATTGGAACGATTTCAATTGATAAACAAACAAAGCACGCTTATTATGTATTAGAGAATAAGAGCGGGACATTTTTGGTACCCTCAAAAACTCATTATTCATCTTATGAAGATGCGGTAGAGGCCATGAAGCGGGCAAGCGATGCAGGACTTGATCCATTAATTAAAAAAGAACCAATTAAAGAAGTGACATCAAAAGGAAAACATGTGACCATCACGTTTGGAGCATCAGCACAATTAACGGACTCAATTAATCATATTCTACTTATTGAAGGTCTGCTGCTCACAGCGAAAGATTTTGGTTTTACAGATGTCACGATTCAAAATGCAGGGACAGATCAAGTAGGACCATACGAATTAAAAGAACCAATAGAGGTGCCGGCTCTGCCAAATCCAGTTGTCATAAAAGATCGTTAAAGGACGCAACATATTGCGTTCTTTTTTGATGTATAGAAAAGGGCATCCTTGCTGTATACTAAGCTGTCATGAAAAGAACCTCAAAGAAGGGGAGTCACTGATGAGAAGGTATTGCTTCATATGCGCCAGCTGTTTTTTGCTCCTTATTTTATCACCAATTGCACATGCACAGAAAACAACCGAATGGGTGGAACCAGTGAAAGGAGAGGTTACCGATTTGTTTGGGACAAGAGGTGGTTCGCATAAGGGATTAGACATTGCTGCGCCAGAAGGAGAATCCATTTTTGCTGCAAGCGAAGGGGTGGTTACTCGTTCTTATGTTTCTGCTACATATGGAGAAGTCGTGTTTATTCGGCACCCAAATGGGTATGAAACCGTCTATGCCCATTTACACGAGCGCTATGTTACAAATGGAGACCGTGTACAAGCAGGACAGCCGATCGGCATCATAGGCAACACAGGAGCCTCTAGAGGCACTCACTTGCATTTTGAGGTGCACCGCGGCCATTGGTCAGTGAGCAAAGAGGATGCGGTCGATCCGCTCACAATCATCGCGAGGGACCGTTTCCAAGAGCCAGCCCTTCATGTAAACGGACATGAAAAACATACATATGTCATTCAACAAGGAGATACCCTCTGGTCGATTGCTAAAGCACACCAGATGACCGTCGATCAATTGAAAAAGATCAATAAGCTCACAACTCATGTCATTCGAACGGGTGGCCATTTAATGATTTCAACAAAATAAACCTCATGCTTTTGCATGAGGTTTACCATTGTTTTTATAGGTCGATCAGACGTACAGAAAGAATATCTTGTACTTCAGTTAATGTTTGGACAATTTCATCCTCAAGATGCTTGTCAAAGGAAAGCATCATGATGGCTTCGCCGCCTTTTTCTTTACGTCCTACCTGCATTGTCGCAATGTTAACATCATGGTCGCCTAAAATCTGTCCAACTTGACCAATCACACCAGGTGCATCCGTGTGCTGAATGTAGACAAGATGTCCATCTGGGTAAAAATCAATATTAAATCCATTAATAGAGACAACGCGTTCCCCTAGATGCGGGATATAGGTTGCTTTTAAAGTAAAGGTTGAAAGATCACCTTTGACTTCAATTGAAATGCTGTTCTCGTAACCAGATTCGCTAGAAGAAATTTTTTCACTAAAGCTAATGCCGCGTTCTTTCGCTACCATCCCAGCATTTACTTCATTCACAGTCGAGTCGACGCGCTCTTTTAAAAAGCCAGACAGTAAACTTTTTGTAATAAAGGATGTTTCGAGTTTTGAGATAGAGCCTTCGTAAGAAATGCTCACTTCTTTGACAGGTTCTCTCATGGATTGAGAGACAAGACGTCCAAGTTTCCCTGCAAATTGATGGTAAGGCTGAATCTTTTTGAACTCGTCTTTTGTCATCGCTGGTAGATTGATAGATGACATGACAGGAAGTCCTTTTGCAAATTGAAGCACTTCTTCAGATACTTGAGCCGCTACATTTAGTTGTGCTTCTTTTGTAGATGCACCAAGATGCGGAGTTGCAATGACGTGCGGATGATCTACAAGCGGATTATCGGTAGGCGGTTCTACCTCGAATACATCGAGTGCAGCTCCTGCGACATGGCCGCTTTCAAGTGCTTCAAGAAGGTCACTTTCGTCAATAATACCGCCGCGTGCACAGTTAATCAGGCGAACGCCTTTTTTTGTTTTTGCAATCGTTTCTTTATTGAGGAGTCCTCTTGTTTCTTTTGTTAATGGGGTATGTACAGTAATAATATCTGATACTTCGAGTACTTCATCAAGTGATTTGGCATTGACACCGATTTTCTCTGCACGTTCTTTTGTGAGGAATGGGTCAAACACGTTGACAGTCATGCCAAAAGCTCTTGCACGCTGGGCGATTTCGCTTCCGATTCTACCTAAGCCAACAATCCCAAGAGATTTTCCGTAAAGCTCAGCACCGACATATGCGCCTCTGTTCCATTCTTTTGATTTAACAGAAATATTGGCTTGCGGAATATGACGCATGAGAGATGAGATCATTGCAAACGTATGCTCTGCTGTTGAGATCGTATTACCGTTTGGTGCATTGATGACAATGACGCCATGCTTTGTCGCTTCATCAATATCAATATTGTCTACTCCCACACCGGCACGGCCAACAATTTTTAATGAAGTCATTTTTTCATAAAGTTCTTTTGTGACTTTTGTTGCACTTCTGACAAGTAAGGCATCAAACGTGTGTAATTCATCTTCTGCTTCTGTTACATTTTTTTGGACAATTTCAACAAAATCTGATTCTAAAAGTGGTAAAAGACCATCATTGCTCATCTTATCTGAGACTAATACTCGAAACATCGTAAGATTTCCTCCTAAAATAAACGTCATAAATATCTGATAATTTACCATATTCCTTTTCACTGTGTCAATCAAATTAAAGCAGTAAAGCGAAAAAGAAAACACGAACATTTCTTAGTATCTTTATAAAGAATGGACACCTTTAAACAAAAGATAACCAATTTTTACGCATTTGTCATTATAATTTTTACGTTTTTTACGATTTTTTAAAACTGATGAAATTGCTCAGGATTTTTATCTGTACAAATGCTCATATATCATATATAATGATGTCGAATTGAATAATGATCAATCTTCGGGGCAGGGTGCAATTCCCTACCGGCGGTGATGAGCATAGTCTCTAAGCCCGCGAGCCTTTTTTGGCAGGATTCGGTGTGATTCCGAAGCCGACAGTATAGTCTGGATGGGAGAAGATGGAGGTTCATAAACGTTGAAAACATCGTTGTTTACACGTTTATTTGTCTAGCCTAAATTCCCCGCTCCTGTTTTCAAGAGCGGTTTTTTTGTGGCTGAAAATTGAACAATCCTCTTTTCGAAAGATTTGATCGAAAAGGAGAGAGAATGTTGAATCAAAGTAGAGTAAAACGTTTAGTAGTCACAAGTATGCTCAGTAGTATTTCGTTTGTTTTAATTTTATTGGATTTCCCTTTTCCAGGGCTTCCAGCGTATTTAAAAATTGATTTCAGCGATATTCCAGCGATTATTGCGATATTAATTTATGGACCGGGTGCAGGTATTGCCGTTGAGGCATTAAAAAATGTGCTGCATTACCTCATCCAAGGCAGTATGTCTGGCGTTCCTGTTGGGCAAGTCGCCAACTTTATCGCAGGCACACTATTTATCTTGCCAGTCGCCTTTATGTTTAAAAAAATTAAATCAGCAAAAGGGATGGCGTGGTCTATGATCATGGGAACGTTGCTTATGACTGTGATGATGAGCATTTTAAATTACTTCTTGTTCCTTCCCGCGTATACATGGTTTTTAAATGCGCCTGAACTGTCAGATCATGCGCTCAAGACAACCATTACAGCAGGAATCTTACCTTTTAACTTTATTAAAGGGATCATCATTACTATCGTATTTAGTTTTATTTTTGTAAAAATGCGTCCATGGTTTGAAAATAAACGCCGACTTCAAAATAGTTAATATAAAAAAGCCCCTGTATAAGGGGCTTTCAGATTGTTGACAAAGGGCTAAAATAAAGATCATTTTAGCCCTTTGTCTTCTTTTCAGCTCAGCGTGATAGAAAACCTTTGAAGTCTAGGAAGGACGAGCACCGGAGCGCAGACCTGACAAAGAATGCGAGGGTTTGTCTACACGCTAAAAGCCCCTGCATAAGGGGCTTTTATACTATTCATGCTTAAGTGGGTCACCCTCGAAAGATTCGTCCGCAACTTTGATTGAATCAGTTGGACATCCTTCAAATGCATCAAGCATATCTTCTTCAAGTACTTCTGGAACTTCTACAGTCCCTTGGTTGTCATCAAGCGTAACAAATGCAATGCCTTCATCATCATAATCATAAATGTCTGGAGCAGCTGCACCGCATGCGCCGCAAGCAATACATGTGTCTTTGTCTACAATTGTATATTTTGCCATGTTAAAAAAATACCTCCCAGATTGTTCGATGGAACAAATGGTTTAACCTTTTTAGTTTCACCGATAAAAAACCAATTTCCTCAAACCTTATTGTAATGATTTTAAATTCACATTTCAACTGTAAAGTGATTGAGAATACTTATCACATAAGGGTTTGTTCATAACTTTCCCCCATAAATTGAGTTTAAACATTTCTTCTTCTATGAAATCTGTTAAAATAAAGGGAGAAAATATTCGAATTTTGTCAGGAAGACAGGTGCTTTGATGAATGACGATTCATTACTTGGATGTCATGTTAATGGACAGTGTACATAAATTGAACGGCGAACGCTCCATTAGCGCTGTCTACCATCTTTTTAAAGGAAAAAAATCATCACAAACGATACAGGATGCAAGTTTGTTTCAACTTTCTAGCTATTTTGGGTGTTATCCAGGTTTTACGCGGGATCAGCTGAATCGCTCTGTTCGAAAGCTTGAAGAGGAACACTTCATTAGAAAAACAGGGGATACATTCAGCGTCACGGATACAGGAGAGCATATGCTAAAACAGTATTTTTCTGAAAAACCGCTGCCCGCTTATTTTCATGGTGCCCAGTATCATGATAAAGCAAAGATGCTATGGATGAGGCTGTCTTTACTTGTACAAGTGCTTTCTCATTATACGGCAGGGTCACATCAATATGTGCCAATTCAAAGAGATGTATCGGTTCAAAGCTGGACGAAATCTTTCTTAAAGCAGCATCACCATAAGAAAAAGTTTTCTGAAGATCTGCATCATGAACTTGAAAAACTCCTTGCTCGTTTAAGTGATCGAGAAGCACTGATCTTTGTTTATTCATTGACCTCAAATGAAAGAATCGGGCGTACGTATCAGCAAATGGCTGAGTGGGTGAAAGAAGATGTGTGGTATGTGTACCTGCTTTTTTGGAATGTGCTCCATTATTTTATTCATTCTGCACAAAAAGGTGAGGCGCCGATCATGCAGCTGATCGTAGGTGACCTTGAATTCAAACGCGTGTTAACAACCTCTACCCACAAAACGCTTGAGCTTGTACAAAAAGGGTTTAGCATTGATCAAATTGCCCACATTCGTTCATTAAAAAAGGCAACGATCGAGGACCATATTGTGGAGCTGTCCATACATGAGCCGAGCTTCTTAATAGAACCGTATGTGAGCCCCGAAGAGCAGCAGGCAATCCATGATGTAGCCAGCCAGCTTCAAACAAACAAAATGAAGCTGATTAAAGAAAACCTCGAGCATCCATTTACTTATTTTCAAATACGATTGGCACTGACAAGGATGGTGAAAGCAAATGGATAAGCTTCATCAGACGCTCATGCGATACTTTGGTTACGACTCATTTAAAGCGGGTCAAGAGGACATTATTCAAAGTGTACTGAATCAAAAAGATACGGTTGCTATGCTGCCTACTGGCGGAGGAAAGTCACTTTGTTATCAAATTCCCGGCTATATGACAGAGGGGTTAGTTCTCATAATTTCGCCGCTTTTATCGCTCATGGAGGATCAAGTAGAACGAATGAAAATGCGCGGGGAAAAACGAGTGGCGGCGCTTAACAGCACACTGTCTTTTCAGGAGAGACGTCATATTATTCGGCATTTGCCATCATATAAATTTTTATTTGTCGCTCCTGAGGCATTAATGTCAGAGGTGCTGTTAGAGCAGCTCCAGTCGATGCATATTGGTCTTTTTGTCGTCGATGAAGCCCATTGTATATCAGAATGGGGGCATGATTTTCGTCCTGAATACTCCAAGCTGGGAGAATGGAGAGAAGCGTTAGGTCATCCCCCGGCTTTAGCACTGACGGCAACAGCTACTAAGCAAACGCTAAAGGATACAGTGCAAACTTTGCGCCTGCAGCATCCGGATTTTCATATTCATTCCGTGAACCGGTCTAACATTGCATTAGTCAAAGAAGCGCATGAAACAAAAGAAGCGAAAGAGAAACGAGCCATTGAGCTTGTGGAAACCCTGCAAGGGCCTGGCCTGATTTATTGCCCGACCCGGCAAATGACAGAAGATATTTCACTCTTCATCAAACAAAAAACCCATCAACGTGTAGAATTTTATCACGGCGGAATGGATGCAGGAGACCGCATGCTCATTCAACAGCAATTTATCAGCGGCCAAATTGATCTCATTTGCTGTACAAGTGCTTTTGGGATGGGAATTGATAAAGCAGATATACGATTTGTGATTCATATGAGCCCCCCGCAATCAATTGAAGCATTTATGCAGGAAATTGGAAGAGCGGGACGAGATGGGAAAAACAGTGTGAGCGTTCTTTTATATACAGAAGAGGATGCGGATATTCAAAGTCATTTGATTCAAGCAGAAGGCTTTGATGATCCAGAAATTGATTTTTTCTTAGCCCAATTAACACAAATGCCGACAAATGACGAAAAGAAATTACGTGAACGATTGATGGAAGCAGGGCTTCAGGAAACGCGTGCGAGGATGCTGACGCATTATTACATCATGTACCAATCCAAACAGCCTCGCGTACTCATCAAAAATCTGAAAGAAAAACTGCAGGACAGGCAAACAGAAAAGCTAAGAAAAGTGTGGCAATTTAAAGAGCGAATCACTCATCAAGGCTGTTTTAGACAATCTCTGTTATCATACTTTTACGAACAGCTTGATCAAACGGAGGGCTCTTCCTCTGCAAACTGCTGCTCTTCTTGCGGACTTGACCTATCTGATTATGAAAAAAAAGATCGACAATTGGAGCTGAATGAAATGAAACACTGGAAGACCGTGCTGGAGCGTATGTTTCATCTGACAAAAGAGGCGCAGCATTGATTGAACAACACCGCCGAATCATTGAAAAATTAACCGATCGACAAGTAGTAGAACAGCTGTATTTCACGCAGCTGCTCATGCTTATCGTTTCTTTTTTGCTAGGTATTTTTATGTTCGATCATTGGACTGATTTTACTGCACTTTGGCAGATCCATGATATGCGGATACTGACTTATGGAATCGGCGGCGCTTTGCTTGTGATGATGGTGGATGCAATTGTCATGAAGGTGTTTCCCGCTCATATGTATGATGATGGCGGCTTAAATGAAAAAATGTTCAAAAATCGCAGCATCCCGCATATTGTTTGGTTAACACTGTTCATTGCCTTTTCTGAGGAGATTTTATTCCGAGGGATCGTTCAACAGCAATTTGGACTTGAGATCGCCAGCATTGTGTTTGCGCTTCTTCACTTTCGCTATTTATCAAAAATACTCTTGTTTATCCTTGTGATTTCCATTAGTATTTTTTTAGGACTTTTATACGAGTGGACTGGGAATTTATTTGTTCCGGTCATGACCCATTTTGTCATTGACTTCGTTTTTGCATGTCAGATTCGTTTGAAATATAGGGGGGAGGGATGAACATGGAAGAAATGTCGAGAATGAAGAGAAAAAAACAGCAGCTGACAAACATCCATGACGATGTAGAGGAAAACCTTGAAGAAGAAGTACATCCTTCAGATGACTCTCACTTTCCTACACGGGAAGATTTTCATGAATATAAAAAGCAGCGCACGAAAAAGGTGCGCAATCCATTGTTTACGACATTGGCTATTATCTTTCCTATTATCGTCATCGGTGTATTCTTCCTTTTGATTTACTACACATCAGAGGAAATCAAACATAACAATAATCAAGACGTATATATTGATAAAACATCAAGTGCTGACACAGACCCAGTCCCGTCAGCACTTGTCGAAACGAAAAATGACTCAAGCGCTGATAAAGCTGATGCGTCTGCTGAAGAGAAGAAAAAGAAAGAGGCAGAAAAAGAAAAGCAGCGATCGAAAGAAAAGGCTGAACAAAAGAAAAAAGAGCAAGCCGCTAAAGAGAAGGCAGAGCGTGAAAAAGCAGCAGCTGCAAAAAAGCGTGAACAGCAGCAGCTAGCTTTGCAAAAACAGCAGGAAGAGAAAAAACGAAAAGAAGCTGAAGAGAAAAAGAAGCAGGAAAAGAAACCAGTCCGTGTCATACAGCATACCGTTGGACCAGAGGAAAACCTGTATCGAATCTCCATGAAATATTACCAAAATCGTTCGGGTGAAGAGAAGATCAAAGCGTATAATCATTTAAAAGGAAATAGTGTGTACAGCGGACAAGTGCTGAATATCCCATTAGAAAACTAAATTAATTGACATGAATCAATTGAAAAGCACATACATATGTAGAAAAAAGGGACAGGGTGTATGTGATGACATTGCACGCAATCAGCCGCTATATGGATCAGCCGACACAGAAAATGATTGAAACATTGATCAAAAGAAAGCGCAAATACGAGGGTTTTGCAAAGCAGAGCAAAAGATGGCAGTGGACAGCCCTTCTATCTCTAGCCATTCTTTTGTTTTATTTTGTCATAACAGCCAAAACGGGAGGCTCGCTGCAGCCAGAAGCTATGATTGCAACACTGCTTGGTCATGAGGTGTTTCTGTTTTGGATCATGGCAGAAGTGTTTGCTTTTTACGCATCGTATTATTATAAGAAAAAAGAAGAAAAGGCTGAGGATGAATATCATAAGCTCAGATGTGAAATTATACAAAAAAGCACAGATTTATGGCCTCAATCAAATCAGTGGGAAGAGCGTGAGACGGTTTTTCACTACATGCAGAAGCAATATGACATTAATCTCTATTATGAAAGTAAATAAATGAGGCAAAGACGTTTAACAGTTGAAACGTCTTTTTTCATTCAAGCGTCTTATGAAAGAAAGATATATAAGGGAGCCATTTATGATGAAATATGCCATCGGATTTACTGCCGCCATTGCGGCTGTTACAACAGGTGTGTGTGTAACGGCAAAAATGGTGAAAACGGCAAAACAAAACAACATCAAAAAGCATTACTTTACAATAGAAGCACTTCAATCAGATAGACCCGCAGTCATTTTCTTTATTTCTGATACGCATCGACGCCTCATTAGTGACACATTATTAGCAGAAGTAAGGCAGGAAAAGCCAGATGTGATTATGATAGGCGGGGACTTAGCAGAAAAAGGTGTACCCTATGCCAGGATTGAAGAGAATGTGAAATGTTTATCAAGAATTGCTCCGGTTTATTTTGTTTGGGGAAATAATGACCATGAGCTGCATCAGCAAAAGTTTAAAGAGATTCTTCATGCTTATGATGTCACCACATTGCAAAATGAAATGGCTGTGTGGGATTTTGAAGGCCAGCCCATTAAAATTGGAGGAATCGACGATATTCGGCTTGAAAAAGCAGATTATGAAGCGATACGGCCGGAGTTTGTTAAAGATGAAGTGAATATCCTCTTATCACACAATCCAGATGTGCATCACATGATGGGTGAGGAAGAGGGAATCGATCTTGTCCTGAGTGGTCATACCCACGGAGGACAGATCCGCATCGGGAAATTTGGCCCGTATGAAAAAGGGAGAACAGGCCAAGTCAAAGGCGCTTTTTTTCTGATTAGTAATGGCTATGGAACAACAAAGATTCCAATGCGTCTTGGGGCAGAACCAGAAACCCATCTGATCTATTTAATGCCTCTAAAAACACGTTAACTTGATGCACCCTCAATATTTTCCATAAAAGTCACCGTGAGCATTGCTTCGTGCTTGTCTTCCGTCTTGACACAGTGTAAACTGAATACAAAATTAAGAACCTATGACTCATCATCTCATATACTACAGTATGATGTGTGTTAGAAGAGGCAGGAGGGAACGTTATGCGACTGGAGCGTCTGAATTATAATAAAATCAAAATTTTTCTCACACTAGATGACCTGACAGACCGAGGTCTTACGAAAGAAGACCTTTGGAAAGATTCGTTCAAAGTTCATCAGCTGTTTAAAGACATGATGAACGAAGCGAATCAGGAGCTCGGTTTTGAAGCGAATGGACCGATTGCTGTTGAAGTATTTTCTCTTCAGGCGCAGGGGATGGTCGTCATTGTCACAAAGAGTCAGCAGGAAGATGATGCTGATGATGAGTTTGATGAAGATTACATTGAGATGCAGGTCAAGCTCGACGAGAGCAAGCATGTGCTCTATCAATTTGCCTCGTTTGAAGATGTGATTCAACTGTCCCATAGTTTAAGTCGTATTGGACTTTTAGGGGGTACAGTTTACCATTATGAAGGTCAATATTTTCTCAGCCTAGATGATGTTGATGAAGAACTGTCTGCTGATACTGTTATTTCCATTTTAGCGGAATTTGGTTCTCCTACGACATTAACCATTCACCGGCTAAAAGAGTATGGAAAAGTGATTATGCAAGAAGATGCAGTGAAAACGATTCAGATGTATTTTTAATCATTTTTTTCTATTATATTTAATACTGTTGTGATGAAACAACAGTATTTTTTTATATCCTTTTTTATATTTATAAACGCTGATATTTTATTTTGATAAAAAACGTTTTTTACCTTTGCTTTACCAGTACGAAGGTGTATACTATTGCTTGAAAGGGAGCAGTAGATCATGAAAGATTTCTAGGGGGTTTATTTTAATGGCAGCCGATCAAAACGCCGCTCATAACGCAGAAGATAAGCTAGATGTTTTAAAGTCAACTCAAACCGTCATACATAAAGCGCTTGACAAATTGGGATATCCGCAAGAAGTATATGAATTGCTGAAGGAACCAATTCGTCTATTAACGGTCAAAATTCCAGTACGTATGGATGATGGATCGGTGAAAATTTTCACTGGTTACCGCGCGCAGCACAATGATGCTGTCGGTCCGACAAAAGGCGGAATTCGATTCCACCCGAACGTAACTGAAAAAGAAGTAAAAGCGCTTTCAATTTGGATGAGTTTAAAATGTGGTATTGTGGATCTTCCTTATGGCGGAGGAAAAGGCGGTATTATCTGTGATCCAAGAGAAATGTCATTCAGAGAGCTCGAAAAACTAAGCCGCGGCTATGTGCGCGCAATTAGTCAAATCGTGGGACCAACAAAAGATGTTCCAGCACCAGATGTATTTACAAACTCTCAAATTATGGCATGGATGATGGATGAATATTCTAGAATTGATGAATTTAACTCGCCAGGATTTATTACAGGAAAACCGATTGTTCTTGGAGGGTCACACGGACGTGACACCGCAACAGCAAAAGGTGTGACGATCTGCATCAAAGAAGCGGCGAAGAAAAAAGGGATTGACATCAAAGGGGCTCGTGTTGTTGTACAGGGATTCGGAAATGCAGGAAGTTACTTGGCTAAATTCATGTATGATGCTGGAGCAAAAATCGTAGGGATTTCAGATGCTTACGGCGGATTATACGATGAAGATGGTCTAGACATTGACTACTTGCTTGACCGGCGTGACAGCTTTGGAACCGTCACTAAATTATTTAACGATACAATTACAAACAAAGAGCTGCTTGAGCTGGATTGTGATATCTTAGTACCTGCAGCCATTGAAAATCAAATTACAGAAGATAATGCGGCAAACATTAAAGCCAAAATTGTCGTAGAAGCAGCAAATGGTCCGACGACACTAGAAGGAACAAAAATTCTTTCAGATCGTGGTGTACTACTTGTCCCAGACGTACTTGCGAGTGCGGGTGGTGTCACTGTTTCTTACTTTGAATGGGTTCAGAATAACCAAGGGTTCTACTGGACAGAAGAAGAAGTGGAAACTCGTTTAGAAAATATGATGGTGAAATCATTTAATAATATTTATGAAATGGCGCAAAACCGCCGCATCGATATGCGTCTTGCTGCATATATGGTCGGCGTACGTAAAATGGCTGAAGCTTCTCGATTCAGAGGCTGGATTTAAGCGGCTTATTTGCATCGCGTCCAAAAATCTCCTATCCTAATATAGGAGATTTTTTTATGTAATGGAACAAAGAATCAAACAGCCCAGCAATTGTTATTGCAGTGAAACGACAGGAGTGGAACAAATGAAACAAGAAAAAGCGATCATAATAGGAGGCGGCCCATGTGGATTATCAACTGCCATCGCATTCAAGCAAATCGGTATCGATGCACTTGTGATTGAAAAGGGGAATGTGGTCAACAGTATTTATCATTATCCAACACATCAAACCTTTTTCAGTACAAGTGAAAAGCTTGAGATCGGTGATGTCGCTTTTATTACTGAAAACCGGAAGCCAGTTCGTATTCAGGCTCTTTCCTATTACCGAGAGGTGGTCAGAAGAAAAAGCCTGCGTGTTCATGCTTTTGAAAAAGTAAACGCTGTGACGAAAAAAGATGGGCGTTTTACCGTCAACACATCAAAAGACGTCTATTCATGTGACTACGTCGTGATTGCCACTGGCTACTATGATCATCCAAACTATATGAATGTCAAAGGGGAAGACCTGCCTCACGTGTATCATTATTTTAAAGAAGGGCACCCATACTTTGATAAAGATGTGACGGTCATCGGGGGGAAAAACTCCAGTGTCGATGCCGCGCTAGAACTAGTGAAATGCGGAAGCAGAGTCACTGTGTTATATAGAGGAACTGAATATTCGTCCAGCATCAAACCTTGGATTTTACCAGAGTTTGAAGCCCTTGTCCGTAATGGAACCATTCGAATGGAGTTCGGATCGCAGGTGAAAGAAATCACAGAAGAAGAGGTTGTCTTTACAAACCAGCAAGACCAAACAGATCGAGTGAAAAGTGATTATGTGTTTGCGATGACAGGCTATCATCCTGATCATTCTTTCTTAGAAAAAATGGGTGTAATGATTGATCAAGAATCAGGCCGCCCAGCCTTTGATGAACAGACAATGGAAACAAATGTAGAAGGCATTTTCATTGCAGGAGTCATTGCAGCTGGAAACAACGCCAATGAAATTTTCATTGAAAATGGAAGATTTCATGGAGGTCTGATTGCAGAAGTTATCAACAAAAGAATCAACAGCTAAAAAAAGAACTGGATCCTTCAAAGGGATTCAGTTCTTTTTTTATATAAAATGGGATTATATAGAAAGTTATTTTAAGAAAAATGGGCTCGAGTCATATAAAAAAGGGGTAAATCATGGTACGATAATGAAGGATAATGTAGGGAAAGAGGTCTGATTATGATCGCAATCATCTCAGCAGGTTTAGCTCCCGGCATCGCACTTTTAAGTTATTTTTATTTGAAAGATCAGTACGACAATGAGCCGGTTCATATGGTCATCAGATCTTTTATGCTAGGTGTCATACTTGTGTTTCCAACCATGTTTATTCAATATGTCCTTCAAGAAGAAAATATCGCAACGAACCCTATCTTGATTTCATTTGTGACGTCGGGCTTTTTAGAGGAATCATTAAAATGGTTTATTTTAATGGTCAGCGTCTATGCGCATGCCCAGTTTGATGAACACTATGATGGGATTGTGTATGGAATAAGTGTCTCTCTCGGTTTTGCGACACTTGAAAATATTCTTTACTTAGTCGGTCATGGGGTGGAATATGCGTTTACACGCGCCTTATTACCCGTATCAAGTCACGCTTTATTTGGCGTTGTGATGGGATTTTATATCGGCAAAGCCCGTTTCTCTGATAAAAAAGAGCAGCGCAAATGGCTGATCCTTTCTTTAACACTCCCTGTGCTTTTTCACGGCTTATATGATTTCATTCTTCTTGGGATGAAAAATTGGGGATATATTATGATGCCGTTCATGATTTTTTTATGGTGGTTCGGTCTGCGGAAAGCAAAAAAAGCTCGTGCGGTGAAAATGGTGCAAATTTAATTTGGAAAGCGTCCTGTAAGTTCACAGGGCGTTTTTTTGTCTTTTCCATCCAATTCCCTCCTGTGATGAATGTATAAAAATAGGGATCGGAAGAAACATATATTCAAACATCAAAAGTACAGGAGGATCAAATATGGACAAAGCTCGTTTCATGAAACAAATCGTCCTTATCTTCTCAATCGTTCTACTCGCGTCTTCACTTTTGACAGCTGAAAAAAGTGAAGCTTTCACCAATCAAGTCATTCAGAGAGGAGCAACAGGAGAAGATGTAGTCGAGCTGCAAGCAAGGCTCCAATACAATGGTTTTTACAATGGCAAAATTGATGGCGTGTACGGCTGGGGCACGTACTGGGCCGTTCGCAACTTTCAAAGCAAATTTGGTGTAAAGAATGTCGATGGACTCGTAGGTGCTAAAACAAAAAGCCTATTAGTTCAAAAGACGAAATACTATAAAGAGTTTGTGCAGCAGCAGCTGCAAAAAGGGAATCAGTTTACCCATTATGGCGGGAAGCCTCTTGATCAGCAAACAAAGGCTCCTGGGCAAAGAAGCTCACAAAAAAAGACAGCTCAAGGTGCAAAAGAGAAGCAAAAAAGTCAAAGCGGAGGAAGCGGGTCATCTGGGAAGTCTGGAAACCAGTCAGGCAATCAGCAAGCAAATCAAACGCCGAAGCAAACGGCTGCCAACATGCCAGGTGGTTTCTCTAGCAATGACATTCAGCTTCTTTCACAAGCGGTATATAGTGAAGCAAGAGGTGAACCGTATGAAGGACAGGTGGCCATTGCTGCCGTCATTTTAAATCGTTTGAACAGTTCAACCTTTCCAAATACCATTGCTGGTGTCATTTTTGAGCCGCTTGCGTTTACAGCGGTAGCAGATGGACAATTTTATATGGCACCAAATGAAACTGCAAAAAAGGCAGTGTTTGATGCAATTAATGGCTGGGATCCATCTGAAAGCGCCGTCTATTACTTTAATCCTGATACAGCAACAAGTCCATGGATTTGGGGAAGGCCACAAATTAAACGAATCGGGAAACATATTTTCTGTGAATAAAAAGAGGTGTAAATAAATGATCAGAGGAATATTGATTGCTATTTTAGGAATTGCTGTTATCTCAACAGGTTACTGGGGCTATAAAGAGCATCAAGAAAAAGACGCAGTGCTGCTTCATGCAGAGAACAACTACCAAAGAGCCTTCCACGATTTAACATACCAAGTCGATCAGCTGCACGACAAACTCGGAGCAACACTTGCGATGAACAGCCAAACATCGATCTCGCCAGCACTTGCAGATGTATGGAGAATGTCATCAGAGGCGCATAACAATGTCAGTCAGCTTCCGCTCACATTGATGCCCTTTAACAAAACGGAAGAATTTCTAGCGAATGTCGGAGACTTTAGCTACAAATCATCAGTTAAATCTTTATCAGATGAACCATTAAACAAAGATACTCATAAAACCATTACTGCTTTATATGATCAAGCGGCAGATATCCAAAACGAGCTTAGACAAGTGCAGCATCTCGTACTCAACAAAAATTTAAAATGGATGGATGTTGAAATGGCGCTGGCGGACGGCGATAAAAAGAACGACAACACCATTATCGACGGTTTGAAAACAGTCGAGAAAAATGCTGATGCATTTGCGAATGTCGATCTCGGTCCTACAAATGTGTCATCAGAATCAGAATCACGAGGCTACAGTCATTTAAAAGGCCAAAAGATTTCAAAAAAAGAAGCGATCCGCATTGCACAGCGATTCGCGCCTGACCATAATCAAGATTTTAAGGTGAGAAAAAGCGGAAGCAAAACAAATCGAGATGTGTACAGCTTATCGATGTCAGATCCAGATAGCAAAGCGAATTTTTATTTAGATTTGACTGAAAAAGGAGGCCACCCAGTCTACCTTCTTCAAAATCGAGACGTCAAAAAACAGAAAATCAGTTTAAATGGAGCATCTGAAAAAGCGTTAAGTTTCTTAAAAAAGCATGGATTTGATACAGAGTCGTTCCATTTAGATGAAAGTGCGCAATTTGATAATATCGGCGTATTTACCTATGTACCCCTCCAAAAAAATGTGCTGCTTTATCCGGATAGCATTCGCATGAAAGTCGCTTTAGATGACGGAGAGGTCGTTGGATTCTCAGCGAAAGACTACTTATTGAAGCATAAAAAACGTGACATCAAAGCACCTAAAATCTCGCAAAAAGAAGCAGAGAAAACGTTGAATAAGCACGTGAAGATTGAAGATACTCATTTAGCTATTGTTCAAAATGATATGTCAGAGGAAGTTCTCTGCTATGAGTTTCTTGGAACAATTAAAAATGATACGTACCGGATGTTCATCAATGCAGATACTGGAAAAGAAGAAAGAGTAGATAAGCTGAAAAACGCAGAACCTATATACAAAGACCTATAGAAAAAGAAGCAAGGAAAAGGCTAATAAGTCTTTTCCTTTTGTTTTATACATGGTTTAATATAGGAGAGGATACGATTTCACAGATGAAAAGAGTGATGAGGAATGTTACAAATAGGGGATGCTATCACAATTGAGTATGTCAATGAGAACAAAGAAGTGAAAACAGCAAAATCGAAAGTTTTGGAAAATAATAACGATGATATTTGCATTCATTATCCAGCTGATAAAGAAACAGGGCGCACGATCTATTTAAACCAGCATACAGAAATCACCGTGTTCTTTTTCGATGAAAATCAAATTCCATACAAATGTACAAGCGAGGTCATCGGAAAAAGAAAAGAGGATATTCCGATGGTTGTTATTTCAATTCCGCCAAAAGGAGAGATGATTCGGCTTCAGCGCAGAGAATACCTTCGAGTGGATACGATGGTGAAAGCGACCATCACACAAACGGATGAAGAGGCCTTTGACACTTTTATCGTCAATATGAGTGCTGGCGGTGTAGTAATTGCTGTTCCAGAAGGCGTCTCGCTCAAAGAATACGGAGAAGTGAGCACAGAGTTTGAACTGCCGCTTAAAGAACCCGTAAAAATTAAAGCGGTTGCAGAAATGAATCGAGTATATCAAGATGAACAGACTGGCAAAACAAGAGCGATCATGGAGTTTTCTGAGATCACGAATGACCACCAGCAGCACATCATGAAATACTGCTTCCAACAGCAGCTTTTAACACGTGTGAAAAAAGCATAAGAATAAAGGGTGTAAAAAGCTTCCATACTAGAGGTGTAAGAATCTAGCATGGAGGCTTTTTGTATGAAGACAATGGAAAGATGGTTATGTAAAGCGGTGCTGATTCAGCTTGTTCTGTTATTAGCCGTTCAGATCACACTTCATTTGACGAAAGGAGAACTGTTTTTGTCAAAAGTCGTGCAATACGAGGGTGTGAATAACATAAGTATTGAAGATTGGATTGAGACGTTTAAGCAGAAGGATTGATAGAAAATTCCCCCGTTTGAGCGGTGATCGTGTTACAATTCATAAGGGAGATTCAATCAAGGAGAGGTATTATGAAAAAGAAATTATCTATCGCAATTGACGGTCCTGCAGCGGCAGGAAAAAGCACTGTGGCAAAAATTGTCGCAGCGAAAAAATCATATATTTATATCGATACAGGTGCGATGTACCGTGCGATTACACTTGCGGCACTCAATCATGGTGTAGACCTTGAAGACGAACAGGCACTTGATGCATTACTGAAAAAGACAATGATTGAACTTGTGTCAACAGACGAAGGTCAAAAAGTACATCTAAACAACACCGATGTCACAGAGGATATTCGAACAGACCGCGTGAGCAACCAAGTATCTGTTGTCGCAAAGCACAGAGCTGTTCGAGAAGAAATGGTACGCCGGCAGCAAGAGCTTGGCAAACGAGGCGGCGTCGTCATGGACGGTAGAGATATTGGCACACACGTTCTTCCAGAGGCAGAAGTGAAAATTTTCTTGCTTGCTTCAGTAGAGGAAAGAGCAAAACGCCGTTTTGAAGAGAATCAGAAAAAAGGTTACGATGTCAATTACGATCAGCTGATCGAAGAGATTGCAAGACGTGACAAGCTTGATTCTGAGCGGGAGGTATCACCGTTGAAGAAGGCTGATGACGCGATTGAAATTGACACAACTTCCCTTTCCATTCAAGAGGTGGCAGGTAAAATTTTAGACGCAGCAGACCGCGTGGGAAAACAGTAAGAAATTTTAGAAAACTTTTATAAGTTAGAGGTTTATCTCTTGACAAACAAGGTCTTTTATTAGAAGTTTATACTAATACTATTTTTATTGATCATTCAAGCAATTATGTTGATTTGAATGTTTCTATAATACATATTCGGCTGGCAATCATCATGCTTAAGACACATATTCACCCAGTCGTTTTAACTAAGCTGTGTAGGTTTGGACCAAGGAGGTTATCGAAATGACAGAGGAAATGAATCAAATCGATGTTCAGGTACCAGAGGTTGGAGATGTAGTGAAAGGGATTGTTTCAAAAGTTGAGGACAAGCATGTAAATGTAGATATCGTCAATGTGAAACAACCTGGGATTATCCCAATCAGTGAATTATCAAGTCTTCACGTTGAAAAAGCATCAGATGTCGTGAAAGATGGCGACGAGTTAGAGCTTAAAGTAACAAAAGTCGAAGACGATGCTTTGATTTTATCGAAACGTGCTGTTGATGCAGACCGCGCTTGGGAAGACCTAGAGAAAAAGTTTGAAACAAAAGAAGTATTTGAAGCTGAAGTAAAAGACGTTGTGAAAGGTGGTCTTGTCGTAGACATTGGTGTGCGAGGATTTATTCCTGCATCTCTTGTTGAAGCACACTATGTAGAAGACTTCACGGACTACAAAGGAAAAACGCTCTCACTTGTCGTGGTCGAACTTGACCGCGAAAAAAATCGTGTGATTCTCTCACATCGAGCAGTGGTTGAGCAAGAGCAATTAGACCAAAAGCAGGACTTCCTGCAAAAGCTTGAAGTAGGTAGTGTGATTGATGGAAAAGTACAGCGCCTGACTGACTTTGGTGCTTTTGTTGACATTGGCGGCATCGATGGATTAGTTCACATTTCTCAACTATCCCATGCACATGTTGAAAAGCCGTCTGACGTTGTGGAAGAAGGACAGGAAGTCAAGGTCAAAGTACTTGCTGTTGATCGTGATAACGAACGTATCTCACTATCTATTAAAGAAACATTACCAGGACCTTGGAGCCAAATTGGTGAAAAGGTAAAACAAGGTGATGTGCTTGAAGGAACCGTTCAACGCCTTGTGAGCTTTGGTGCATTTGTTGAAATTCTACCAGGTGTAGAAGGGCTTGTGCATATTTCCCAAATCTCTCATAAACATATCGGTACCCCTCAAGAAGTCCTTGAAGAAGGGCAGGCTGTGAAAGTGAAAGTGCTTGATGTGAATGAAGATGAAGAGCGCATTTCACTAAGCATCCGTGATTTAGAAGAAAATCCTGAAAAACAAATAGAAGAGAATTATCGTCAATATCAGGCGAAAGAAGAAAACACAAGCGGATTCCAGCTTGGTGACCTGATCGGTGATAAACTCAATAAACTAAAATAATTTGGTGATCAAAATTGACGCGAGCAGAAAGAAAGAAACAGCATATTGAACATGCTTTGTCGACTGACCAGCATGCAGCAACAGGTTTAGAGGATGTTTCCTTCGTTCACGCCAGTTTACCAGATCTTGCGACATCACAAATTGATACACATACGACAATTGGCGGACTGACTTTCGGTTCGCCAATTTTTATCAATGCAATGACTGGTGGGGGTGGAGAGTCGACCTATGAGATCAATCGCTCTTTATCGATCGCAGCGAAGGAAACCAATATTCCAGTAGCAGTCGGATCACAAATGGCTGCACTGAAAGATAAAGAAGAAAGACGAACGTATGAAGTCGTTCGAAAGGTCAATCCAGATGGACTGATTTTTGCGAATTTAGGCAGTGAGGCGACAATCAAGCAAGCTCGGGAAGCGGTCGATATGCTGGAGGCAAATATGCTCCAGATTCACTTAAATGTCATTCAAGAGATCGTCATGCCTGAAGGGGATCGTGATTTTAGAGGTGCAATTGAGCGAATCGCAGTCATCGCTGAATCAGTTGGCGTGCCTGTTGTCGTAAAAGAAGTCGGATTTGGCATGAGCAAGGAAACGGCAAAGAAATTATTTGATGCCGGAGTTGCGGCCGTTGATGTAGGAGGATTTGGCGGAACGAACTTTTCTAAGATCGAAAATCTTCGACGCCAAAAAGCACTTCGTTATTTTGATCAATGGGGGATTCCAACTGCAGCGAGTCTTGCTGAAGTACATACAGCCTTTCAGGATCAAACGGTTTTAGCCTCTGGAGGGATTCGAGATGCACTAGATGTGACAAAATCAATCGCTCTTGGCGCGTCCGCTGCTGGGTTAGCTGGCTTTTTCTTAAAATCACTCACTAGTGGAGGAGAAAGCGGCCTCATCTCTGATATCATCGATCTTCAGGAAGATGTGAAGATGATGATGACAGTGCTTGGGGTGAAAACCATTGAAGAACTTAGACAAACTCAGATTGTGATTACAGGTGAAACGAGTCATTGGCTAAAAGAAAGAGGCGTGGATACGACGTACTATAGTTTAAGATCTAAAGAGACAAAGGACTAAAATAAAGTTTAGCCCGTTGTCTCCTTTTTAGCGTGACACAAAAACCATTGCAGACCTGACAAAGAATGCGAGGGTTTATCTACACGCTGAGGCATGTGATCATCACATGCCTTTTTTTTATTGATTTCTTTTTCGAGCGTTTTCAGGACCTTCTAATGCTGTTGCCCCTTTATGATGAATTGATTGATCACGATCAGATTCAACTCTTCTTGACGCCTTTAGGCGTTTTTCCTGTCTATCCTTACCCATCATACATCCCTCCTCAACCATTAGGGTGTCACCTCTTGTTCATTTCATACAAAGCCCGTAACGCTCTCGCACGTTTAAAAACTGGAGATTTTCCCATAATGTAATTGAGGTGATGAGGCGTTGGAGGCACTGTACTATTATTGGTCAATATGGTTCGTTTGGATTATGGTGACATTTATCATGGAAAAAAGCACTTTGCGCAGCGTGCTGGGAGTATGTGTACTTGTTCATATTATCTTCAGTCATTTCATGATATCCATTTTAGACATCAGCATCAATGCAGGGTTTTTGATGACCTTTTTATATGCTTGTATGGCCTTCGTCATATTCCGGCCTGCTTATCGAATCATGAGAATCATGCAATTATGTTCAATGGTGAGCGCGTATGCCTTTTTTATGATTTTTGCATTATATGACCCGGTTTGGTTCACGATAATAAAGGTGGATTGGGCTATATTTGCCTTGCTGATCTTGATGTGTTTGACATATGGACACCAGTTAACGGAACGATTGACCTTATGGATGATGTCTGTGTGTCTAGGCGAAGCCCTTTATACGCTTACGATTCATCGCCTCACCTCATCGGTTGTCATAGGAGATCTCTCGTTTCTTTCCCTTGTTGTTCAAGGCGCCATCTTCCTATTAGGTGTAGATCAGCTTGAAAAGCTCTTGAGCGTCCGTTCTTCCAGAAAACCAGTTAAAGGGGCTGCAAAATCAACATGACGAATTACACGTTTCCTGTCATTATTGGTGTCATCTTTGGGATGGCGGCCAGGCTTTATATGCTAAGAACAGATTATCGGCAATACCCTACGTATATTCATGGACAAGTGATTCATATAGCACTTGGTTTTATCGCGTCAGGGCTTGGTGCAATCATTATGCCTGCACTGATTCAGGAGGAATTTACTGCGATTACCTTTCTAACGCTAGCAGCCACGCAATTTCGTGATGTACGTAATATGGAAAGAAATACGTTAACCCAATTGGATTCGTATGAGCTTGTCTCAAGAGGCAGTACATATATTGAAGGCATTGCCATTGCCTTTGAAAGCCGAAATTATATTGCCATTCTCACTGCACTAATTACAACCACAGCCTGTATTTTCTTCTCGCTCGTTGTTGGAACAGTGGTCGGTATTCTTTGTTTTTTCATGGCAAAGCTATTGATGTCTGGCAGCCAATTAAAGGATATCGTCAATATTCAAAAAGGCGAACTTCGCTTTGACGGGGCAGGACTTTACGTGAATGATATTTACATTATGAATATCGGGCTTCCTGAAAAGCAAAAACTAATATTAGAGCATGGAATGGGCTTCATCTTGACTCCCAAGAATTTTAACTCGGCCACAACGATTGCAAACCTTGGACAGCGGCAAGCGATTTTATTTGATTTATCCAATGTGCTTGGCGTGTATCGTGATTCTGGTGAACCATCGCTTTGTCCGCTCGCAAAACGTGATCTGAATAACGGCACACTTGGCGTGTTTATTTTACCGCAATGGAAACGTGAAGATTTGGCTGTTCGTGTATTAGAAGAGGTGCCAATTCTAGAAAATGCCATTAGAATGCCGACAGATTTCATTAAAAAGAAAGCGAGGTAATGAGAAATGGCGAACACAATTGAGCAATTCATATTGGCTGTGGCCACAACAAATAAAGAGCGAGTCATTGGAGGAACAGCGGTTTTTTTCTGTGAAAATAAAGAAGAACTCGACATGTATGCTATGAATTTAGAGGCCATTTTAGATGGGATTGCACACGGAATTGGTGAAGATCTTTACTTGATTGTCAAACATTTTTAAGTTATTCATTGTGGTCTGATTAAAAATTGATATAATATATAAGTTGAACCCTTCATGTTTGAAGGGTTTATTTCATAACAAACTAAATGAAAATTTTAAATCCCGGTTGAAACATGATGATGAACATATTGAATCGCGGCTGGATTGAAAGGAAGGGTACTATGGGTAAACCTGTCGTAGCCATTGTTGGAAGGCCCAACGTTGGAAAATCTACAATTTTTAATCGAATCGCAGGCGAAAGAATATCGATTGTAGAAGACACACCTGGTGTAACAAGAGATCGAATCTATAGCTCTGCTGAATGGTTAAATTATGACTTTAATTTAATAGATACTGGTGGAATAGATATTGGAGATGAGCCATTCTTGGCGCAAATTCGCCATCAGGCAGAAATCGCAATGGATGAAGCGGATGTCATCATCTTTATGGTGAATGGCCGAGATGGTGTGACATCTGCGGATGAAGAAGTCGCAAAAATTTTATATCGCACGAAAAAACCAGTCGTACTTGCTGTCAATAAACTGGACAACCCTGAAATGAGAAGCGACGTTTATGACTTTTATGCACTTGGATTTGGCGAGCCATATCCGATTTCAGGAACGCACGGATTAGGCCTCGGTGATCTGCTTGATGCAGTCGCAGAGCATTTTAAAAACTTGCCAGATACACAGTATGATGAAGAGGTTGTACAGTTCTGCTTAATTGGCCGACCAAATGTAGGGAAATCTTCTTTGGTGAATGCTATGCTCGGGGAAGAACGCGTGATTGTGAGCAACATCGCTGGTACGACAAGAGATGCTGTCGATACGATGTTTACGTACAATCAGCGTGACTTTGTCATTGTCGATACAGCAGGTATGAGAAAAAAAGGGAAAGTGTATGAAACAACAGAGAAATACAGTGTGCTACGTGCATTAAAAGCCATTGATCGTTCTGATGTGGTTGGTGTTGTTCTTGATGGTGAAGAGGGCATTATTGAGCAGGATAAACGTATTGCAGGCTACGCACATGAAGCCGGTAAAGCCGTTGTGATCATTGTGAACAAATGGGATGCTGTTGAAAAAGATGAGCGTACCATGAAGGAATTTGAGCAAAATATTCGCGAGCATTTTCAATTCCTTGATTATGCACCTGTTTTATTCATGTCGGCTCTCACGAAAAAGAGAATTCATACGTTAATGCCGTCGATCATTACAGCTAGTGAGAATCATGCGATGCGCGTTCAAACCAATATTTTGAACGATATTATCATGGATGCCGTTGCGATGAATCCAACGCCGACCCATAATGGACAGCGCCTAAAAATTTACTATGCAACACAGGTGGCCATCAAGCCTCCATCCTTTGTTGTGTTTGTAAACGATCCAGAGCTTATGCACTTTTCTTATGAGCGTTTCTTAGAAAACCGGATTCGAGATGCATTTGGTTTTGAAGGAACACCGATTAAAATATTTGCGAGAGCGAGAAAATAAAAAGGGTGAGCAGGATGAAGAAAATTTCAGTACTTGGAGCAGGCAGCTGGGGAACAGCTCTTGCGCTTGTATTAGCTGATAATCATCATGATGTACACATGTGGGGACATAGACAAGAGTTGATTGATCAAATCAATGAGAAACATGAAAACCATGATTACTTGCCAAATGTCGCACTGCCAGCGTCTATTAAGGCGACAACAGATATGAAGCAGGCTTTAGAGGGGACAGATGCGATTATTGTCGCTGTGCCAACAAAGGCCATTCGTGAAGTATTGAAGCAGACAAATGAGCTGATCTCAGCGAAAGTGCCATTTGTTCATGTCAGTAAGGGAATTGAACCAGATACACTTCTCAGAATTTCTCAAATGATTGAACAGGAAGTCCCAGCGGCGCAAAGAGAAGCTGTGGTTGTTCTATCAGGACCGAGTCATGCAGAAGAAGTAGGCTTGCGTCATCCGACAACAGTCACTGTCTCATCAGAAAATATTGAAGCGGCTCAATTTGTTCAAGATTTGTTCATGAACAACAACTTTAGAGTGTACACAAATCCTGATGTGATTGGTGTAGAAATTGGCGGAGCACTGAAAAATATCATTGCCCTTGCGGCAGGGATCACTGACGGACTTGGATATGGTGACAATGCGAAAGCGGCACTCATCACAAGAGGACTGGCTGAAATCGCACGTCTTGGTACAAAAATGGGAGGGAATCCCCTGACATTTGCCGGTTTAACAGGCGTTGGAGATTTGATCGTCACATGTACAAGTGTTCATTCGCGTAACTGGCGCTGCGGGAATTTACTCGGTAAAGGCTATAAGCTTGAAGAAGTACTTGAAAAAATGGGGATGGTTGTCGAAGGCGTCCGCACAACAAAAGGCGCATACCAGCTCTCCAAAGAATACAAGGTCAGCATGCCCATTACAGAAGCGCTTTACCATGTCCTGTTTGAAGGGAAAAAGGTAGACGATGCTGTAGAATCACTGATGGCACGTGTGAAAACACATGAGATGGAAGACCTTGTGAACATGTTCGAAAACCAAACAAAATAATTGGAAGACTGAACTTAGGCATGTAGAGGATGCAAGAAGGGGAAGACTTGCATAACATAGCAATGAAGTTTGAATAGAGCTTTGCCTCTACAGAATGAGGAAAAATAGTCGACTTAATGACTGAAGCAGAGTCCCCCTCTTTGCTTCTTTTTTTTTATGCGCTTTTTCCTGAATGATTGGAAAAATGATTGATATTTACCTTATTTTTGGTTTAGAATGAAATATAAACGCTTACAATTTGTTCGTTTTGAAGGGGGACAGGCACGATGAGTTTTGCTTTAATCAAGATGTGGTTTGCGCTTGGTTCAATGGGGCTCATGTTTTTAGCCGTAGTAACCATCTATTTCAGCAGGTTTAAGCTGAAAAGCCGATTTCTGAAAATAACAGCCTCGACCGTCGCATACAGCTTGATGCTCATATCAGGGATCATTGTCTTTTTAGTTGTATTTAGCGGGCCGGTCAATGAATAAGAAAAAGGAAGAATGTGATGATCAAAGCGAAAGTCAGTGTCACGTTGTTAACACTTATTTTACTTACAGGATGTCTTTATCCAGAGAATCGCAAAGCTGAAAGCCGGGTACCATACGAGGAGCAGCTGCAAAGCGTGCAGACAGCGATCGAGGAGTTTCAAAAAGCGACAAATGGTCTTTTGCCAATTGAAACAAAAGAAGCAGAAACGCCAGTTTATCAGAAGTACGTCATCGACTTTAAGCGCTTATCACCAAGGTATTTACACGATGTACCGTCTACATCCTTTGAAGGCGGAGGCGAATATATTTATGTCCTCACAGACGTCGAAAAAAAACCAACTGTGAAACTGCTTGATGTCAAAATGACGCAAACCATCAGTGAATTACGGCTTAGAATCAAAATATATCAAGACGAACATACATATCCGCCCTACGGCAAAGTGGTGTCCAAAAATTTATATACGTTAAATGAAAAAAAACTAGGATTAAAAGCGCCGCCTACGGTCATGAGTCCTGTTACGGGGAATTCCCTCCCATTACTCATTTCATCAAATGGCGAAATCTATGTGGACTATCGCAGTGATTTTGCTCATATTTTGAAAAACACAAAACAAAAGCTGAAACCAGGTGAAAACATTCAAGATGTATATTGGCAGGAAACCCCGTTTGTACCGGCATTTTCTGTCCCATATACAATCAATAAAAAAGGTGAGCCTGCTTTTTTAGAAAAAAAGACGTCATAAACAAGAATGAACCTTTTTCCTCTGCATATAAATGAGGAGAAAGGTTTTTTTATGGCTAAACTTACTCTCAAAACAAAAAAGGTGTCATATTCAAATAGGACAACGTCATACACATATATTGTCCAGACACCTTTCAAGCACAGTTTGATTGAAGTATAGAGTATTTTATTTGAAAACGAGGATAGCAAGTCCGGGAGGGGATCACTTGGAAAAAGTCGATATTTTCAAGGATATCGCTGAACGAACAGGAGGCGATATATATTTAGGAGTCGTTGGAGCTGTTCGTACAGGGAAATCTACGTTTATTAAAAAGTTTATGGAGCTCGTGGTGCTCCCGAATATCAATAATGAGGCAGACCGTGCAAGAGCACAGGATGAATTGCCGCAAAGTGCAGCAGGAAAAACCATTATGACCACAGAGCCAAAATTTGTGCCAAATCAAGCGGCATCTATTCACGTGAGTGACGGTCTTGATGTCAACATCAGGCTTGTCGATTGTGTAGGATACACAGTCCCTGGTGCACGCGGGTATGAAGATGAAAATGGACCGAGAATGATCAACACACCGTGGTATGAGGAACCAATCCCATTTCATGAAGCAGCAGAGATTGGTACACGCAAGGTCATTCAAGAGCATTCAACCATCGGTGTTGTGATTACAACAGACGGATCAATTGGCGAAATCCCAAGACATGACTATATTGAATCTGAAGAACGTGTGATTGATGAACTCAAAGAAGTTGGAAAGCCATTTATTATGGTGATCAACTCCGTGAGACCATATCATCCTGAAACAGAAGCACTGCGGCAGGAACTCAGCCAAAAATATGATATTCCAGTACTTGCCATGAGTGTGGAAAGTATGAGAGAGCAAGACGTACTCAGTGTTCTTCGTGAAGCATTGTATGAATTCCCAGTGCTTGAGGTGAATGTGAACCTGCCAAGCTGGGTCATGGTGCTAAAAGAAGACCATTGGCTAAGAGAGAGTTATCAGGATTCAGTGAAGGAAACCGTAAAGGATATTAAAAGATTAAGAGATGTCGACCGCGTCGTAGGTCAATTCAGTGAATTTGACTTTATTGAAAGAGCGGGCTTAGCGGGTATTGAAATGGGTCAGGGAATCGCAGAAATTGACTTGTATGCGCCAGATGATCTATATGATCATATCCTAAAAGAAGTGGTTGGTGTGGAAATTAGGGGCAAAGACCACCTTCTAGAGCTCATGCAAGATTTTGCGCATGCAAAGACAGAATATGATCAAGTGTCAGACGCATTAAAAATGGTGAAGCAAACTGGCTATGGGATTGCAGCGCCAGCTTTATCAGATATGAGTTTAGATGAGCCTGAAATCATTAGGCAAGGATCAAGATTCGGCGTGAGATTAAAAGCAGTTGCTCCATCTATTCATATGATTAAGGTGGATGTAGAGAGCGAATTTGCACCGATTATCGGAACAGAAAAACAAAGTGAAGAGCTTGTCCGCTACTTAATGCAAGACTTTGAAGATGATCCGCTTTCGATTTGGAATTCAGATATATTTGGACGCTCACTCAGCTCCCTTGTCAGAGAAGGCATTCAAGCAAAGCTGTCTCTGATGCCAGAAAATGCAAGATATAAGCTGAAGGAAACGCTTGAAAGAATCATCAACGAAGGATCAGGCGGTCTGATCGCGATTATTCTATAACATGTGAGACCTCTCTTTGATAGGGGTCTTTTTTTGCGTGCTATATGAGTCATAAAAAGACAATTGTATAAAGATTAGTCAGATTCAGGCTGAAATTAGGAATATTCGTTCGCAAAAGTGCCCTTAATCCTTGACGAATAAGGATTCTTCCCTTTAAAATGCTTGATATGGTATTTCATATGTGTTAATCTACTTACAGAAAATCTTCACTTTGTTGGACAAACATTCCTTCAAAGAGTAGTTTTCTAATGAAAAGCCATGTATGACGCTTTCTAGACGCTCTTTTTTTCAAAAAAAGTGTATAGAAAGAAGATGAATTGTGAAGAAATGATAACAATCTACTGAATGCATATTTTTGGGAGGAGGTGAAAGGCATGAACAAGACAGAACTTATTAACGCGGTTGCTGAAGCAAGCGAGTTATCTAAAAAAGACGCGACAAAAGCAGTTGACTCTGTTTTTGATACAATTTTAGATGCACTTAAAAATGGTGACAAAATCCAACTTATCGGTTTTGGTAACTTTGAAGTACGTGAGCGTTCAGCTCGTAAAGGACGTAACCCACAAACTGGTGCAGAGATCGAAATCCCTGCAAGCAAAGTACCTGCTTTCAAACCAGGTAAAGCACTTAAAGATGCGGTGGCAGGTAAATAATCGTTATGTGTAATCATCCTATTTAAGGAGTTATACATATACAGTTTCACACTAGTCTAGAAAAGCCCCTTCGATAAGGGGCTTTTCCTTTTGATTCAAAAGGTTCGTTTAGAACGCTCTCCTTTGCTTTTAGGATCTGAAGTGTGCTAGAATCTGATTGAAATGTAATCGCCTTTGGAGGATATAATACATGAGTGAAATAAATAAAGAACTAATCGAACACGCTGTACGCGATATATTAAAAGCAATCGGAGAAGATCCGGATCGTGAAGGACTTCTTGATACCCCAAAACGAGTAGCAAAAATGTATGAAGAAGTGTTTTCGGGATTAAATGAAGATCCAAAAGAACATTTTAAAACCATTTTTGGTGAAGATCATGAAGAACTCGTTCTTGTAAAAGATATTGCTTTCCATTCAATGTGTGAACACCACCTTGTACCTTTCTATGGAAAAGCCCATGTCGCTTATATTCCGCGCGGCGGGAAAGTAACGGGACTTAGCAAGCTTGCAAGAGCAGTAGAGGCCGTTGCAAAGCGCCCGCAGCTTCAGGAACGCATTACATCAACCATTGCAGATAGTATGGTGGAAACACTAAATCCGCATGGTGTGATGATTGTCGTTGAAGCTGAGCATATGTGCATGACGATGCGCGGAGTGAAAAAGCCTGGTGCCAAAACGGTCACATCAGCAGTGCGCGGCACATTTGCAAAGGATGCGGCAGCAAGAGCAGAAGTGCTTTCCTTTATTAAAAACGACTAATCAATAGATGGAAGGTGAACAGATTGAGTGAAAAAAAAGCATCTGATTTTGTGGTCATTAAAGCCATTGATAATGGTGTAAACGTAATCGGCTTAACTAGAGGCTCTGATACAAGATTTCACCATTCCGAAAAGCTCGATAAAGGTGAAGTCATTATCGCACAATTTACTGAGCATACGTCAGCCATCAAAGTAAGAGGCGATGCTGTCATTCAAACAAGCTTCGGTGAAATTCAAAGCGAAGCAAAGAAATAGAGCACGAGTATGCACTTGATAGCATAAAAGTGAGAGCTCATATGGTATAATAAATCTCTATACAATGTGCAGGGCTACATATGAAACTGTAATTTTTGGGACAAGGGTGATATCTTTGCAAGACATCTACGGAATTTTATCTAATCTAAATATAAAATTAAATAAAAAGCTTTCTCATCCTTATTTGGCAAAGCATTTGCGTGCGCCACTCATCGATGAAGATAAGCTCCTTCTTTTTCATGCTATGTTTGATGAAGCTCAAATTGATGCAGAGAAAAAAGAAAATTATATTCTAACGGCGATGCTTGTGCAAATTGCCCTTGATACCCATGACGAAGTCACAACTGCTGCAGCCATCAAACAAGACGAATTCAAAAATCGTCAGCTGACCATCCTAGCAGGAGACTATTTCAGCGGTCTCTATTATTCTCTTCTCTCTGACATGAAAGACATTTACATGATCCGCACGCTCGCTACGGCAATTAAAGAGATTAATGAACATAAAATTAGACTGTATGATCGATCCATTCAAGATGCAGCGCACTTTTACAAAAGTGTAGCTACAGTGGAGTCTGCGCTATTCCAAAGGATTTCTGAGCATTTTCAATTAACGCATTGGAATGAGATTGCAAGTCGTTTCCTTGTTTATAAGCGTTTTATGAAACAAGCAGAAGATGACAAACATTTAAAACTTTTTTTGAACGATAGCTATACGGACGCCTATACATGTTTTGACAACTTTGAGAATGAAGGCTATGAGCAAGCCAAACTGCCGATCAAGAAGTATCTTGATTCATCTCCGGTCGTTCAAAAAGAGCTATTAAATCGCTTGGATCATATGAAAAATGAGCCTGCGTACCATCAGAAAGTGGAAGAAGGGTAAGTCATGCAGCAATCAAAAGAACAGCGAGTACACGGTGTATTTGAAAAAATTTATAAAAACTATGATCAGATGAACTCTGTCATCAGCTTTAAACAGCATAAAAAATGGCGCGATAAAACAATGAAGCTCATGAATGTTCAAAAAGGAGCCAAAGCATTAGATGTATGCTGCGGGACAGCCGATTGGACCATTGCGCTTGCAGACGCTGCCGGAGAAAAGGGCGAGGTCAAAGGCCTTGATTTTAGTAAAAATATGCTGAGTGTTGGTGAAACGAAGGTGAAGACAGGGGGCTACAATCAAATTGAATTGATCCACGGCAATGCAATGGAGCTTCCTTTTGAGGATAACACATTTGATTATGTGACAATTGGTTTTGGTCTTCGAAATGTCCCTGATTACTTAACGGTGTTAAAGGAAATGACAAGAGTGGTGAAGCCTGGTGGAATGGTTGTCTGCCTTGAGACATCACAGCCTGAGATGATTGGCTTTAAACAAGGCTATTATGTCTATTTCAAATACATCATGCCGCTTTTTGGTAAGCTGTTTGCCAAAAGCTATCAGGAGTATTCATGGCTTCAAGAATCAGCCAAAACGTTCCCTGGCATGAAAGAGCTGGCGGCTCTTTTCGAAGAGGCCGGTTTGTCTGATGTCTCGTATCATCCATTTACAGGCGGTGTAGCAGCAACACATATCGGAAAGAAGCTTTGAATAAACGATATTTGGGTGAAGATAATGAAACTAAAAGCAATGATCTCTTTTTTAAATCATGATATCGATATAATTGAAAAAGAGCTTGAACAAACAGTTCGCTCTGATTATGCATTATTAAGTGAAGCAGGTCTTCATTTGCTGCAAGCGGGCGGAAAACGAATCCGCCCCGTTTTTGTTCTCCTTTCAGGCATGTTTGGCGACTATGACATTAATAAAATTAAATATGTTGCTGTTGCCCTGGAATTAATTCATATGGCATCGCTTGTTCATGATGATGTCATTGATGATGCAGAGCTGAGAAGAGGAAAGCCAACGATTAAGGCAAAATGGGACAATAGAATTGCCATGTACACAGGGGATTACTTGTTTGCACGATCGCTTGAGTACATGACAAAGATCAATCACCCAATGGCACATGAAATTTTGTCAAAAATGGTTGTCGAGCTCTGTCTTGGTGAAATAGAGCAAGTAAAAGACAAATACAACATGGATCAAAACCTTCGTACATATTTAAGAAGAATTAAGAGAAAAACAGCCTTGCTCATTGCAGGCAGCTGTCAATTAGGTGCCATTGCAGCAGGGACAGATGAAAAAACACATAAAGCCCTTTACTGGTTTGGATACTATGTTGGCATGTCCTATCAGATCATTGATGATGTCCTTGACTTCACATCAACTGAAGAAGAGCTAGGGAAGCCTGTTGGCGGAGACCTTTTACAAGGGAATGTCACACTTCCAGTCTTATATGCACTAAAGGATCCGACACTAGAAGGACAATTGAAGCTGATTAATAGCGAAACGACCGAAAAGCAGCTGAAGCCTGTAATTGAACATCTCAAACAAACAGATGCGATTGACCGCTCCATTCGAGTGAGTGAAATGTATTTGAAAAAGGCATTTGAACAGCTTGACAAGCTTCCACGTGGACGAGCGAAAACGTCATTAGCCTCCATTGCAAAATATATTGGGAAACGAAAATTCTAATCAACTTTTGGTTGATTGGTTTTTTTGTGAAATTTTTTGTCAAAAATTGATTATTATAAAAAAAAATGATACGATCACTCTGTAACAATGTAAGCCTATACATACATAACGACGGGGTGGAAAACGTATATGGACAAAACATTTCTTATGGTTAAACCTGATGGTGTTGAAAGACAATTAATCGGTGAAATTGTGTCAAGGTTCGAAAAAAAGGGACTTCAGCTTGTTGGTGCAAAACTAATGAGTATTCCGAAAGAAGTAGCAGAAACACATTACGGAGAGCATAAAGAAAAACCATTTTTCGGAGAATTGGTTGACTTTATTACGTCAGGACCTGTATTTGCTATGGTATGGCAAGGTGAACAGGTAGTAGACGTGACAAGGCAGATTATTGGAAAAACAAACCCGAAAGAAGCACTGCCTGGCACAATAAGAGGAGATTATGGGTTAACCGTTGGAAAAAACATTATCCATGGCTCAGACTCACCAGAAAGTGCTGAAAGAGAAATCGACTTATTCTTTAAACAAGAAGAACTCACAAACTGGGATCAAACCATCTCAAGCTGGATTTATTAAGGTTCAAGCCAAGGTGTTCATCAATTGAGCACTTTGGCTTTTTTATATTGATATTTCTATACGAAATTTCGCATGAGATGATACAAATTTTTGATAAAAACAGCTATACTAGGACAAAGATAGATGAGACAGGAGAGGACATTGATGGATCAATATCAAGTATTTGTTGGAAAATGGAAAAAACTAACCGGGGTTGATCTGAATCTCTATAAAGAAGCACAAATGAAACGAAGATTAACATCACTTTATGATAAAAAAGGATATAAAGATTTTGAAACATTCGCGGCTGCTCTTGAAAAGGATAGAGTGCTGTTAGATGAAACAATGGACAGAATGACCATTAATGTGTCAGAATTTTACCGAAACTATCAGCGCTGGGAAGTACTTGAGCAAAAAATTCTTCCGCTGCTTTTAAAAAATAGTGGAAACGTAAAGATATGGAGTGCAGCATGCTCGACAGGAGAAGAACCGTATACCCTTTCGATGCTGCTGTCAAGTCATCCTCTTGTGAAGGACTTCCAAATTATTGCAACTGATATTGATGATAAAGTCCTGCAATCAGCACAAAAAGGAAGATATCATGAACGCTCTCTGCAAGAGGTGCCAGATCAGATCAAACAAAAATATTTCACAAAAGAAGATTCTTCATTTTACACTGTGAAAGATGAGATTCGAAAGCACATTCAATTTAAGAAGCACAACCTTTTAGCAGATCCATATGAAAAACAGCTTGATCTCATCGTCTGCCGAAATGTACTTATTTATTTTACAGAAGAGGCGAAAGAAGAGATTTACTTGAAAATGAGCAACAGTTTAAAGCAAAATGGTGTGTTATTTGTTGGCTCTACAGAACAAATTTTTCACCCGGAAAAGTTTGGACTGACATCTGCTGATACTTTCTTTTATCAAAAGAAGGGTATCTAGCTGACTTTTTAGTAGCAAGTGTGTTATCATAGTTTTACTTAAAAGCGTTAATGCGATGAAGGGAGATTAAGTCATGAGGTACTTAACAGCAGGTGAATCACATGGGCCACAACTGACCACAATTATTGAAGGAGTTCCAGCGGGACTTTACATAGAGCAGGATGATATCAATTATGAACTGGCTAGAAGACAGAAAGGTCATGGCCGCGGAAGAAGAATGCAAATCGAAAAAGATCAAGCAAAAGTGTTAAGTGGTGTTCGCCACGGGAAAACATTAGGTTCTCCTATTACACTTGTTGTTGAAAATAATGACTGGAAGCACTGGACAAAGGTGATGGGGGCAGAGCCGATCACTGAGGAAGAAGAGAGTGAAATGAAGCGTCAAATCTCCCGTCCAAGACCAGGGCATGCGGATTTAAATGGTGCGATTAAATATGGTCACCGTGATATGCGAAACGTATTAGAGCGTTCATCAGCCCGCGAGACTACAGTTCGCGTGGCAGCAGGAGCAGTAGCCAAACAAATCTTAGCTCATCTAGGGATCAAGGTAGCTGGTCACGTCCTTGAAATTGGCGGAGTGAAAGCAGCTGATACTGCATATGAGTCTATTGAAGATTTGCAAAAGGTAACAGAAGAATCACCAGTTCGCTGTTATGACAGTGAAGCAGGTCAAAAAATGATGGATGCCATCGATGAAGCTAAAAAAAATGGCGATTCGATTGGCGGCATTGTCGAAGTGATTGTTGAAGGTATGCCAGTTGGAGTTGGCAGCTATGTTCATTATGACCGCAAATTGGACAGCAAGCTCGCGGGCGCTGTCCTTAGCATCAACGCTTTTAAAGGGGTTGAATTCGGTATTGGCTTCGAGGCGGCTTCTAAAAATGGCAGTGAGGTCCATGATGAAATCATCTGGGATGAAGAAAAAGGCTATACGAGAAAAACAAATCGCTTAGGTGGTCTTGAAGGCGGAATGTCAACTGGCATGCCGATTGTCGTTAGAGGGGTCATGAAGCCAATCCCAACTCTTTATAAGCCGCTTCAAAGCGTTGATATTGAAACGAAAGAGCCTTTCTCTGCAAGTATTGAGCGTTCTGATAGCTGTGCTGTTCCTGCCGCAAGTGTTGTCGCAGAAGCAGTCGTGGCATGGGAAATTGCCAATGCAGTCGTTGAGCAGTTTGGTCTTGACCAAATAGATCGCATTAAAGAAAATGTTGAAAAAATGCGCCAGCTTCAGAGGGAGTTTTAATGAAAACACTGGAAGTGAAGACGTCTTCAGCCACTTATCCTGTATATATCGGTGATGGGATTAAACGCAATATCGTAGACTTGATGACTTCCACTGGGCATTCCTTTACCAAGCTCATGATCATCACAGATTCAGCCGTTGATGCTATGTACGGTGATGAAATGGTGCGATTACTTGAACAGAAGTGGTCTGTACAAAAAGTGGTGGTTCCAAACGGAGAACAATCGAAATCTTTTGCGCAGTTTGAGCATATTCATACGAAAGCCATTCAATTTCAGCTCGATCGCTCCTCGTGCATCATTGCGCTGGGAGGAGGCGTAATTGGGGATTTGGCTGGCTTTGCTGCTGCCACTTATATGAGAGGCATTGATTTTATTCAAGTTCCGACGACCCTGCTGGCACATGACAGTGCAGTCGGCGGGAAAACAGGGATCAATCATCCGCTTGGTAAAAATTTAATAGGTGCGTTTCATCAGCCGAAAGCTGTGATCTATGATACGAGTATGCTTGAGACACTTTCTCAAATTGAGCTGAGATCGGGCTTCGCTGAGGTCATCAAACATGCGCTGATTTCAAGTGAAGACTTTTTATCAGAACTGATGTCCATTCGTTCTTTGAGCGAATTATCAAAGGGTGAGCTCGCACATATGTTGTATCAAGGGATCCAAGTCAAAGCATCGATTGTTCAAGAAGACGAAAAAGAACAAGGCGTGCGCGCATATTTGAATTTAGGCCATACACTTGGGCATGCCATTGAAGCGGAGTATGGATACGGAGCCATCACTCACGGAGATGCAATTGCGATTGGCATGCAGTTTGCTTTATATGTGAGCGAAAAGCAACTAGGACTCCGCCTTCATCGTAAGGAACTAAAAATGTGGATGAACGAACTGGGATTCCCAGTACAAGTCACGCAAGATATTTCAACGAAAACATTTGTTGATCGCATGATTGGTGATAAAAAGGCAAGAGGGGGCAGTGTTCAATTTGTTTTATTAAAACAGGTTGGAGACGTTACCCTGCATTCTTTCACAAAAGATGAGCTGTATCATTGGCTCGAAGAATGGAAACGGGAGGAGGGGTGTCTATGATGTTTCGAGGGATACGTGGGGCTACAACTGTGACAGAAGATACAGAAAAAGAAGTGTTAAACAAAACGAAACAGCTGCTAGAAGCCATTATTTCAAAAAACCAAGTAGATCCAGAGCGTGTCGTGCAGATCTTGATTTCAGCTACACAAGATATTCACTCCGTTTTTCCGGCAAAAGCACTTCGTCAGTTTGAAGGCTGGACATATGTGCCTGTCACTTGTATGCAGGAGCTTGACATTGATGGCGGTCTAAAACAGTGCATTCGGGTGTTAATGACCGTCCAGACAGATACAAAGCAGGAAGACATACAGCATGTGTACTTGGAAGGAGCCGTTACGCTTCGCCCTGATTTACAGTTGACAAAAAACAAGGAATTATAATACGATATGAACAGCCGAAGTTTACACATAGGTGTAAACGGCAAATGCAAGCTTAGAGAAGATGAGAATGAGACTAGGGTAGTTGAGATGAGTAGAGTTGAGCAGAGATACGATACTTCTATTTAATCATACTGCCTAAAAGAGCAAACCTCTTTTAGGCTTATTTCGTATACTCACACAAACCCTCTATATGTCCCCTCATTCTCCTTAATCCCATTTAAGGAGTGTGCTTATGAAATCCCAATCAAACCTTACCCAATTTTTAAGGGACAGTGAGTCCTACAAAACGATCCCGATTGTTGAAACCATTACAGTCGATACACTTTCACCCATTCAAATTGTCGAGAAACTCAAACAGGATATTGTGTATCTGCTAGAAAGCAAAGACGAATCTTCTAGCTGGTCGAGATATTCCTTCATCGGATTACACCCTTTCTTAACCTTGCATGACGACCAAGACCAATATATTGCACGTGACGCTGCTGGGCAGGAAGTGATGCAAAAGCACGAGCTGAAAGATTTACTAGACTGGATGAAAGAGCAATATCAAATCAAGACACCAGATGTTGATATCCCGTTTACAGGCGGGGCCGTTGGGTACTTAAGTTACGATCTCATCCCAAGCATTGAACCTTCTGTCAGGCCGCATAGGAACGCATCGCCGACAGATCATTGCACATTATTTGTCTGTCAAACGATGATTGCTTTTGACCATGAAACGAATCATGTTCATTTTATTCAATACACTCAGCTGACTGGAAATGAAACAAAGGACGAAAAAATACAAGTTTACAAGAAAAATCAAGAGCGGCTTGAATATTTGATTCAGCAGCTTCACACGAAGATTGATATGAAAGAACTGATTTTATCAGGGAATATGAACGAACCACCGTCCTTTGAACAAGTGACGTCAACATATGAAAAAACGCAATTTTTAAAGGACGTAGAAAAAATCAAAGAGTACATTAGAGCGGGTGATATTTTCCAAGGCGTACTCTCACAGCGCTTTGATATCCCTGTGTCAGTGAGTTCATTTGAATTGTACCGCGTGCTTCGGATTGTGAATCCATCTCCCTATATGTATTTTATGAAATTAAAGGATCGCGATTTAGTCGGAAGCTCGCCAGAACGATTAATTCATGCCAAGAATGGGCACTTAGAAATTCATCCAATCGCAGGCACAAGAAAACGAGGAACGACAAAAGAAGAGGATGCTGCACTAGCGAGAGAGCTGCTAGATGATGAAAAAGAAAAAGCAGAGCATTATATGTTAGTAGACCTTGCCAGAAATGATGTAGGCCGCGTGGCAGAATACGGCAGTGTATCCGTCCCGACTTTTACAAAAGTAGTGAACTTTTCACACGTCATGCACATCATCTCCATTGTGACAGGAAAGCTGAAGCAAGATACGCATCCAGTCGATGCGCTTATGTCTGCTTTTCCAGCGGGCACATTAACAGGTGCACCGAAAATTAGGGCGATGCAATTATTAAATGAAATGGAGCCAGAGCCAAGAGAAACGTATGGCGGCTGTATTGCTTATATTGGATTCGACGGCAATATCGACTCCTGTATTACCATTCGCACCATGAGCGTTAAAAATCAGACCGCCTCTATACAAGCAGGCGCTGGTATTGTCGCTGATTCTGTTCCTGAAAATGAATGGGAAGAGACATGTAACAAGGCAGGGGCGCTTCTGAAAGCCATTCAGCTTGCTGAACATATTTTCTCAGAAAAGGAGAGTGTGCAAGATGAATCAACGACTATCAGCTCTTGTTAATGGAGGATTTCTATCAGAAAATGAAGCGAACAGACTCATGCATGATATGATGAGCGGCTCTTTAACAGATGCTGAAGTCGCTGCAAGTCTATCCATTTTAGCGCTTAGAGGGGAAACCTCTGAAGAGATGACAGGCTTCGTGAAAGCAATAAGGCAAAATGCAGCGCCAATGGAAGCGTCGTTTGATGTCGTTGATACGTGCGGTACAGGAGGCGATGGGCTATCGACATTTAATATATCAACTGCCGCAGCCATTGTAGCATCTGCTGCTGGTGCCAAAATCGCCAAGCATGGAAATCGGTCGGTCTCTTCTAAAAGCGGGAGTGCTGACGTGCTAGAATGTCTTGGGATCCAAATTCAGTCCACACCAGAAGAAACAAGACAACAAATACAGCAGAAAAACATGGGCTTTTTATTTGCACCGCTCTATCATTCATCTATGAAACAAGTAGCAGCAGTCCGAAAGCAGCTTGGATTTCGGACGGTATTTAATCTATTAGGTCCGCTTTGCCATCCGATGCAAGCCAAAAAGCAAATCATCGGGGTGTATTCAAAGGAAAAGGCAAAATTAATGGCGAAAGCCCTTGCGCCTTTAGAGCCAGAACATGTCCTGTTTGTTTGCGGAGAAGATGGGCTGGATGAATTAACGATTACAGCAAATTCATATGTCATTGAACTCAGGAAAAATGTCATAACAGAATATACACTAAACCCAGAAGACTTTGGACTGGAAAAAGGGCACTTATCAGACATTCAGGTCCAGTCACCGGAAGAGAGTGCTAATTTAATTCAGAATATATTGAATCATCAAACGGGAGGAGCGCCGCTTCATATTACAGCCCTCAATGCTGGAGCAGCACTATATGTCGCAGGAAAGTCAGAAAGTCTGATGGCAGGAACATTAAAAGCGTTAGAAACGATTAAAAATGGCGCAGCCAAAGAACAATTGGCCCGTTTAAAACAAAAAAAGAAAGAGGAAGAGATCTATGCTTAATCAAATTATCGCGCGTAAAAAAGAACATATCCAAACCTTGCAATTACCTGATGATGGACACTATGAAAGACGATCATTTAAAGCAGCACTTATGAACCCTCATCGCTCGATCGGACTTATTGCTGAGGTGAAAAAAGCGTCTCCTTCCAAAGGCATCATTCAGCCAAATTTTGATCCTTTACAAACAGCAAAAGCATACGAAAAATCAAATGCAGATTGCTTATCTGTCTTAACGGATGAACCGTTTTTCCAAGGGAAAAACGAGTACTTGTCCCTCATTAAAGAACATGTAGCATGTCCAATTTTAAGAAAAGATTTCATCATTGATTCCATACAAGTAGAAGAATCAAAACGCCTAGGGGCTGATGCCATCTTATTAATTGGAGAAGTCCTTGAGCCGCAAAAGCTGTATGAGCTGTATGCTGAAGCAAAAGAAAAAGGACTTGATGTCCTCGTTGAGGTACATGCAGCAGATACACTGGCAAACATTTTAAACATTTTCACCCCTGAGATCATTGGAGTGAACAACCGGAATCTAAATACATTTACAACAACAGTCGAGCAAACAAAAGAGATTGCACCACTTGTTCCAAAGGATGTCTTACTAGTGAGTGAAAGCGGTATTCAGACATTTGATGATCTGACCTTTGTGAAGAATCATGGAGCAAGCGCTGTTCTTGTTGGCGAATCATTAATGAGAGAGCAATCTCAGGAAAAAGCCGTTAAAGCGTTGTTTGGAGAATGAACATGACGAAGCCTTATGTAAAATATTGCGGGGCTGTCACGCAAGAGGACGTCGATTGCATCGCGCAATCTCAAGCGGATGCGATCGGATTTATCTTTGCTCCAAGTAAAAGACAGGTCCATCCAGATCAAGTGAAGCAATGGCTAGCACAAACGAAGTGCGAGAAAGATACCGCCGGTGTATTTGTGAATGAAAAGATACAAAAAGTGTGCGACATCATAAAGCACATTCCTTTAGATATCGTCCAGCTTCATGGAGATGAAACACGAGAACACGCAAAAGAAATAAAAGAGCAAACAGGGGCTATTGTATGGAAAGTATTTCACCACGAGCCCAATTTAACAGGAACGCTCGAAAAAATGACGGCATTTGCGCCCTTTGTCGACGGCTTTCTCATTGACGCGAAAGTAAAAGGGATGAGAGGCGGTTCTGGAACAGCTTTTGCATGGGAGGCGGTACCTTCATATGTTCAGCATGCAAAGCATTTGCGCAAAAATTGCGTCATTGCAGGCGGAGTGACGCCAGTAACGATTACAGAGCTGCTTGCCTATGGTCCAGAAGCGATCGATCTTTCAAGTGGAATAGAAGAAAACGGGAAGAAAAGCATAGCAAAGATCAAAGCGCTCGAAGAAAGGATGTTAAACGATGTACGCATATCCAAATGAGATTGGCAGATATGGAGAATTCGGAGGGAAATTTGTCCCAGAAACGCTCATGCAGCCACTAGAAGAAATTGAGAAAGCATTTCGTGACTTAAAAGAAGACCCTGCTTTTCAAAAGGAATATATATCGCTTCTGAAAAACTATTCAGGCAGACCGACTGCGCTCACATATGCTGACCAATTATCAGCATACGTCGGTGGTGCAAAAATCTATTTAAAAAGAGAAGATTTAAACCATACAGGCGCTCATAAAATTAACAATGCACTTGGTCAGGCCCTGCTAGCGAAAAAAATGGGGAAATCAAACATTATCGCCGAAACAGGAGCAGGTCAGCACGGAGTAGCCGCTGCAACGGTGGCAGCAAAGTTTGGATTATCCTGCACCGTATTTATGGGAAAAGAAGACGTGGAAAGACAATCACTCAATGTATTCCGAATGAAACTGCTCGGCGCTGAGGTCATACCTGTCACAAGCGGGAACGGCACATTAAAAGATGCAACCAACGAAGCCATCCGCTATTGGGTCCAGCACTGCAGCGATCATTTTTATATGATTGGATCAGTCGTTGGACCTCATCCGTATCCTCAAATCGTCAGTGAATTCCAGCGGATGATCGGTGATGAGGCAAAATCGCAAATACTTGAAAAAGAAGGTCAGCTTCCTCATAAAGTCATTGCCTGCGTTGGCGGCGGGAGTAATGCCATTGGAATGTACAGAGCATTCTTAGATGAAGAGGTAGATATCATTGGTGTAGAAGCAGCAGGGAAAGGAATAGATACCCCCCTTCATGCAGCGACCATCACGAAAGGAACAAAAGGTGTAATTCATGGATCTTTAACATATCTGATCCAAGACGAATTTGGCCAAATTATTGAGCCGTATTCTATTTCCGCTGGATTAGACTATCCCGGGATCGGACCAGAGCACGCATATTTGCATGCAAGCGGCCGGGTTCAATATGTCAGTGCCACTGATCAAGAAGCACTAGATGCGCTAAAGCTGCTGACAGAAAAAGAAGGAATCCTGCCAGCGATTGAATCAGCACACGCCTTAGCCAAAGCGTTTGAGATGAGCCGGAATATGAGTGAAGACGAAATCGTCCTTGTCTGCCTGTCAGGAAGGGGAGATAAGGACGTGCATACATTAATGAATGTGCTTGAAAGTGAGGACAAAACAAAATGATCACATTTCAATTAGAGCAAGATGAGAAATTATTCATTCCATTTATCACGGCAGGAGATCCGTCAGAAGAGATCACCATTGATTTAGCCATCACTCTTCAAGCAGCTGGTGCACATGCGATTGAACTAGGTGTTCCTTATTCCGATCCACTAGCGGACGGTCCTGTCATTCAAAGAGCCTCCAAAAGAGCTCTAAATCATGGCATGAATATCGTAAAAGCGATAGAATTAGCAGGGAAGATGAAAAAAAACGGTGTGGAAATTCCCGTAATTCTATTTACGTATTACAATCCTGTGTTACAATTAGACACAGAATACTTTTTCGCTTTACTGCGCAAAAATCATATTTCGGGACTCTTAACACCCGACTTGCCGTTTGAAGAGAGCAGCGAGCTGCAAGAAAACTGTCAAACACATGACATTTCATATATTTCGCTCGTTGCACCAACAAGCAAAGAACGATTAGAAAAAATCGTAGAGCAGGCAGAAGGTTTTGTGTATTGTGTTTCATCTCTTGGTGTAACAGGTGTCCGGCAATCATTTGACGCATCAATTACTGATTTTATTCAACAAGTGAAACAGCTGAGTCACATACCGGTTGCGGTAGGTTTTGGCATTTCAACAAGAGAGCAGGTAGACTCAATGAATAAATTGAGTGACGGTGTCGTTGTAGGCAGTGCACTTGTGAAAAAAATTGAAGAGCTTCAAGAACAATTGTTAGCAAGTGATACACGTCAAGATGCTTTAAGAGAATTTGAAACATATGCAAAAACATTTAGTCCCCTCTATTCATTCAAATGAGGTGAAACATTTTGCAAATCAAGGATCAATTAAAACAACTAAAACCGTATCAACCTGGGAAACCAATTGAAGAGGTCAAAAAAGAATATCAATTAGACAAAATTGTGAAATTGGCTTCAAATGAAAACCCTTTTGGATGTTCCACACATGCAAGAGAGGCGATACAAGCCGAGCTTGAACAATTAGCGATTTATCCAGATGGATACAGCGCGAGTTTAAGAACGAAGCTGGCCGAATTTCTTCAAGTGAGTGAAAAACAATTAATATTCGGGAATGGCTCAGATGAACTTGTGCAAATTATTGCTAGAGCATTCCTTGACCAACATACAAATACCGTCATTCCGTCTCCATCTTTTCCGCAATACCGTCACAATGCAGTGATTGAACATGCAGAGATTCGAGAAGTGCCTCTTTTAGAGGAAGGAGCTCACGATCTCCAAGGGATGCTGAATGCGATTGATGAAAAAACGAAGGTCTTGTGGGTATGTAATCCAAATAACCCGACTGGGAATCATTTATCAGAAGCAGAGCTTGTGGCGTTTTTAGATCAAGTACCACCTCACGTGCTTGTCGTTCTAGATGAAGCGTATTTTGAATACGTTCGGGCGGAAGACTTCCCGAACAGTTTATCTTTATTAAACTCATATCAAAATATCATCGTACTTCGTACGTTTTCTAAAGCCTATGGGCTTGCGGCGCTTCGAGTAGGCTATGGGATTGCGTCAGAGGAACTGATTACTGCCATTGAACCAGCGAGAGAGCCATTTAATACAAGTCGTATCGCTCAGGCAGCTGCGCGTGCAGCCATAAAAGATCAAGACTTTATTCAATCGTGTAGACAAAAAAATGAAGCAGGTCTTATGCAATATCAAGAATTTGCTGACCGTTTTGGACTATTTATCTATCCGTCTCAAACAAACTTTGTACTCATTGATTTTAAAAGAGATGCAGACGAACTGTTTCAAGCATTATTGAAAAAAGGCTATATTGTTCGTTCTGGTAAAGCACTTGGTTTCCCAACTTCTTTACGTATTACTGTGGGAACAAAGGAGCAAAATGAAGAAATTCTAACTACACTTGCCGATTTATTACAAGGCATTCGTGCGTAGCATAACAATGAAGTCATATCCTGCTATAGGATATGGCTTTCATTGTACCAATCCAATATACATATAAGCTTTTGAAATGGCTTGTTTAATTTTTGCGAAAAATCAGGTGATGAACATGAACGATGCAAACGAAACAATATTAATCGCTGGACTTGGTTTAATTGGTGGTTCCATTGCACTGTCGATTAAAAAAGAGTATCCTCATAAAAAAATTGTAGGCTACGATGTTTCCAAAGAGCAAATGGTTGCTGCAACAAAGCTGGGTATCATTGATGCAACAGCCGATTCATTAATGGCAGGTCTAAATGAAGCATCAACCATTATTTTGGCAACGCCAGTCCAACAAACAGTCAAGATGCTTAGTGATATTGCAGCATCTGGGATTGAAAGAGAGCTCACGATTACTGATGTTGGCAGCACAAAGCAAAAGGTCGTCAATTTTGCTGAAAAAACGCTGCCTGATCACTACCAATTTATTGGTGGACATCCAATGGCAGGCTCTCATAAGTCAGGTGTCATTGCAGCGAAAGACTTTTTATTTGAAAATGCATTCTACATTTTAACGCCGGCAAAGGAAACGAATCGTCAGGCTGTTGATCGTTTGAAGGATTTGCTAAAAGGGACACATGCTCATTTCATTGAGATGACCCCAGAAGAACATGACGCTGTGACAAGTGTTATTAGTCATTTCCCTCATATTGTGGCAGCCAGTCTTGTGCATCAAGCGCATCATTTTGAAGAACAATTTCCTCTTGTAAAACGGTTTGCTGCTGGAGGCTTTCGTGATATTACGCGAATTGCTTCAAGTAATCCTGCAATGTGGCGAGATATCCTTCTGCACAATAAAAACAAGATTTTAGATCGGTTCCATGAATGGAAAAAAGAGATCGGCCGCATTGAGTCCTTTGTGCAGCAAGAAGACGCTGAAGGATTGTTCTCATATTTTCAAGATGCGAAGGAATATCGCGATGGTCTTCCTCTGAGGAAAAAAGGAGCGATTCCTGCTTTCTATGACCTTTATGTGGATGTTCCGGATCACCCGGGGGTCATTTCGGAGATTACAGGATATTTAGCTAGTGAAAACATCAGTATTACGAATATCCGGATTATTGAAACACGAGAAGACATTAACGGGATTTTACGCATTAGTTTTCAAACAGATGATGATCGCAAGCGTGCAGAAATCTGTATAAAAAAGAGAGCGAATTACGATACATTTTATGCTGACTGAGGTGACAAACATGAAAATTCATAAAAATGCTCCTATGAACGGAGAAATTCATATTCCAGGCGATAAATCCATTTCTCATAGATCCGTGATGTTTGGTGCAATTGCTGATGGGACAACGGTGGTGAAAAACTTTCTTCCTGGAGCCGATTGTTTAAGTACGATTGATTGCTTTAGAAAGATGGGCGTTGAAATCGAACAAAAAGGTACAGATGTGATCATTCATGGCAAGGGATTGAAAGAGCTTAAGGAGCCGGTTGACATCCTCGATGTTGGTAATTCTGGTACAACCATTCGATTAATGATGGGGATCTTAGCTGGTTGTGAGTTTCACAGTACAATGATCGGTGACGAAAGTATTGCCAAAAGACCAATGAAACGGGTGACGGGTCCGCTTAAACAACTAGGAGCCAAAATAGATGGCAGAGCAAACGGCGAGTATACGCCACTGTCTATTCGTGGTGGCAATTTAAAAGCCATCTCTTATGAGTCTCCTGTTGCAAGTGCACAAATTAAGTCTGCTGTCCTTTTAGCTGGACTTCAAGCAGATGGAACGACGACGTTAACTGAACCACATAAATCAAGAGATCATACAGAAAGAATGCTCTCAATGTTTGGTGTCTCGCTAAATGAAGATGCACAAAGTGTTTCAATCAAAGGTGGACAAACGTTAAAAGCAACAGATATATTTGTCCCTGGGGACATCTCTTCAGCTGCGTTCTTCCTTGTAGCTGGATCTATCGTTCCTAACAGCCGGATTGTATTAAAAAATGTCGGCCTAAATAAAACAAGAACGGGTATTATTGATGTTCTGAAACAAATGGGTGCGAATCTTGACATCAATGAAGTGGATGCCAAAGGCGGAGAACCATATGGTGATTTAACGATTTCTACCTCTTCATTAAAAGGGATTGAAATTTCTGGTGATATGATCTCAAGACTCATAGACGAAATTCCTATTATTGCGCTTCTTGCTACCCAAGCGGAAGGAACGACGATCATTAAAGATGCTGCTGAGTTAAAAGTAAAAGAAACCAATCGAATTGATACAGTGGTTTCTGAACTCAAAAAACTTGGTGCCGATATTGAAGCAACGGATGATGGAATGAAAATTCATGGTAAAACCACGCTTACAGGCGGTGCAGTCGTCTCAAGCTACGGAGATCACAGAATCGGTATGATGTTAGGAATTGCCGCATGTATCACAGAACAAGCAGTCGAGATTGAAGATACAGATGCCGTGCGTGTATCTTACCCGAATTTCTTTGAACACATTGAATACTTAACGAAAACAGTCTGAGGATGTCCTCAGGCTTTTTCTTTCCTTTTGCATATTTGAAAGAAATATAGCATAGCTTGTCTCAAGGTGAAACCTTGAAAAAAATCATTTTGCCCGATAAAAAATGATTTTCGAGTGCCTGCAGTTTATAAATCGTCAGTTTCGTAAAGGATTAATTGAAAAAGAGTCTTTAAAAAACTAAAATGGGTTCATTTTAAAAGGGCAACATATTTGCTGGATGTGTAGCTGTCGATTATGATATGAAGTAACAACAGTTTAAGTTTTTGGAAACAGAAAGGAACGGTTTGATTTGAATAGTTCATTACAAGAAGCCATAAAATTAGTTGAGGCAGGTGAGACTGAAAAAGGACTTCAAACACTTGCTCGAGCAGAAAAGCAGTTGCATGATGAAGAAAAAGCGCAGGCAGCTCAGTTATATTATGACTGGGGAGATATCGACAAAGCGCGGAATCTCATTAGTGATTTACATGATTTATATCCAGAGGAAACCGGATTAACGTGTTTTTATGCAGAGCTATTAATTGACTCAGATGAAGAAGAGAAGGCGATTGCTGTATTAGAAACGATTCCTGAAGATGACGATGCGTATCCAGAGAGTTTATTATTAATGGCAGATTTGTATCAAATGCAAGGACTATTTGAAGTCAGTGAACAAAAGCTTTTAAAAGCGAAAGAACTACTTCCGAATGAAGCCATCATTGATTTTGCATTAGGTGAATTGTATTTTTCTCAAGGGCTTTCAAAGAAAGCAGCCGACTATTTCTACAAAGTGGCAGATCAACAAAATGAGGTTGGCGGCGTCAATGTATACCAGCGGCTCGCTGAATCCCTCAGCACAGCTGGGGAATTTGAGGATGCGCTTGAATGGTACGAAAAGGCAGTAAAAGATCAAGCGGACCCGAATACACTCTTTGGCTATGGATTTACAGCGATGAGAGCTGGCAGAACGAAAACAGCCATTCAGCAGCTTTCACAACTAAAAGATATTGATCCGTCTTATTCATCACTTTATATGCCTTTAGCGAAAAGTTATGAGGAAGAAGGGCTATATCACGAGGCTTTAGAGGTAGTAAAAGAGGGTATTAAAGTTGATGAGTATAACAAAGAATTATATTTATATGGTGCAAAGATTGATTTGAAAAATGGTGATTCAGAAGATGCGAAAAAGCTGCTTCAAGAAGCACTTGCTCTTGATCCAGGATATATTGAAGCGATTCAAACATTGCTTGCGATCTATCTAAATGAAGAACTTTTTGATGAAATCCTTGATGTCATTAAAGAAGTGAAAAGTTTTGGGGAAGATGATCCAAAATGGAATTGGTATGCTGCATCTGCTTCTGTCGGACGAGAGGAATACAAAGAAGCAGCCGAGTACTTCAAGCTTGCTCTGCCTGATTTTGATGAGGAGCGTGACTTTTTATATGAATACGCTTCGTTCCTTTTAGAAGAAGGCAGACAAAAAGAAGCCTTGCCGTTATTGCGTAAAGTTCTTCAGAAAGATGGCACGAATGAAGAAATTGAAGAAACGATTTTAAGAATTGAAGACGAAATTTCCTTATAGTTTGCAGGAATGAAGAACTGGTTTGTTGAATAATTCATGTATAGCAATTTAATTTACGATAGAGGAGGGAATAACATGCAGACCCCTGTTTCTGTCAATGAAAAAAAGGAATTTATCCGGTGGTTCTTAAACCATTATCAGTTAAAGCGAAGAGAGTGTGTTTGGATATTAAATTATTTAATGAGTCACGACTCTTTGATGGAAAAGGTTCATTTTGTAGAGCAAGCAGAATTTTGCCCAAGGGGAATCATTATGTCAACACACTGTGTGGATGAAGTTCCCTTTAGATTTTATAAAGAAAACATTATGACGACAGATGCTGAAAAGTCATTTCATGATATTCGTTTGAATAAACAGCAAGATTTGTTTATTCAATTGAATTTCCGTTCTGCGTATCGTTCGCCGGAATATGCAGCTGTTCTTGAAACAAATCCACATATTCCAAAGGATCTTTATGAAAATGAAAAAGATAAAGATCTTGCTGAGAAAGTGCTCGAGCACTCTATCGCTACTTTCCAAAAAGAACGACTTATGAAAGAAATAGATGAAGCACTTGACCGTCATGATCAAGAAACATTTAATAAGTTAGCAAAAGAATTAAGCCTATTATCATAAACTGAACCAATAAGCCTTGCCCTATACAGGCAGGGCTTATGTCATGAAAGAGGGGAAATAGATGAAGTTTCAGGCGGAGGATGCGGATCGCTTTTTGCAATCTAAAGATTACATTGATACCGCTATCATTCCATTAGTTGGAATAGATGCGAACCAAATCAAACAAACCGTGTCTCTAGGTGAGTTTACAATTCTTGTGGCAGAGGAACTTGAAAGGCAACTGAAAGGGCGAGTGTTTCTTTTTCCATCACATACATATTTAGAAGTAATTGATCGTAAACAAGACGACACACTTGCGGTCAAGCAGTCCTTACAAGAGCATTTTCAGCATGTCGTGTTCATCACATCTGATCACAACTGGAAGGAGCATTCAGAAATCAGTGAAACACTATTTCTGTTGAAGCCGGTTCCGCTAGAGCACTTAAAGGTCGAATTAAAGCAAAAAGTCATTCAAGATAGTGTAGAACAAATTTTGAACTTTTTGTTACAAAAATGGAACCCTTCATAAAAACCCTTACATTTGCATTGTACATAGCTTTTTAGGCTGTTGACCTTGTGAATAGATTGATATATTATGAGGGTGTCCTAGTTTTATGAAATTTTTTCTAATTCAGTTATAAAGTAGCTGACGACCTGAGGGGGGGAGAAAAAAATGAGCGAGAAGAGACATGGAGTGTCCAGGCGTCAATTTTTGAATTACACGTTGACCGGCGTGGGGGGATTTATGGCCGCTGGAATGCTCATGCCTATGGTTCGCTTTGCGCTTGACCCTGTGCTAAAAGGAACAGAGGATCAGGATATGGTTCAAGTTGTCAGTGTCGATGAACTGACGAAGGAACCGAAGCGCTTTGACTTTAAAATTGATCAAGTAGATGCGTGGTATGAGTCAAAGGAATCTAGGTCAGCATGGGTGTACAAAGAAGGGGATGAAATTGTCGCTTTATCGCCAATCTGTAAACATTTAGGATGTACAGTGAACTGGAACAGTGATCCGAAAAATCCAAACAAATTTTTCTGCCCGTGTCACTATGGGCTGTACGACAAGGATGGTACAAACGTACCCGGAACTCCACCGCTTGCACCGCTTGACCATTATAAGCAGCAAGTGAAGGACGGATACCTCTATCTTGGAAAAGCTGTGCCGAAAGGGGAAGGGTAACGATGCTTAACAAGATTTACGATTGGGTAGATGAGCGGCTAGACATTACACCGATATGGAGAGATATTGCGGATCATGAGGTGCCAGAGCACGTCAATCCAGCGCATCATTTCTCCGCTTTTGTGTATTGTTTTGGCGGTCTAACGTTTTTTGTGACAGTCATTCAAGTCCTTTCGGGCATGTTTTTAACGATGTATTATGTGCCGGACATTAAAAATGCATGGGAATCTGTCTATTATTTGCAGAATGAAGTGGCATTTGGTCAGATTGTCAGAGGAATGCACCACTGGGGTGCGAGTCTAGTGATTGTCATGATGTTTTTACATACGCTAAGGGTCTTTTTCCAAGGGGCGTATAAAAAGCCTAGAGAGTTAAATTGGATTGTTGGTGTGCTCATTTTCTTTGTGATGCTTGGACTTGGTTTTACAGGTTATCTTTTACCATGGGATATGAAGGCGCTGTTTGCGACGAAGGTTGGTCTTCAAATTGCAGAGGCAACACCTTTCATTGGAAAAGAGATCAAAACGCTGCTTGCAGGTCATCCTGACATTGTAGGAGCACAAACGCTGACGAGATTTTTCGCTATCCATGTCTTTTTCTTGCCAGCGGCATTATTTGGGCTGATGGCTGCCCACTTTATTATGATTCGTAAGCAAGGAATTTCTGGACCGCTATAAAAATTTGCGTTTGATGAATGTTCAATGAGGAGGGGATGACTTTGCATAGGGGAAAAGGGATGAAGTTTGTCGGAGATTCTAGAATTCCGGCAGAAAGGAAACCTAACATACCTAAAGACTATTCCGAATATCCGGGAAAAACAGAAGCCTTTTGGCCGAACTTTCTTTTAAAGGAATGGCTTGTAGGTGCCGTTTTTTTAATTGGATTTCTTGTCCTAACTGTTGTTCATGCACCTCCGCTTGAGCGGATGGCTGATCCAACAGATACTGGCTACATTCCGCTGCCAGATTGGTATTTCCTATTTTTGTACCAGTTATTAAAATATGAATTTGCTGCAGGAAGCTATACTGTAGTTGGCGCGATGATTATGCCTGGGATTGCGTTTGGTGCACTATTGCTCGCACCATTTCTTGATTCTGGTCCTGAACGCAGACCGTATAGAAGACCGGTTGCAGTGGGGATGATGATCCTTGCAGTTGGTGCAGCAATATATTTAACTTGGGAGTCTGTTGCTACTCATGATTGGGAAGCAGCTGCGAAACAAGGTGAAATTAAGAAAGAAGCGGAGATTGACACCTCAGCCGAAGAGTATAAAATTTATCAAGAGCAGACATGTATCTCCTGTCACGGGGATAATATGCAAGGCGGAGCAGCTGGACCGTCACTTGTTGACAACGGTCTTCCGCCTGAGGAAATTGCTAAAATTGCTGTAGAAGGAAAAGGCAACATGCCTAAGGGTATCTTTAAAGGCAGCGATGAAGAACTTGAAAAGCTCTCTAAATATTTATCTGAGGTCAAATCAAAATAATTCAGTTGTTTAAATGCAAGTACAAGGATATACTCAAAAGAGAAAAAAGCTGGCGCTGTCAGCTTTTTTCTGATTTTAACAGATCGTGAGTGAAGAGACATATGAGATGGATTCAATATCTGCTAGCCACGCGCTACATGCTTGTACTGGTGCTTATTGTCAATTTCCTTGGCACTGTGTACGGCTACTATTGGTATATTCCTCAGCTCGTAGAGACGCCGGCTATCTTTTTAGCTTTTGTTCCAGACAGCCCAACGGCAAGCTTTTTCTTTTTATTTGTATTGCTAGCCTTTCTGATGAAACGTCACGCCCCTTATTTTGAAGCGCTTGCGCTTGTGACCTTGATTAAATATGGGTTATGGGCTGTAGGAATGAATATTTTTGTGCTCGTTTCGGTTGATGATTTCCCGTGGGAAGGGTATATGCTGATTGGTTCACACTTTGCGATGGCGGTTCAGGCCGTATTATTTGCGCCTTATTACCGTTTTCACATGCGCCATTTGGTTGTAGCTGGCATTTGGATTTTACATAATGATGTGATTGATTATGTATTTGGTATGATGCCGCGGTATTCTGTGCTTTCTGCATATTCGAATGAGATCGGCTATGTCACGTTTTGGTTGAGTATCGCTGTTCTTCTTGTTTCGTATTATCTCGTCCTATCGAAAAAATCGGTCAAGCTTGAACTCCCTTAACAATGTTGGTCTAACCTTGTCCTTTTCTTCATACGCTGTATGGAGAAGGGCTAGGAGGGACTTGCATGAAACGAAAGCCAATCGCGATGATTCTATTATTTTTTCTCGTATTACATCCAGCTGTAGCTAAAGGTGAGGAAACAGCCGCTAAAGCGCTGCAAGAAGTAACGGAACTATCAGATTCAATCTTTCAATTAACGAGACAAGCTAAATATGATGAGGCATTACAGGTCGCATTGTATGTTGAAAAGACATTTAAAGCTGAGAATTGGCGTGGAACTCTGACGAATACACAGGTTCGGCAAATTACACTTGGCTATCAAGATATCATTAAAGGGCTCCCGCAGGAAGAATTGAATGAGCGGGAAAAGCTTCGTTATGCCTCTCAGTTTAGAATGCTGATCGATGCGATTCAATCGGATTCTGAACCTCTTTGGGGTTCGCTGGAGAAGCCCATTATGGGGTCTTTTCCTACTTTGAAAAAGGAAGTGGAAGATCCAGAATCCACAACGTTCTATGAAACTTGGAATGAGCTGGTTTCTTTATACGATATGATTTATCCGAGTTTAACCATCGATATTTCGCCTGAAAAGCTTCAAACGATTAAGCAGCACATGGAAGTGATTGAACAAGGTGGATTTTTAAAAGCTTCGAGTGGGACAAAGCTTGAGCGTCTCACAAAGCTGGAAGAGGATTTATCGAGTGTATTTGCTAACGTCGATCAAGATGAAGCGGATCCATCGCTTTTATGGGTCATCTTAACAACAGGCAGTATGATTTTACTCACTTTAACGTATGTTGGATTTCGGAAATACCGTGCTGAAAAAGAGAAGAAACAAAAGCGGCAGGCTGATTATCCAAAATCATGAAAAAAGAAGCACCATTTTTGGGCTTCTTTTTTTAATGGGGATTGAGCGGCTTTTTGTGTTCATCTAATGTGAAGCCTTCACCGAGTACGTCATGCACGTCACTCACTGATACAAACGCATGAGGATCCACTGAGGTGACGACGCTTTTGAGGTGGACAAGCTCATTTTTTGGAACGACACAATAAAGGACATTGCGTTCCTGTTTCGTATAGGAACCGACACCTTTTAAAATGGTCACACCGCGTTCCATTTCTTCCGTGATTTTCTTTTGAATGATGTCATCCTTTTCAGAAATAATCATCGCCCCTTTGGCTGCGTAAGCGCCTTCTTGCATGAAGTCGATAACTTTTGCAGCAACAAACACTGCGACGAGTGTATACATGGCTTCTTTGTAATTTAAATAGGTGAGAGAGATGGTAATGACGCATGCGTCGAAGATAAACATCGTTCTTCCCATGGCCACATGATAATGCTTGTTGATCAGTCTTGCGATAATGTCCACGCCGCCTGTTGTACCGCCGAATTTAAAGATGATCCCGAGGCCTGTTCCGATAAAGACACCTGCAAAGAGTGCGGCTAAGGCTAAATCGTGCTGGAGAGGCATATGTATTTGAAAGCGCTGGAAGATGGCAAGGAAGACAGAAAGACTGACTGTTCCTACAATTGTATAAGTAAACATCGTTCTGCCGAGCATTTTCCAGCCGATAAAAAAGATCGGAATGTTTAAGACAAGGTTTGAAATGGATGGGTCAATGTGAAATAGAAAATATAAAAGCAGTGTAATACCTGTAAATCCGCCTTCCGCCAAGTTGTTCTGCATATTAAAATGAACAAGACCGAAAGAAAAAATCGCAGATCCTATTAAAATAAAGACGATATTTTTAAGACGAATTTCTTTTAGCAAGAGATCACTCCTTTTTTTGCTTAGACAGCGATAATATTATATGGTATGGGAAAGAAACAAGCAAACTGAGTTTTAAACATTTGTCAAATATTTATGATTTCGCTAACATGTAAGAGACGGATAGGAGGATGAGCTTCATGACGAATGAAAAAACGCTGCGTCACGTGCAGCAAGAAGTAGATGATTACATAGGACAATTTAAAGAAGGCTATTTTAGCCCGCTTGCCATGATGGCCCGTCTGACTGAAGAATTAGGCGAGCTGGCAAGAGAGGTTAACCATTATTATGGAGAGAAGCCGAAAAAAACAACCGAAACGGAAAAAAGCATGGAAGAAGAAATTGGTGATGTATTGTTTGTGTTAACATGCCTGGCCAATTCACTCAATATATCACTTGAAGAAGCCCATGATCGTGTGATGCATAAATTTAATACTAGAGACAAAGACCGCTGGACGAAAAAAGAAGGGAAGTAGAGACGATGACGAACCAAACCATCAAAGTAGTAATCGCTGGAGCAAGAGGAAGAATGGGGATAGAGGCTGTCAAGCTGGCAGAAGAAACAAGCCATTTTGAGCTAGTGGCAGCACTTGATCACGCGCACGAAGGAAAAAAGTTATCTGACGTGATTCATACGACATCTGATGCGCTAATTTATACAGATATTGATGTGTGTCTTTCAGAGACAGCACCTGATGTATTAATTGATCTGACGACACCAGAAATCGGGAAAGTACATACAAAAAAAGCACTTGAACATGGCGTGCGTCCAGTCGTAGGCACAACTGGTTTTTCAGAAGCTGACCTGAAAGAGCTTCAGCAATTAACAGAAGAAAAGGGCATAGGCTGTATCATTGCACCTAACTTTGCTGTCGGTGCCGTTTTAATGATGAAGTTTGCCAAAATGGCAGCGAATTACTTTCCTGACGTTGAAATCATTGAGCTTCATCATGATAAAAAACTGGATGCCCCGAGCGGTACGGGGTTAAAAACGGCTGAAATGATTGCAGAAGTAAGAGAAAGCAAAAAGCAGGGACATCCAGAAGAAAAAGAATTAATTGAAGGCGCACGAGGAGCAGATTATGATGGCATCCGTCTGCACAGTGTAAGGCTTCCAGGTATGATTGCACATCAAGAAGTGCTGTTTGGGATGGACGGACAGACTTTGACCATTCGTCACGATTCTTATAACCGTGCATCATTTATGTCAGGTGTGAAGCTTTCAGTAGAACAGGTCATGCACATTGATCAACTTGTCTATGGCTTAGAAAATATCATCGACTAATAAGGAGTGAATTCCTGATGAACATTGCTTTAATCGCTCACGATAAGAAAAAAAGCGACATGATTCAGTTCGTCATTGCGTACCGTGATATTTTGGAAGATCATACACTTTATGCAACAGGGACAACAGGTTTGAGAGTGAAAGAAGCGACGGGGCTTCCCATTCATCGTTTCCAATCAGGACCACTTGGAGGAGATCAGCAGATTGGTGCCTTGATTGCTGATAATGCAATGGATCTTGTGCTCTTTTTTAGAGACCCGCTAACCGCGCAGCCGCATGAACCGGATGTATCTGCACTTATCCGGCTTTGCGATGTGTATGCCATTCCATTAGCCACCAATATGGGTACAGCGGAAATTTTAGTCAGGAATTTAAATATAGGTACGTTTAACTTTCGAGATGTAGCAAAAAACGGAGGAACAAATGAAACGACTTGATATCCTTGCATTCGGTGCCCATAGCGATGATGTTGAAATCGGAATGGGCGGAACGATTGCAAAATACGTAAAAAAAGGGGCGCGTGTCGGAATTTGCGACTTGACCCAGGCTGAATTATCATCGAATGGAACGGTAGAGAGCCGCAAAGAAGAGGCAAAAGCAGCCGCCGCTATTTTAGGCGTGACGACTCGAATTCAGCTCACGCTGCCAGATAGAGGGCTCTACCTGAATGACGAAGCGATGAAGGAAATTGCGGGTGTCATTCGAACATATAAACCAACACTTATTTTTGCTCCGCACCACCAAGATCGACATCCTGATCATGGTCATGCGGGTTCACTTGTAGAAGAGGCGGCTTTTTCTGCAGGTATACATAAATTTGAAGATTCATACAAGCAGCCAGCGCATAAAATAAGCCAGATGTATTATTACATGATTAACGGCCAACATCGTCCAGATTTTGTGATCGATATTTCTAGTGAGATGCACCAAAAAATCGATAGCTTACATGCGTATAAAAGCCAATTTGTCAAATCGCCAAATTCAGTGGAGACACCTCTTGTGAATGGTTATATTGATTTTGTCAAAATGAGAGAGTCTATGTATGGAAGGGAAGTCAATAAAGTTTATGCAGAAGGGTTTTTGACAAAGAAACCACTTTTGATGGATGATGACTTACTTGGGGGGTCATTATGAAAAAACTGAAGATCGGAATCACTTGTTACCCAAGTGTTGGCGGTTCGGGCATTATTGCCACAGAGCTTGGAAAACGTTTAGCTGAAAAAGGGCACGATGTTCATTTCATTACCTCAAGCATTCCGTTTAGACTCAATAAAGTGTATCCGAATATTTATTTTCATGAGGTGGATGTCAATCAATATGCTGTTTTTCAATATCCACCTTATGACCTTGCACTAGCAAGTAAATTGGCGGAAGTCGCAAAACGAGAGAAGCTCGATATTATTCACGCGCATTATGCGGTCCCGCACGCCGTCTGTGCGTTCTTAGCCAAGCAAATGACGGGACACACAGTGAAAGTCGTGACCACGCTTCACGGGACAGATATTACGGTTTTAGGCTATGATCCATCATTAAAGGAAGTGATTCGGTTTGCCATCGAATCATCGGATCGCGTAACAGCTGTGTCGCAATCATTAGCTGCACAGACGTATGATCTGATTAAACCGGATAAAAAAATCGATACGATCCATAATTTCGTCGATGAGCGTGTGTATTTGCGTGAAGATCACGAAGTGCTGAAGAAACATTATGGCCTCATGCAGGACGAAAAGGTCATCATCCATGTATCGAACTTCCGAAAGGTAAAGCGTGTGCATGATGTGATTCATGTCTTTAAAAAGATTTCTAACCAGGTGGATGCAAAGCTGCTGCTGATTGGCGATGGTCCTGAAAAGTCGGTCGTATGCGAACTCGTGAAAAAGCTGGGACTAATTGACCGCGTGTTGTTTTTAGGAAAGCAAGAGAAGGTAGAGGAGCTTTATTCAATTAGTGATTTGAAGCTGCTGCTTTCTGAGAAGGAGAGCTTTGGGCTTGTACTTCTTGAAGCAATGGCCTGCGGTGTCCCTTGTATAGCAACAGATGTTGGCGGAATTCCAGAGGTCATTGCACATGGAGAGACAGGATTTCTTGTCCCGCTCGGCGATATAGACGGAGCAGCAAATCATGCAGTGTCGTTACTCAAGGACAAAGCGCTCCATGAGCAAGTGTCAATGGCAGCCCAGTCTAGTGTTCAGACCAATTTCTCTTCTGAAAAAATTGTGAGAGAATATGAAGCGCTTTACCTAGAATTGATCGAAGGTGATGATGAAGATGAATGAACCATTCACACATGCGATCCCTATTTTACATACACTGCACGAACATGGTTATCAGGCTTACTTTGTCGGCGGAGCGGTGAGAGATGTTCTTTTAGGTCGAGAAATCGGGGATATCGATATTGCGACAGATGCAACGCCTGATACGGTGGAGTCTTTATTTGAAAAAACAGTTGATGTTGGCAAGGAGCATGGCACAGTCATTGTTTTACATGATGGGGTCAGCTATGAGGTGACGACGTTTCGAACTGAATCAGAATATGAAGATTTTCGCAGACCGAAAGAAGTGGCGTTTATCACATCCTTGAAGGAAGATCTTTTAAGAAGAGATTTAACGATCAACGCGATGGCCATGGATATAAATGGCGAGATCATTGACCATGTAGGGGGCAAACAGGATATTGAGCGGAAACGAATTCAAACCGTTGGCGATCCCGCTTGCCGCTTTGAAGAAGATGCGCTTCGCATGATGAGAGCCGTCCGTTTTTTAAGCCAGCTCGGTTTTGAGCTCGCTGCTGAGACGGCTGATGCGATGAAAAAAGATAAGCACCTGCTTGCCAACATATCTGTTGAGCGCAAAAAGATTGAAATGGAGAAACTTTTAAAAGGGCGCTATTGTGAGCAGGCCATCAAGGTTCTCATTTCAACCAAATTGTATGAAGAATTGCCAGGCCTCCAAAAGGATAGGCTCAATGAATCTTTCCAAGCATTCCCGTATTATTTACTGGATGGACTAGAAGAGGTATGGGGCGCTTTCATTCATTTGCTTGGTCTAGATGAGACGGAGGCTGTATCCCTCTTAAAAGAATGGAAGCTGTCAACAAAGCTATTGAAAGACGCTGTGGCCATGAGCCAATACGTCGATTGTGACTGGAATGCGGAGAAGATGTTTGAAGCTGGTGAACACGTGCTATTATCTAGTTTGAAAATCACGCAGTTAAAACATGAGCGCCGCATTTTCTTTGACGAGCTGGAGGCGGCGAAGCATTCATACGATGCGCTGCCTATTAAAAAGCTCCAAGACCTTGCTGTTTCAGGAAAAGATTTAATGGCCTTTCGGCAGAAGGCATCCGGTAAATGGATTGCGGAAGAGCTTCATGTCGTGAAAAAAGCGGTTCTGCAAAACCGTTTGGAAAACCGAAAAGAAGCTATAGAGGAGTGGCTCATAGCATGCGATCAGCAATTAGAAAACGATTAATTGAACTATTTACAACATCTGATCAAGATTTTGTCTCGAGCCAGCAAATATGTGATGAGCTTGGCTGCTCCCGAACGGCTGTATGGAAGCATATAGAGGATTTGCGAAAAGAGGGCTATGAAGTAGAAGCCGTCAGGAGAAAAGGATACCGCCTGCTTCGTAAACCGGACAAAATTAGTGAGGATGAAATTCTTTTTGGTCTGGAAACAGAGGGTTTTGGCAGGCACATATACTTTCAAGAAGAAGTCGCTTCAACTCAGCTGATTGCCCATGATCTTGTCAATGAAGGAGCGCCCCACGGCACGCTTGTTGTCAGTGATCATCAGACAAGCGGAAAAGGGCGCCTTCAAAGAATGTGGCATTCACCAAATGGGACAGGCATTTGGATGAGTTTGATCATCCGTCCTGAAATTCCACTGCACAAAGCGCCGCAAATGACGCTTTTAGCATCTGTAGCCATCACAGAAGCAATCGCACATCAAACAGGACTCAGTCCATCGATTAAATGGCCAAATGATATTCTGTTAAACGGAAAGAAAGTTGTTGGCATTCTAACTGAATTAAAAGCAGAAGCTGACCAGGTTCACGCGGTGATTATTGGTCCAGGCATTAATGTGAACCAAACAGCTGGTGACTTTCCTGATGAATTAAAGGATATCGCCACAAGTTTGCGAATGGAACTGAATGAAAAAGTAGATCGAGCTGCACTGATTCAAAACATCATGTCTACCTTTGAAAAAAGGTATGACGATTATATGAAGCATGGATTTGCCCCGATCAAACAATTATGGGAATCGTTTGCGATGACCATCGGTAAACGTATTGTCGCACGCACCGTCAATGGGCAATATAATGGAACGGCAATCGGAATCAATGATGAAGGTGTCTTATTACTGGAAACGGCGGATGGTATCCAAAAAATCTATTCCGCAGACATAGAGATCAAGTCAACTTAAGTGGAACACCCGGTGCATTTTTGATATACTTCGTGTGGGCAGTATCTGTAAAAGAACTGTACCTGTTAGGAAGAAAAATTTGATCAATTTCTGCCTTGATCCTAAGGGACTTGGACAGAGGGATGATTCGCCGCGCATGAGAGAAAAGAACATGTGATGCGAGGCAAGCCATCTCCTCTCCAGAATGAGGAGGAACAAATGAAGACAAAACTAGATTTTTTCAAAATGAAAGAACAAAACGAACCGATTGTGATGCTGACAGCATACGACTATCCAGCTGCAAAACAAGCGGAAAAAGCGGAAGTCGACATGATTTTAGTTGGTGACTCACTTGGGATGGTTGTACTTGGTCTTGATTCCACAGTACAAGTCACGATGGATGATATGATCCATCACACAAAAGCAGTCAAAAGAGGCGCAAAAGACACATTTATTGTGACCGATATGCCATTTATGTCTTATCATTATTCATTAGAAGAAACGATGAAAAACGCAGCACGGATGATGCAAGAAAGCGGTACTGATGCCTTAAAGCTAGAAGGCGGAGATGGCGTGTTTGAATCCATTCAGGCTTTAACAAGAGGCGGAATTCCTGTTGTCAGTCATTTAGGCCTCACACCTCAATCAGTTGGTGTGCTTGGCGGGTATAAAGTACAGGGGAAAGACCACGAGAGTGCTCAAAAATTGATTGAAGATAGCCTGAAATGTGAGGAAGCAGGTGCAATTGCACTTGTGCTAGAATGCGTACCTGGTGAATTGACAAAACGCATTAGCGACATGCTGAAGATCCCTGTCATTGGAATTGGTGCAGGAGCTGAGGCAGACGGACAAGTTCTCGTTTACCATGATGTGGTAGGATACGGGGTGTCTAGAACACCTAAATTTGTGAAACAATACGCGCAAATTGATGCTGTACTAGAAGAAGCGCTCATTCAATATACGAAAGAAGTAAAAGCACGTACATTTCCAGAGGACACGCACACATTTCATATCAAAGAAGAAGTCCTTGATGGTTTATATGGGGGAATCAAAAAATGAACGTTGTCACCCATATTCATGAGCTAAAAGAACTGATCAAGCAGCATCAAGAAAAGCAGTATTCCATTGGCTTTGTACCAACGATGGGCTTTCTTCATGAAGGGCATCTGACTTTGGCGAAAGAGGCAAGAGATCAAAATGACATCGTGGTGATGAGCATTTTTGTCAATCCTTTGCAATTTGGACCGAACGAAGACTTTGAATCGTATCCAAGGGATATCAAAAGAGATCAGCGCCTTGCAGAAGAAGCAGGAGTGGATATTTTATTTACACCTGATGTGAAGGAAATGTATCAAAATGAACCATCAATTACGATGACGGTTCAAAAACGGACAGATGTCTTATGCGGGAAGAAACGCCCAGGGCATTTTGACGGCGTTGTCACTGTGCTCACAAAGCTATTTCATCTTGTTTCACCAACAAATGTATACTTTGGTCTAAAGGATGCACAGCAAGTCGCTGTGATCGATGCGATGATCAAGGATTTCTTCTTCGACCTTCACCTTGTGTCTGTTCCAACGGTTCGAGAAGAAGACGGTTTAGCAAAAAGCTCAAGGAATGTCTATTTGTCTGAAACAGAAAGACAAGAAGCACCCGCTCTATACCGGGCATTAAAAAAAGGACAGGCAGCTGTTGAAAAAGGTGAACGTGATTTACATCGTATGTATCAGATGGTTGAAGAGGAGCTTCTTCAAACAAGTGGAGAAATTGATTATATTGAGATCTACTCATATCCACAACTAGAACCACTTGAACAACTAGCAGGTAAGGTCATTATTGCGATTGCAGTGAAATTCTCACGCGCAAGACTGATTGATAATGTGATTTTCCATGTTCCTGAAAGCGGTGAAAAACATGTATAGAACCTTTATGACCTCTAAACTCCATAAAGCGACTGTGACAGAAGCAAACTTACATTATGTAGGCAGTATTACAATTGATGAAGATTTACTTGATGCGGCAGGCATGATGGCAAATGAGAAAGTGCAAATTGTCAATAATCACAATGGAGCGAGACTTGAAACATATATTATTCCTGGTAAAAGAAAAAGCGGTGTCATCTGTCTAAATGGTGCGGCAGCAAGATTGGTTCAGCCAGGGGATGAAGTCATCATTATCGCTTATGGGATGTTGTCAGAAGAAGAAGCAAAGACACATACACCCAAAGTGGTCGTGTTAAATAAACAAAATCAAATTGAACAAATGATTGGGCAAGAGCCTGCGAGAACGATTTTATAACGCACGCTACATGGAAACAGGACAGTTTCATGAAAAGAAGCTGTTCTGTTTCAGTTATATTGCCCAGAGCGTGTTTCACTTCGAGTGGAACGAGGAATTGAGGTGTCCATTTTATGACCGATCAAAGGTTTGTTGTCGTTGATATTGAAACCACCGGGAATTCACCAAAGAAGGGTGATAAAATCATTCAAATTGCTGCGGTGGTCATTGAAAATGGACAAATTGTCGAACGGTATTCAAAATATGTGAACCCAGGGAAGGCGATCCCTGGATTTATTGAACAGCTGACAGGCATTCAGCAGCACATGGTTGACGATGCGGTGTTTTTTGAGGATATTGCCCAAGAGGTGTATGACCTCATACATGGCGCTTATTTTGTTGCGCACAATGTTCATTTTGACTTGAACTTTTTAAATGATGAACTAAAAGCATGCGGGAAAAATGAGCTGGATGTGCTAGCGATTGATACGGTTGAGATTTCTAGAATTCTTTATCCTGAGCTTGAAGGTTACAAGTTAACTGAATTAAGTGAAGAGCTCATGCTTCCACATGACCACCCGCACCGAGCGGATAGTGATGCGGAAGTTACTGCCATGTTATTTTTAACCTTGTTACACCAATTAAAACATACACCGCCAAATGTGTTAAAGCAGCTGCGCAGATTATCCTCATATCTTTTAAGTGATATTGGACTTTTAATTAAGCAGCTTGAAACGAGTCATTCTAGTCAGGAAGATTCTTTGGTGGAAGTCGGCTCTTTTGCTGTAAAAGATGTGACCAATCGCACAAATGATACGACACATTCAGTAGGCGCAGACGACGAAAAGCTGTTTGAGGAGATAAAAGAGAAGCTTCCGCAAACGTTAGAAGGCTATGAAGTAAGAGAAGGCCAGCTCACGATGATGAATAAAGTCAGAGACGTGTTTCATGAAAGGGCCTACGCTATAATTGAAGCGGCACCAGGAATCGGGAAAACACTGGCTTATCTCATTCCAGCTGCTTTAGAGGCAAAGAAATCAGGAAAACCTGTCATTATTAGTACATATTCCATTCTTTTGCAGCAGCAAATGCTTCAGCGTGATGTGCCGCTTTTAAATCAATTGCTCCCATTTGAGCCAGCTGCCTGTGTATTCAAAGGACGAGCACATTATATTTGTTTAGATAAGTTTGAGCACGTACTCCATGAGGAAGATGATAACTATGATGTTGTCTTAACAAAAGCGCAAATATTAATGTGGCTCCTTGTAACAGAGACGGGTGATTTATCTGAACTGAATTTACCGTCAGGTGCTGCAAATATAAAAGATCGAATTTCCTGTGTGCACATGCCGTTTACATCGAAAAAGCGCCGCTTTAAAGAATATTGCTTTTATGAACGCGCCAAAAGAAGAGCAAAAACAGCTGATTTAATTTTAACGAATCACCGCCTGCTCTTATCACAAACCGAGGCATCGTCTATCTTTCAGCATGCAGACGTATATGTGATTGACGAAGCCCATCAATTTGAGAAAACAGCCAATGAAACACTAGGGGACAATGCATCTTATATCCAGCTTCATGCGAAATTAACACAGATTGGCTCCTTACAAGGCGGACTGTTAAAGAAACTGAAAAAGAGATTTCACGGTGCAGGTTTATCGACAGATACCTTTATCGAAATGGATGAATATCTCAATCAGCTTCAAATGGAAAGTGACGCTTTCTTTAGCACAGTGCATTCTTTTGTCAAAAGGACAAAACCAAAAGCAGACATCAATCGTCTCATTTATAGAGTACGTCATCATTCAAAGCATGCTCAGTGGAAACGGATTAAAGAGACAGCAAGTAAGCTTTGTTCCTTGTTAATTGCTTGTGAGAAGCTGTATGAGCAGCAAAAAAACGAGCTTCTTCATAAAAGTGATCAGCTGACAGAACACTTTGCCTTTGAAGCAGAGGAATACGATCAAGTCATGTCGTTTATGCATACATTTTGCAGTACGCTGTACCGGTTTATTTTTGAACCGAAAAACGATGAAACGGTTTGGATAGAAATTGATGCAAAGGGTGCCAAAAATGCTGTCTTTATGCATGCACAGCCGCTAGATACAGGGGAGCTTTTGGCTGATCTATTTTTTATGAACAAAAAAAGTGTGGTTCTCACATCAGGAACACTCACAGTCAACCATCGCTTTGATTATTGCTTAGAGCGATTTGGCCTGCAAGATTTTTACCCGCACCTTGTCCAAATTGATTCACCTTTTGAACTTGAAAAACAGCTCAAGGTTATTGTACCGGCTGACATGCCGCCAATTACAAACCGTGATGAACGAGACTATGTGAAGCAAGCAGCAGGATATATTAAGATCATGGAAAAGCAGCATAAAGCGAAGATATTGGTCTTGTTTAATTCACATGAAATGTTAAAAGCAGTGTATGAAGAGCTGAGAACAGGAGGCATGCAATCAGCCCTGTTTGCTCAAGGTCTGACAGGTGGAAGCCCTGTGAAATTGACGAAAATGTTCAAATTAGCAAAGCAAGCCATTTTACTTGGTACGGGTAGTTTTTGGGAGGGAGTCGATTTTCCAGGCTCTGAGCTGACGACTGTCATTATGGCACGTCTTCCTTTCCGGCCGCCTGATTCACCGCTCATTGAAGCAAAATGCGAAGCAGCTAAAAAACAAGGGAAGAATCCGTTTAAAGCCGTTGCTCTTCCAGAAGCTGTCTTAACCTTCAAGCAAGGCGCAGGACGCCTGCTTCGCTCTGAAAAGGACATAGGTACATTGCTGATCTTAGACCGCCGAGTGAAAACCGCTTCATATGGAAAACTCTTTTTAGAATCACTTCCTCATGCACCTGTCCATGAGATGTCAAAGGAATCACTTGCGGCGTATATAGAGAAGCTAAACAACGAAAAGCCGCTGTCATAAGCGGCCTTTAGCTGGTGTGGGTTTGGAGTTAATTTATCGTAACGGCTTTTTGTGTTCCGTTGTAAAAATAGTATCGGTTCCCGCGCAGAAAAGTATGACTAACAATATTTACGTACCGAGGAGGAATGAGAAGTGGAAAGTAAAATAGAGGTACTTTCAACTGTTCACATTCAGCATTCAGAAGACCTATACAAAATCGTTGATTTGTTGAACAGAACGCTGAAAAGAGAAGATCTGATGTTTGGGTTAGCATTAGATCAATTAGATCAAAATCAAGCGATATTTACAATATATCGCACATAGGGGAAGCTTGACATGAAAAGAATAGTCTGGATTATTTCGTCCGTTGTGGCTCTCGTTTTACTCATTGGCATCATCAGCTTTGCATGGATTTATCAGATTGCCATGGGGCAAAAAGAACAAGGTCATGAGGCAGCGATTGAACGAGCAAAAGAACAAGCAAAAATAGTACAGGTCGAGCAAGTGGAAACCTTTGTTGGGAAAGAAAAACAATTTATTGTTGAAGGAAAAAACAAACAAAATGAAACGACCTATGTGTGGGTACCTGCCAGCAAAAAAGAAAAAGTGATCGAAAAAAAAGCAAAAGAAGGCATTACCTCAAACCAAGCAGTACAAGCTGTTCAAAAGGAGAACACCGTTTCTAAGGTAAAGGATGTCAAATTAGCAAGAGAAGGTGACGTACTCCTTTGGGAAGTGACGTACTTAAATGAGAACAACCAATATAGCTTCAGCTATGTCGATTTTACAACAGGACGAGTGGAAAAAAATTTAACACCGTAGTTTCTCCTGTCTTGCGTTGACCATGCTGATTTAGAACGGTTATAATAAAATGTATGAAAAAAGAATCACACCTATTAAAAAGGTGAGTTTCTTTCTGGCTTTGGAGGGAAATATGTTGAAAACAACTATTAATCAAGTGTTCAAACACGTCGATGAAGAAGTAACAATCGGCGCATGGATTGCCAATAAACGTTCAAGCGGAAAAATTGCATTCTTGCAGCTGCGTGACGGGACAGGCTTTATTCAAGGAGTCGTTGTAAAAGCAGAAGTGGAAGAGGATGTCTTTAAGCTTGCGAAATCAGTCACACAAGAAACATCTGTCTATGTGACAGGACAAGTGACAAAAGATGAGCGTTCACCACTTGGTTTTGAATTACAAGTGAAATCCATTGAAGTGATTCACGAAGCAACTGATTACCCAATTACACCAAAAGAGCACGGGACAGAATTCTTAATGGATCACCGTCATTTATGGCTTCGTTCAAAAAAACAGCATGCCATTATGAAAATCCGTAACGAAATTATTCGTGCTACATATGAGTTTTTCCATCAAGAAGGCTTCGTGAAAGTGGATCCGCCCATTTTAACAGGAAGTGCACCTGAAGGAACAACTGAGCTGTTTGCTACTAAATATTTTGATGAAGATGCGTACCTTTCTCAAAGTGGACAGCTTTACATGGAAGCTGCTGCGATGGCACTCGGAAAAGTATTCTCATTTGGCCCAACATTTAGAGCTGAAAAATCTAAAACAAAACGCCATTTAATCGAGTTTTGGATGATCGAGCCTGAGATGGCTTTTGTAGAATTTAATGAAAACCTTGAGTATCAAGAAAATTATGTGTCTCACGTTGTTCAAAGTGTACTCGAAAACTGTAAAGTGGAGCTGCACACACTTGGCCGTGATACAGCTAAATTAGAAAATATCAAAGCACCATTCCCGCGCATCACTTATGATGAAGCGGTCAAATTCTTACAGGATAAAGGATTTGATGATATTGAATGGGGAGATGACTTCGGAGCGCCTCATGAAACAGCAATCGCCGAAAGCTATGATAAACCAGTGTTTATCACTCATTACCCAACTTCATTAAAACCGTTTTATATGCAGCCAGCACCAGACCGTGATGACGTAGTCCTTTGTGCAGACTTAATTGCACCAGAAGGCTACGGAGAGATTATCGGCGGCTCTGAGCGTGTTCATGATCTTGAGCTGCTTGAAGCAAGACTAAAAGAACACGGGTTAGATCAAGAAACTTACAAATGGTACACAGAATTAAGACAATACGGTTCTGTCCCGCATTCAGGTTTTGGTCTTGGACTTGAACGAACAGTTGCTTGGATTAGCGGAGCGCCGCATGTGCGTGAAACCATTCCATTCCCAAGATTATTAAACCGTTTATATCCTTAAGACGTAAAGCCTCCAACATATGGAGGCTTTTTCAAACGTCTTTTTAGGAGGGCACGTGAAATAAAACGTGATATACTTAAAGTGAAGAGGTGTATCCGATGAATAGGCAGCAATTTATTAATATGCAGCAAATGGGTTCGACAAGTTTGCCTAATTTGCTGATTGCTCATTATGAGCAGTTAGGACTGAATGAATCACAAATGATGGTGATGCTAAAGATTAAAATGAATGAAGAACAAGGCGTTTTCTTTCAAACATTTGAAGAGCTTTCTCATGGCATGACCATTTCTGCTGAAGAGTGTGCGTATATGGTGCAGCATTTAATCCAAAAGGGGTTTATTTCGATTCAGCCGTTTGAAGACAGATCAGGTATTCAGCATGACCGGTATTCAGTAGAGCCTTTATGGGGCGTGCTGTATGACTTTTTAGAAGCAAAACAGGCGAAAGAAGCACAAAAGAATCATGTGCAGGCTGAAAAGTCTTTATATGCACTATTTGAAGATGAATTCGGCAGACCGCTGTCTCCTCTTGAAGGAGAAACACTCTCTATCTGGATGGATCAAGATCATCATGATGCGGCGATGATTCGTTTAGCACTTAGAGAAGCGGTTTTATCAGGGAAATTAAATTTCCGTTATATCGATCGAATTTTATTTGAGTGGAAAAAGAAAGGGCTGAAAACAGCGGAAGAAGCGAAAGAGCATAGCCAGCATTTCCGTTCACAGCAAAAAGCCACACCTTCAAAAGAAGAGACTTCATCTTATAAACGACAAGTTCCTTTTTATAATTGGCTGGAACAATAACCAATAAAGGAGAAGGCATGTTATCAAAAAAACAAATCAATGAGTGCTTAGATATTATAGGAGATATGTTTCCAGAGGCTGAGTGTGAGCTTGTTCATTCAAATCCGTTTGAACTTGTGATCGCTGTCGCACTCTCCGCTCAATGTACAGACGTACTTGTGAACAAAGTGACCAAAACTTTATTTCAAAAATATAAAACACCAGAAGACTACTTAAGTGTACCGCTTGAAGAATTGCAGCAAGATATTCGCTCAATTGGCCTTTATCGGAATAAGGCGAAAAATATTCAAAAATTGAGCAAAATGCTGATTGAAGAATATGGCGGTGAAGTGCCAAAGGACCGGGATGAGCTTGTCAAGCTTCCTGGTGTTGGCCGAAAAACGGCAAATGTCGTCGTATCTGTCGCTTTTGGAGTGCCGGCCATTGCTGTAGACACACACGTAGAACGAGTCAGCAAGCGCCTTGGGATTTGCCGGTGGAAGGATTCTGTTCTTGAAGTAGAGCAAACCCTAATGAAAAAGGTGCCAAAAGAAGATTGGTCTGTGACGCATCACCGCCTGATCTTTTTTGGCAGATATCATTGCAAGGCGCAGCGGCCGCAGTGCGAGTCCTGTCCGCTTCTTGATATGTGTAGAGAAGGACAGAAGAGGCTGAAAAAAGGGCTGGTGAAGCTGGCATGAGCGGGTCAGCTGTATTCACCTCATATGTCGAAAAGCTAAAAGAGAAAAAGATAGCGATAAAAGGCGAACGAATGGATATACTTAGAGCCAATCCACTCGCATTTGACCTCTCTTCAGAGCCTTTAACAGGCGAGCTTCCGTGGCAGAAAACAGAAGAATTTATTCCTGTGATGTTCGAACTATGGAATGAATTAAAAGAAAAAATGCTTCCTCGTTTTCAAACAAGAAAATCCCGCTGTGAAGAGGATGATATGCTGCAAGGAATCGTCAGTATGGTTGCGATGTTTTACTGGATCAAAGGGAAGAGGCTTCAAACGCTCGAATGGGAAGACATCAAACAAGAAACATTTCCTGTTGCTCCTATTAATTGGACGGAACGATTAGAGTTCATTTTACTGAAGCCTACTCAATATCACTGCTTTATTCAACTGGACGAGCTATATACAGAATTAAAAAAGCAGTATGGAAAATACGAAGCACTCAAAAAATTAAAACAACAACGTTAAAAAAAGCACTTGCCTCATATGGCAAGTGCTCAGCGTGTAGACAAACCCTCGCATTCGGTGTCAGGTCTGCGCTCCGGTGCTCACGAATGTCAAATTCGCTCCGCTCCGGTACTCGTGCAAAGGTTTTCTATCACGCTGAAAAGAAGACAAAGGGCTAAAATAAAGTTCATTTTAGCCCTTTGTCAACAATCTGAAAGCACTTGCCTCATATGGCAAGTGCTTTTTCGTTATTCGCCTTCTTTTCGAGAAGTAGAATTTGACTGGGCATTTGAGCTTTGAGAATTGGTTTTCTCGTCATCTTTCTTTTTATCTTTATTGGCATCACTCTGTGAGTTGCTGTTCCCATTTGTACTGTCTGAGCCATTATCGGAATTGTCATTGCCGTTTTCCGTATTTCCACCTTGATCTTGATCCTTTTTATCATCTGGCTTCTGCTCATCAGTGCCTGGGTTTTGATTTTTGTTATCGTCAGTCTGATCTGTCTGTTCATCATCAGGCTGCTGCGGCTCTTCTTCTTTGTTCTCATCATCCGCTTTTTCTTCCTCATCTTCGTCATCTTTAATGGTGAGGAAGGTAGAAGCCGCTTTACTTGTGACATCCTCTACAGTCGCTGTCACTTGGAACTTATATGTGGAGCCAGGCTTCACATCAGAGATGACCGCTTCTTTAGCAGAACTGTTTTGAATTTCTTTATAGCCGCCGTCATCGACAGCCTGCTTCACATTAAATGTGGCATCTGCGTCGTCATCATAGCCCCAAGTCAGTGTGATGGATTTTTTCTCTTCATCATACACCGCTTTTAAGTCAGATGGCTTATCGGCTTCTTTTTTCTCAAATGTGTCAGAAACTTTTGTTGGAACAGTCCCTTTCACGAAGTATTCTGTTGTCTTCTTGTCACTTGGTGTATTTGGTCCGGCTAATTTTGCTGGATCTGATCCTTTTTCAATGGTCGCTTCAACGACGCTGTCTGGTTTTTCAAATGAGCCGCTTCCATCATCAATTTGAGAAATTAATCGCTGGAAGACGATTTTGGCAACGCGCTGCTCGTAATTTGTGAGCCACATTTTGCCATCCGCATCCTTTGAGTTACCGATTCCGGTCCAAACAGCTGCTGTGTATTGCGGCGTATAACCGACAAACCACGAATCTTTCGCACCGCCAGAAGGGATATTGTATTTATTCATATCATCTTGTGTAAAGTTGGTTGTACCTGTTTTACCAGCTACTTGAACGTTCGGTACTTGTGCAAGTGTACCTGTTCCAGATTGTACAGCTGTTTTCAGCATATCAGTGATCATAAATGCTGTGTAATCACTCATTGCCGCTTTAGAATCTGGCGTAAGGTCAAGCTTTGTTCCATCATTAAACTCAACAGACGTGACAGCATGCGGTTCGTTATAGTATCCGTTATTACCGAATGCACTAAATGCTCCAGCCATCTTCAGGGAGGAGACCCCTTCGTCAAATCCACCGATTGAGTAGGACTCTGGAATATCAGACGGTAAGTCCATGCCTAAGTTATTGGCGAATTGAACGGCATTGTCTGTGCCTGCTTCTTGGAATGCTTTTAGGGCAGGGATGTTTCGTGATTGTGCCAAAGCACTTCTCATCGACATTTTCCCTAAATGTCTTCTGTCAAAGTTATTAATCGGTGTACCGTTTGAGTACGTATACGGTGCATCATCAATTTGCTGATATGTTGACCATTTTTTGTTTTCAATGACAGGACCGTAATCTAAGATTGGTTTGATTGTAGATCCTGGCTGGCGTTTTGCATCAGTCGCATAGTTAAATCCGCCGGCTGGTACATCACGTCCACCGCCAATAGCACGAATTTCACCATTTTTCGTATCAAGCAGGGTGACACCCGCCTGCATGCCTTTCGTAAATCCAGCAGCATCTCCATTGATAATATCATCTAGGTGATCCTGTGCTTTTCGATCAAGTGATGTATAGATTTTTAATCCATCTGTTGATACATCAACTTTGGCTTTTTTCTGTACTTCTTCCATGACTTCTTCAATATAAGCAGAGTACTTACTTGAGTTTTGGCTTTTATATTTATCAGCTGAGACGACGGTTTTGCTGACAGGTGTTGCTTTTGCAACGTCATAGTCTTTCTCTGTAATGTAGCCTTGTTTTTTCATGAGGCTTAAAACGATATTACGTCGTTTCTCCGCTGCCTCAGGATGTTTGACTGGGTTATAGGCAGAAGGACTCTGCGGCATACCTGCAAGTGTGGCAGCCTGTGCAACGGTTAGTTTATTTAAATCTGTGACACCGAAAAATTGTTCAGCCGCTTTTCCAACGCCATAAGCCTGAGGCGTGAAGAAAATTCGGTTTAGATACATTTCTAAAATTTCATCTTTAGAGTATTTTTGCTCAAGCTGAATCGAGAGCCATACTTCCTGTACTTTACGCTTTAATGTCTTTTGGTTGTTAAGAAGGGTGTTTTTCACAACCTGCTGTGTAATCGTACTTCCACCCTCAGCACCAAAACCGTCCTCGACGTTTGCGACAAGTGCACCGCCAATACGGATTGGATCAATCCCGTGGTGTTTATAAAAACGTGCATCTTCAGTCGCAATAAACGCTTCTTTTACCACATCGGGTATATCTTTAATCGAGACATACGTTCTTTTTTCTGCACCGACTTCTGCAAACACTTTTTTGTCTTTATCATAAAGCTTTGAAGAATACGGTGTTTTGAGCTTACTATCATCAATAGAAGGAGCGCTTGATGCAAAAACGGCAAAAGTTGTGATTCCGGCAACTAAACAAAGAAGACCGATCACGAGTAAAGATAAAAATATTTTTTTAAATAGACCTGCTTTCTTTTTGCCTTTTTTGTTCTTTTGCTTCTTATTGTTTTCTTGACTTGCTTTACGTCGCTGTTCACGACTTGTAAATTGATCAGACATCACATCTCAACCTTTCGTGTTAAACCTTTTTCGAACGTAAATATTGCTCACTTTCATCCGAAAAATGAAGTGTCTCCACTACTTTAATATAATCAATTCTTGGCGAATATCCAAGTGTCATTAAGTGGCCAGCTTCCAATAATTCCTCTTTGCTAATGGATTTACGGCCTTTTTGCTTCTGGCGCTCCCAAAAGAAGAAGAGGTCAGAAGCGGACAAATAATAAACGGAGCCAAATGCGGATATAATAACAAAACAAATACCGCTTTGCTTTTCAACCTGTTTCATATGCTCAATTTGGTGCTCATGAAAATTTTTGAGCGGAAACGAGGTTGTGCTTTTGGTTTCTTTTGCTTCAAAGTCTATATAGCGCCCTTTATACACCCCGTTATAGTCTGTTGTGGATGATTGTTTAAAGTAAGCTTCTTTGATGACAGCAGCGCTTCTTTTCGGATAATCCACATTTACAATTTGAACTGGGGTAGGCTTTTTATGAATGACTGCGATCCCGTTGACCAAATAGTACTGGTTGGTTTCATTTAAATCAGCTTCAAGCGTCATCCCGCGATTACTATAAGAGGATTCGCCGCTGATTCTTTTTTTTGTCCCAATTTGTTGAATGGGCTGATACGATTTTCCGTTTGGATACCGAATCATCAAGTTTCAGCCTCCTTTTAATGCATTTTGTATTGGAGAGATCACCATGTTGTCACAAGAAGAGTACATCATTACTCAGCATATTTTACGAGAAACGAAAGCGAAAAATAAGGACAACCTGACGAGGACAAATGCTTACAAGCGCTTTTATGACCGCCATCCAGAAATGAAATGGTCACTGCTTGCTTCCTTTGTATCGAGAAATGCTGGTTGGTCCATGACGGATTTAAAGGGCGAGCTCTTTCATCCAGGTTTAACTGATCAGCAGGGACACCTATTTTTCACAGCATATGAAAGAGCGAATTGGCTGATCTTTTCAGATGCTTACCCGCAGCTTCTCTTGTATGAATGGTCAAAGCGTTGCAGCAAACCTTTATTTCATCTGCTTCCATATTTTTGCGTGTCTCGTTTTATGAGCGCTGAGTGGGAACGTTTTTGGCTAAAGCGTGACACAGAGCGCCTGCTTTATGCACTCATCATAAATGAACAATATACTATACAATCTCCTATTATACAAAATCCTCTTCTGAAAAAGAATGTTTTTCACTCGATTCAATATCTTTTCAGCGAGTGGGGACATTTTCAAACCGTCGTTTTTCCAACGGTGGACGGGCATTTGTACGGGTTAACTATACGAAAGTTTTCCCATGTAAAGGAGCGCATTACATTAGGAAAAAAATTAGCGAAACTATTATTTCGAGCCGACTTATTTTCGGATTTTTATCATTTTTTGCATACCGTTCCTCATACGGGGTCTCGGTTTGATTTTGAACCGTTTTTAGGGATCGCTAGAAGGTCAACACCTTTTCTTCGAACGGTTTATCCGGTGATGACACATTCATTAGACGATCAACGGGAAGATTGGTTTCAAAGGAAATTGAATCCAGCCTTATTCGATGCAGAACCGTTACCAAAACAAATCGAGTTGACCGACTGGTATTTCCATAAAAAAAGGCAGCTTCGCTTTCTTTTCTCATTAGAGCACTATTTTCTGCATAAATAAAAAGCAGGGGGTACCTGCTTTTTTACGTGGATGGACGATTAGGGCCGCCGAGCTTTTTATCAAGCTGATCTGTACTGTTTTCTTTCTCTTTCGGCTTTTGCTCTTTTGGTGCTGGCTGCTTTTTCATGAAATCTACCTCCTTTGTCCTTAGAATTTACAGAATCGGACGCAATCATACAAAGAAGGACAAGCACATGTCGAAAATGAAGAAATAGCGCTCATCTTCACTTAGATTGGCGATTTGCTTCTAGTTTTGTCATGTGTGAAGGAGGGTGTGAAAGAAAAGAGAATGTAACGAGAGACGATAAAGGAGGAATCTGATGATGAGCGAATTTGTATCAAAAGAATCCATTATGCAGTTGTTAGAGGAAATCGAGCGGAAAATTGATGCAGTGGAAGCTGAGCTGTCTCATGCTGTCCAGCAAACAACATACGCAGTCAAAGAGGAGCAAGAACAAATCATTGACCGGCTTGAATCAGAAGTGAAGGATTGTGAATGTAAGATTCATGAAGCAGAGTATAAACTGATGGCAAGACCGGCATATCACGCTGGGTAGCTTTCATATTTGAGCAATAAGGAAACGTTTGATAGGATGTTCATAGAGGTGAACACTTTGGATAATCAAACATTACTTGAACATACACAAGAGCTGAGAATATGGATCGAAGAAGCATATGAGCAGTACCAAAAGGGAAAGGCTGAAGAGGAATATCCATCATATGATTTTTACAAGGACATTCAGCCGGCCGTTGTCAAATTTGACAAGCAAATGGAAGAGTGGCTCACCGCTGCCATCTCGTTTATTCATCAGGCCAAACCTAGATACTTACATCAAGAACAGCTTGAAGCCGTACAAGAAAATGGAAAAGAGGTTGTTCTGCAATCTTATTTTGGCAAACAGCACGCACCCCGTGTGAAAAATTTAGTTGAGTCGGTGATTTACACAATGAACCTTCTAATAGAAGAAATCAAAAAGCGCAGCTGATGAAATATCCTGCGTTTTTCTTATGGCTGCTTTAGGCACACCTTCTGTTTTTGATCATAATATATGAGTGACATCAATATGTTTTGAGAGCGAGGAGCGAGATATATGTTCCCTTATTCAAACCAGCAGCCATATGAATTCAATCAATTCCAGCAAGGTCCTTTACCGTATTCAGACATGCAGCAGCCTCCGCAGCCTCCAGAATATTTCATGCCTCCATATCAAGCTGGAATGAGCCAGGCGCCATCTGCTGCCTATCAACCGCCTTATGGATACCAAGAGAATTTCCAGCCTTTTCAGCAGCCAGAAGCAATCAATCAGCCGCAAATGCAGCAGTCAGGCATGATGCCCATGCAGCAGCCTATGAATCCTTATCCTTTGCCAAGACCGCAAAAACAGCAATCATCTCAATTTAAAAGTGTGCTGTCACAGTTCAAAAAGACGAATGGGCAATACGACTTTAACAAATTGTTTGATACAGCTGGGCAAATGATGAGTACGATGAATCAAGTGGGGTCATTGGCGAAAGGATTTACAAGCATTTTTAAAGCATAGCAAAACCCAATAGAAGCATCTATTGGGTTATTTGCTTTGGTGCGGTCACGCGAAGTGACTGATCTTTCCACACACTCTTCATGTTTGTTTCATCTATTTTTGCAGGCATTAAAATGGTTTTGGTAAAGCTAGAAAAGGAGGAAGTCGTGTCCGTTTTGATTTTCTCCTGTACCGATAAGTGTAAATATTGGGCTTTGACTTCTAGCGCAATATCACCTTCGACAAAATGGTCTGGAAATTGGATCTCAATATACACAAATTGATCATCTTCTGTCACATCGGTTGTAATCGATGCAAGTGAATGGGATGTGGTCATGAGCGCCTCCGCACTATTTAAAATTTCGTGAAACGGGGAGGATGCAAAAAATTGTTCAATTGCTTCATGCAGAATTTCCTCGTTTGCCAACAATTCATGTTTTTTTTCGTCTTCTTGTTTCATTTAAATCACCTCTCATCTACAGCCTATGCAAAAAGGGCTCAGGCGGTTATCAATTGATGAGCGGAAAAAATTATGATTAAATAGTGTTGAATGAAGCAAGGTGTATGAGCGTAAGTTTCATACGCTGAATAGATCTAGGAGCAAAGCTTGAAGGGAGCAAATTGACATTGCTGAAAAAATTATTCGGTTTCGGAAAAAACCAAGATGATGTAAAGGAAGAAGTCATTTATTCTCCAGCTGATGGAGAGTTAATGGATATGACTGATGTACCAGATCCAGTCTTTTCACAAAAGATGATGGGAGACGGCGTAGCAGTCAAACCAAAAAGTGGCACCATTGTGTCACCAGTAGAGGGTGAAATCATTCAGCTCTTCCATACAAAACATGCAATTGGAATTCGAACACTCTCAGGGCTTGAGCTTCTGATTCATATCGGACTTGAAACAGTTGGGTTAAATGGTGAAGGTTTTGAAGCGCACATAAAAGAAGGGGATAAAGTGAAGACCGGTGATCCTCTCATTACATGTGATTTAGAACTCATTGAAGAGAAAGCAGCAAGCACAGTGACACCCATTGTGATCATGAATGGTGATCTGATCGAACGACTTGATAAAGAACCAAAGGGATCTGTGGAAAAACAGACCTCTAAGCTCTTTACGGTTAAAGTGAAATAATCATGCAGCACAAAAAAACTACCCTCACATGATAGGGTAGTTTTTTTAATGAAATTAATCCTCCATCGGGACCCAGCCTTGACTCGCTTCCATGACAGACCACAATCCCTCTGGAATCAGGTACTTGTCTTTTTGGCTGCGTTTAATGACGGTTTCAATCTCGCTTTCTCGTCCTTCTTTAATTTTCTTTGCCCAATCAGGATCAACGATTAGCTCTCGTGCGACAGCGATCAGCGGAATCCCTTGATTGTAGGCACTCAATGCATCGTCGGCTGTAATGACGCTGCCAACACCGATTAGTGGAAGGGTATCACCGCAGCGCTCTTTTAATAGCTCCATACGTGTCTTGTTAGAATCTGCGCCTCGTCTTGCTTTAGAGTCAATCTCCATTAAAGAGATATGCAAATAATCGAGTTTTTTTGTTTTGAGAACATCAACTAACGTGAATGTCTCTGTCATTGTTAAACCAGGTGTTTCTGGTTCTTCAGGGGATAGTCGATATCCAAAGATAAATGGTTTTGTCACGTGCTCCTTGATCGCCTCTTTGACTGCATCCACAACGGCGATAGGGAATGCTAGACGTTTTTCTTCACTTCCTCCCCATTGATCTGTACGCTGATTACTATGCGGGGAGTAGAATTGCTGTAATAAATACCCGTTTGCTCCGTGGATTTCCACGCCGTCAAACCCTGCTTGAATCGCTCGTCTTGTCGCTTCTTTAAATGAGTCGATAATATGAGTCATTTCCTCTTCTTTTAAAGCGCGTGCAATTTGTTTTCCATCTTTGAACACATCGCTAGGCGCAACCACATCACCGTTTGGAACTAAATGAGGAAGGGCCTGAGAGCCGCCGTGATGAATTTGAATGATGGCTTTTGTTCCTTTTGCCTGGATCGCAGAAGCTAGTTTTTTCAGACCAGGTATATCTTCATCTCTTGCGATAGAAGGCTGTCCTTCAAAGGCCTTTCCATCTGGAGTAACGTTCGCACATGCTGTGATGACCATGCCCATTTCACTTGATCTAGCTGTAATGAAATCAATTTCTTCCTTTGAGATGGTGCCATCCTCGTGAGAACCGAAGTGTGTCATTGGAGCAACGACCAACCGGCCGTCAATAGAGGCACCTCCTGGAAATGTAAATGGTTCAAATAAAGGCTTAAATTCGTTTTTCAATCTCATCATCTTCTTCCTTGATAAAATCATTTCACTATAGAAGTGTAATAGATACTGTTACAACACATCAAAATATTTGCTCACGAGCGGCGCATCAAAAAATTGCCGCCTAGTCATGCAAACAAATATTCGGTACACTATGAATGAGAGGTGATGCGATATGAAAAAGAAAACAATGAACGAACTCATAGAAGAATTAAAGAAAGACGAACAGGTAGAACATTGGCATGAAATTGAAGCGAAGCCTGCACAGACCTCTCCGGTTCCTGAAAGAGTGAACGACAGGCTGAAAAAGGCGCTTGAGAAACGAGGCGTGAAAGAACTATATATTCATCAAAAGGAAGCCTTTGAACGTGTGATGGACGCGGAGCATGTGGTCACTGTCACACCAACAGCTTCAGGTAAAACGCTTTGCTACAATCTGCCTGTTCTTCAGTCGATCGCAGAAGACCAGACCAATCGCTCTCTTTATTTATTCCCAACAAAAGCGCTCGCGCAGGATCAAAAAAGTGAATTAAACGAAATCATCCACGAGATGGATATTCCGATTCATAGTGAAACATATGACGGGGACACCTCCCCAGCTGTTCGCCAGCGCGTCAGGCAGGCAGGACATATTGTCATCACAAATCCGGATATGCTGCATTCAGCCATTTTGCCTCACCATACGAAATGGGTCAGTTTGTTTGAGAATTTGAAGTATATTGTGATTGATGAGCTTCATACATATCGAGGCGTGTTTGGCAGTCATGTCGCCAATGTGATTCGCAGGTTGAAGCGAATTTGTGCATTTTACGGAAGTGATCCGATCTTTATTTGTACATCCGCAACGATTGCGAATCCGAAAGAGCTTGCAGAGCAGCTGACCGGGAGCAAAGTGCACCTCATTGAACGAAACGGAGCGCCTAGCGGTAAAAAGAATTTTGTGTTTTACAACCCGCCAGTCGTCAATAAACCATTAAACATTAGACAAAGTGCGGCCACTGTTGTCAATCAACTGGCTAAAACATTCTTAAAAGAAAAAATCCAAACGATCGTCTTTGCTAGAAGCAGAGTGAGAGTGGAAGTGATTTTAAGTCATATTCAAGAGCTAGTGAAAAAAGAGATTGGTCCGAAATCGATTCGTGGTTATCGCGGGGGCTATTTACCAAAAGAGCGGCGCGTGATTGAAAAGGGGTTAAGAGATGGAGATATACTAGGCGTCGTCAGCACGAACGCACTAGAATTAGGGGTTGATATTGGCCAGTTAAAGGTATGTATCATGACGGGGTATCCTGGTAGTGTAGCAAGTACGTGGCAGCAGGCAGGCCGTGCTGGAAGGCGTCACGAGGAAGCACTCATTATCATGGTGGCTAGCTCATCACCCCTTGACCAATATATCGTCAGACACCCTGAATATTTCTTTAACAGACCGCCTGAAGCAGCCAGAATCAATCCTGAAAACCTCATTATTTTAGTCGACCATCTCAAATGTGCTTCCTACGAGCTCCCGTTTCGAGAGGATGAACAGTTTGGCGGCATGGATGTAGAAGAAATCTTGCAATACTTACATGAAGAGGGGGTTCTTCATTTTAGCGGCAACCGGTATTATTGGTCAGATCAATCGTTTCCAGCGCATGGCATCAGCCTGCGGTCTGCAAGCCAGGAAAATGTGGTTATTGTGGATCAATCAGATGTAGCGAATGTTCGGATTATTGGTGAGATGGATCGATTCAGTGCGATGACGTTACTTCATGATGAAGCGATTTATTTACATGAAGGCGTTCAGTATCAAGTGGAAAAGCTAGATTACGAGCACCTGAAGGCTTATGTGAAACAGGTAGATGTAGAATACTATACAGATGCTAATTTAGCTGTTCAATTGAAGGTGCTTGAAATTGATCAGACAACGGAAAAGGAAGCGGTATCTGTTCACTACGGTGATGTGACCGTAAACGCAATGCCGACGATTTTTAAAAAAATCCGGTTATCGTCTGGTGAAAATATAGGATCCGGTCCGATTCACTTACCTGAAGAAGAAATTCATACGAGTGCCACTTGGTTTGAATTACATGAAGCAGAACGTCGATTCGAAGAGAAAACACTTGAGCAGCTGCTGCTTGGCATCGCAAATGTTCTTCAGCATATTGTACCCGCTTTTGTGATGTGTGACCGTTCAGATATTCATGTCGTTTCTCAAATTAAAGCAGCTCATACCGGAAAGCCGACTGTCTTTTTATATGACCATTATCCTGGCGGAATCGGCTTAAGCAAGGAAGTTCAAGCTCGTTTTGATGAAATTGCCCGTGCGGCCATTCAGCTGATTGAGCGCTGCCGCTGTGAGAATGGCTGTCCATCCTGTATTGGCATGGAAATGAAAGAGGTGAGCGGAAAAAGCAGCATCGTTGAATTGATGTCGGTATTTTAAGGAAAAGGAGGGAGACACCTTCTCATGTCTTTAAAAGGGAAATTAAACAGAATGAAAAAGCACCTTTCGCACAATCAGACAGATGAAAAGCGGCAGGAAACAAAAGAAGAACAAACTCAACCTGTGACAGCAGAAAACATCCCATTTTTAAAAAAGTGGGAGCAATTGGGTGCAGCTCCTTACTACTTTGAGGACTCTTTCTGTCTGATTCGAGAAGTCACCTATCAATTAGGTGATCAGCATGGACTGTATTCGTTTGCAGAACTGCCGAAGATCGTCGATGCTTGGAACGAAAGTGAGATCCAGCATTCTCTTTCTGCAAAAGGGTACAAGCCGCACGAGCTGTTTTTCTTTGATACAGAAACAACAGGTTTATCTGGCGGGACGGGAAATATGATCTTTTTGCTAGGACATGCGCGGGTTTTTACAGACAAAGTGGTGGTGAAACAGCATCTGCTCACCAATCCAGGAAATGAAGCAGCGCTGTACAAAAGCTTTCTTAATGAAGTGGACGTAGAATCCCTTGTTACATATAATGGAAAATCATTCGATTGGCCGCAAGTGAAAACGAGACATACGTTATTACGCGATCAAATACCTGCACTTCCGGAATTTGGCCATTTTGATCTTCTGCACGGATCTAGACGATTGTGGAAGCACAAATATGAACGGATGGCTCTTTCTGTTGTAGAAAAGGAAGAGCTGCACGTCCATCGAGAGGGTGACACGCCAGGGTTCTTGGCACCGATGATCTATTTTCATTTTCTAAAGGAACAAAATCCGAAGTTGATTGAAGGGATCTTGACTCATAATGAACTAGACGTCTTATCGTTAATCAGCCTCTACATTCATCTATCCAAAAAAATATTATCTGTGGATGCGGTGAAGGAAAACGATGAGAAATACGCACTTGCTAAATGGCATCTTGCTCATCGTGATGTACAGGAAGCAACGAAGCATTTGCGAGAATTAACGGATGCTGAGTTTGAGCATGCGAAAAAAGCGGCTTATGATCTCTCCTTACAATACAAACGATTAAACCAGTGGGATGAAGCTATCCGTATATGGAAAGATCTATTTGAATCAAACGATGTCCATTTAGCATTAAAAGCGGGCATAGAGCTTGCGAAGTATGAAGAGCATCGTCAAAAAAATGCGACGTCAGCTCTTTCGATCACTCAATCATTATTATCTCTCCCGTCTTTAAGTGAACGCGACATGAAAGAACTTGAAAAGCGAAAAAAGCGGCTCTTAAGGAAAGCTGGGCAATGAAAATTATTGCCTGGGAAAGCGCAAGAAATGACAACGTTCGGCTATCGGCCGAAAATAAAAATTGTTTAGCACTTTTATTGTAGAAAAGTCACGAATCCTGTAAAATAACGTTAGATATTGAATGAGGAGCGTAGAGCATGTATAAGGGTCTTTTTTACTTGTTTTTTCTTGTTGTCATTTTGGTCGCTTTTGTGTTTTCGAATTATAAAGATGTTTTTCTTGCAAACTTTTAAAATAGGTTAATGCATTAGTACATGTACACCTCTTCATTCATACATTGTTAATGTAAGAAATTCAAGGAGAGGGGAATGCTACATGTACCATCATCATTGCAAGCCAAATGTTACACAGCCAATTGTTCATCCGACGAATCATTGCTGTACACACAGCGAGTCAACAACAATTGTGCCGCACATCCATCCGCAGCATGTGACAAATGTTCACCATCAAAACTTCCAACATGTTCACTACTTCCCGCATACGTTTTCTCAGGTGGACCCGGCAACACATCAACACTTTAACTGCGGTGGACCTTGCTGTAACAGATAACGTGAAATGGGACTTTTATAAGTCCCTTTTTTTAAAAGCAGGTGAAAAAATGAAAATTATTGCTGTCACAGGGTACAAGCCATTCGAACTTGGGATATTCAAACAAGACGAGCCTGCACTTCAATACATAAAAGCGGAGCTTCAAAAAAGGCTGACAGCCCTTATCGAAGGGGGGCTGGAATGGGTTCTCATATCGGGTCAGCTAGGTGCTGAAATCTGGACAGCCGAAGTGGTGTTAGAGCTTCAAGAGGAGTATCCAGCTTTAAAACTTGCTGTCATTACGCCATTTTATGAACAAGAAGAGCGCTGGAATGAACAAAATAAAGAGTTGTATGAAGGCATTCTTGCACAAACAGATTTTGTAGAAAGTGTCACGCATAGACCGTATGAAAGTCCGGCACAATTTAAACAAAAGAACCGCTTTTTTATTGAAAAAACAGATGGTCTTCTCGTCCTCTATGATCCCGAGCATGAGGGCTCTCCAAAGTATATGATCAGAGAAGCTGAAACCTATACCGATTACCCAATTATGTATATCACAATGGATGATCTAAGAGCACAGGTTGAGGCGGAAGATCCGTTTTTTGACTAAAAGCAAGAGAAAATTTGACAACGTCACGTATTTCTGAAAAAATATACTATGAATTCACGATATGAGGTGAAAAAGATGCTTGCTGATAAAGTAAAGCTTTCTGCGAAAGAAATTTTAGAAAAAGAATTTAAAACAGGTGTCAGAGGGTATAAACAAGAAGAAGTCGATAAATTTTTAGATATGGTCATTAAAGACTATGAGACATTCAACCAAGAAATCGAAAAGCTTCAACAAGAAAACCTTTACTTGTCAAAACAGCTTGAAGAAGCAGTTGAACAAGGGAAAAGACAGCCTGCACAGTCCAATACAACGAACTTTGATATTTTAAAAAGACTATCTAATCTTGAGAAACACGTTTTTGGCAGCAAACTTTATGATTGAGTCATGCCGAAAAAGCTTGTGTCAGATGACATTATCGTTTATAATAACGCTTATTGATTAACGTTCGGGTAATCGCTGTAATGCTTTTAGGCATTGCAGAGGAAAGTCCATGCTCGCACGGTGCTGAGATGCCCGTAGTGTTCGTGCCTGGCGAAAAAATAAGCCAGGGCAGCCTGGGAAAGGCTGACGGCAGGAAAAATGCCTACGTCCTTTTAGGATATGGCAAAGTATCCTTGAAAGTGCCACAGTGACGAAGTCTCACTAGAAATGGTGAGAGTGGAACGCGGTAAACCCCTCGAGCGAGAAACCCAAACTTGGTAGGGGAACTTTCTCAAAGGAACCAAACGGAGAGAAGGACAGAGAATTCTGTAGATAGATGATTACCACCTGAGTACGAGGCATTTGCCGTTTGCAGTACGATGGAACAAAACATGGCTTACAGAACGTTATATCCGTTATTTTAAACATGATGAAAACAAAGCTCTCCTATTTCTACATATGGAGAGCTTTTATCTTGAATAAATAAAAGGACGAGAAAACAGGTGATAAACAAATGAAAACTTATACACTCATCGCGACAGCTCCAATGGGGATTGAAGCGGTTGTTGCAAAAGAAGTAAGGGACCTTGGCTATGAGTGCACTGTAGATAACGGGAAAGTCATTTTCCAAGGGGATGCCCTTGCGATTTGCCGTGCAAACCTTTGGCTGCGTACAGCAGACCGGATAAAGGTACAAGTTGCTGAATTTTCAGCAAAAACATTTGATGAGCTTTTTGAACAGACAAAAGTGATTGACTGGGCCGCTTTTTTGCCGGAAAATAGTACGTTCCCTGTCATCGGTAAATCAGTCAAATCACAGCTTGCAAGTGTGCCGGATTGTCAGCGCATCGTCAAAAAGGCCATCGCGCAAAAGCTTAGATCATCTTACAATATTCAGTCTGAATGGCTTGAAGAGACGGGTCCTGAATATAAAATCGAGATTGCGCTTTTAAAAGATAAAGCAGTGCTAACCCTTGATACATCTGGTGTCGGCCTTCATAAACGGGGGTACCGTGTGGATCAAGGCGGAGCACCTATTAAAGAAACCCTTGCTGCCGCGCTCGTGTTATTAACGAACTGGACACCTGACCGCCCATTTGCTGATCCTTTTTGCGGATCAGGCACAATTGCTATTGAAGCAGCTATGATAGGACAAAACATTGCCCCAGGATTTAACCGGGAATTTGCATCTGAATCATGGGAATGGATCGGTGAGGACGTATGGAACAAAGCGCGCCTAGAAGTGGAAGAAAAAGCGAACTATGATCAGCCGCTTCATATTATTGCGAGCGATATCGATCATCGCATGGTAGACATTGCAAAAATGAATGCAGAAGAAGCTGGACTAAGTGAACTGATTCAATTTAAGCAAATGCAGGTGAAAGACTTCCAAACAAAAGAAGAGTATGGTGTGATTGTCGGAAATCCGCCCTACGGAGAACGACTCAGTGATAAACCAGCTGTTGAAAAAATGTATCAAGGGATGGGTGAAGCATTCAAGAACCTAGACACTTGGTCCATTTACATCTTAACGTCACATGAAAAGTTCGAAGAGTGCTTCGGAAGAAAAGCAACGAAAAAGAGAAAGCTGTTTAATGGATTTATTAAAACAGACTATTATCAATATTGGGGGAAACGCCCTCCTAGAAAGCAGACAACTGAATCATAAAAAATGGTCACGCCTAAAGAAGGTGTGACTTTTTTATTGCGGAAAGGTATAAAGCTTCACGAGACGGAATAAACTGAACTTGATTTTAAAAAAAGAGGTGTCTCCATGATTCATTATGATCAATTTCAGTTAATCGAAAAAGCACTCGCTTCGACTGCTCAAGAAATAGAAGGGCATGAAACTGGACAATCTGCTCAGCTTGCGGCAGCCATCCAAGATTTAGCGCTTGCTCAGGCTTACATAGAACGTTCAGAGCATGCATTTTTAATGAAGGAAAGCTATCAACATCGCTTGCGTTCATAAAAAAGATTGTCATTCCCCAGCATAAATGTTACTATTGAATGTCTGAATGATTCAAAAGTTGGGGGTTGAAGCAGGTGACAGCATCTCGTTTGCCTTTTTCATTATCAAAAGAACACAATTTTTACGAAGAACTGGGCAACTGGATTGGTGATGTGTTTTATGACATTTTGCCAGAAAAGGGCTTTGATCTTCGAGATGAACAAATATTTATGGCTTTTCAGTTAGAAAGAGCTTTTAAAGAAAAAAGTGTAATGTTTGCCGAAGCTGGGGTAGGCACAGGCAAAACAATCGTCTATCTATTATTTGCCGTCACATATGCAAGATATACAGGGAAACCTGCAATTATTGCATGTGCAGACGAAACGTTAATTGAACAGCTGGTCAAACAAGAAGGTGATATCTATAAAATTGCCAATCATCTTGATATACAAATAGATGCGAGATTAAGTAAATCGCATGATCAATATTTATGCTTGAAAAAACTAGAGAAAACCATGCAGCGTGAAGATGATGAGAAGTGGCTCGATATTTATGAATCGCTTCCTTCATTTGTTCATGAATCACATGGCATGCAGACCTTTTATCCGTACGGCGATCGTAAAGAGTATCCAGAACTTTCAAATGATGAATGGTCACGCATTGGCTATGACTCTTTTCAGGACTGCTTGACGTGCGACATGCGTCATCGCTGCGGCTTGAATTTATCAAGAGATCATTACCGGAAAGCGGCAGACCTGATCATCTGCTCACACGACTTTTACATGGAGCATGTGTGGACAAAGGAATCTCGCAAACGTGAGGGCCAGCTTCCGCTGCTTCCTGAACATAGCTCCGCTGTATTTGATGAAGGTCATCTTCTTGAGTTTGCCGCACAAAAAGCTTTGACGTACCGAGTGAAGCAATCAACGCTCGAGACATTTTTGGAGCGTCTTTTGCAAAACGACATTCGCGAAGAATTTGCAGAACTTGTTGAAGATGCATTAGCAACAAACGATGAGTTCTTCTATCTTTTAAAAACAAATGCCAAAGAAGTCAAAGGCTCGCATCGACTTGAAATTGGGCGCGTGGATGAGGTGAAGCGCTCAGCAAGTGAATTGTGTGACTTACTTGAAAAAATCGGAGAAGCGCTCGTGTTTGAATCCGAGATGTATACAATTGATCAATACGAATTGTCTGTTGTGGAAGAGTACATTGAACAAATGGCGTATTCCCTGTCACTTTATCAAAAAAATGCCATTAGCTGGCTTGAAAAACAGGAATTAGATACGACATTTGTCGTCATGCCAAAGACGGTCGCAGAGGTGCTTGGCGAGAAAGTATTCTCGCAAAAAAGACCATATATTTTCTCTTCAGCGACATTGTCTGAAAACCAATCATTTGATTATTTAGCTGAGAGTCTTGGGATAAAAGATTACTTATCAATGAGTGTGGCTTCGCCGTATGATTACGATGAGCAAATGCAGATTTATTTCCACGGGATTCAGCAGCCGGTCTTAGAGCCAGAGGCAAAAGGACAGCAAGTGATCACTCAGCTGAAAGAAAATGGAGGCCGATCTCTGATTCTATTCCCTTCATTTGATGAACTCCATGTATTTAGAAAGCACCTTGAGGCATCAAATGAATCACTGCCTTTCCAAGTGTATTTTGAGGGAGACGAGGAAATCAGCACCATCGTTCAAAAGTTCCAAGCAGATGAGACATCAGTGTTATGCTCCGTTCATCTGTGGGAAGGGCTGGATATTCCAGGTCAATCCCTAACGAATGTGGTCATTTGGGGGCTTCCTTATCCGCCGCATGATCCAGTATTTGAGGCGAAACGGAATGAAGCAAAGGATGCATATGCTGAAGTGGACCTTCCATATATGCTGCTTCGATTACGACAAGGCATTGGAAGACTGATTCGGACAAGTCAAGATGCAGGAAGCATTCATATATACTTTGATCGCAAGGAAGATAAAGAGCTTCAAAGTAAAATTGAATCCGTCCTGCCAGTGAAGCCAGTCATCACTTCATCATAGGGACGAACGACGAAAAGAGGAGGATACCAATTGTGTATCCTCCTTTTTCATTGACAAACGAACATTCATTGAAGTAGCCTTGAAACGTACATACATATTTTATTGATTGGGGGAACGAACGCATGAATCTTGAATCAAAAGAGAAAGCGTTTTATCAATTATTAGGAAAAATCGCCCATTATACAGAGGCGCTCCATTTACTTTATTGGGACTCTAGAACACAGGCGCCTAAAAAAAGCGCTGATTTCAGAGCTGAAACCATCGGTCAATTATCAAGTGATATTTTTAATATGAAGACTTCTGATGAAATGAGAGATCTTCTTGACGCATTAAATAAAAATCGAGAGGAGCTGTCAATAGATACACAGAAGGCGCTCGAATTATCGCAAAAAGAGTATGATGAAAACAGCAAAATTCCAAAAGAAGAATTTAAAGAATATTCCATTTTACAATCCAAAGCAGAGCATGTCTGGGTAGAAGCAAGGGAGAAATCAGATTTTTCACTTTTTGCACCTTACTTAAAACAGCTCATTGACTTTAACAAGCGTTTTATTCAGTATTGGGGCGTGAAAAAAACGCCATATGATGTGCTGCTCAATAACTATGAGCCAGATATGACCGTTGAACAGCTCGATCAAAAATTTGGCGCACTTCGTGACGCCATCGTTCCTCTCGTGAAAAAAATTGAAGCCTCTCCAAATAAACCGGATACTTCATTTTTATCGAAAAGCTTCCCGATCGACAAGCAAAAAGAGCTAAGCCTCTTTTTCTTAAAAGAGTTAGGGTATGACTTTGATGCAGGGCGTCTTGATACAACGGTTCATCCGTTTGCTGTGACATTAAGCAGAGGGGATGTTCGTGTGACGACTCGCTATGATGAGCATGATTTTCGGATGGCGATCTTTGGCACCATTCATGAGTGTGGTCATGCCATCTACGAGCAAAACATTGATGAAGCGCTGAGCGGAACGCTATTATGTGATGGCACGTCAATGGGTATCCATGAATCACAATCTCTTTTCTTTGAGAATTTTATCGGCAGACATGAAGATTTCTGGAAAACATATTATCAAAAGCTGCAAGAAGCTTCTCCTGAACAATTTAAAGATGTATCTTTAGAAGACTTTGTGCATGCAGTGAATGAGTCTAAGCCGACTTACATTCGAATTGAAGCAGATGAACTCACGTATCCGCTTCACATTATTATCCGGTATGAAATTGAGAAAGCTATTTTCAATGAAGAAGTCGCCGTTGAAGACCTGCCTGCGCTTTGGAATGAAAAATATAAAGCGTATCTTGGCATAACACCGCCTAATGATGCACTCGGCATCTTGCAGGATGTTCACTGGTCAGATGGAAGCTTTGGTTATTTCCCTTCTTATGCTCTTGGTTATATGTATGCGGCGCAATTAAAGCATCAAATGATCAAAGATTTACCAAATTTCGATAAACTGATTCAAAATGGGTCTTTTGCACCGATAAAAGAATGGCTAACTGAACATGTTCATAAGCATGGAAAACGGAAAAAGCCATCTGAAATCATTCAAGATGCGACTGGCGAAGAATTAAATGTTCAATATTTAATCGATTACTTAACGGATAAGTATACGAAATTGTATTTATCATAAATGAAAGGCACCCTTTCGTCAAAAGGGTGTTTTTTTGATGCTTGAATATTCTAAAAACGAACATTTTGATCTGATCTATTATTTAAGTTCGGTATTTTTCTAGAAAAGTGCTTTCCAAGCGTCTGAAATCTTGTTATAATTTGAACACGATAACACTCATATAATCGCGTGATGATGGCACGCAAGTTTCTACCGGACACCGATACTGTCCGACTATGAGTGAGCAAAATGAAACAGCTCTTGTTTGAGCTGAAGATCCGTGGATCATTTTCGCATTGCTTGCTCCTAATGGACAGCAATGCTTTTTTTATGCAAAAAATAGGATGTTTGCCAATATGCTAGGGGGAAGAATGATGGAATTGTTACGTCAAAAAATTGAGAACGAAGGAATCGTTCTGTCGAATCAAGTGTTAAAGGTAGATGCCTTTTTAAATCATCAAATTGATCCTATGTTCATGCATGAGATCGGTCAAGAGTTTGCTAGATTATTTAAGCATGATGGCATTACAAAAATCATCACGATCGAATCTTCTGGCATCGCGCCTGCTGTGATGGCTGGACTTGCCCTTCATGTGCCCGTCGTCTTTGCTCGAAAACGACAATCACTCACATTAACGGATAACCTCTTAACAGCAAGTGTCTACTCTTTTACGAAAAAAGTAGAAAGCACCATCGCTGTCTCGAACACACACCTTAGTGAAAATGATTGTGTGTTAATCATCGATGACTTTTTAGCGAACGGTGAAGCCGCTAAAGGGCTTGCCGCTATTGCAAAGCAGGCGAAGGTAAAAGTAGCAGGATTTGGAATTGTCATTGAGAAGTCATTCCAGCCTGGAAGAAAAGAGCTTGTGCAAATGGGCTACCGAGTCGAGTCACTCGCACGTATTGCATCACTCGAGGAAGGAAAAGTCACGTTTGTACGGGAGATACAATCATGAGTGCCGCTAAAAAAGCCAAAACGCTCTCTCTAGGAATTCAGCATGTGCTGGCGATGTATGCAGGTGCGGTTCTTGTACCCCTCATTGTTGGAGATGCGCTTGGACTCTCGCCTGCACAGCTCACTTACTTAATCTCTGCGGATATTTTCATGTGTGGTGCTGCCACACTGCTGCAAGTATGGAAAAACCGCTTCTTTGGTATTGGATTACCTGTTGTACTAGGCTGTACATTTACTGCAGTTTCTCCTATGATTGCCATTGGCTCTAAATATGGGATTTCGTCTATATATGGAAGTATTATCGCCTCAGGTTGTATTGTCATTGCCCTTTCCTTTTTCTTTGGGAAGCTTGTGAAATTTTTTCCGCCTGTTGTAACAGGTTCCGTCGTAAGGAATATAGTTTGAGTACAACGTAAGTTTGCATGAAAAAAGAGCCGTACAATAGGCTCTAGTCTATAGATAAGTTGTTCATAAATTGATTGACTGCTCGATTGGTTTGAAACAAAGCTTCATCAGAGGGCTTGTTACTTGAATAAACTGTTATGTTATAACCTCCTTTAGAATACTTGGAAACACTTTCTGCCTCATCAATTTCTAAAGAATCTAAGGTCTTCTCAATAAACTTTCGAACACGTATGTAACTCGATTTGATAAAATCATTTGTGGAAATTTCGTTATGTATGTACTCGGTCATCATTTTCACCTCCCCTTAATCTATGATACCACATATGTATGTAATTTGTATTTTATTAAATGATTATTTCTGCATTCAACATATCTTTCATTCTAAGTACACCAATTTCAATAAAAGCTGAACCTTTGATATAATAAGCATAACTCTAAAATACAGTAATAAGTTAGGTGTATCTGATGCATAATAAACACATCTTTGAACAAAATAAAAAAAATCCATTCAAACAAAAAGATAGTGCCTCTAATAAGAACGAACTTATAAAAAAAATGAGGTCTATACAAAAAAGTCACGAAAATGTTAATCAGGAAGAAGAAAATGAAAAGTCAGATATAAATTATAAAAAGCTTTATAAAGAACAAAAGAAATTAAACGAAAAATTAAAAAAAGAGCTGATTCAGATATCTGAACAAGCTAAAAGAGACAGGGAAGAGCTCTCAAACAAAAATAATAAATTAAAAGATGCTCAGAGTTTGAAGTATTCTTTAATTAAAGAAATAAATTCTTTGAAATATGGAGACTCTGCTCTAATCAAAGAATATGAAGAAAAACTCACTCAAGCACACCTAGACATCGAACTGCTGAATGAAAAATTGGATGAAGAAGTCTTAAAGTCAAAACAGTTCAGAACTTATGAAAAGCGATACAAGGGGAGTCTAAATACAATAAACCAATTAAAGGACAACCTAAATCAACTGAAGAGAACTGCTGAACGCCTTGAAGAACGATTGGTTGAAAAAACTAAGGGTATGAAGACGCTAGAGTCTAAAATTCATAAAAAGGACGAGAAAATCGAGTATTATAAATCTTTTTATGATAATTTCTATGAGAATCTAAGTATGATTGATCCAGAACAAATGTTGAATGATTTGTATGAACGAATGGATGAAAGCAACTATAGCAATTTCAAGTCAGTTTTTAAATTAGTGAAAAAATATCGCTCTTTGAGCAAGTTTTACAGCTTTTCTCAAGCCGAAAGAGTAAATGTGTTTGGGTATTTAAAAAAATACGAGGATAGCTATAAATTAGAAAGCACTAATGGTGAAACATATCAAATTCGTATTCATGTAGAAGAATCTTCAGATGAATCAGGTAAACCTGCGAGAGGAATACTAAATGATGACGGTACTGTAGACATTGTTTTAACATACGAAGATGAGACGTCATTTAATACAGATCAGGAAACACACAGAGTAAGAAGAAAAAAGAACGGCTCTAAAGAGAATGAAGTTGAGCACGTTCATATCGGGGATTTTAAAGTTTTAATCATTAGTAGCAGGGACGGCAAAAAATTTACAGATCGGTTAAGGTTGCATGGATTACAAGTTGAGTGGATGGATGGTTTCAATAAATTAAAAGAAACTAAAAATATGATGATCAGTGCTGATATAGTATTAGCTTGTGCTGATAGTGCTTCTCATGACATAATATACCATATTACTAATCAGGGCAATGACCCTAAATATCAAGTAATGTTTAATCCAAATGAAGATACTATAGTATCTCGCACTATTTATGCAAAACACCAATTGAAATTATAGTGTTGGAAAGAGGTAATGATATGGAAAAGAATTTTAAATTTAAAAAATTCGGCATTAATATAGAAATGGGAATGAAAATGAACAATGGAGAACCTGAAATTCACCAATTAAATGAATTAATTCAAGTGGATGGAAAATCATTTAGAGTAAGCAGATCATACAAAACCATGACTAATGAGTTTATGCATGTTAAAAATGACTACGTTCTTACATTTGAATTAGAAGAAGAGAGACTGAGTCTTACACCTGGAGATTTCAAGTTGAAAGATGATGAAGGAAAAGAGTACCCTTATTACTTCGCAAATAAAGACGATGAATCTTTCTTGGTTGACAAAAAGACAAACAAAGTGCATTTTGATGTTAAAGTAAGAGATAGATATTACTTAATGTATTCTCCATATTTCGGTGAAAGAGAAATAATAGTTGAACTCGATAGTTTCTAAAGATTGAAGGATGCTTTTTTCGCATCCTTTTTTGTTTAAATTAAAATGATCTGTTCAAAATGTTGTCTCATTGATTATTCAAGCACAGCAAACCAAGTAAAACACCTCGATTGCGGTATACCGAAAACTTTTAAAATGAGCAACCCAACTTTACATATGTTGTAAATATCATGTTAAAATTATACAAAGGAATTGTTTACAAGGGGGTAACGGGATGACAAGGTTAATTGCCTCTCAAGAGGTAGGAAACATGTTAAATACTTGGAATCTTGCCATACAAAAAGGGGATTTATCAGCAGCTATTGAAATGCAAGATGACATTGACAGGGCAATTGAATCAATGGAAGAAAATCAAGATATTCTTTTGTATTATCAACTTTTGGGCTTTAGACTTAAGCTGAAAATTCAGAATATTAGCAGAAATTTAGACAAGCCATTCTTTGAGAGAAACGCCCCAGATGAAAAAGAAGAAAAAACAAATAAACTCATGTCATATTACTTCTATTTTTATAATGGAATTTATCATGAGTATTTGCAAGATTATGATAAGGCATTAAGTTATTTCAGAATAGCCGAAAAGAAGTTAGCTTATGTTGATGACGAAATAGAAAAAGCTGAATTTCATTATAAAATAGCCGTTCTATTCTATGACTTGAAAATGACTTTTCTATCTAAATATCATGCTCAAATCGCTTCAGATACTTTTAATGCACATGAAACGTATATCAAAAGACAAATCAATTGTAGAATACTTCATGCGCTAAACTTAATAGATCAATTTAAATATGATAAAGCAAGTGATCTCTTTAATGAAGCAGAGGAAATGATTAAGGATATTGACGATAATCACTTAATCATACACCTTTACTACAGTATGGGATTTTTGGAAAGTAAAAAAGGCAATTACACAGATGCTGCTGAATTATATAGAGGTACCTTAAGCCACGAAGAAATAGAAAACCATGAATTATTGAAATTGAGATGTTTGTACGAATTATCTAGAGTTGAAATTTCAACTCAAAGTAAAGAAGCAATAGAATTAATTGACCAGGGGTATAGTTTATCTGAACAAGTTGACCATGAAATTTTTCAGATTAAATTTAAATTATTAAAAGAGCTTGTTTATGATGTTACTGAATCTCAAATAAATAATATTAACACTCTGTGCTCAGAACTTGAAGAAAAAGGAGTATGGGTTGATTTAGAGGAAATCTTAGTTGATGTGGCGAAATATTTAGAGGAAAGAGGCTTGCTGCAACAGTCATTGAGTTATTATAAAAGAGCCTTACTTGCAAGCCAGTACGTAGGAAAAGGAGTGAATTAATTGAAAAAATCTGTTTTTATTACATTATCAATAGCTGTAGTTGCACTAGGCACACTTTTCTTTTCAAATGGTTTGACTCAACCCTTAAAGGAAGATGCTCAAACAGTTGCATCAAGAGGCAGCTCTGGAGGATAATTGGTTAAAAAACGATAAAATGGATTAAAGTATAAGACTCCTTATGGTATTCTAATAAAAGAATATTCCATAAAAGGAGTCTTTTTATATGAAAATATTAGACGCTCCTTCCCTAATATCAGCTGTAGAGAAAAGGTCAAAGGCATATGAACAGTTTCGGGAAGAAATTACAGATTTGAAAAAAGCATTACAAGGCGTGTCCAATTTAGGTGATGAATTTACTGGAAAAGGTGCAGATAACATCAAAGCTTTTTATAATGACCTTGCACTATACACGGACACTTATCTTGATTTTATCGATATGCAAAAGGCTTTTTTAGATGGAGTGAAAGGAAAGCTTGATGATGAATCATTAGGCGGAAGCACATTTATTGATGAGCACTTCTTAGAAGCTCAATTGAAGCAAGGTATTCAGAACAATAAAGATATGATCAAGGAACAAAAAGAAGCCTTATCAACTATTTTTGATGATATCAGTGATTTAATTGAATTGCAGACGTTTTCCAGCAAAGAGATAGATGATCATTTAGATGATGCGAACAAAAAAAGAAAAGATGCGATTGATGCTTTACATAAAATAGACAATGATTTGAAAACGGAATACGCAAAGTCAGAAGCGATTGAGAATCACCTCAAAACTTTTTATGCAAAGATGATGGCTGCAACAGGAAAAGGAAAGAACGCTCAGCCAATGTATTATGATGCAAAAGCATTTCATGAGACAGATGTGTACAAAAACCATGAGAAAATTGATGCTCAAGTGAAAGCATATTTAAAGGTGAAAAAAGAAGAAAAAGAGAAACGAAGAATCAAAGAGCTGAAAGAAAAGCTCAATGATCCTTCGTGTATATCAGAAGAGAAATACTTTGAGATTGTAGATGAGATAGGATATGATAATCTCTCATATGATCAAAAAATGTATTACAGCCAGCTCCTCCAAATCAAAGCACAAGAAGAAGCATCAGAGGTATTCGTTGATAGTGTAAAAGGTGCTGCAGTTGGTCTATATGATGTGGCCAAAGATACAGTAGTTGGAATCTACGATCTTGTGACAGACCCTGGGGGTGCCGTTGAATCAGTCGTAACAGCTGTTTCCCATCCAATTGAAACATCGAAAGCGATTGGAAAATCGATTTCAGACTCATTCCAAAAAGAAGTCATAGATGGTGATGCGTATTCCCGGTCACACTGGTTCGCCTATGCGACTGGTTCTCTAGCGGAAATCGTCTTTGGCTCTAAAGGGGCAGGAGCCATTACAAAAACGGGGACATCTGCAGCAAAAACAACCGTTAGAAAAGGGCTTGAACAAGGGGCAAAATCAATAGATAATGTCTCCATTCCGAATCTATTGCCATACTCACCAAAGTTTCAAATAGCTGGTGGAGGGAAACTACCGTATAACGTTTTTGACGGGGAGAATATCAAAAATAAACTTCTTTCCATGGCAAAACGTTTAGACAACAATTCAGGCTATGGAATCTCTCAGACAGGCAGACGATTACCAGCACCTAAATCACCACCGACCGTTGTCAGTTATGGAGATCACTATGTGAGATGGAAACGTAAAAAAGTATTAAAACCGAATATTGTCTATTCAACCAAACAAGGCTACACCTATACAACAGATCACTACGGACGGATTGTCAAAGTTGAAGCAAGTGATTTAAAATACGGAGAGGTCAAAAGAAACCAATACGCCCAATCCAATTCAGGTAAGCCAGATCGATTACCTGATGATGATGGTGGTCATTTGATCGCATCTATTTTCAAAGGGTCTGGAGATATTGATAACCTGCTTCCGATGAATTCACAGATCAATCGTAGTGGTGGGAAGTGGTATACCATGGAACAAGAGTGGTTGGCTGCATTGAAAGAAGTTCCGCCTCAACATGTAGAGGTTAGTATTCGACCTATCTATAAAGATGATTCATTAAGACCTGAAAGGTTCGTAGTGCGATATAAAATTGGAGAACGTACCAAACGTGAAACTATTAAAAATCAACCTGGAGGTTAAAACTCAATGGAAGAATTAGAACAATACTATAAAAAAATAGCAGAATCAACTGATAAAATGATCCCATGTGATTGGGATAAAGTTTGGATGTATGCAGAAATACTTGATGATTCAGCTGGAATTACTTTTTACTTCACTGAACCTAATAGTGAAGAACGTGTCTATGGAGACGATATTCCCGAACGATATAGAGTAAGTGACTCCGTTTATGATCATTTATTAGTTGAACTCTGTGAAGCCTTTGAAGAATTGAAAAATGAATATATAAAAAATGATTTGGGAGCTTGGACAACAGCTACCGTTCAATTGGAGAGATCGGGAAAATTCGCAATTGACTATGGTTACGAAGACATTCTCAATATAGGGCTTTATGGCATTCAGAGAATAGAAGTTTGGGAATATGAAACTTTTGGAATTCTACCTGAAAATGAAAAAAACAAAGAAATTGTACTAAATTATATTAAAAATAAAGAAGAAAACAATAACTAACACATAACCCTCCTTTATATTGGGGGTTTTTTGTATACCAATATTTACATCGAACAAAAGTTCTTAAAACGCATTGATAAAGAACGTTTGTTCTGTTACTATTTAATCCTTCAAGAAGGAGTGATTAAATGCTTAGAGACAGAGGTACGATAAAATGGACAGCTATGATGTTACCTGAGCATGTTGCACAACTTAAACACGATCTAGCAGAAACGAAAAAAACAGATAAGCCAATTATAGATGAACAACAAATAGAAGAATTCGAATCAACAATTGCTTACGCCATGAGTGTTAACAAGCCATTAATTTTTTCAATTTATGATTCAGGAGTTGTCAATCAACTTAAAGGTTTCACACAATACATCAATTACGAAAAGAAGATGCTACATATAAAGGATATGTCAGATGATATTCACTTTGTTTTAATAGATGACATAGTGGGTGTTGCTTATGATTGATTACACCAAATTTCCACGACATAAGATACTGTGTGTAGACATGAAATCCTTTTACGCTTCCATATCAGCAGTTATGATGGGCTTGGATCCTCTGAAGTGTTATCTAGCTGTTGTAGGAAACACAGAGAGACAGGGGAGTGTAGTGTTAGCAGCAAGCCCTAAACTCAAACAAGATTTTAAAATTAAAACTGGCTCAAGGCTATTTGAAATTCCAGATGATCCAAGAATTCATATTGTTAACCCTAAAATGGATACCTTTATAAATGTTTCAACGAAAATCACGCAATTGTTTTATCGTTACGTGCCTGAGTGCGATGTTCACACTTATTCCATAGACGAATCGTTTTTAAAAGTTGATGGAGTTATGAGAATGTGGAACAGTGTTGAAGAGATTGCTGAACATATCCAAGATGCCATCATGCGAGAATTTGGGTTACCTTGCACAATTGGAATTGGTGACAATATGCTGATCAGCAAACTTGCTTTGGATTTAGAAAGTAAGAAAGCACCGAATGGTATTGTTAGATGGAGATATGAAGACATTCCAGAGAAACTATGGCCAGTTAGACCAATCTCTAAAATGTGGGGAATAGGAAGACGAATGGAACAAAACTTAAATCGAATGGGGATATTCACAGTTGGTGCATTGGCTAAGTATTCACTCGAAGCTTTAGAAAAGAAATTCGGAGTGATGGGTAATCAGATGTTCCACCATGCTTGGGGAATTGATTTATCAGAGATAGGTGCTCCAGTGTTACAAGGGCAAGTGAGTTTTGGGAAAAGTCAGATTCTACTCAGAGACTATACGACAAAAGAAGAAATCAAAGCTGTGATCCTCGAAATTTGTGAAGAGGTTGCAAAACGAACGAGAGATAATAACAAAGTGGGAAGAACGATTAGCTTAGGTATCGGATATAGTAAAGAAGAATATGGTGGAGGGTTTCACAGAAGCAAGACCATTGAAAGACCAACCAATATCACTATGGACATCTATAGCACGTGTATTGAGCTGTTTAATACTTTTTATCAGAATAAGACGGTTAGAAGCATTTCAGTAACGTTAAGCAAGATTGAAGAAGATGCTAACCATCAGTTAACTTTATTTGATGAAATAGGAATAGAGAAAAAAAGACAGTTGGGCTATGTTATGGATGGTATTAGAAAAAAGTACGGATCAAAGTCGCTGCTGAGGGCTGTTTCATATACTAAAGGTGGTACTGCATTGTATAGAGCTGGCTTAACTGGCGGACATAGAAGCAAATGATGGATTAAGCATGTTTTCAGTGGCACTTGAATAGCCATATCGACTTTTGTTTAAAACAAAGTTGATGCGTTGTATTGATTAGGTTACAATATAAATAAGCGATGATTAAAAATAATGCCGTGCTTATTTTCATCAAATTTTTCACCTCCTTTGGGGTGAAATGAGTTTGGGCTACTGGCATAGCCTAGACTAAACAAAGAGGACATTCCGATAACTGTCCACGTTCATGGAATGTCTTTTTTGTTGCATAAAAACGAAAAAAATACCCCTGCTCTAATGAGAAGGGGTTTTGTTGTTCATTTAATCCTAATCGCAATAAATTTTGAAATAAATGAGGAATAAACTGTTGATGTTCCAGGAGTTGTTTCAAAAACTTTGAACAATTTAACTCCATCGCTAAATATATCACCGTGGATTAGTCCATCTGTAGAAGCGAACGAGAAAACTTCAGGTATCGTACCTTTAAATCCTTCGCTCGTACTCCCATAAATAACGTTACTCATCAATATGTTTTCACCGATTCTATTCTTACTACCTAATCCTAAGTAAGTTAAGCAAGTGATTGGCGCAGTTACAGAATAATCATTTTTGATGTCAGTCACATACAACCGTCTGCCACTTCCAATGCTGCTTGATGCGAACAGACAAGCACTCCATTCATGCTCATCTGCTAAAGTTACTGGAACACCTATGTAATTCAATGTAGAGGGCAGTGCAAGCGATAGAGAATAGTCAGTCAAGAAAATAAGTCTGTCCTTATTACAGCTATAATAAAGTTCAATTGGCTGATTAGGAAGAATTTCTGATTGATAAGTTATCGCTACAGCTTTCCAAGTGTCACTGTTTTTTGAAAAGGTACCCGAAACACCAGAAGCTCCAGGCAAGTATTTTCCTGATAATCTCATTGAAAAAACTCTTGCACTAGAATTTGAAAATGATGCAGTTGATCCAGCAATTGTACTAGCAATATCCCTTATCTGAAAATAAATTTCCTTTTTCCCATCCTCACCATTTGAAAACATCACATCATAGTCAGTTGATGGACGACTAGAAATATTTTGCCATCCTGATTCAAGCATGATTTGCTTCAGTTTTGAGTACAAATCTTTCTTTAAAACAGTTATTTTATTGAAAATTGTATCAGACATTAATTCTTCATCCCCTTAGTCCAACTATGCTCTAATGGTGTTTGTCTAGGGGCATTCATGGACGATCCACCTAAAACGAAACCTTTTCTAATATCAGTTTTCTTTTTAGCTGATTTAATTGCAAAGGGATCCGAAACAATAATCTGTTTTTCGAAGTTCGAGTCCCTTAATCCTACAACAGGAGTAGGTGGAATAATTTTAACACTAGTGTACGTCGGCTTCCTTTGACCATAAAGGTTTGAACTCATTACAAAACCTTTCAGCTTATCCATTATTCCACCTCAATTCCAATATAGTTTGATGGAAAAGAGGTTGTCCTATTAGTTGTGAAAAAAGTATAGAATACCTTATATTTTTTCTTGGTATTCAAATCAGTGTAAATATCTCCATCTAACAGGCCAATGTCTGGCTTTATAGCATACAGTCTATCTAAATAACCTCTTACACCTTCTAGGGTGTCACCAAAAGCAATTGGACTAATAAACATAGTGCCAAAAATGTTAGTTAGGTTATCACTCATAAAGGTACTTAATAAATAAGAAGCTGCCTGTGGAATTTCTGCTTGATCGTCTATTAATGCTTTTCCAGTAGACAACGAGTTTGCAGAAGTAGCATAAAGACAATTCACATTTTTAGCTGTTTTACCATATATAATCGGCTTGCCGAAATAACATACACTGGCATTAGACCTTAAGATAGTGGGAGGGACGACAGTGAAAACTATCCGATCTCTATTTACTGAATAATATAAAGTTAAATCAGTTTCTGGATTAAGCGTTGCAGCAGTTGTTATAAAAACAATGTTCCAAGCTTCATTTCTTTTGAAAGTTCCAGGATTCACTGGAGTAGAAGAGGGAGTGTACTCCTTGCATAGTCTGAAGGAAAAGTAAGCGTAGTCCGTTGATGAAAAATTTGTTGAAGCAGAAGGGGAAGTAACTGCGCTAGCAAAGGGACGAATATTAAAATAGATGCTTTCTTTACCAGTCTCGCCAGTGGAATACATAACATCAAAATCTGTGCTTGGATTCGATGTAACATTAGTCCATCCAGCATCAATTAACAAGGAAATAATTCGATTATAGAGATTCTTTTTCTTTATGTTTTCCTTCTTGAACACAACGCTCATGATTAATACCCTGTGACTTCAATTGCTATAGCTGCAGTGCCAAAAGAGTTACTAGAAAGAACCCCAGGTACAATTACAAAGTATTGTCTAGAACCGTCCTCTATAATACTCCCATGTAGCACATTATCATTCGGCAACCCATAAATTCCAGTGATTTTACCTCTAGTTCCTTCACTTGTATTCCCATAATAGAATTCAGAGAGCATGTATAGACCTTGAGTGTTTGGGTTCTTTGGCGATAAGTTTACTATAATCGGCCTTACTGAAGCACTGGTTGAAGGAGCAATATTCACTGGTGAATTTGAAATAATTACGTTGTTTACAGAATCTGCTCTTGTTGTTGTAGCATAAATTAAACCTCGGCTATCTGGTTCATCTGCATAGATTTCGTCAGGAATTCCAATGTAATTCAGAACACAGCCTATACCAGTTGCAGAGGGACTTTCAATGACGATAATCAATCTATTCTTGTTTACATTTAGGCGATACGTCATTACAGTATCTTTAGAGAGCAATCCAGTAGTGGGGGAAACCATAAAATACTTCCATGGCTCACCTGGTCTACCTACAGTTCCAGCGGCACCATTTGAACCAGGGGCATATGATTCAACTAATCTTAACGAAGCTGTGCAATAATCAGTTGAGACTATTGAGTTTTTGTCTGTGATATCAGTTGCTCTCATCTGAAATACAAGTTTTTTATCTCCTGATTCTCCAGTAGAATAAAAGACATCATAATCAGAAGCGGAGTTAGAGGATTTGTTTTCCCATCCAGCATTAATTAAAGAATTCTTAATCACTGAGTAGAGGTCGCTCTTAAGACAAGTCCCAGTTGTAAATATGTATCCCATAAATAACCTCCTATAGTAAGTTTGTTGTTTTGATTTTTAGTGTTACTTGAGCATTGTTCTGACTGTGATTGATCAATTGAACATGTATTTTCTGCGTTCCATCTTTATCTTGACAAGGAATGTTAGCGATATCGTAGATTGAATTAGATTTCAAACTTTGATAAACAACGTCACCATTTGAAGATTTGTCAAAAACAGACACGGATATTAAATTCTTGTTCTCATCTTTTGCGTAAATGGTTCTAATATCATATTTATCAAACCACGCATCTAGTGAGAGTGTTTTTGTTTCACTTGGCAGCAGTGCAACAGTATCATTAATCTCGTTTAACGTAGGCACTCCACCTCGTCCTCCTGACATTGCAATAAAAACAATATGGTCTTCAACAGGGATTTCTTTAATAAACTCAATGGATTTATTCGATTTTTCAATGTAATCAATCTGTTTTGATTGAAGAACACCATTTTTGTAAACCATCATTGTATCATTGTGGTTTTCATATTCTGGTACATTAAACAACCTAACAGGGATAGATCGATCATTCGGTAAAGATTCATATCGATATTTAATCCCACCACTATTAATTGAAGTAATTGTGATTTTCTTGCCAGTTTCATCAACGGCTAGTTTTGTGTATCCTCCAGCAATCAGCTCGTAATTGCCAGTAATTTTCTTCATGCCAACAAACACTGAACTGCTTTCAACAGGTACGTAATTAAGTCTTTCAGTGCCTTCGTTATATGCAAGAACTTTATTGTTGCCAATACCAGATTCATCAACTAAAACTGTGCCTACTTGAGCAGGATCGTGCAGGTTAGTATGAGTGTGATTAGTATTAGACTTGAAATTTAATGAGTCATTAATTTTATCGCTTGACCATGTAGACACCTTATCAACGTTATTGTCATTAATAGCAGTTGATTGGCCATTGGCTATACTTGAAACTCTTCCCTTGTCATCGACAGTGACAGTGGGATTAACATACGTTCCTGCTTCAACACCGTTCTTAGCCAATTGAGGGAGGGAAGCTGTGCCCGTCAAATCGCCACTTAATGTAATTCCACCCTTAACTGTTGAGGTAGCATCATTTATGGAGGATGCTCCTCCTGCATATACCCAAATATCTCCGCTATAAATGTACTGCGTTTTACTCCCACTATGATTTGAATCACTTTTAATGAAAATCCAATATCCACGTTGAGGAGAAGGGAAAGCTTGCATAGCAGCTGAATATGTATCAAACTCACCTTTAAACTGTACACCTGTAGTGATTCCATTAATCTGATCTTGAATATTGCCAGTAATGCCTAATAGGCTATTAATCTCATCGATCGATACAACTTGTCCAGACAGTGATTTAGAGAGATCAACTATGTCATCTCCGTCTGCATCATAGATTGATTTTTGCATATCTCCTGAAGCCACTTTTGAGTTGCCATACATCAGGTTGCCGTTTTGCTCAGTAAATTTATCAATCACTTGCTTGTTGCTGTGTATATGACTTTTTATCTCTAGTTGATCAATAGAATCATTAACTGTTCTGATGTCTTCTGCTGCAGTCTTTAGCCTGTTTTCAACATTACCTGTTAACCCTTGTAAGTAAGCAATTTCCTTTGATTTAACATTTCCAATGGAAGTTGTTTCTGGTAATTGAACAATGCCTTCAAATATAGGACTGTCAACTGGAGCCTTTTTGAAGTCAATTTCCTCAATAGCAGTTTGTACAGTATCAGATTCAATTGAATCATTAGGGGTGAACACAACCGAAGAAGCGTCACCGCCCTGTGGAGCATCTACAAATATAAGTCCAGTTCCACTTGGATTTATCTTAATCCATTTATTCGCAAAACCTTCGTATGAAGCAGGTGTATCAATTAGGTCAAGAAAACTTAGTTCTGCATCATCGGCAAGCGATCCACTAACAAGCTCAAATTGACCTTCTTTAAAAATATAAAGAGTTGGTTTATTTGATTGGGATTCATCGCTTAAAACAGCATAAATAGCTCCTTCTTGTCCATTTATAAGCTTTGCCTTACTTTCAACAACAAGGATTGCTTCTTTTCCAGCTATGTGTTGTATGGTTTGTAAGATTAAATTCAAATTATCACCTCATTTCTATCCAAAACATCTCACCATGATCTCGAACAAATTCGTATCAACTGGGTTATTGAGGGTTATTATGTTTTTATCGGTTTTTACATAAGAGGAAGGGGAGCACTCAACTCCTCCAACAATAACTGAAAGTTGATCTTTAGTTGGGTCGTAATCTGGAACTTCAATAAACGAGATCATTTGCTCGTTCTCGTCAGGTGTATATTCAAAAGACCATTTCAGTGATATTCCATTGTTTAACCTAGGATTAAAAAAACTCATGTGTGAGCACCAGCAAAGTTATACTGAATTCCTTTTTCTTTGATTACAAAGCTAAAGATAGGAGTGTCAATATGATCCATTGAAAAGCCATCCCCAGACCTGATGAAAATGGGTTCTCCATGATTTATAGAAACAGTGCAATCTTGGTCATTGCGAAATTGAAATTTATAAAACTGTGTCGGTCTATTCGAACCTTGTGATTCTGGAGGGACAATATCGAAGTTCTCAATGTTTGTTGACTCTAGTTTTAAAGAGCCTTTGTATCCAGATCCTAATCGCATAATTTAACCTCCATAAAAAATGAAAAAAAGAGAGAGATTACCTCTCTCACATTTGTTTAATCATATCTTTTAAAACTTGAAGAAATGCTTTAGCATCTTCTTTTTCCATCCTTAAAATGTCTTCGTTGCCCAAGCCTTCAGAGAGTGAAATCTTGAGAACGGGGAAGATAGCTGGTTCACTTTCTTCATCAGCTTGGGGAACTTCAACTTAGTCTAACAACAGAGTTAGAACTTTCTCCTCACCCTCAGTATTAATGTGGGCTTCACTGAATTTATTTGGGTATGGCGAATACTTAATGTTGACTGTATTCATTATTTTCTAGGCTCATCATATTCTAAAGCTTGATCACTGTCAGATACACCTTTAGTGGTCGGATCATCAATAATGCCGATAGCAGATAAGAATATAAGCAGAGCATTAAATTTCACAGTTAGATCATCGCCAAATCCTGTTAAGTCATAACCGAATGCTTCAGCGATCATTTGAACGAATAAAAGGGTGGCTGAGAGGATTGACACCCAAAATGTTTTCTTTTTTAAACGTACTTTCCAGTTGATTTTCATTACATCAAGCTCCTTATTTATTAATTCCGAAATGGTATAGCAAATATGCTCCGATTATCGTTGCAGCTACTGAGGGAAGAATCTTATAAAAAATATCTTTGGTAAACTGTGAAGGATCTATCTTTCTTGTTGAATCACTTCGTTCAAGAGTTTCAACCCGTGTATCTAATTTTTCATAAGATTTATTGAGGTTTTTTAAATTATTACTCATTTCAATGAGTGTTGAAGTTAACTCTTTCGATTGCTTTTGAGATTCTTTATTAAATTCAAGTTGTTGTTCGCATATCATTTCAATTCTGTTGAGTGTATTTGTTTTATCTTCTAGCTTAACAATTTGAATTGCTTGCTGATTTGATTTTTCTTCAAGCAAGCTTATACGAACATGAACGTCATTACTTTCCATTTGACACCAGCCTTAGAGAAGGAGGTGACTTTAGTTCACCTCCTTGAAGTTGATTTTCATAAATTCTCATGGATATTTGTAAATCCACAAAAATCTATATTAATTTAGTTATACTTTGCTTCCATACTGACCTGAAATATAGGCACGCTTTCCTTTGTAGATTACTTCCCAGTATCCTTTAGGATTGTTGCTACCCTTAACAGATCCAGAGATTTCAATTGTTTTGCCTAATGCGATGGTGTCTAAATTCTTGGCTGAATTGCGGTCAGGCTTATCCATGATAATAGCTGCGTTTGACACTCCAATAATCTTGATCTTTCCAACAGATTTAATTGATGAACTCTTAGCTGCTTGTTTTGGTTTTGTGGCTTTCTTAACAGGAGCAGATGTTTTAACTGCGCCTGTTACTTCAACATACTTATCTGAAGCAGTGATATAAAACGTTGCACCTTTTGAGTTTTTCACTTTATATTGGTATGCCGTACCAACTTTTACTTTTTCGACAACAGTAGGGAAGCCAACACCTTTATTTACAGTACTGACAACATCTTTATCATCCCATGAAGCTTTAGTATAAAATCGAAGACCGTCTACTTTAGATTTTAGAGAGCCACTTGCTTTAGAAGAGTTAGACTTAGAGGTAGTAGAGGAAGAAGGGGCTTTAGATTTAGTTAGCAACTCTTTAATTTTTGCAAGAGTTGCTTTACCAGCGATTCCATCTACTGCAAGCTTGTTTGCTTTTTGGAATGCCTTCACAGTAGCAACTGTTTCATCACCAAAGTGGGAGTCCGCACCGTATTTAGGCAATTTATAGCCAAGCTTAATTAGATTAGACTGAATTTCTTTAACTTTTGCACCTTTATCACCAAGACCGTAAGCTTCAACTAACTCAAGGTCATTTTTGTTTGATGGCTTCGGTGATGGAATAGTTACAGTTTTACCTGTTAAAGCTTTATTAACATCACTGACAAATTGAACCCATGCACTAGGGTTGTTAGTGTAATAACGATGGCAGTCTTTCCATCCTACTACTTGATGGTGTGTCCACAGATTTTCAGATTTGAGTCCGTAAGTTTTGAGAAGGGAAGCAGCTAATTCTACAGTTGTTTTATAAGTTGCAGCATCGGGTTTACCTGTCCAATCAGGATGAGTCATTTCAATACCGATAGTGCAGTTGTTCGGATAAGAGCTTAAGTTTCTAAGCGCACTTGCTGTGTAAACATTCGACCCGACGTGATAGGCCAGCTCACTGTTCGGCAAGCACTGAATTACTTTAGTGCCTTCGACAATGTAATGAGCTGAACCGAATCCAGATGTCCCACTTTTGCGATTGTTGAAGAAGTTGCGGTTTCCTTCTGCAGATGAACCAGGGTTGGCAACCCAATGAATTACAACAGCTTTCACACCTTTTAAAGCTGTTTGAGGTCTGGAGTATTTGTTGGGAGTCAACAAACTTTGAGTAATCTTCATTAATTAAATTCCTCCAATTAATTTTTTGAGCACAAAAAGAGAGCAGGGGATAACCCAGCTCTCTCGTTCTCACACATGCCCTGTATTTCTCTGTTATGTATTGAATATATTCCTATAAAATCATAGTTTTATTTAATATTGCGGTGTTATTAAACATACGGCTACACCAAAACCACGTTCTTTACTAAACGGTGTTGTAACCTTCATCACATGGAATCCTTCATTAGAAGTAGATTTAGTACCTTTACCTGCTTTCGGTACAATTTTGTCTCCCGTCTGTACAGTTTCATCAATTCTTACATGAACCTGTCCGAACATTCCTACAACATTCCATTCAGGGCGTTCAGATCTAGCGACATATTCTTCTTCAGGGTTAAAATAAGGATTCTCTTTAGGCACTCTTCTTATTTCAGTTACCTCAACACCATCTTGGTTAATAAAAGTTACATCTACATCTTCGTATATTAACCCACCAAACTCATTCTTCACGTATCGACCTTGCCAGTTAAAAGTTGATTCGCCTAAGACAATTCCAGCTGTCTCGGATATAACACCAAGAACTTGGTCTCCTAGATTAGCTTTTTTAATCTTCTCGTTTTCGAGGGTTACAAAATAGCCCGAAGGAATTGACTTACCATCAGCAGATTCGAAATACTCAGCATAGTCGGAAAAGGTTGAGCCTCCTTTTACTTGTCCCGCACTGGTAACATCACCTGTTTTAGAATGAATTTCTAATTTAATATTGGATGAAAGAGGAGTTGTACTTGTACCGTATCCCCATGTAGTTGTGTAGTCTTTTTTATTTGCAACTCCGTTAGAACCGATCACAACTCTAGAAGATCCTGCACCCACAATGGAAGAATTATTGGATGCTGTAATTAAAGAGCGACTTCCTTCAGCCGAAGTGTTGGAACCTCCTGATGAAGCGATAACTGCATTACGCATACCTCTAGCTTTTGCTCCACCTGTTGTAGCTATTACAGCAGCGGCTTCAGCGGTTACTTGCGCCCCACCAGTTGATGCAGCAAGGAAAGAAGTTTTTGTTTTAGCGTACCCAGAAGTTGTAGCAATCCGTGTTCCATTTTTAAAATTGTTAGGTATGAACGTGTACTTGTTTCCGGCCATTTCACTGGGAGTTGAATATTTCTCAACATTTACTGAGTTAATGTTAGCTTGGTTATTGTAACAATAGATTCCAATTGAACCAGCAATATTTCTTCCGATCAAACTTCCATTGTCAATGTTAACATTAGTCACACCACTGCCTACTTTAATACCAATCGGCGCTGATTCAAAAATGCTCACATTAGAAATGTTTATGAAGTCGGTTTTTTGAGCTCCGCCATAAATGTAAATATCGGCATCAGCTGTTCTAAAATCTTTTAAAGTGACATTCGAGATGTTAATGTTACGACTCTTGTATTGAAAGGCAATTGCAGGGGTTTTTTTGTAATCATAAGAAGGGTCGCCAATTGCGTGGAAATTAGTAATATTCACGTTTACAAATGCAGAAACAACTAATGCTTTAGGGGAAAGACCTTCATACATAGAACTATAAATGGGCTTAATTGCAAAGCAGTTTACAACATTTATATTTCTAGCTGTTGTTGAAAGTGGATCTGTCGAAAGGTGATGTCCGATATGACGAAAATCAAAACTTCTAATATCGTTCAATGACGTGCAGTCTGATAAGTTAACATTTTGAGCTGCAGGAGCAGAAGCATGAGCTTTAACTTCGAATCCTCTTGCGTTTTTTCGACTATGACAGTTTTTAATCCACACATTCTTAGATCCATCGTCAACTTCAAACCCGTTAGTGTTCGAGGCCTTAGCAGCATGCGCTGATCCATTACCATCAAAAGAATAGCAATTTGTAATAAAAATATACTCAGAGAAATGTGTCGTGAAGCCATCATCGCCAAAATTTGATGCTACACAATTATCAATCCATACATAACTCGATCCGCCAGTTTGGTAAACTGTCTGATTATCAGAGGATTTGTTATATGAAGGAGAGGTTACATCGAAACCATGTAGTCCAGCATTTTCAGCATAAACATTACGAACCCATACAAATTTAGCATTCTTAATACTAATACAAGTTGCGTTTGCTCCTGAACCAATTGTATTGTTAGTCTTCGATCTGTTCCAATCTGCTGTTAAGTTTTCAATTTGAACATATTCAGCTCCAGGTTTAGTAACTATTACATCCTTTTTAGGGTCAGCGTTTTTATGAAGCTTAATGACAGAAGACTTTCCTGCACCGATCAATCTTGTATAAGAAGGAATCGATAATCCCATCACTAAATAAGTACCTTCAGGTACGAAAATCTCGGAGTAACCAGAAGAGAATGCTAGTTCAAATGCAACTTGGTCATTTGTTACTCCATCGCCTTTAGCACCAAAGTCTTTAACGTTAACTCTTCTATTAATTAAAGAGTTGATTATCTTTTCTACTAGGTTGGTACCACTAGCATGAAAGTCACCTATGTTGCCGATGGTACTCTTCATACCATTAATTTCATCTTTAGTTGATTTCTCAACAAGTAATATTTTTTCAGCCAAACTCTTATCAACTTTAAGTATTTCATTGTATGTTTCAATAAACTTATCTTTGATCTCATCAATCGTCAGTCTATCTGTGTGCGATCTTAACGCAACGGCATCTACTGGTATCCATTTACCAGTTTCTTCATCTTGAACACCTAATGTATTAACTGGAATTAATTCATTTTCAAATGCCATATTTTCCTCCTTTTATTCTTTTCTAAACCAAATAAGCCCACCTATAGGAGCATTGACAGAAGGCTTAATTCTTCTTTTTTTAGGCGGTGCATTTAAGCGCAGCCAAACTCTTTTGATGTTATGAGGTTCGTTGTAGCTCGTAATAACATCGTAACCATCAAATTCTTCTGAAATGCTAATGTTTATCCAGTCAAAACCGTCCCATCTGTACACAATCCCAGAGTCTCTAACTGTTACAGTCCATCCAACAAGAGGATTGGGATAGGTATCTAGTAGCTCGGTGTATGTATTAACAAGTGGCTTATATTCTTTTTTTGTGTTTTCCACTACGTATTCATAGTTAGAAGTAATTGCTCTGCACCATTCAGTTATTTCAATACATCGCTTAATTACTCGCTCACATTCTAAAATTCTTTCATTCATACGAATGATACAATCTTCCGCTTCGTCAATAAGCCCTTGTAAAGTTTCGACTACCGTATTCCCTGAACGCTTAACCCAAATTCGTGCAGCAGGGGAGAAGTGAGCACCTTCACCTACATATTTAACTTGTAGTTCTTTTCCTTCGTTAGAGGAATTAAAAAAGACAACTCCCATCATGTAATCAACACGATAACAGTCATCTTCTAATTCACCATCTTCAATTTCTTTCCACTCAGTATTTCCACCACTTATTACAACTCTATTTTCACGATTAGGGTTTTCAGTTAAAAATATCCGTCCATTTAGAATAGAGTGGGTTTCATCATAGCTCATATAAGGATCATCATAAGTATCCTTTCTTTTGTGGTACAAGACAGGATCATTATAAAGTTTTGGGAAATCCAATTAGAATCACTCCTTTCCTATAGATTTCTATATGCTTCAAAATAGTACGTAACTCCTTGCTTGTTACCTTTAAACGGTGAATCAGAACCTGTCATAAATCCCATGTCTACAAGTCGGCCGTTTGTGTTGTCAGGAAGATTATCTATTCCTTTAAAATAGATATTTGATTCAAATATTTCCTCAGCATAACCACCGCTTGTGCTTACAATGGCTAATGCAGGATCGCTTTGAACTGTTGATTTAACCTTAACTAGAGAGGGGGTGAAGGGGAGAGGGATTGCCCTGTTTTGAATCCCATTGCCAATGTATGTACCGACATAACTAATTTGCTGAAGATTGGTCGGCTTAATTTTTCCGTTAGCATCTAATGCCGCAACTCCATTTGGCGAATCTTTTGCTGTGTTTAGAATAAAGTCTTTGTCTGTATACTCACCTAATTTAGATGCACTTCCCGATATAGATGCTGATATTACACCGTTATCATCTCTAACAGGTATAGTGTTGGGTTCTTCGTTTAGAGCAGGAGTTATACCATTTAAGGAGTCTGCGTTACCAGCAGATTGAACAATCCACTTTTCGCCATCATACAATTCAGATTTATTAGTTGTAGGATCAATCCAGAGAGTGTTGACATCTGGACTAGAAGGCTTTTCAGGCGTAGAAATCTGGCGTATTCCGTTTACTTTACCTTTAACCTCAACAGTATTAGATGGCCTGTAAGGATTCTCACTTGGTGTTTGTGGTTGAACTATATCAGATAACAAAACACCATTTGAGCTAATAGAAGTTTCAACATTTCTGTATGACTGTACTCCAAAAGTGAAATATTTTGTTGGAACTTGTGAAGTAAAGGTAGCTATTCGCTTATCATATCTAACAGAAATTCGTTGTTCTTTAGCTAGTGAGGCACCGAATAAATAGGTGTCTGAAGATGTGTCAGGATAACAATGTACGATAAAGCCGTCAATGTTGTATTTATCTTCATCAGAGGTTGTATAATTCCACGACACCGAAATATCAACAGAACCATTTTCGTTCACTTTGTGAGTGACAGAGTTCATTCCTATAGTAGGAGGAGAGGGAGGGGTGGAAATACGATCATTGCGTGCGTTGTAGTTAGTAGCAAGCCGATCGTAGTCAATTTTACGAGTGTTGAATTCAGTCGAAGCCTTTTTATTTCTATAGAGCATATCTGACCATTCCTGCTCAATGCTTTTTGGTTTTTTACCATTTGTAAGTGTTACAGAAATAGTGGAATCATCAAAATTCAAACTCATCCCAGCTAAAGTAGCTCTATACTCAGTGCCGAATTCTTTGTTTTGAATTCTAAGTATGTCACCTAAAGAAATTCTATCCCAATAATCTTTTTCACTCACTGCATTATACAGGTTGACTATGTTTGTCTTAATGTCGATAGGAGGTGATCTTCGTTTCTCTAACTCTTCGTAACTTTTTTCATATAGTTCCGTTTCATCAAAAATGTTGTCGTTAGACCATTCTCCTTTGTGAATAAACGGAATTAACTCGTTGAACAGCGTTTCACCCAAAAAAGCGGACATATTTAATCGATTCTTCAAAGCTGTAAGGTCGCTGTTTAATAAATTGATTCTTGTTTCACTTTGGGCAATTTCACTTTTTTTAGAATCAACCTGACTTAATTTTAAATCTCTTTGTTTGATTAAATCCTTAGTATCACCATTGGATTCTTTAACCACTTCGATTCGATCTAGGATTTGTTGCAATTCTAAACTTTTCAGCACGAACAGTTCATTTTCCTGAGTTGTCTTATTGGCTTCTATCTGTTTTTTTTCATCCAGCAGACGTTTAAATGCTTCAGACTCTTTATCCACCATCTCATTGTAGTCTAACAAAGCATGACACAGCTCATTACTCATGTAATCACTTTTTTTAATTACAATCCTATTTTCATCACGCTGAAAGGGAGTTAAAAAGAAGCTGAAGTCATCCAAGTAGCCTTGACCTGTTGGATTAACCGAATTGATCACAATGCCATCTTTTCCAGTTACATGAAGTCTGGTCACGACATCTTCCATACTACGTGTGTCTGTCATATCGATCATAAAGTTATGAGAAGAAATTTTAACGCCTTTAAACTTTGAGATTTCATCACTTTTGTAAAATGACACTGTGTTTTTGACGGTATCGAAAACTGGGGTTGCATCAAACGTTTCGCAGATATTCTTTAAAAAATCATATCTTGATGTCATTGAGCTGATTGAAAACGAACGCCTTTTTTCATTGAAAGTATCATCGATTTCACCAACAGTCCAACCTGTTTCGCTTAAACAAACTTCACCAATCTCTTTTAAATTCTTAGAAATGCCTTCGTACTGCATGATTTTAGATTTGTGAAGCATGTAAGGAGTTAGTTGGCAATTAATCTGAATATCATCTTTCTCTTGGCTGCTGGAATCTGTAATACTGTCAATTACATAGTATTCTGTACGGTTCAAGAAAGTTGCTTTGACTAGGTACCATTCATTGATTAGCTTAGTAACGTGATTTGTTTTAATTTCATCACCATATCTTGCTTTAAGAGGTATGCTAAAAGTTAAGTCGTTAATGGCAGCATGATTTAAGTTTACCGAAGCATTAGAGAAATCCACTATATTAGCTATTTTCTTTTTATTCGTTTTACACAATTCCAGCTTAAGCTTACCTGGTTTAAAAGTAAATTCTCCTAAATTCAAATGAAGCCTCACCTCCTAGAAGTATTTAAAGCGATAATTGAATCTAATCAAACAAGACCCTTCGACTTTAATTCGATTTTGCCCCTTGCCAAGTATGATAAAATTTTCATTAGACTGTTCATAGCATTCATAGCCAGAAACACTCGATTCCAAGATTTCCTTAACTGAATCAATTTTTACAATTTCATTATCCATTAACGCATCAAAGGAAAACGGACTTCTATACGAACTGAGATTAGTGATTTTAATATTTCCATTACCTATTTTTTTAATTTCCATTGAAAGGGGTATATCAAGATCACCTTTATTGTCTAGTTTTATAATATTATCTTGATGTTTCGAGGGGTCTATCCAGGGGGAAGCTACTTTAACTCCAAATTTAAAAGGGAGTACCTTCATAGTTAACCGAACGTACCCATCTTCAGAACAGTTATGAACCAGATCGATCGGATTGACAGGCATTGCATAATAAATAATATCTAGATTTGAGCTGAAGGCGAGAGGGGAGTAATCTGTAACACTTAACCAACTTGCAATTTCTCTGAGTTTCTTTTGAGTCAGATTCCTATTTTTATAGAAACCCTCTTTGATATTCTGATCTACATAGAAATTCAATGAAACTTCGTATGGCTCATAGGTAATACTATCAACAATGGGCTCTGTCCGACCTTTTATAAAAGTCTCATTAACTGTCTTTCCTGCTAAAAAATTTTCCTCTTGTAATCCACCGTCAGTATTAACATTTGCTACACCCATGTCTGTAGATCTGACGTGGTTAAAGATAAAGTATTGACTTTCTCTAATCATTTAATCACCTTTTTAAACGAAGTAAGAGCCTAAAGTCTAGGCTCTTTATAAACTTCCATAATTCTGTTTGGTATAGTTAGTGATTTTCTTTATAACAGTATCAGAAAACTTTTCTGCTGTATTTTGGTCGCCATACATGTTTTCAATATGGAAATGCAATTCACCAATATTGCCTAAGTTATTATCTGTACTGTTTACAGAAGGTTGCGGAGCTTTTGTAAGCTTGGTGATTGCACTAGGAATAATGCTAATAGCCGACGCAGCACTTTTCACGATATTCGCTCCTGCTAATTTAACTGCTTCAGTAGGAACGCTAGTTAAAGCCGAGCTCAACTTTTGTCCAGTTCCCCATTTCGGGGTAAATGGCACATCGTTTTGACTTATGTCTCTAACTGTTTCGACAGCTTTAAGCATATTCTTAGTGTCGGTCTTGTTAAGAACCAACTCTTTATCATGAAGTACGGCTAGTTTGCCACTGCCTAGCCCAGTGCCAGTGTAGCCACCTGTGTCAAAAGCGGCTACCTTTTTACCTGTTGTATTTCCCTTAACGACAACACCAAGAGCATTTGAAGCCTCTTTTAGCTTATCGATCAAATTGTTAGAGATAGACTTACCGATTGACTCCATATTTGAATTGATGAATTTAGTAAACTCAGAAAGCTGTTTATTGATATCACTAATCTTACCATTCATCAATTTTCCTTCTAGATCCTTGAACCCACGCTCATCATTTACAAGATCATCATATTTTGTGTTGATTGATTTCTCATCTTTTTCAAGCTGATCTTGCAGAGCTTCTTTACGTTTGGAGTTTTCACGATCTTTGAGGAATTGATCTAAATCAAGTTGTTCTTTTTGCATCTGTTCAGTGAGTTCTTTGACTTTGGATTTACCGAACTCAGAGTCATCGAGCGCATATTGATTTATCTGATCTAAAAGCTTTTGAATGCTTTCCTGGCGATCCTTTAAATCCTTTTGGAACTTAGCTTCATCATCTTCTTTGTCAATGCCGTCAATGATGTTTTGAGTGGCTTTACGATGGGCTTCTAACTCAATATCACGCATTTTTTCGTACATCTCTTTATAGATAGAGACGACTTCATCTGCTAGTGACTTGTAAATATCTTTAATGCTTTTCTTGGTTTGATATAGCTCTAGATTGAAATCCTTTTGCTTATCTTTCCAAGAAGATATTTCGTCCGATATTTGTTTTTGGATTTCAGGGAAACCCTTAGCTGCTTTCTTTTGCTTTTCTAACTCTTTGATGTACTTAGCAGCTTCTTTTTGCTGTTGCTGAATCAGCTTGATTTGCTGACTATAGTACTTAACTTTATCTTTGTCTTCTTCGGTTGTCTGAATCTTAATATCAACATTCTTAAGTTTTGATTCAGTCTTTTTGACTGACTTATCAATATTATTAAGAATTTGATCAGTTTTAGATTGAACAATAGTAGCCTGTAACTCATAAACCTGATCTTTGATGCTGATGAGGTCGAGTTTAGCCTGCTTTAATTCTTCACGTAATTGATCACGTTGAGCAGCATTCAATTGTTTATTTTGCTTTAGCTCTTTGTTGATCCAATTAACCTTTTGAGTTTGTATCTTTTGTTGCGCTTCAACTGCTTTACGTTGCTCATTTGTATATTTTCTAAACTGAGCACTATCGTTGAGATAGCGACTGGCTTTAGATTGGTTTTGAGCAACTTTCAACTCTAAATCAGACTTGCGTTTTTCAAATTCATCAAGTTTTGACTGAACGATTTCATATTGTAGGTCTTGAATTTGGTCTTTGACAGAAGATAGGTCACCTTCAAGTCCCAATAAATCTGATTTAGCTTGTGAAATAGCTTGTTGACGTTCAGCTTCAGAGCTAGACAAATCTGAGCCGATTTGTTGCATATATGCTTCTGGATCAATCGCTTTACCGTTTTTCTCAATCTGCATATGAAGATGAGTACCAGTAGAACGACCAGTGCTTCCCATCTTGCCGAGAGTTTGACCAGCTTGAACCTTTTGGCCAGCCTTAACATTGAGACCTTTTTGCATATGCATATACTTCGCTACGGTGCCGTCATCTTGTTGAACAACTACCCAATAACCAGCAGATTTAGAGTATGCAGCAGTAAGGACTTTACCTGATTTAAGCGATTTGATTGGAGTGCCAGATTTAGCAGCTAAGTCTAAACCTTTATGAGGAGCAGAGCGTAAACCTTTTTCTTGCTGACCGAAATGAGATGTTCTTCTCATTGAGTCATAGTAACCAGCAGCCGATCCACCATTAGAGGATAGTGAACCGCCCATTTGTTTAAAGTAGTTGTTTACTTTCTTAACGTAATTTTGCGTTTCTTTAATAGGTGGTACGCCGCCATACTTCGTTACATTACCTGGCCCCGCATTGTATGCCGCTAATGCCTTTTCAATTGACCCGAATTTATCAAGCATTTGTTTAAGGTACTTAGTACCACCCATAATGTTTTGATAAGGATCTTTAGAATTCTTAACTCCTAGACCTCTAGCTGTTGCAGGCATAAGTTGCATTAATCCTGTTGCGCCTGCATGTGAACGAGCATTAGGGTTAAAGTTTGATTCTTGCTTAATTACTGCAGCAATAAGAGTGGCAGGAACATTGTATTTTGAAGCAGCTTGATTGATGACATTTGAATATTTCCCTGAGTAAGAACCACCTGAAGCAGAATATGAAGAGCTGAAAGGGGAGTAAGATGAAGAAGAGTCAACAATACCCGTTTGAGCAATGTAGCCAGATTTAATTTGTTCTTTCAGCAACTTAATCTGACTTTTAAGAAGTTTTTCTTTTCGTTCTAACGCCTTGATTTCCTTCTTAATGGAATCACGATATTTCTGTGACCATTTAGGGTAATCGTTAGTTTTTCTGTTTTGTTCTTCAATCTGCTTATTGACTCGCTCTAATGCTTCTTTATATTTGTCTGCAACATAGATTGAATCTTTCGTTGATTTTGAAGCCTTGTCAGCTGAATCCGACATTGTTTCAAAAGACGTTCCTGTTTCATTTAGAGATGCTTGAGTTAAGTCTGACAGCTTATCTAATTCTTCAAGTTGATCAGTGATACCTGATAATTCACCAAGATCTCTTTGAGCTGCTTTAAATTGTTCGATAGCGAGTTGATCTTGCTTACCATTGGTCATTTTCAAAGAATCTTCTTTGAGTTTTTCTAACTCCGCTTTCTTTCTCAGAGCATCTTGAACAGTTTTAATGGCTGTAATTTCAGACTTGTAATATCCGATTTTTTTACTTAATGCATTAGCTTGATTCAATAGTTCTTGCTTTACGGAAGTTTGCATATCTGCATATGCTTTAACCTTTGCGTTTCGCAACTTTATTACTGCATCACGATTTATTTTCACTATTCCGTTTTCTATTGAAATCGCACCAGCTAAATCTTTTTCCTTTTGAATAAGCTTCATTGCTTCTGATGCAGAAATAGACTTACCTTCTGCCATTTTTTCCAGTAATCCATTGAGAGGGGACACTTGATCAGCTAAATCATCGTAAACGTCACCTTGTAAAGCTTCCATCGCTGCAGTAGCTTGACCAGATTGTAGTAATTGGTCTAATACATCTGTCGTAGCTTCAATATCACCTTTAACTTCTTTAAGCTTATCAGATAGATTACCAACTGATTCACCTAACTCATCTACACCTTCGCCATTTTCATTCCAGGTTACTTTTGCTGAATCACCAGCATTTTTAGCCTGATCTAACGAATCTTTAAGAGTAGAGTAGGAGAGGTTTAGGTCATCAACTTTTACTTTCCCGTCCGAAAATTCTGTAATGAGTGATTTTAGTGATGCTGTTTGCTTATCAAATTCTGAGCCATTGCCGTTGTTTAGAGACTTTTGTAGAGAGTCCATAATGACAGCTACTTGCTGTGAAAAGCTCTTAAGCTGTTCAGGACTTAACTTGCTGAAGTCCATTGTATTCAGGATGTCAGTTATGGACTTTTTAATATTAGGGTTAATATCAATGGAATTAAATGCACTTATTACGTCTAATACTGAAGCCTGAATTTCAGCATTTGCGCTTACTATTGACTGTTTCGCACGCAAGGCTTCACGCTCGTATTTGTATCCTTCTTTTACGTAATCATCATCATTAGCAAAAGGATTCTCGAAGATTCTTGTAATCCAACTTGAACCTTCTTTGTAGTTATCAGCTAAGGCTTTATTTGCTTCCATTTCTTTGTTCAAATCTTTTAGCTTTTTAATTTGATCTTCAAAGTTGGAAGTTGCGTTATCTTTTAAATCACGTTTATTGAAATTTGCCATCTCTTCAGTATATTTGATTGCCTCTTTTAAGGCTTCGTTGTTCTTAATGATGGCATTACCTTGAGCATCATACCCTTCAACTAGGTTAGGGAATGTTGCTGCTAACTGTTGTGAAACTGATAAGTATTCTTGTTCTTTTTCAGGTGTTAGTTGGTTGTCTTCTTTTGCTTTACGAAGCTCTTTATACTTATCAATTAACCCTTGAGTGGCTTCTTTATTGGTAGTCCAAGCTTCGACGGAAGTTTTTTGTGCTGTTTCAAATTCCTCTTGAGATTTTTTGGCATCAGCATAAGTGCTTACTAGCTTCTCAATCACAAATCCAAGAGCGGCAAATGCGGCGATAGGGAGAGCGGTGCCAGCTAAGAATACACCTGCTGATCTTACTGCTTTACCTAGTGCTGCAAACGAATGCGATAATATATTAGTAGTAGCTGTTGTAGTTGCTGCTTTTATAGAATAGGTTTGCAGATTTGCAGGAAGTTCCCTTAGCGTGTTTATTATCTTATTTCCACTTTGCATTGACGTGCTTCTAAGTGCAGATGAGAATAATAATGTGGCCACTGTAGCTGTTCCGAAAGCAGGGGCAAGGAAGCCGATGTTTTTAACCAACCCAGTTGTCAACCCCATGAAGTTTCCTAATGCTTCAGTAGAGGCGATAAGTCCATCTGAAATGAAGGCATCACTTGCGGCAACGGCAAATTCAGTAACCGTGTTTTGAAGTCTGTTTATTCTTGCTTGTAAACTATCAGCATACTTTTCTTGCTCTTTCCATGCCGAACCCATTGAGTTTGCAGACGTGTTTGCTGCATCTTGATAGATTGAGTAGTTATTCAATAGGGCGTTAAATCTAGATAGTTGATAAATACCTGCAACACCTATTGAAGTGTTTTGTTTTTGGGCATCTGATAAGTTGTCCCATTTTTCTGCTACTTCTCCAATAAGTTCGCTAGAGGTCTTTGCTTCTCCAGCAGCAGTTTGTACAGAAATGCCGATTTGATCTAGGGCTTTAATGGAGCTTCTGTTGTTGCCTATTCTTGCAAATATGGTTTTTAACGAGTTCGATTCTGTTACTTCACCTTAAAGGTTACTGACCATTAATGAATGGCGGTGGGGCACTTCAACCACACTCTCTATGTTTCCATAGAAGTTCAGACTGTCGCTTCACAAAAAGTGTCTCTTCGCTCAGTCGTTCAGGCTACCATTACGCTTGCCCCTTGTTGTCCTCGTCTATACGTTAGGAGTTCCAAGTCAATCAGAAGAGATTTAAAGTCAGCAATTCGTTTACCGACTATATTTCCGCTTTCTCGTGTGGTGCTTCCGATGGCCGCAGTATAGCCAATTAAGTCATTTAATTCAACACCGAAGGTGGAAGCGGTACTTCCAGCTTTTCTTATCGAATTAGCCATGTCGAGCGTGGTTATACTAAAATTATTGTCAACTTCATTGAGCTTATCAGCGATAGAAATTGAATCTTTTGCGGAAATATTAAAGTTGAGCATAGCGGCAGTAAGTGAATTTACTGTATCTGTTGCGCTCAAATCTGAAATGTTCTGCAAAACTTGTGCAGTTTTTGTTAAATCAGATAACTCGTCTGCTTGGAAGCCCATACGTCCAAAGCTTCCTGTAATTTCAAGCACATCTGAAACTTTGTTCGATAATTCATTACTTAAATCTAATGAAGTTTGAAGGAGCTCATTGAATTTGTAATCTGGCAAGTCCATGACTCTTCGAATGTTTGTCATTAGAGTGTCGATTTCAAGAGCTTGCTGGGTTATATTTTTTAAAGCTGTAATAGCTCCATAAAATATAGAACCAGACAGCAAATAAGCTGGGATACGACTAAAAGCATCACCCAATTGTTGACCAAATGACGTAGCTCTTTGAGTTGAATTTTGAATAGAGGATGAAAGCTCTCTAAACTGCATATTGAGGTCTTTAATCTTTGAAGACAGAGCAGGGGTTTTAGAGGTGAGCTGAGTAACAGCAAGAAGGTATTCTTGAATTTGCGCCTTGCTTTGATTACTAAGGTTATTGCCATACTTACTTGTTAAATTGTTTGCATTGAGCTGCGCTTGTCGTTGGTACAGCGAAATCGTTTGTTTAAGTTCATTGTTTTTTGCTACAGCAGACGACTTGTCATCCAATGTACGGATTTTTTGTTTAAGGGAATCAATTTGAGCTGCTGATTGAGCAAGGTTGATTTTACGACCTAGGGAGGAGAGGGTAGCGTCTGATAAAACACCTTGTTCACGAAGTCTCTGCAGGGAGACATTCAACGCTTCAATATCTTTTCTTTTTTTATCAAAGTTAGTAGAAACAGTTGAGTTTTTTACATTTCCTTTTTCATCGAGATTGTATGTATATTCCTTATAACCATCACGATTTTTCTGAGTAGAACCGGTAACTTTACCTTGAGCATTCAGTCTGTCAGTATTCTTTACAACCTGACCTAGCTTTTGTTGTGCGGAGGTTAAATTATTTGTTTCTTTGGTTTGCTCTTTAATTTTCTCAGTTGTTCTCTGAATAATTTCGCCACTGCGCTTATGTTCCTGGGTTACCTTTGTAACATTACCGTTAAGGTGTTGAGTAATCTTAGTGGTTTCTTTTACAGTGTCATTGTAATTTTTTAAATTGGACTGATATTTGTCCATTGCCGCAGTGAATTCTTTTAAGGCCTTTAACGTATTGTTATCAATGTTCGTTTTTAATTCAAGGGCATTAAGCTTGGATTGTATTTGTCTGATTTGCTTGTTTAGGTTTTCAGTTGTTTGCGAAGACGTATCTACTACAGGAGTAACAAATATTTTTAGTTGTTCGCTCAATTAATTACTCACATCCTTTCAGCACCATGCAGGAAATTGTGTTTGATTAAGCAGTTTATTACAGCTATACTTTTAACATCAGATAAATGGGGGAGCGCCATGAATAAATCCATATTATTTATATTGGGAACTGTTTTTATCCTGTCTGGATGTGGACAAAACAAGATAACAGAAGAATCTACTAGTACTAAAACTGTAACCGTTAATGAAGAAACGAGTTCTGATAATGATAGTCATAATTTAACTGAAGAAGATAGAAGGCTTATAAGACTTATAAAAGAAGAAAAATTTGATGAGGTTATCAGCAAGACTTCTGAATTGAATAACGTTTTTCAAAAAGATTATTATTTTATAGCTTCTGCTTTCAAAAAAATTAAAGATTTAAATGAAAAGAAAGCAGACGTTGAGAACTATGACTCATATGCATACATTGAAGCCATGCTTGATAAAGTTAAATATTCAAATGATCACAGTGATTTGAAATTTAAGCAAATCAAGAAAGATAATTTAGATAAAATTAAATCTTTAGAAACTCTTAAAACCAAAAACACAAAATTAGATAAGAATGAGATTGAAGAATACGAAAGGAGCAAACAGATAGAGGATCGAACGTTAAATCCACAAATCGTATCTATTGGAATGACAGAAGATGATGTGCTTTTAAACGGGTGGGGGAGACCTACAAAAGTAAATACAAATTTCACTAAAAATCGAACCTTGAAACAGTGGGTTTATAAAGGGAACAAATACTTGTACTTTGAAAATGGAATATTAACTTCAATTTCTAAATGAATCTTTATTTAAGAAGCTGTGCCGTTTGTAGGAAAACACATTCAGCACAGCTGTTTTTATATTCTTATCCTTCTTCTGATTCACTCACTTTATAATTCAATTCATACGCTTCTAACTTGAGAGTTTCTCCATGTCTATTCACCAAAACAATTTCAAGTATATCGTTAAATTTTGCTAAAAGATGTTCGGTAGAAATATCAGCAAGCTCCTGAGATGAAGAAGTTTGATCAACCATTGCAACTACATCTAATATGACAGGATTAACAAATTTGGTCATCTCGCTTGAGCCAGCTTTCCTCTAGTCTTGTTATGTTTTATTGACTTAATGTCCAGTGCAATAATCTTCAATAATTCAGATACAACTGATACAAAGGCAAAATTGAGAGATTGCTTATATTTTAATTCCCGCTCTTGAAGTACATTTTCAATCTTTTTCATCATTTCAATCCGAGAATCTGACAGTGATTTTTTCTTATCATTTCTTCGATGTTTTGAGCTTCTTTTATAATCTAAGCGAATTTTATTCTCTTTGTAATAATCCACACATTCCTTATAAAGTTCATGCAGATTTTCAATTCCACAATTTTTAAAAGTCTCTTCTAATAAATCGTAATTGAATAGTTTCTGTTCTCTTGTAGCATCTTCCGAGATATACATTCCGTTTTTACGAATTGCTGGTAATACATCATGTGTGATCCATCGTTTGAATTGTTTCGCTTCAGGTTTGCGACTACCAAGAATGAGAGTGTAAAGACCTATTTCGTTTACAATGCTTTGTTTATAAGGTCTTCCCCCACTATCATTTAAAATGATAGTGGTCTTTTCATCATTATCAAGACGATTTAGCGCCTGACTAGGATTACCTATTTCTAATATATTACACACATCTTTTGCAACAAACCAAACTTCTTCATCTCTAAAATAAGTTCTCACATCATTGCTATTATAATCAAAGACTTTTTCAAATTGATTCATTATTTAATCCCCCAATAAAATTATTCCAAGAAATACTCACGTTATGTACCTTAACAGTGCCTAATTTTTTACCGTTCTTGTGCACAAGCATCAATTCGTTTAGTTGGACTCTTTCTTCTGAAATAGAGTAATAAGACTCCAATATGGCCAATTCCTCTTTATTAGAATCAACACTTTTTGAAACGTCTAACAATATAGTTCCAGTAACATTGTTAACTGACATTTCTACTCCTCCTTGTACTTTTCATAATCGCAACTTGCTAAATGGATATATCACCCCGCTGTTAATTATGAACACTACAATGTTCTTTATGCCCTTATGATATACACTGTAATGTGCAAAGTCAACAATTAGTTTCAATTATTTTATTTGTGGTGTATAATTTAAACAATAAGTGAACGTATAAAGGAGAGTCAGTACTTGATCAAAGTGCATTTATCAAGAATTATGGGAGATAGAAGAGTTAATATTGCTGAATTATCAAGAATAACAGGTCTTCACAGAAACGGCATAACAAGGCTTTACCATGAAGAAACCGATGGCATTAAATTTGATACTCTAGAAAAAATTTGCAAAGCATTAGACTGTGAGATAGATGATTTACTTGAAATCATAGAAAAGGAGTCTTAAGCAAAAGTATTGCAAGTGATGTTATAATTAACGGAGAGGTGAAACAAATGGACAATCAAATTTTAAAAGCAATTCAAGAGATGCGTAAAGAAGTAAGCGATGGATTTGAAAATGTCAACAAAAGATTGGACGGAATTGAAGAGTCCTTAAGACGCATTGAAGAAAATGACCCTAGAGACATAGAAGCCCATTTGAAACAGTTACAGAATGTTGAGAATAAAACAGAGCTGTTGAATAAAAGAATTTTTGAAGTAGAAAGCCGTCTAAAAAATTAAGTCGCCCAAATTAATGAGCGACTTTTTCAGCGTTTCGTATAGCTAATTTAAAATATCTAAACCAAGTTTCTGCTTCCTTTAAGGATTTATGAGCTTCGGGAGAGGATTTTTTAATAGATGTAGGTAAATCAGGATCGTAAACAACGCCACTGTAAAAAGCAACATCATAGAAGGGTGTATCGAAGTCTTCAAAGCATATCCTTAAATGAATATAATTGATGTAATCGCTTGTTTTACTAGAAGCACTACTACTTCCAATTATGGCACCAATTCCGCCTCCAATTGCTCCACCTACAGTTGCCCCTAAAATCGAATCTCCTTTAGACACTTTTGATACAGTACTGCCATCTATATTAACCTCAACATCAACTATATCTTTGAAGTCATAAGTTTTTATGACGGGAGTAACATTACTGTCTTTAAAGTTGTCAATTGAAATGTAGCCAATTTTCACTTTTTCACTTGTTTCATCGAAGAATATTTTGGTTGATCCGTCAGTTGAAGTATAAGTTCGGGAATAATTTTCGTCATCAATGCTACCGAGTGCTTTTTTTCTGTTATTTTGATGATCTATTGATTTCATGACTAGAAAAATGCCTATTCCGCAAAACGCTAAAAATCCAAAAATAAGCCAACCCACTCATTCCCACCACCAGTATATTTTTCCTATAGTATACCACGATACCAACCCTGAGGAACAGGGGAGGGGATACTCATTCTTAATCGTGAAGCTGGTATCATTTAAAATGATAGTAGATTTATATACGTCCCTAAGTTCAACTTAGGCAGCTGAATACCCTCATTTAAAATGATATTATTCTTCAACATACCGCAATAATCTACGATCAGTAAACTCAATATGAATAAAAAGGGCAGGGAAGAAGCTAAACAATTTCAATATCGTTCTTTTTCTCATCTCTAGCAAGGATAAGCAAGTCTTTAAAATAATTAACTGTTGCTTTGCTTAAACTGTCCATTATCACTGTCCAAGAAAACATTAGACAAATAATTACGGGAACTATGTATATCATTGCAATAGTTGTAGCAATATCTAAATTGGTTGCATTAGGGGCGAATTCTATGTTCCTGAGAATGGTGCCAATTGCAGCAGCGATAATTGTTGACATTGCTCCAATAAAGAAGAAGAATCTTTTTTGATCATTAACACGATTAATTCGATCCATTCGAGCGATAGCGCCTGATATATCTTTCATATCTAATGATCTTAGAATCATCAGCTTCTTTTCATGTTCAAGATAATCTTTACCATCTCTAGGGAAGTTTTCTGTTAAGTAAACAATGAGTCCACGTGAACTCAACTCCACCAAATTATGCTTTAAATTTTGTTTAGTAAACTTCTGTTTTCTAAATTCCTTAATTTCTTTGTTTTCCTTCAATGTGCTTCTCAATTATAGTCACCTCATGGATATTATCGGAAAAAAGGGAACGATTTTGAGTGTGATCATAATTTATAATACATAGAAATCTTCATGTAGAAATAGGGGAGAGAGAAATTAACCACTTTCATCTAGCAGGTTCTTTCTGTCTAGAGTTTTCTCTAATAAATCTCTAAATGAGATAAGCACAGCTATGAATTTTTTATCCTTAATCATTAACTTTAAAAATAACTTTAATGTTAACATGGAAAAAGCCATAACAATAAGGCTAACAACAATAGTGTAACCAGGAAACAAATTGCCGAATGTTGTTAATACTTGTACTACAGCTGTGAGAATAGCACCGACATAAAAAGTAATATACTTAGTTTCATAAACCTTTTCAAACCCCTTAATTCTCGAAATGGCTATCAGCAGCACTTCTTCTTCAAGTGAATTTATTACTCGAAGCTTACTTCTATAAGATCGATACCTCTGTCCATCGAGAGAGAAGTGAAATTCTAAATATTCAACGAACACATTTGTTTTCATGCTCACTAAGTTATTCCTAAGATTTGCTTTGTTGAACTCTTCGTTTTTAAACTTTTTTATAGCAGCTTTCTTCTCCAAAAAATTTTTGAACGGGTACCAACTCATTCCTTTACCACCTCAACAAAATTATCGGCAGAAGGGGAGGATTGTTAAATGATGGCATAGAAAAACCCCACGTTAAGTGAGGTTGATTAATCTTGTTTGTTTTCAATGTCTTGCTGCTCAACAATTTCTAGCAGCCTTTCCTCTACACGTTGCTCAATGATCTCTTCAATAGTCTCTTGTAGACTTAAAACATTAATAAGTTGTAGATCAACTTTTATCATATCTTTATCTAGAATTTTACCTTTAAACTGCTGAAGGTGGTTTCTTGAGATTGATCTAATTTGATTTGTCATAATAAATGAATCTCTTGTAATCGTATTGTTGTGTATTTGTTCTTTACCAGTCAGACCAGTATATTCTAATCTTTTCAATACAACATCTGAAGAAATAGTATTCTTAGTAGTTGTTTTATCTAAGTACAAGGATGTAATAGGTAAAACTACTACAGTTTTTCTTGGGAAAGTGCTATCAAATAGCACGACTGCTCTGTGCACACCTTCTAGCATTCTAGAATCTTCTTTCCCAAACTTAGGCTCTTTAGGGAAGTTAACGTTGTAAACTTCGCCTCTTATAAATTTTCTGTTTTGTTTAAACCTGTCCATAAAACAATCTTCTCTCCCCAAGTGTACAATTATTTGTCTTTTAGTGCATCTTGGTATTGTTTCATCTTTAAACGGTTTTTTTCTTTTGTATCTCCGTTTATAACTTTACGATGATCAATGCCAGTCTCTTGTTTTAATTCAGCGAATGCTTGACTGAGAAGACTGCGTCTTTTGTGTTTTTGGCTTATCGCTTGGTTTACTTTTTCTCTATCAAGGGATGGTAACATGGTTAGTACTTTGCCCATAGCTATCCCACCTTTACGTTAATAAAATAATTGTAACACTAGACTTAATTGTTGGGAAGAGAATTAACTTATATTATTTCCATTATGCACAAAATATACCCTGATTATTCCAATGGGGTGACTCAACTGTCTTTAAGCTTAATGAATTCCCAAAAATGAATTAGATGATCTAGTTTATTATCAGGCGCACCCTGAAGCTCGTTGCAAAGCATTACTAGTTTAGGATTAACACTCTGAGACAATAAGCTGTTACACTTTACGTCTCTTTTTCCTGTGATTAAATACTCAATGCTTATGTTGTAAAATTCGGCTAACCTGCTCAGAGTATCAATATTAGGCTCATTGTCACCAGTTTCGTATCTAGCGTATGCTCCTCGACTAATATTTAATTTCTCTGCAAGAACTTGTTGAGTCAATTTAGGTTGGTGGGCATTTCTCAACCACTTCAGTCGTTCGCTTAAACTAGGCATATGAATTACTCCTAACACTTTCAAATGTGCTTATTTATACATCGATTCTATCATCAAGAACCAAAAGAGAGAAGGTGTTCGTATTTTTAACCATAAGCAAAATCCCTCAAAAGAAGGATCTTGATTCTGAATAAAAGAGGGATTTCAACTAAAAATTTGATTTTTTTCTTCCTCGAAATCTCTTAAGTCATAGTGTTTAATTGTTGTTGAAACATCTTCATGATGCGCTATTTTCTTGCTGACCAATTCCAATTTGACCTTTTTAACTTCAAGAAGATAAGTAATACAAGATGCCTTGAATAAATGGGGATTGATACGCCTGCCAAGAATGTCAGAAAGTACATCTGAACAAAAATAATCTGCCCAAGACTCCGACATCTGTTTTGGTTCTCCACCGTATTGAGTCGTAAAGATATATTCATGATCATATCCACGTTTTTCTTTCCATATTCGCATGTATTCTAAAGCCTCTAAGTTAACCATATATTCCAATTGTTTTCCCTCACCTCTGCCTTTACCGATTATTTTATGAGCGGTAATGTAAGGGTTGCCTTCCTTGATGGGATAATCAAGTATCTCTGTTTTAAACTGTACAATTTCAGCTCTTCTAGCACCAACATTGAACGCTGTCGCTAACCAAGCCATACCGAGGTAATTTTCATCTTCTTTTAATGTGTCCATCATCAGCTTGTAATCATCATATGTCACTTTAACTTTTTCATATGTAACTGTCTTAGGAATTGCGGGTAGACCACGGGTGAAATTTCTAAAAGCTTTATAGTTTTGTTCTTCTTCTGCAACAATACTCTCAATATAATTATTAAGAGATGATACTGAAGCTTTTTTCAAGGATATTCCACTCGAAGACATACCACGATTTTTTAAGAAGCTCTGATATCTTATAAAATCCCTTTTGGTAATTTTATAAAGCTTCTTACCATTTAAAGAAGTGTGTACCCACCAGAAAAATTGGCGAAGGGTGGAATTGTATTGCTTTCTAGTCTTATCTCTAAATGAGTTAGCATCTAAAAATTCAGTAACTAAATCTTGGTGTTCTTGATCAACCTGTGACCACATATCATCAGTGACTTCAGGTAGCTTTTGCGCTCTTTTACGCAGCATGTTTTGTTCGATTTCTTTGCTCATTTTTAAATTCACCGCCAGGCTATTTGATTGTCTTATAACCAGCCTTGCGAACATCTTTCATAACAGCTTCCACTAGTTCACCACCATGTTTGAGCTTTTCGGCAGTGTTGCCCATAAAAGGACGAGGCTCGCCATATCCATAACCATATTCATCAGGGAATTGGTAGCCTTCACCAGTCTCAACAATAGTCGAAACATCTCCTCCTTCATCTGTTCTGGTGTTATCTAATGAGATTCCATTCGATTCATTCGCTACAACAAATGAAGCCTTTAATTTACCAGTTCGATTGTACTCCACAGGATTGTACGAGTCATACACAACTGATTGGACTTGTTCTTGACCTGTTTTGACTAAGAGTTCTTTAGTATGAATGCCAGTCTGCAAGGCTTTTAAAGCTGCTTTTTCAACCATAACGGCTAATTCTTTATGATTTTTAGCCATCATGTTTCAGAAGTTAATTTTTCAACTTTTTTCAAGATTTCTTGATTAGCTTTGTCAACAAGTGCTTCTTGAGTTGCGATCACGCCTTCTGTCATAATACGTAATTTTTCATAGATTCTTTCAATACTTTCTTCAGGAAAGGATTCATTAATTGTTTTAAAATATGGGGATTTAACCAATTCACTCATTAAATTCACTTTAGAAGTAATGCCTTGGGGGATATTAGCGACATCACTGAATGTAAGGGTTGTATAGATATTTAAAAGATCAGCAAAATTGAGTTTGTGTTTGATCTTATTATTCGACTCAATCTCAACCACATCTTCTAGAGCCATTTTGATCATTTGCGTGATCTTAACTGGATCAAAGTTGGGGTAGATGTGAACATGGAACTTATCATCTAACTGAACTTTAACTTTCTCATCGTACTTTTTATTTCCCTCTTTAATATGATCTAGTGTTAATTTTTGTGTTGTCATCATATCTCTCCTTATGATTAAAATAAAAACACCTCAAATAGGGGAGAGGTGTCTAGATAAAATTCTTATTTCATTTATATTTCGATCCTGTAATTTCGAAGTATTGATCTGGTGTTACATATTCAGCTAAAACGCCTTCTCCTAATTCCTCAACGGTGCAGTCATCAAAGGACATAGCTTGCTTTACCATTGAAGTCGTAGCCCATTTATAAAACAGCGCCATCACCCAAAAGTTAAGATTCAATCTGGTTCGCTCCTTTTAATTTAAGGATCTCAATTTTCATTTCTGCAATCTGTTGTCCTAGCATAGCGTTCATTCTGTCAGACTGTTGACGAGCAATTTTTTCTTGTGCCAATTGCTCTCCAATAAGAAGCAATTGCTTTTCAACTTGTGACATCGGTTTTTCATTGTCCAATTTCAGATACTCTTGCCAGGCAGCATCCAATTCTTCGTCAGAGGGTTCAGGATCTTTCATGAGCCATGTGTCTATGAATTGTCCATCCCCATCATCTCTTACAGAGAAATCTTTCCCTAAAATCGAATTAGGAAATAAGTACATAATTGCTAGAGCTTTGTTCAAGGATTAGTACCCCCTCACCGTATTTGAGACATAGTGACATAACAAGTGGCAATGGCTATTGTTTTTCCGGTGTTCTTTGGAGTTATATAAAAAGTCACTTTGTCTCCAGCTTTAAATTTCTGCTGAAGGAATAGCACACAGGTGCTAGCAGAGTTATTAGGACTCCAGTTGCCTAGTCGTTGGTATTCCGCACCATTAACATAACAAGACAAAACATTGTCAGATCCCACAGTAATATTGTCGCTAGTAATATAAAGCCTGATTAAATAAAGACCATTATTTTTTAAAGTAATCTCTGAACGTGATCGATTGTATTCTGATAAATCATCTGCTCTGGTAGCTCCAAAATTTAACTTGGTAGCAACATTCTCAGCAGCTGAAACTGAAGAATTGTCTTGATCATACGTATCGACATATGTACTATTCTCAAAATCCTCTACAGTTAACATTCGTTTCCAACCCTTAAATGATCCATCCGTATGGACGGTTCCCCACCAATGAAGATTATCTCCACTTCTGATGATATGGAATGTTTTACGATTGTTGCTATTATCAACAACATAAATGTTAAACCAGGATGAATCGGTTTTACTCGGCATATTAACTACGTTCGTGCCTACTGCATAGTAATATCCGGAGGCCAGCGTTAATATATCAGTGCCGTTAGGAAGCAACTGACTTTGACCATTCTCGGATAATAAGTTATGGTTTGAAAGCCTTGACCAACCACTCCACACGTTGTTGTTTAAATAGTTGGTGTAGATGTTATTTATGTAGTCGGTTGCGTATACCCAACCGAATGTACCTTTTCCGTTGGTCGCATCGGTAATATGAAAGAAGCCTCTAAATGAACGATGATTCGGCAAGTCTTTTGATCCTGCGATAGCGTAAAACGTGCCTTGTCCTAGACCGTTATTAATAACAGCGTCTAGGATGCTAACAGATGTGTCTCTAAGAGAGAGCAATGGCATTCCAGTGTCAGTTGTAATTTTCATTTTCTGAAACCCTGACACAAAGTCCTTTGACTTTTGCAAAGCTGCATCTGCTTTCTTCTGAGCTCCATCAGGCGTTTCTGCCGTGTCATCTGTATATTTTTTAGCTGCTACAAGTGCTGCGTCTGCTTTAGACTGCGATCCAGATGTAGTTTCTTTTGCATCCCAGTATTTTTGTTTGTCTGCGGTCACATGTAGCTCGGTATCTTTCTTGTGTGCTAGAAACTCCACTTCAGAAGCTTGCTTAACATTATCTACTTTATCTAATCCAATCTGATTTTTCGTTACATTATGGGGGTTGTTTTGATCATCGATATGTACAGTAAGAACATATTTTTGATTATCTTTGAATTCTTCATTGTCTTTTTTAAACTCATTGATATTATCTAGCATTTGTTTCTCGTTTTTAAAAAACAAACCCTTTAAATTTGCGATTTGGTATTCAATTCTCTTGAAGAGACCCCTAATATTTGAGTCAAGCATTAAGTTGAGACCTCCCCATAAACAGAGACATCTCCACCAGTCACTTCATTCAATCTCAAAACAATCTTTTTGAAAGGGAAAATCGAGAACTCCCATGCTTCATTAATTCCTTCTGTCCCATTTGCTATTCGGTAATCACTTAACTGAGTACCTCCTAATTCAATTTCCTGATCATCATTCGTCAATCCCACAAACGAAATTTTCCTTGAAGTAGATGTCCCAGTGATGCTGATGGCTAATTTTTGATAATGTTTAACTTCAAATGGCTCACCGTCAGAAGGGGAGACTGACTTCTCATGAAAAACAAATGATGCACGATCAGGAATTACTACAATAGGAGCTGTATCTTCTGTAGCTATAATAATCACTCCTTATTAAAAAGAGGAGGGGAGACCTCCTCATAAATAAATTAATCCATTCCCCAAACAGCTAAAGTTAAGCCTGTTAAATCAACATTTCCAATTGCCTTAACAACAATTGAAATTTTAGGTGATCTAAAAGAAATCGATTTAGAAAGAGGGGAGTCTTTTGTAAGTGCAGAGTCTTTGAACAACGCATCTTTATCACTTTGTTCAGAAGGAGAAAATGGGGAGGAAGCTTTTGGGGTTGCATAAATTTCACAATCAACCTTACCTGTTTCATCTTCTTGCGTAGTTAACAATGAAACTCCGTATGTGTTAAATAAGCCGAAATCATCTATTAGATCAAGTGCGTATATAGAAGATTTGCCAGTTGCGATATCTACATTTTCGGCAAGCATCGCTTCCTTATAACCTTTTTGAACAGTTGTTTTAATTGGAATTGTATTTCTAATAACAACTGGGATAGAAGATGTGTTAGAAACCTCCACAGAAAGTTTTTCATTTGATAGAGTCACATCAATCGGCTCGTTGTTGTTCACTTCAACAGAAGTAATAGGGTTGCCTTGTCCATCATCTTTGGATGATGTGTAACGACCGTTAGACTGGTTTAAAAAGTCAGCCAATAATATAAACCTCCTTTAAATATTCTTAATCTCCTAGATCACCATCGTCTTTGCCGTTGTCGGGTTGCGTTGGAGAAGTGGGAGCTTCTTCTTTTTCACGTTTAACTCTTGCAAATTGACCAATATCCCCATCTTCGCTTAAAGCTTTGTAACCAAATTCAGGTGTGTACACCTGCCCAGCTTCTAATGACATATCGAATTCTCCACTGAATGTAACCTTTGGTAGCTGAATATAAAGGTCACTGAAAATTTTAGCTGTCTTTGGATCGTATTCAATAGTATGGATTTCAAGGTAATAATTCTCAGAAAAGTTCTCTGCGCTAATTTTGACAGTTTCAGCATCAGCTTCAATCGGATAGTGAATAGTGACTTTATCACCATTAGATGCGAAGCTGGATGGGATATCGATAACTTTAGTGATGATATCCATTTCACTATATTCGCCATCGTCATTTCTCAACGCAACAGTATCAATCGGTAGGGTTTTCAAAGTTACTTTACTGTCTTTCACAGTCAGCTTTTCTTCTTCCCAAATTGTAATTGTATTGTTTTCGATACTAACGCCTTGAATCATAGCCATGAATTCTAAGTTGAAAAATGCATTTCTAATATTACCTGACAAAGATTTATCAGAACGAATGGTATAAACATCGGCATTGCCCCAACCAGCTTTTAGGAAATCTTCTTGGATTTGTTGAGCGAGGGATGTTAGCTGAGTAACGGCTGATCCAAACACTCGTCCATCACTTTTTTTTTTAATCAAGACTTTACCAACGTCATGAATTACAGTGTCTTTAGACAAATATATTCCTCCTTATAATAAAAAAAGAAGCCTTTATTGGCTTTCAAACATTTTTTGCAAACTATTGGATTCTTCATTAGATAAATGATGATCCTCAGATTTGTAAATATCTACATATTTACTCCAATCTCCCATTTTTGTTGTTGGGGAGACAGTAGCGAATAATATAGAGGTGTTATAGTTCATTATTTCTGCCATCCTATAATAGGATAAATAGAGTTGATAGATAGTCATGTTGCCAATGTATTCGTAGTCATAACCATTAAAAGCAGCAACGCAACTTACAATATCCTTTAACTCCGATTGGGAGTCAGACTTTAACATTTTACTGATATCATTAAACTCTTGAATTTCTTCATTCTCACTTATTGCTTCTTCTGACAAGCAGTGCATATCCATAATAATTAATCTAATCTTATTGAAATTTTCTGCAGTTATTCTAGCGAGTGATTCCTTATCTTCAGCAATTTTTGTTAAAATCACATGATAACTATTGCTGAAGTCAGGTAAGATATTGTTGACAATATTGAAAAGAGAGCTCCTGTTCAAATCGAATATCAATTGATCTAATTCACCATTGAAATTATGCTTTTTATAGTGCCTTAGAATTTCTTTTTTTGACATTTTAATAGCATTCAAATGAATAGCATATTCGGGGTAGTCTTTTAAACGTATGAAATTTAATTTTCCAATTTCAGTATCAACTGCACGACCAAGAAAATAAAATTGTTTTAAACTCTCTTTGTCTGTCATTTAGAAGCTCCGAACGTGAAAATCAACTTGTAACCAAGATGACCATCAGGTGGATTTGGAATAAGCAATCTCTTGTATGTAATCATTGAACCGAAGCCGGTGATGTTCCTATCGAATAAAAGATTACATATCCTATCAGATATCTTTGTGTTCCTGAATTCAGTTTCCTCAAATGTATCTATATGTGTGTAAACATCGATCATAATGTCTTGATTTAGGAGTTTATAGCTTTCATTTGGACTTTTAGGCGTACCAGATCCTAAGTATATGCACACTCTGCAAATGGGCTTAGAGTCGAGATCATCGGTTTTGGGCGCACGCTTAAACAGATTTGAATAGATAGGAGGGAGGGTGAGACCACTATCTTCATCGACAGTAGGTTCATAATAGTTATCCAAAGTTTGGACATCTGGAAGATCAGACGAAAGGGGATCATCTTTATAATAGAGGAGGCGATTAACTTCTATATCATTCAGTATTTCTCTAAAAATATCCGTTATATGTTGAACCATCATACTCATTTGTTATCACTGACTTTCTTTTTTGCGATGAGTTTAATGGTACCTACGCCATCAATTACTTTTGAATAATCAATATCATGGACAATATACTCTTCTGAATAAAATTGCGTTTTTAACCCAATTTTTAATTGAGGATTAGTAGAGTAGGGGAGAGTGATGTGGGCTTGGCCATCAGGAAGATTGATCGGTTGATCGGATCCGTTAACTGAAACAGTCCTCTCAAGTACACAAGGAATTTCAATTGACTCACCAGGAACAAGCTTTTTAATCGGCTTTCCAGTGATTTCATTGATTTTGCCCGTGTCAACCTGTATGTCACCTGTCGATAGTTTGATTGAATTGTTGCACATTCGCATTTCTGCTTTTTTGTAAATCTTATTGTCATAAGGCTGTGTTACAATCAACCATTTGCCGACATCCCATTCAATAACACTACCTAATTTAATCTCATCAGGTTTAGCTAATATGTATCTAAATAATCCGTCATTTGATTTAGATTGAATCAGACATTTCGCAAAATTACCATCAACAAGAACCTCTTCACCTTGAAAGCCTTCTAATCCACGTTCAAAAATACCCTGACCATCAAAAGAAATCTTCTGATTAGGATTAAACTTATGATAATTATTAAAGTTCCTCATCGTGATCACCACAAACAATTGAATTTTCCAACCGCACGATATCACCACTTACTGATAAAATAATATCTCTAATTTCAGACAAAGAGGGATCAGTAATCAGTTTTTTATCTAGAAATTCTTCCAGCTTGTATAGTACTGAATTATTTTTCTTACTTAGTCTAATGAGGTGTTCATTAATTGGAACGCAGCTAGAATACAATTGATCGTTTACATATAATTTCATACGAAATCTACCTCCGTATTAAAAATTATTTTGTCAATTGTTTTTTGCTGCTCATTTACCTGGGATTCCAGTGCTTTAATTTGAGCTGAAAAATGAGTTGTCCCAATGTCTTTGGAGAAGGGTTGCCATGTACTCGAATAAGCGGTCAGTTCATTTTTCAAAAACACTAAACGAATATAGTTTCCCAAGATTAGTAGATCATCTTCATTTAGAAGACGATCTACAGTCTCTGTATCATTATCACACTTTATTCGATTATCTCTAAACCGATTATTGAAGAGAAGGGAGGCATTCTTAATTTGAGAGTAAATACCTTCGTCATCAGTAGGGAGGTTTATATCAGAGGTTTTGCAATTATCTAAGAAACATTGCCAAATTTGATCATATGTAGTATTCATAAATTACCACCTAATCAAAAAGAATAGAACTGTCTTCAACGCCCATCCATTCAGCCATCGCTTTAAGCTTCCCGCTTGGAATTTCTTCGCTGAATTCAGAAGCAACATCAATTACAAATTGCTTTTCTGCATCTACAGTGATTTCAGCTAGTTTTTTTTTGAGTTGCGGGATAGTGCTAGATTTAACCATAGCTTCAATTTCTTCTTTGGTATGAGTGTTATTAACATAAGTTTCAACATCATTAATAGAGTCTTGAATTTCTTTTGATTCCTCATTTTCCTCAATCAAAACCAATTCACCTTTGTCAAAACAAACGCTACTCATAGTTAACCAATCAACTAGCTCTCTTGGAACTTCTTTGACATCGACTTTTCCATTTTTACTGCCTGCCCAATTATACTGTTTGAGAGCTCCGTCACCTGTGTAACCAACAAAATACGATGTGTTTCTATATCGTGCTAATTTAACTTTTTCCGCCAACTAATATTCCTCCTAAAAAATCCTTATTGTGTAAATTAAATAGATACTGCTGCTTGTTCTTCAATAATACCAATAGCTTCACCAAACAATAGAACGATTGAAGCGGATTGAGTAATCTTCATTTTTACTCTTTCATCCTCAATATCTTGCTCTGTCATTTGTTTCAAACCACCATACTCAACTACAGAGAATGGTTTTTGTGAAACGCCTCCAGCAAACATATAACCTTTATTTACAGGTAGTTCAACTTTTGAATTAGTCTCATCAGTGAATGGATTGATTAAGTTTACTGCAGTAGTTCTTCCGATAGTGGTAGGGTTCAAAGCTGTAAGAAGTTCCTCTTTAATCTTGTCAGATAAAAGGTTTACGTACTTCGGATCAGTTCCTTGTTGAGATGCGAAGTAATCAATCAATAGTGAGTCAGCGATGAACACTGGGCGACCACCATATCGTTGAAGGACAGAAGCTACTTCACTGTATTTTTGCAGAGTTAGGTTAGATCCAGTTTGAACATTTTTTGCAGGAATCTTACCAGAACCAACTGCTGTTGCAGTCAATTCATGAATTTTGTCTAGATACAGCCTAACTTTTGCATCCGCAATATCGTTTACGAGATTATTGAAAGCGACAATTGAATCTGTTACAAGATCAAGCGGCTCGTAATAGAATCCAGCTGACATTGTTTCTGGAATGGCAGTGATCGACTCACGACCTTCAACACGAACCAAGTCTACGCCTGATCCTGATGCTGACCAAACGACTTTAGCCTTAGTTTTCTTAGGGATTTTAAGCTGTTTTAAATTGCCCGGTTTCTCTTGTGAAGTATCAGCAAATAGTTTTAAAAGCTCAGTTACTTTAGGCTTCGCAATTGCGTCAGCTTGTTCTACAACCAAGTTGTTAAACTGATGTAACAAAGAAGGGTCAGGAGTAACTGTACCATCACCAAAAACTTTTTTAATACAATCTTTAATATCCGATTCATCCTTTTGCTCCATTTGGTTGTTTAGAACACGGCTGAATAGGCCTTTAATTTTTACGTTATCAAACATTAAAATGCTCCTTTTATTGAGAAATTTTTGTATGTAATTACTTAAGCTTCAATTACTTCAAGTCGAACAAGTTTTTGACCCATCGTATAACTAAGGTCATCTTCACCATTGACTACTAGGAATTTAGCTGAAGAGCCTTCATAGTCTTCATGCGGTGCTGCAGCATCACTCAGAATATATTTATCCGTTGCAATGTCGAAATGGGCTACTTGTCCACGTTTAACTTCAGTTTGACCAGTGTTAAGCGTGAATGCCGAAACATCGAAGCGAGTATAAGCGGGCTCTAAAATAACAATTCTTGCACGTTCGCCGTCACCATTGTAAAAGTCTCTTAGTGACTCACCCATGTAACGAGTTTCTGGAGTCGCAATCAAATAAGCTTTTTTCGTCTTATCAGACAATTTTTTCGCAATACGATCTCCGTCTGAATTGAATCCTAGTTCCACCAATGTGAAATTATCAATATCAGAACCAGACACTTTAGCGCCATGCGCCACTGTTTTAATTTTTAATGAATTTAAATTGCCAGTAGTATGTTTACCTACTTCAGTAATAGCTTTTTTAAGTTTTGTTGCCATTTTAATTTTGCCTCCAATTATTTAATAAAATATCTTGCTTCAAATGAATCGTCTTTTGGAATTAACTCTTTACGAATACTGGATTGTTCTCTAAGAGGGGGGATCTCGGTAGGGGAGATATTAGTGGATACTAAATCAACTAGAATAGAATTCAACTGCAACAGAGCTTTGTCAGAATTCTCATCCTGTTTCGCTACTTCTGATAGAAGTGTTTGAACTTCATCAGTCTCAAACTTATCCGAAGCATTCAATGCATTAAATTTGGCTTTGAAATGCTCACTTTTTTCGTTTAAACGAGCTTCGAATTGAACCTTCTCATATTGCTCTTTAAAAGGGGCTAACTCTTCAACCGTTTGATTAAGCTGTACTAGTTTTTCGCTTGCGCTATTGAATTTAGATTCTAAATCTTCTTTAGCAGACAGTTTAGTAGTTAAATCACTGATTTGTTGATCTTTTGCATTAAGCTGATTCGTGACTTCTTCTGGAGTAACTTCTTCCCAATTTCTCTTAAGGAACACTTCTTGTTTAGAGTCGAATTGGATGTCGATAACGTCATCATTTTTTGTGTAATTGTACTTATAGTATGAGTCTGTCTTTGCGTTGTAATCTTCGATGTTAACGACAAAGTAATTTTCATAAACATCACAAATATATGAGTGAACATTCTCACCTAACTCTGGATCTAGCTTGGAGTATAACAGTGATCTAACATCATCATGGGATAACTCAAACACTTTCTTGAAACTCACATTTTCACCTTCCTTTTCATTGATAATTGCCTGTGCAATAAGCTTTTCAAATTTATTTTTTTCATTAAAACTCAATAGTTTGCTTGAATCATATGCAGGGAAAACAATGTCTTGATCTCCACGTTTTTCAGAGTTCAAAATAGCATGACCTTCTAAGTAAACAGGCGATTCAAGATATTCAATACCATCTTTAAATGTGTAATTTGAATAAAGTAGTTCGCAACTCGTATTTACATTTATACCTCTGGAATTCCACTCTAAAAGCAGATCACAAGCATCTTTAAAACGTGATCTCCATAGAATGGCATCAGCAGCGAGCACTTCAGTCTTTTCTCCGTTAGAGCCTACCATTTCCATGATGTAGCCCTCACTTGTGAAAACACCGATTGCTGCGGTATCCATCTTCACCTCTAAATCACCGTGTTTATCAGTGCTTAAATACATCTCGTGAGACCCAAATGAATCAGTTGCTGTTCCAATGGAATCAACCTCATTGTATTTTGCTACAATTGGCTTATTGATAATCGTAGTGGCTGTTTCAAGAGCTACTTCTTTTGAAATTACTGTATTATTATGAGACTTTTCAAAATCAAAAATGACAAATGTGCAAGATAATTTGGATGGATCATCGCTTGCTTTAATTTCATTCAATTGAAGTTTATAATCAATTTTCTTTTGTTTGTCTTTCAAGTATTTTCACCTCCTTCCAAAGACAAAAAGGGGAGAGCTATGGAGTGTTGTTCCCGTCTGATGATTTTGATTTTAAAGTGTTTTCATTAGTCGAAGTGTCATCAGAAATATTCCCTGGATCGTTACCTGAGAATGTATATGATGTTTGATATGGCTTGATTTTATCTTGCAGTTGTAATGTTTCTGTTTCATGAAGTGTTTGATCTAAATATGATTCCCACGACACTCCAGGGATATTGTCGATTACATGTTTAATCGACCAGCCTTTATCGTTTAATTTCAACAGTAAGTCAACCTTCTCTTTGAGAGTCAACGGTTTCTCTTTGTCATATACAATATAGTAATTGTCACTTTGATTCTTTGGCAGAATTAAATTAAACAATTTCTGATACACTTCTTGTTCAATATCTTCTAAAAGAACTCCAATCCTTTTATAAAAGGTATCTAAATTCAATGAAGATGTTGCATAGTTACCGCCTTCGCCATTTAACATAGACCCAGAAAGACCATATGCAGATTGAATATCGTTGTTTATATGATCGAATTTCTTGCCATCTAAACCGTCAGTTTTAACATCAGGAAAGTCTAAGCTTGCATAATCTGGAATGGAAACGACAGTTACACCATCAGTTTGATTTTTCTCTAAAGCTTGTTTTACTCCTGAGTGGATTTTTTGTTTGATAGGCTTAGGAAGTTTTTGGTTGCTGTATTCTCCATTATTTTTATCAGTACCAATTGTCAATACCGCAACTGCATTAATGATTTTATTCGCAATGGATTGCTCAACATCTTTAAGCTTTTTCTTATGGAGAACATCATAGAGACCAGGAGCAACCCAAGATGTACCTAAACCCTGATTTCTCTTAAGAGTCCCAGTTCTAAGACAGAATGTTCTGTTTTGAGGAAGCTCTTTATATTTATATTGAACGGTATCTTTTTTGAAGTTTTGATAATCTTGATATGTAATATAGGGGTGAAAATTCGAAATGAGATCTTTGCGGTGGGCATCATTATCAGAGATATTATCAAAAAAACTCATATTCAACGTGCATACCCATTCACCATTTCTACGATAAGAAGGTTGCACATATTTTGATCCATCGAAGATGAAGGGGTAGGGAGATTTTTTGTCGCCTAGCCAAATACCAATTAAAATTCCTGCAGCTGCAGTTTGTTTCAACAAATCTCTAGTTAATCGCTTGTGCTTATTCTTATGCAAAACTTTTTTTATTGTTTTAACATGGCTTTCTGAAGCATCGGGATTTTCAAAGGAATCTATTTTAAAATTTAATGTAGGTAGAGCTTCAATGAGTTCGAAAAGTTGATGGATTTCTCCAGTGGACACATAAAAATAGTTGGCTAAATCTTCTATCTCTCTTTGATACGCATCAGGTGAGGAGAAATATTCTTTTAACTGTTCCGCTGTTACATCATTTATAATTCCTTTGGAGAATAAGTTTGAAACAAAACCAGTAGCAAAGGTTGATGTATATGTTTCAAGATCATTCAACATTTGCTTATGTTCTTCAGTTTCAATATCCACTTGCTTATTTTTTTTTGCCACTTTTTCACCTCAATTCTTTTAGAAATATACTAAATCATCATCGTCTTCATATTCATTAAGCTCTTCTTTTTCTAAAAATAAGAAAATATAGTATAATGCATATGCCAATGCTGAATATCTATCTTTATCAATTTTTCTTTGGACTTGCTCAACCGTAATTGAAGTAGTAGTCTTCTTAAGTTTCAAATTTGAAACTTCGTCAACTAAAAATTGCGTGTGAATTGAAGCGTGTTCTTCTTGACTTGCGGTTTGAGTTGAGGAGGTTTTACTTTTGACAGAGTCGTATACTTTCAAAAGCTTTAACTTTCCAGTTTCAACATAATCAATAAATGTTCTAATAATGTCACCATTTATTCCTTGTGATGTTAAATCGTAAATGATTTTCGGGGCTGATGTAACATCTGGTTGCTGAGTTGTATTAATTGTATCGAAACATCCTAGTTCTTCATTAGTTTCAGGATCAGTCACATCTTCTAATAATCTATCGATTAAACCCTTACCAATTACGTTCCCATCAACAACTATAGCTTTAACTCTAGACTTTTGTATATCTAGATTTCCCCCATATTTATAAAACATTTGTTTAACAATTATGCTTTGTTCCTTAAAACTTAATCCATTTGGCGGTTCTACAATATTGACCAGTTGTATTTGCCTTATAACTCCATTTTCATTTCGAATTATTTTCAAAACAACAATTGCAGTTTTGTTGTTACTTTGCGAGTTGCTACGTGCTACGTCAACACCAAAAATATATTCGTTTAATTGAAAATTGCCTTTTTTGTCTTTTGGACATTCGATTTCAGCCTTTTTAAGGGTTCTAATTTTAAGAAGTTTCGATATATTGATCAATGCACCATCTGTGGCACCGACCCATTTAGACTCATAGTTCATAGCGAATGATGTAGCTGAAGTTGTAGGGTCTTTTTTCTTTGCAAGAATCTGTGTTTTTGTCTCTCCACGACCAAAATAACAAGGCAATTCCCAACTGGCACCTAGTACAATTTTGCCTTTTAAATCGGCCATCTCATCAAGCATATTAAGAATTCTATTAAATTCGTCTGATCCTCTGTAACCAGAAGTTGTTAAGTAGTTGATCATACCATTTAGTTCATATGGGTTCACTGTAGCTAGTTTTCCTATTGTGCGTCTAGGAACGTTTACAACAGGCTCTAATACGTCTTTAAAAAGTTCGTTGTTCAGTAGAGCTGATTCTTCGACATTTAATCGTCTTCTTCGCTGACCTTTTGTGGATTGAGCATTAGCCAAAACGGAGTATGTTCCTCCAGAAGAAAAATTGACTTCTACACTATCTTTGGTGAAAGAGGGCTTTCCAGATAATTCATTTTTTATTAAAGGAAACCACTTTATGATTTCGTTATGTTTTTCTTCACTTATAGATGCGGCATTTTCTCTAGTTTGAGCAGACATTGCGATGGTGATATCAGGAAACCAAATGCAGGTATGATAGATCGACATAAGCTCAAGCATTGTTTTACCGAATCCACGAGGGAACACACCGTATGTACTAACAAACCGACTCATACATCTTAAGAAAACCCTTTGATCTAAATCTAAACGCATTCCACCTTTTTCAGGTTTAATAAGATCAAACCAAAGGTCAGGAAACCAGCGTGCCCATTGAACAAACTCTATCCACTTATCTAAATTTCTTTCAAAAGAATCAGCTTTATGTTGATTTACTTTTACTGATGTATTGAAAGCTGGATCCGTATCAATTCGAGAACTAGGTTTTTGATATTTAAAATTGGAGCTTTGAAAATTTTTATATGATGCCATATTATTCAACCTCTGTCATAGAGGGATCGTTATCCAACTCTTGTTTCTCATAATCATTTTTTCTGTCTTCATAAAACTGGTAAATATCTTTGTAATCAGCTTCGGGCAATCCTTTTAAATCACGAACGTAATTTAGATAGCACCACAGCACTACATCAGGCTTATCTTTAGGCTGAGAAATAAACTTAGGGAGAACAGGGACAATGTCAACTTTTTCCTCTACCATTCTAGCTAACTGTCCAAAACCATCTAACCCTTGTGATAAGTCGGCTTTGCTCATCTGAGAAGGTTTTAATTTCCCAGCCTCTGCAGTGTCTTTGGCCATCGCAGCCCAATCTTTAGCTTGTTTGAAATCACCTTTAGCTTTTGCTAATGTCTCATAGACTTTGTTGACACAATATTCTCGTAAACACTCTTCATGCATTGTTGTGATTAATTGGAAAGATGGTTTCAATTGAAGGAATTTCTTTTCAAATAGAAAATAATCATCATCGGGATACCCATACCCATATGTTTCTTTTAACTTATCCAAATCTTCAGAGCTGCTCTTCCTATCTATAGTATCCTTTTCTGAACTTCCATCAGGAGTATCATTAAAAATAGAATCTTTCCATCCTGTCCCGTTGAACTGTTTCAATGAGTTGGCCATTGTGATATAAGCACTGAATGTGTCGGATTTTCTTTGGATTGCCTGTTCCCAATACATTGGATCATATTTCACATCCATTTGTTGCAGTATGTTAAAAATAGTGTCTACATTGGAGTAATCTATAGACTTTTTCAAGCAAATTTTACAAATAGGGAACTTGCCAACCTTTTCATATAGCTTGTTCTTAGTATTATAAAATCCATTGACTTTATCTTTTTCTTTTAAGCAATCCATACACTTCAAATACTCTTTTCCGTTTTTGACTACCAAATGCAGCACCTCCAATTAAAAATAAAAACACATTTTACGAAACGCCCAGGTATACTAGACGCTCTAAAAATGTGTTTGAAATATTTTTGAAATAAAATTAAAGTTTTATAGCAAACTAACTAAATTACACTTACTCCATCCACCTGTTTCAAAAACAATAGGTACATAAAGTTGTTTTTTAAGTTCAACTACATCTTTATAAGTATTAGAGAGGGCAAAGTGAGCCTTATAATCTTTTTTTGATAGGGAATTCGCTATAGAGATTTGTAGATCAATTTCAATTTTACATAGCTTTTCTGAAGTTGCATTGAGAAAATCAGAATGCTTCATTCTTTGTTCAACATTTAAAGAGGGATTTAGTACAGAAGCAAATTCCTTTGCAGATTTAACTAATGTTTTAACCTCTGCATACGGAAGTTTCTTTTCATTGAACTTATGCTCGATTTCAAGAATTGTATCAGCGATACTTTTTTTGACAAATTCAATAGTTTTCATTTTTTCTCCTTTGTAGCGATTGGTCGCAACCCTATAAGTAATGATTAATTAAGTATGTAATCGTACTGAATTGTTCTTCCTTTTCCAGATTCGAAGATCGATAGGTTAGCGCCAGCTTTTGCACCAGTCATTAAACTGTCACTGTACTCATCTGATCCCATCACAGAAGGGAGTTGGATCACTTGCACATTATGACCAGCTGCTTCACCAACAGTCAGCATATTCCCATGATGGAAATGTGAAATATACATATAGTCATAGAATTTTCTTTTCAGCTGTGAAAGATCACGTATAGCATTCTTCTTATTCTTAATCTGATGTCCATGACATGCAACGAACTCAAACTCTAATAAATTAAAATCGACAATACCATCATCATAAAGCGGTACTTCAATTCTCTCGTTTTCTTGTAGCATGTCGTGAATGTATGTTGCAATAATACGCTCAACATCTTCTTTAGGCATTTCACCACGACTTGTCCCATGCAGTCTCAGCTCTGTGTGATTAGCAGAGGGGATATGTATGTATTTAATCTTCACATATTTAGACAGCTCTTTGAGCCATTCAACTTTGTAACGTGAATATTTAATTACTTGATCCATGAAGCCATATTGTAAAGGAGTTAACTGTGAAACACGCAAAGCCATTCCTTCAACACTATCAGCACCATTTAATACTACGAGTTCATTCAAGGACTCTTTTTGAATACATTCAACCGTATCACTTAAAAGTTGGGCCATTCTTTCAAGGTAGATTTGTTCGTTGTATTCATTATTTAAACTTTTGAATTCTTTACCAAAGTGCTCGTCTCCAAAACCTAAGATCGCAGCTCTTTGTTTGTGATTGGGTTGTAATACTTTGAAAGAGGGGAGAGGGAGAGAAGGTTGATTCTCAATAGCAGCAGTAACATGTTCGTACATTAATTCATTTCTGCCTTTGATCCTCGTTTTTTTGTGGATTTCATTCTTCATAGCTTGAAGCTTTTTCCGTTCTTCCATCACTTCAATTTTCTTCAGTTCAAGTTCAACAATTGCTCCGTTTTCTTCAGCGACAACTTCTTTTTGATAGTCACGACCTTCATTGAAGTTAGTAAACCATTTACGATAAGCCGATTCACCTTTTTTGTCACCAGTTTCCTTGTTAATCACATCAGCGACTTCATTCCAGTTACTAAGACCATATTCCTTATAGTTTTCGCAAATCCGAAGTTTCCACTGCTTCAAATTTTCATCAGAGTGACGTTTCAATTTAATTGGATCAATCATTAATTCACCAACCTTTACTCATACTTAACAGGAAGCTCATTAACTTCTTTGATGGAGATACTTACCTGTTTTCCGTTAAATTTAGATAAAATTTCTTTTAGGTCATACGGATTTTTTTCAGATTCTCTAGTTCGCTCAACAACTTCCATAACGTCCATATCAAAAGTACCTTTCAAATCAACTGTGATAGTTTGTTTACTTGCCATTATAAAACCTCCATAATATATGTAATTTTTATTTAAACCGAATAAATTCCTTCGGATGCCCAATGCCGACACATTGGAACACCCGAAAAAGGAGAGAAGAAGGGGATAAAAAAGAAAAGTCGGAAGGGTGTTGGGGAAACACCCGAAGGAATTTACTAATTAAAACAACCTCTTTACATAGGAAAGAGGCAGGTTTAAACTTATTAAATTAACAAAAAGGGGATGCGTACGAGGATTTGCACCTCGTATAACCGTATAGACTAGGAACGTCTGCTCTATTTAACGGCTCAGTATTGACTTGGAATCATTTAAATTCCACCTAGATTGTGCGTTTACCTATTCCGCCACCACATCGCCAATTTGAAAAACCTCATGGACAGGAGCACACACAGTACTCTTACTAAAATTTAGCTAATCCACAAGTCAGACAGTCACAATATCTTGTGCTGTAGAAATACCAAGTGTAGACATTAGTGTAATTGTTGCTTCGAGTGAAAGTTTTGATTAGTGAACAGTAAGTAGAAAGGCAAGACCCATAATAATTCCTTTCTTGAGACAAACCCTGTCTTACTTGTCAGGTCACACACCTTATCTACATACATAGCGTGTAGATCGCCAGTCTCTTATTCTGCATGGTTTTTCTTTACCTTGTGTGAGAAGGTACATGCTTGGGAGAATATAGTTTAAAAGAAGATCGGACGCATCCAATCACCTTAAGTGAAGGCCGAAGCTCAACACCGCAATTAGTTTTAATTGTCGAGCAAAATGCCTCCTATAATAAGCCCCTGCTAGGATACAGTCGCATTTGAGCGTGAAGACTTATTGGCATTAGTAGCCCGATAATATTCATTTGGTATAAGTTGAGGAGGGGGAGTCCAAACCTATATAAATGAATATTATCCGACTCAGGAGTAGCCATCTCCTATAAACAGAGTCAGACTTATCTTATGAAAGGGAGTGAGACAGTTCGGAGAACAAAATTGTACAGGGTAGTCAACCCACTAATGACTATTATTCTATTAATAATCATTAGTCAGCCACGAATACCCCCATATTCGTGATTGACCTCTAACCTTGAAGAAGTATGTAATTTATTTAAATAAAATTAACCTTTTACAGCGTCTTTGAGTGCTTTAGCAGCTTTAAATTTTGGTGCTTTTGTTTCGGGGATGTCGATTTCTTCACCAGTTGAAGGGTTTCTTCCCTTGCGAGCTGCACGTGTTGCTGATTCAAATCCACCAAAACCTGCAATCTTAACTTGTCCGCCTTCTTTTAATACAGATGTAATTTCATCTAATGTCGTATCAATTACCGAAGCAACTTCTTTCTTAGAAAATCCTGTTTTTTCAACCACTGCTGAGACTAATTCTGTTTTATTCATTTTAAAACCTCCTGGTTATATGTGTAATTTGTATTTTAAAAATCAGGGAGGGGAGATATACTAACCTTTTTAATTTGGATATTTGCTTTTTACCTCCCTTATGACGATTATCTCAAAAAACGCTGTAACCCTTGCGGCTCTAAGTGAGAAGCCACTTTTTATATGTATTGTTTTTGCATAAAAACGCTGTAACCCTTGTGGCTCTAAGGCTGAGGGCACTTTCTATAGCGTTACATGTTGTTTATTTCTATGTTTAATTTGCCTTTTTCTATTATTAGCTGTTTTTATTTGTTTACTGCAAGCAGTACAATGAATCACTTTATTGGAATTAGGTTTAAACATGCTGCCACATTGACCACATGATTTATGATGTTTCAAGTTCTCTGTTAAACTTTTTAAAATAACATCACCAAAACATTCCCAGAGTGTAGCTTTATATCTGCTTTTCTTTTTATATAGATGTTTAACCAACACATCCACAACATAGTGCTCATCACTATTAATCTCTAACAACCTATCTCTAATTAATTTATAAACATATAGCTTTTGATTCGGCTTAGTTTCTTCATTGTTAATGAGCCATTTTTTATTGCGATCAAGCCTTATGTATTCCTTAATTAACTGCTCATCTTCTTTGATGCGTTTATTCTTTAATAGAAAGTTGTAATCGAAAATACCAGCCACAGCTTTGAAATTGATTCTTTCAGTTGGGATGATACTGTCCAATTTATTAACAGTGCTTTCATTAATCGGTTGCACAGAGGTGTGCTCTTTGTCCTTGGCATGAACAAAGAAGAAAGGTACTTTGTCTTTTATGTAATTTTTGATTTGCTCATCTACATTTTCTGGTCTAGTCGGCATAAAAAGTGTTTTGGCATAGTCGATAGCAAAGTTGTTTTCAGCGCATAGCCATTTGATGACATCAATATTTACAGAGTTACTGTTCCAAATCTTTGTAATGTTGTTACTATACTCACCAATGTTCACCGCATAAGCATTGGTCAGTGATTCATACAAGTTTTTGCTGTTAATTACCTGTTTATTGGCTACTCCCATCTCATAGTAAAGTGGAACGATGTCCACTACATGTCTCTTAGCAATATCTACAAAGTAAGGATCCGATATAATAAGAGCTTTATCTCCGTCATTATCGAACTGCAGCAACTTAGAAATTGGATCATGGATGCTTGTGTATACACCCTTTGTAATAAACCATTCATCCAATAATTTATTACGAGTATTATTTCTAATACCATGCTCACGATATAGGTGAGGGGAACGTAGAACATCAATATCTCCACTATCATACAAGGAACAGTAAACATCACTACCATTTAAAAGCCCGTTAGGATTACTAATTCCTAGAAACAGTTTTTCGCAGAAAGCGTATAAATCAGGACAAAGATATGTATACCTGGAGTTCTCAACTTGTAATTTTCCTGATTTCGCATCTTTAACAAGGCTCTTCTTTTTATTTTTGATTGTTTCTTTTACATAGTCATCATTTAAAAGCTGTGGGTAGAGGAGAAGGGCATCTTGCAATGGTGGTCTAAATTTTCGATTTTCAGTAGCTCCCATAACCTTCATCATCACATCTTTGTCATTTCCAATTGCTTTTATTTCCTTGATTGTCTTTTCACTGATCGACTTGAGTTCATCATATGTAATATCCGTAAGCGTCTGAAGCATTTGATATGTAAGTTTTCCTTCTACAGTAGTGTCTTCTTCGTTTAATCTTGCCCCAAGGCATGCAAACTGGATAAATTTATTCTGATATTCATCCCAAGAGGAGTAATACTTCCACATTTTAAACTGTGATTTAGTAAATATGATTTGAATATCATCATTTTTAATATCCCACACTTTTCCGTATATATCTGTTATTTTGGATTTATTGTGTTTGTCAGCAAATTTGTGAAAATCAAAAGGAACTAACAAGCCCTTAACCCAAGGAAGCCTAACCATAAAACTTTTTTTGCTGAGCTGAGGAGATATAATACCACAGCCGTCTGTGTGTTCGATAGGGATATTCATTTTCTTTCTAGTAATCTCGTATGTGTCTCGATTTATATAATCCACTTCACTCATTACTTCAGTCTCTAAATCATCAACTACAACTGTTTTACTTATATCAATATCCCAGTGGCTGCTTGCACTATTGGATAATGCGAGATATGCATTCCACTTATTAATGTTCATACCGCCTTTAGAATTGATGTGATCTAGACTAAGTCCACAAGTTAATGAGTTTTGATATTTATCATATGTAGACTTCTTAATAAAACAAGCTTTTTTAGTTCTGATTTGACCTGCTGAACTTGTAAAGTAAACATAAAGTTCATTGTTATGTACAAAACCTTTATCAAGAATGCTCTTGAACACCTGAAAGTGGTAAACCTGAACCACAATTACATCATCAGAAAAATTGTTTTCTTTTATACCTAGGGTGCGAGTCATAACTGAATCAAACATAGCGATCTTTTTATTGTCAGTTAACGTGTCAGCTCTAAGCATTCGTACACTTTCATGTTCACTGAAGGCTTGATTTAACTCCTGTTTTAATTTAGCGATTCTGTTTTTTATGTATTTCTTATTTTTTTTGGTATCCCCATTATGTGTTTTAAGCAAATCTCTATATCTATAAGACTTTAAAATCTTTCTATGTAATAAATTCTCTCGGTCATTATAAAAACTCGAAGTATCGAGGCTATAGATAAATACTTGCTTACTTAAATCATTTGTTTTTCTCCCCAAAAGCGCTCTCCTTTATTTGTTATTTTGTCTTTCAATATGTAATGCCAATCTTTTAAAGATCGTAGAAGACTCATCCATTTTGCCAAACCATTTTAAGTCTTCATAAAAAATGTTCTCTTCTTGAGAAGCAATACCATTAACAATCCGATATTCAAGAAGTTCAATGATGTCCTGCTTGTTACATGATCCCAATAAATCACCTCATTTCAGTACGTTATAAGGTGATTATATTTGTAATTTGCATTTTAGTCAATAATAAATATATGTTATTTGTATTTTAATAAGTGAGACTGATTACTCAGTCTTCAACAATTGAGAATAGATCATCGATTTTACATTTCAATTGTTTGCACAAGGCCATAGCATAAGGAAGGGAAGGGGGATTTGAGCAAAACCCTTCATCATTATTTGTACACCAAATAGAAATCCTGCTGGAATTAGTGCCTATTTGGTCAGCAAGCCACTTTTGTTTAATACCTTTGGAGTTTAAGTAATTCTTTAGATTGCTTCTAACCTTATATTTCATAATATCACCCAATGAGAATTTTATATTATGTGTTGATTTTATTCAAATGTTCGATTAAACTCACTTAAATAGACAAAATAAGTTGTCTATATGGATAACTTTTGTTACTCTATCAATGGAGGTGCAGTATGACATATTTTGATGAAGTCGTGGCTAGATTGAATATTGACGATGTATCACTGTTAACTTTGCTGCAAGAATGCGGTGCAATTAGGCTAATAAAAGGAATGACGAAAGAAGACTTAAAGAGCGAATCAGTTAAAGTAGAGACACAATTCTCAGAAGCGACTATAAGATCGTCTTTAAGTAAATTAGAGGCGTTGCTACTAATTGAAAGAGATTCAACGAGTAAACACCACAGATTCATTATTACATCATATGGAGTTATGGCTTTAGAATATCAATTGGAAGGGGAAATGATTTAATGTACGGATTTGTTGGAATTGGTCAATGTGGCGGGAGCATTGCAGATGAAGCAATGAAAAGAGGATATTTCAGTATTGCTGTCAATTACTCTAGCTCAGATTTAAATAGTTTGGAAGTTGTTGAAGACAAACTAAAGCTAGTTGGATCCGAAGGAGTAGGCAAGGATAGGGAAGCAGCTATCAATTACTTTAAAAATAACTGGGAATCATCTGTTGAATTTATTAAAGAAGCAATGGAAAAGCCATCGATTCAAGTAGTGTTCGTAGTCTTTTCAACAGCAGGAGGTACAGGATCAGGAATTGCACCAACATTAATAGAATTATTAGATGAATATTTGGATAACAAAACCGTAGTTGCTGTACCTGTACTGCCTGATCAAAGTGAAGTTATATTGAATCAATTAAACACTATTGAATGCCTTCAGGAACTTTCAGAAAAGCAATTGAATATAATCCCATTAGACAATCTTAAAGTGTCTCAAAAAGGCATTAAATCATTCTCAGAGCCAGTCCTATATCAAAAGGTAAACAAACAATTTATTGATATGATTGAAGAGGTTGAAGGGTATACAAACCTTTCATCTAGCTACAGTACACTAGACAAAAAGGACTTGAATCAAATTTTCAATACACCAGGTGTGACTGTGATATCAAAAATGGATTTATCTGATTATAATAAAGGGAAATTCGCAAACACTCTTCATGATGATATTAAACAGTCATGGCAGCAATCCATTTATAGCGCAGACACTTTTGATTCATTAGTTAAAGCTGGTCTTATTATAGACGGTAATGCAAATTTAACTGGTCAAATTAGTTTTAAGAGACTTTTCAGTGAGGGAGAACCATTAGATTTATTTAGAGGGTATTATGATACTGGTAAGAATCAAGTGATTTCTATTTTAAGTGGTCTAAGATGGATTAACGACAGAATGAAGCAATTAGATGACCTGATTGAATCAAGAAAAGTTGAACCAGTGAAAGAAGAGGTATATGTTCCAAAATTTAATTCAAAGTCAGCATTTTTAAAGCAGCAGACTAACACTAAAAAGGGTGAGAAACAAGTAAGCAAGGGGAGTTACTTAGATAGACTTAAATCATTAAAGAAATAAATAGGATGAGATGGTCAAATGACTGTCTCATTTTTTGTTATCGTAAATTTTTGAGGACGATATCGTAAAATTGCTCAAAAAGAGAAAATACACAGTAATATCAATAGGTTTGACGATAATTTGATGATTGCGAATGGTGAGTGATCGTAAAGTCGTTGTGGGAGTAGGGAAAAGTGGTCAAATTTGATGGGAATCGTGAAAAATGGGTGAGTAGAGGAAGGGAGAAACGTTGATATATAAGGCGTTTACGATAGCATGTACGATAGAAAATAGGCTAAAATCGATAAAATTTAAAGGGTGTGGAAATGGAAGTGCTATGGGCACATTTGTTCTTTGTTTTAGCGTTTTGGATGTTAATATACCCCCTCCATATGGTAATAGATGGTTATGAATACGTCTTATAATTATAGTTATAATGCAGATTACTTGATGAGTCTGCTTTTTTATTTGCGACCAATTTGATGCACAATTAAATAGAAAAATCAATACTTTATTGAATTAAATTTTAAAATTTTTAAAAAATGTTGTAATTTTGAAAGTTTGTTCCATTATACGGAACTCTTCGTATGAATAACACGGGGCAGGAAATCGAAGTGTTATTTATTCTACTATTTTTATATTTAATACTATCTAATCTCACACTGTACACTTTATCACTCTAACATTATCTAGCCTAACAAGTCAGCATCACCTTATGTCTACACACATTCACCAAAATCTATTCTATTCCTACATCACTTACACATCACCAAATCCATCCTAAGCACACTCACACACTCATACAAAGGTTTAATTTAATCACACAACCAATCTATCTAATCCTACTCAACACATCATACAGACGAATATAAGAACAAAAATAAATATAAATAAATTCAGTTATTAAAGCACAAATTACATACATACTAACGAATGTATGTTATAATAGAAGTATGGAAAGGAGGTGCAAAAGTGCTTGAAAAGGTGACTATAATTATGGCTTTACTAATCAGTCTTACTACAGTCTTAATCAATATGCTTGTGATTATTGAGAAGGTTGTCAGTATCACTAAAAGTATAAGCCAAAAGAAAAAGCGTATACGTAAGCGACCTAGGTCAAGGACACGCAAACGAATACGCCATTAAACACCATTAGACATTGGGAGATGCTTCTCCCTTTGTCACCTATATTATAGCACCTTGCAGCACTTTGTAAACATATATGAAACATAATCCATTGTACTATTCACTTTTAACGTTTAGTATTACATTCATTGTATTCTGGCTTATAAAAGGTTTATTCAGCAGCAACGCACAATCATTTATTATCTGGACATATGCTATTACTACATTGATCCTTATAATCACTTGGTTGTCTTACTTTTTATTTAAAGGTTTTAAACGGTGAGCGTTAGCTCAGCTCGCCATACATATAATTTGAATAGGGGAGAATGAATAATTGAATCTAAATAATATTAAGCCAGGAGATGAATATAAAAATTACAAATATCTTTGCGATGCTTTGTCCGTTGAATGTAAATCAGGCAATCAGAAGAAAGCTCAGTTAAATGAATGGGAGAGACATTTCAGCTTTGTAAAAATAGGACATAGGATTAAGATTAAAGAAGTTTATTCACAACCAAGGCCAAAAACAGATAGACGAACAAATGGAAACAACAGCAGCGAACACATTAAACATATTGAAAAGCTAATAATTGATTTGCTTCACCAAGATAAGAATGATGGTGAGTTGTTCATTCCAAAGAATATTCTATATAGAGAATTACAGATGACGAATGCTAACTATATGATTGGCAAAAGAAAGCCGTTGAAGCTTTCTAAGATTACTAATGTGTCTAAAGAAGAGATAAATGAATTCTATACTCTTACAGATGGGATGTTGCAACGAAACGTTGAAGCAGCTTTAAAACGTTTGAGAAGTAAAGCTTTGATCATGTGGAGCAATAGTCTTACAGTTGGTTTCATTAAGACAGAAGCAGCTTTAAATGATTATGGACATATCAAAGCAAGAGAATATAAAGACTTTGATAAATACGGTGATGAACTATACCACTACATGTCAGATGTTCACGAGAAGACAATTCACCGTAAAGCTACAGATGAAGAAATAAAACTTATTCTGTCCACTGAAAGGGATCTTTTACGTGACTACCAATGCGAATCAATTGCAGAAGTTTATAAAAAAGGCCAGCAGGATAAGTTTTATAAGGAAGTACACGAAATTCTATTTGATAAAGCAAACATTTATCTGTACTACAACTCATTTGAAATTAAGTTTAATAAGGATCATATAAACGAAGAATGGAAAAATAAAAGTATTGGTCTTATGCTTGCTGGAGAGAAAAGAGAGGCAAAAGAAAACTTAAACAATGATGTACAAGGTAGGATTGTTTCAAATGCTAAAGTAAGACATAAGAAATCTGTTCTAACAAAAAGTAAGGGCTATAGACGTAAAAAAGAATATGTTGCCCAAACAAAAAAACTAACTAAAATTTTGATCGAAAAAGACTGTCATATCAGCTTAAAATGAAAAAAATGTCCAATTAAACCCTATATATAAATAACTATATAGGCTTTAAATGGGCAAAATTTTGATTTTACCTAAGGAGAGTAAGGAAAATAAGACCTTGGGGTGCTGACTTTTGGTCACTTCAACAAGTTGAATTGCCCTTTCGTCCTACACCACCCCAAACCCCTCATAGGACGTAATAAAATACTAAAATAAATTAAAAATAACATACAAAAGGTATTGATTAAAATACAAATAACATATATAATAAAGATATAGAAAAGAACGAAATAAAATGAATATTTTAAAGGGAGAGATTGAAAATGACAGCAGTTTTAAAAATTAATGAAGAATTGAATGGAATCGAATTGTATTTTGATAATAAGCCAGGAAATGAAACATTAACTCATTTAAAATCTAACGGTTTTCGGTACTCTGGATTTAAAAAATGTTGGTGGAGTAAACGTACTAATGAATCTTTAGAAGTTGCTAACGATATCACTAAAAACAAAATTACATATATTGATGCGGAAAATAAAAACAAAAAAGTAAAAAAGAATGACTTTAATCTCTGGAAAGCTACACAGTGGACACCATTTGAAGTTGATAAAGAACAAGATGAAAAAAGCATAGCTAAAGAGATTAAAAAGCATTTAACCAAACGTTTTCCACACTGTAAGTTTTCTGTTACATCTAGTTATACTTCTATGACAAGCAGTATCAACATTCAGATTAAGAAGACACCATATGAGAAAAAGAGCGTTTATCTTTCTGCGATTCGTGTTTATTGTGAAACTTTACTTAATCACTACCGCAATTGTTACGATGCTGCTGATCCTTACACAGATTATGCTGGCAGCTATAATTTTTACGGTAACGTGTCAATTGATTGGGAATACAAACAAACTGAGCTTACCGAAGACACAAAAACTGACTGTGATATGTATAACCTAAAATCTGGAGAAAAAGCAAATGAGGAGAAAATAAAGAAAGATGCAGAATTCAAACAATATCTCGAAGAAGAAGAAAGAAGAAATAAAGAATACCAAAAAATGCAGCTTGAAGAGTCTGAAAAGACAGAAGAAATAAATTCATCTGTTGAAATTAAAGAGCTTAGTGAAGAAAATCAATATTACGTGATTAATTCAAAATTTGCGAACTTAAACAAGAATAATTCAATAACAGAATATAAAACTGAAGTTGAAAAAGGTGATTACTCTAAAGAAGATGTAAAAATCACTAAAGAAATTCACTTTCATAATGCTGATGCTTTTAAAAATTTCGGAAATATGTTATTGACTAACTTTGATTTCTTAAATGAAACAGGTGGCAGCTTTACTGAAGATAATAGGATTAATTCATATTTAGATTACGATATGATGGACGAATTTGAAAAAAGAACGGTCAAATGGTTTAGAAAAGGTGTTGCGGTTTATTTTGGGGATAAAATGATGTTTGTTGTAGATCCTCAAGGGTATTCTTATGCAAGATATGTGGGGTTAGTAGAGGGCAGTGAAATTAAACAGACAGTTGAACATCAACAAACTATCAAAGAAGATGATCTAAACGACCTTATTACTCAAGCCAATAAAATAGAAGATATTTCAACATCGATTATTGCAGAATTAGACTTGTTGGAAACATGGAAAAACGAAGGCTGGAAAGCTTACAAAAACGCATTGAAAAAAGAAATGTTGTTGGCCAATATTAATCTTTCAAAGAATATTATTCAACAAATTGACATACCAGAACTTAAGCAAAATCTTTATAAGTTGTTGATGGAAGTAGAAGGAATCCAAGAACAATTTGAACAAGCCTTTTTGAAAAAGGGTGAAAAATACACGCTTTGTTATATATCTGATTTAGGGGCATTTATTACACAACAACTCACATTCGATTCTTTTGAGTCAACTAAATATGCTCAGTATGAAAATGCTGTGAAACTTGTCTTTAAGCCTCAAAACAAAAGAAAACTTTACTACACCCATTTTTATTCCGATTTATTAATTTTTAAAGGGTGGCATGAACTTCCTGAAAATGTTTTGAATAATGTTAAAGAATCTAAAGGTTTCTTGACTATTTCAAGCAAGTATCATTCTTGTGATAAGCAACAGTTTGATGAGGTATTGAATTACTTCAAAAAACAAGATATAGAACCTGTTATAAACACATATCGAACAAATTGAAAAATAGAAATGGGGAACAAATCAAATATGTTCCCCTAAAAGGAGCATTTATGTTTAAAGAGAATCCAGATTTTTATCCCACTCCAGCAAGTTTAATAAACAAAATGAATAAAAAAATAGATTGGAAGAGTATTAAATCAGTATTAGAGCCTTCAGCGGGTTCGGGTAATTTGGTGGAAGCAATTCATAAACAATTTGATTACACAAAGGCTTACAGACGTGATTCAAAATATGATATCGATGTAATTGAACATGATGAGAATTTGCGCCACGTCTTAAAAGGTAAAGATTTCAGGGTTATATCTGATGACTTTATAACTTTTAATACATACAAGAAATATGATCTTATATTTATGAATCCTCCTTTCAGTAATGGAGATAAACATTTGTTAAAGGCTATCGATTTAATTGAATCACAGAACAGAGCGGGTCAGATTGTTTGTTTGTTAAACGCTGAAACTTTAAAAAATCCCTATTCTAATGACAGAAAACACCTGGTGAGAAAGTTGACTGACCTTGATTCAGATGTTGAATTCATAAAAGATGCCTTTGCTAGTTCCGAAAGAAAGACAAGCGTAGAAACAGCTTTAGTCTATATAAAAATTGATAAAGGTGAATATAATAGTGTTCTTATAGATGAATTGCAAAAAGATGAAAGCCACATACTTTCAAATGATTATAAATCAACTCAATTAATTGATTCTGATTACATAAGGGGAATTGTTGAGCAATTTAACTATGAGCTTAAAGCAGGCTTGAAACTTATAAATGAATACAATAGCATGAAACCGTTAATCTTAAATAGCTTTAAAGAAACTTCTAAACCGATACTAAAATTAGAAGTGGATTCTTCTGCAAATAACTATACAGAAGATATGGAAAACGAATTTATTAAAAGTGTAAGGCAAAAGTATTGGAATACACTGTTTAATAATGCTGAATTCATGAGTCTTTTTACAAGCAATCTAAAGCAAAAATATTTGCAGCATGTCGAAGAGTTAAAGGATTATGATTTCTCATTATTCAACATATACACATTAAGAATACAAATGAGTAAAGAAATGATTCAGGGAGTCGAAGAAACCATTTTAAATTTGTTTGAAGAGTTCAGCCATAAACACTATTATGATAAATCATCAAAAAATGTTCACTTATATAACGGATGGAAAACAAACAAGTCATATAAAATAAATAAAAAAGTTGTAATCCCACTCAATGGCTATGGTACGTGGGACGGTAAATATGATCCAACTTACTATACAGTTAAGGATAAACTCAAAGACATTGAAAAAGTATTCAACTATCTAGACAATGGCCTAACTGAAGACATTAACATTGATGAAGTTCTAAAACTGTCTAAACACTATGGAGAAACGAAAAAAATTGATTTGAAGTATTTTTATTTAACGTTTTACAAAAAAGGGACATGTCATATTGAATTTAAAAATGATGAGATTTTAAAGAAATTTAATATTTTCGGAAGTCAGAAAAAAGGGTGGCTGCCACCATCATTCGGTAATACAGAGTATACTGAAATGAACGAAGAGGAAAGAGCGGTTATCAATGAATTTGAAGGTGAGAGAGAATATAACAAAACAATGAAAAACAAGTCCTATTATATGTTAGATACATCAAAGGTTTTAATGTTAACATAAAAGTACAAATAACATATATAAACCCTTTACAATGTTACAAATTACATATATAATAAAGATATAGAAAAACAGCAGATGAAGTAAGTCATCGGGTGCTGAGAGTGACTAAGATGAAGAAATATAATCAAAAGAAAAGTCAAAATGAAGAATACAGCATTCAAGAAGAAACAGGTTATAAAGTGATTTATAGAGTCCACTCAGCAGCACCTGAGCCAATCGCCGTCATTTATCCTGGAAAAGAACAAGGGAGATTCAATATTGACGTACGGAATCTAGGTAAAGAGTTTGGATTCAAAAGTGAAGAAGAAGCGATAGGAACCGCCATACATCTTCATGAGAAGGTTTATGCAGCCTTGGTATCGAGATTAAAATAAAATTCTAATTTTATATAGAAAAGAGGAAGGTTAAATGAATATTGTATACTGTGTTTTTAATCAACTAAAATGTTACTACGATGACAACGATAAAACCTTGTTTCAAATTGTGGATAGCAAAGATAAAGCAATTAGCTTAGTTAAAGAATATCCTCAGTATGACTTGTTCTATGAAAAATGGGAAGTTAGATAAAATGTTGATTTTCTACAGAAACGTGGTGAAAGTTTAATGGAATCCTTCGAAAAGGAAGCAAAAGAAAATGAAAAGATCGCCAGAAGGAAAGCAAAACGCATTCAGAGAGCTAGAGAAGCTATAAACCTTATTGAGTTTAACCTTTTGAATGCTGATCCGAAATTGAAACCCTTGCTTGATTATGAATTTAGTGTGTTGAGGAATATTTTAAAGAATGATGATAAAGAAGATACTATATACAACAGCTAATTTCCTACAGATAGGAGAGCGAAGTGACAAAACGATATAAGACGATTCCGTATGAATTAAAACAGACTTTAAGACAATATGGTAAAGCAGTAGCGAGAATGAATACACTGCATTATAAAATTACCGAGGAACTAGAGAGATACAATGTGCCTATTGATCACGTTATAGGTGATACAGAAGAAGAGCCTTGGAATGAGTCTTTGACACTTATATCTTACAATGAAGGCGACATTGAGGATAATATAGCTGAACTAGAAAAAGTATTCTTGCACTTTGCCAACAAGTATTTAGAAGAGGAGAGGTAGAAATGACTAAATATTTTATCAAAGTAAGACAAGTAAAAACTGGGAACGAGTGGGAAGAACCTTTAGACTCTATGTATGTAACAAAGGAAAGTCCGCATTTTGACACGCATGAAGAGGGTATACATCAGGAGATACCTAACAACTTAACGGAAGAACAGGTTGAGCATTACGCTAAAAATCTTATGGTGTACTTCAATAGCACGTTAAGAGTTGGAGAGTCGCCAAGGGAATTGGTGAGTTGGAGAATTGAAAAGTGAGGGATTGATAATTTTCTACAGAAAGGATGATTTGCATTGGATAAAGTAATTGAGTTTTTAAGGGAAGAACTAAAGAAGAACAAAGATAGTGAATATGCGCTCGATTTTGTTTACGCTATTAAGTTACTAGAAAACCAAAAAATGTTTGAGGATAGAAAAAAGTGATAAAATATTGATTTTCTACAGAAAGGAGTGAGTAGTTTTGATAAGAATCCTTTTTACTGATGGTTCAGAACGTAGCAACGATCCAACATTAGGTTGGAATCTAAATAACATATCTGAAATACAAGAATGCTTTGAAGAAATTGGCTATTATAGATTATTCACCAAAGATAAGGGTTGGGAAAAAATCTATAAGCGTGATCTTAAAATAATTAAATAAAATGTTTCTTTTAAGGCGATCTGAAAAACCCAAAATCAACCCCAAAAACATAAAAATATCCTATAATAGGAAGAGGAGGGATTGACTTGAAGGGTAATTTAGATGAACTATTAATTCAAAAAGGTGTTTCATATACTCATATTAAAGAAATGAAACAAACACAAAACTTTAGAGAGCGGTTGTTTTCACTATATTACAAAGAAAGTGAAGAAATTTTAAGCGATGTACCTCTTTCAAAAATAAAAAGTTTAGGGTATAGAGGCTCTGCTTGTTTATCATGGTACGACCATGCAAATGGAAAAGGATCAAACATAGACCCACGGCGTTCTCAGATAGCTTACAAGCATTTATTAGAACAGTCACTTGAAGAATTCCAAGCTTTTTATAAGGAATATCCAGTAAGGTTAATTTACTTTGAAGATGATGATTTCTATGCAGTTAACGGAGATGGAACGCATCGTACATTATGGGCTAAGATAACTGGGGCTTCATCAATCTTGGCAGAGGTTACAGTTGCACATAAGGATTATGTAGCATATGAATCATTTCGTAATGAAAATAGGACATCTTTTAAATTAAAAGATATTATTCAAAAATTGATGAAATTTTCACCTAATAAAATAGAAACAATGTTTTTATGGTTTGTTGGAAAAATTTTAGAAAATGGAAAATATCATAATTATGGTTTTGTAAGAGTAGGACTAGAATTGTATTACATTGAAAAAGTAATTTCTAAAAGTAGATAAAACATGAGTTTTAAACAAATAAATAACATATAATTAAAAGGGGATGAAACTTATGAAATCGATTCAAGATAGGTTTAATAAGTACAGGGACGAGTTAATTGTAATAGGGGTATTGAGTGGGGTAGTACTAATGCTACTAACTGCATTAATGAATTCCTAAAAAACATTGATAAAGATACAAATAACATATATAATAAATACATAAGAGGTGTGTGAGCATGAGAGAGGCAATAAAGATGGTACTACTTGCGAACTCACAACCTAAATTTTATAAAGACCTTGCGATTCAGGAGCAAGTTTTAGATGAATTAGTTGATGGATATAACAATTTTGACGGAACCATAAATGAATACATCGATTTTAAGTTGAGTATTTAAAAGTAAAATTACATACAAAAAGGAGAGGGAGATATGAAGGGCTACGCTTATATTAGAAACAGTTTGTTTGACCATTATTATGAACAAGAAGAAAGTGGTATGACGGAAGCAGATTTAATTACTTACATTGCTTTACAGATGGGAATGGAGAATAGCTCCTTAAATACAGTAAAACATATTAGTGAGTATACAGGATACGGAGAAGCTCAAATTTCTCAATCGTTAAAAAAACTAGAAAAGTTTAAATGCGTGTCAAATGCTTATTATGATGGCAATACAGTTAATCTATACCCAGACGGCAAAAGTAAAGTTAAATGGATTATTGAAAAGAAGAAAACCAGTAAAAATGAAACTTATTGGGTTCCTAATTTCCTTCCACCGTTCAAAGTTCATTCGGAAGTTATGGAGCCTGTCTCTACATCTTATTTTGTTGTAACTGAAGAAGATTTCAATCTACTGAAAAACAATCATCTAACTAGATCAGAATTCATTACATACTTAATTTTATTAAAAGGACATAAATATGATAAACCATTAAGCAGTCAATTATATTTTAAAAAGAGTACAATTGCTAAAAAATTAAGAAGGGTTAGCGGTTTAACAGTTAGTAAGCATATGAATAAGTTTAAAAACTTTACATTAGACGGTAAAGAGGTTCCGTTAATCGAAGAAGACAGGCATTGGAACTATGATGTTAGAGTAGAAGCTGGTGAGGAGGCTTCCTCTAAAATTAAACCTATCTACAATATTGAAAACTATAACAATCGTAAAAGAGTGTTTGAAAAGCAGAAAAAGGAGAATAACATGAAAACTGACGATACTAGAATCGATTATGAAAGTTACTTAAACAAAACAGATGTTATTGACAAGTATTTTAGAATGGAGTGGGGTAAATACACATCTGTTAAATCAGTTGCAGACTTCTTGAATGTCAGTTATCCATACTTAACTTCAATTATTAGAAACAACTTCAAAGAATTGAAAAAAGACGGGGTTAGAAAACTGACAGGATGGGATTTAATTAACTTCAAAAAAGAACATGACTTAAATGGAGTGAAGAGTTGTTATATTGTCACAAAAAAAGCTGTTATCAGATTATGCATGATTTTCAAGAAGTCTGCCAATGCTAGTATGATTAGAAATGAATTAAGAGAATTGCAAGTTCGCTCAAACGAAGAAACATCTGTAATTGCAAAACAAGTTGAAAATAACATACATATCAAAGAAGAACGATTCGCTAACCAATCCCAGTATGCGATTGACACTATCAAAAGTTTTTTAGCACCTCTTATGGATGAAATCGCTACATCAAATAACTATTCACGTAGAATGCTTGAAGAAAACAAAATTTTAAGAGAAGAAATAATTAAAATTAAGCATTCAATTTCTAACATTTCATTAATCAAAGATAGAGAGACTGCCACGCTTGAAAAGGAGAACAAATTGCAAAAAAGAAAGATTCGGAAATTAGAAAAAGTGATTGCCGACAAACTAATTAATGAAATTGATGTTCAAGAAAATTCTAAAGAAGAATTTAAGGCGACTGTTCTAAAAATGAATCGGAATGGAAATTTAGAAAAATACAATTAGGGATTGATTAATATGTCAAATGAAATCCAATTACTTTCAAATGACTTAAACATCATTACAGCAGAAATAAACTCATATAAGCAAGTAGCTGGGCAGGCCATATTTGAGATTGGTAGACGGTTGAAACATGTAAAAGAGAATGATTTAGTTCATGGTGAATGGGAGAAATGGTTAAGCAAGTATATCCATTTCACGGATAGACAAGCAAGAAGGTTTATTCAGATAGCTGAGGAGTTTAAAACGGACGACGTCGTCCGTTTTGGAAGCTCCAAACTGTTTGAAATAATTCAGATTAGTGGAGAGCTATCCCCACGAGAATTCATCGACTCATCTCACCAAATACCATCCACAGGTGAGACAAAAACTGTAGATGAAATGACTGTACGTGAGTTGCGTGAAGTTAAGAAAGCGTTGAAGGCAGCTGAACAAGATAAGAAGCGATTAGAACGTGAGTTAGATGAAGCTAAGAATATGGATCAAGATGAATTAATTGAGGATTTAAAAAGAGATATTGAGTATAAAGAAGAGTTAGTCGATAATGAGAAAGAGAAGACAGCGTTATTAAAAGAGAGACTTCAGGATACTGAATTACAATTAAAGAAGCACGAAGAATTCAAGAAAAAAATTAAAACAGTTACTGAATCTGAAGACAGTATGGGTAAGCTAGTTGCTGCTACAACTGAAGTATCAAATTTCATGTTTCTTGTTGAGGATATGCTTCAAACTGTAGCGCCCATAAAGTATTCAAATGCAATTATGAGTGTTTCTGAAAGTAAAACAGCGAGAGAGAATTTACTAAGTACAGTTAATAGAGTCGAAGCGTGGTGTCGTGAAGTGAGAGCGACTATAGACAAAAATGATGCAATTGATGTTTTAGAGGAGGTGAATGAATATGCCAATTAAATTATATGGATTTGGACGGGGAGCATAATGTGGAAAGTGGGGAGTGTATCTCCACTTTTTTGTTTGTTTTTTTGCATTTCCCTTAAAGGTAATTGAACAGAATGGACAGCTTTTGGTAGATAGCAGAGAAGTGGCTGAGATGACTGGAAAGAGACATAATCATCTAGTGAGGGATATTAATGGGTATATCAACGTTTTAAGTCAAAACCCAAATTTGGGGGCTGACCAATTCTTCATTGAAAGTTCTTATGAATCAGGAACAGGAAAACCTTATAAATGTTTCTTCCTTACTCGTAAAGGCTGCGATATGGTTGCTAACAAAATGACTGGAACAAAAGGTTTATTGTTCACAGCTCAAATTTGAATCATGCTCAAGTACCAAAATGGTACTCGTATTACCATCATTTCAAATAAGGGTATTCATTCATCGCAGATGACGAGCTATGTTAAACATAGGGCGTAGTTTCAACCGACACCCTCACAGCTCAATTTTGAGCCGTCAAATTATGAAGTAGTAATAAGCTGATGTCATTTGAAATGACGGGAGATGGCGTCACGAATCGTTACGTCATCAATAAACAAATACTCACTCACCACAAAATTGTGGTCAGTAAAAAATTTATGGAATAGGGTGTAGTAAACAGAGTATGTAGAAGAAGATTTTTCACTCAGTAATCTTTCCGAGTGAAAATATGAAATGAGCTCAATTTTGAGCCGGTCTCATTTGAAATGACACCGGCTTCTGAATAAAATGATGTTTTTAATAAGAAAGAGGAGCATATAAACAGCTCCCCTTTTCACACAATTTACTTACGAAGGCCATTAATTGAATTTCTTTTTTAATCCATCCATCATATCTGCAGCATAAAAAGATTGTAAGAGTTCATCTACATTGATTTTTTTATCCTTCTTGCTTAGAAATTGATTGATGATCTTTTCATATTCATCTCTAGTATTTCCTTCAATATCTGAAAGGTTTAATTCTTCACCAAAGTGTCTAATAAACGCTGTCCTTGTTATATCATATGCCTTTTTGTTTTCTTCTTCACAGGTGCAAAATGCTCCCGAGAGAGTGATAAGGAATTGAACGTCTTCATCGTCTAAACCATTGGCTTTTTGGAACTGAATAAATTGATTTTGTGACATATATAGTTACCATCCTTTTATCTAAAGTATGAGTAAATCAGCAGTGAGAACAATGTATTCAACAACAAGTCCGATTGTATCAGCTACACCCGAATCTATATGTTTTTTAAGTTCTGCAGAAACAACTTTTCGAGCCCTACCAGCTGCATTTTTTGGAGTATCAATAATTTTTTCTAATTCTTTAATGATCTTGTTTGCATTTTTGACAGTACCATTTACAGCTTCCTTTCCAAAACGTTGCTGTAAAACCCATTTTGCCCAGTCGTTATTTACTAAGCCTTTAATTACTTTGATTGCTGCCTTAATAGCTGCACCCTTAGGGCCATTTGTAGTAGCAAGTGGATCATTGTTAGCATTCTCAATAGCTTTAAATGCTTGAAGCAAGGCTTCTTGTTTTTCTAAAGGTACATCTCTTAGAGCAAGTTGTTTCTGAAGCTCAGTAGGATTGATAGTTACTACCAAATCTTCTGTCTGTTCGATCTTTTCTGCTGCATGTGTAGCTGTAGTTGGAATAAATACTGCTGCTGATATGAGAACTAGCAACATCTTAACAAAAAACTTTTTCATTGGAATACTTCCTTTCTAATCATTTTTCAATAGTGAGGATATCACAAAATGAAATAAATTTTACATAAATTAGAATAAACAGTATTTAATTCACACGCTTTTTGTCATTGTTTCATTCAATGTATTACTAATTTCCCGCACCTAAAAAGGGGGATATTTACACACAAAAACAACTTTAAACCTAACCCTAGGAGTTGCTCCTTCTAATTTTTTGCAAGTATTTCCTTAAAATGAAGCTTAGAAACTTAGGCTGTTTTATGAGGTGCGAAATTGAATTTTAGGACTCTGAAGAGGAAAATATTGGTGAGTATCGACCAGCTATATGCTAAAATAACACTTATATAGAGAGGTGTAGCAATGCGTTTAAATACAATTATTTTGGGTTGAGTATTTATAGAAGATTAAAAGAGAGACAAAAGTTATTAAAATAAAATCATTCTTTTAATGAAAGGCGGGATCAAATGAAATTCACATTATTAGACAATGCTGTAGATTCCCTTAACGCAACGCATAGTTCAATTCAGGTAATGCTGGAATTGACTGAGGGGCACGATCATAGAATCAAAGATGCAATACTATCCATAAATCATGCTGCTGAATTGCTTTTTAAATATTTATTAAAAAGTAAAAACGAATATTTGGTTTTCAAAGACCTTACTTCATATATGAAGGCAAAAGAAGAAATGATTAAACAAAAGAAAAATAGTATTTTTGAAGTTTCCCCAAACATACAAACTGTTGGTTTTTCTGAAGCGATTAGAAGGCTTGAACTTCTTTGTGATATAGAAGTGCCTCAAAAATTTAAAAAGGCAATGACATATTTAAACAAAAAGAGAAATGAAATTATGCATTATGAAATTAATTTGAGTGTGGAAGAAGCAGAAAAAGTATACAAACAATTAACAGATTGTTATGAGCTATCAATTGAATATTTTTCAAAACATATTCCTAACTTGGAGGATATGGTCGGTGACGCAAGGTTTGAGTTGCATAATGATGACTTATTTGATGAGCCAGATGTTGAAGCAATGGTTGATGATGCATATTACGATAGTCTTGATGAGCGGTAAGGGGATAATGTATTAAAGTAATTGTTAATTTAATTTGATAAGTTGGATTTGCAATAAAAGAAGTATTTCATTTAGAAGGTGATTAAACATGATTATTGAAGCAATTAAAGTTGGAGGCTAAGGATTATAGGAGGTGAGATTATGGCTGATATTCGTCCAGGAGGATAAGAGTGGAGGAGGGATTAAACCCTCTTTTTCATTCCACATTTAGCACACTTACGTATGAATTCGCCTTTAGATATAGTGGACTTAAATTGAGCTGTATCACAATTGTCGCAACGGCCACTATTCTTATCAGGGTATTCTCGAATGTCGTAGATCTTTTCTAAATCAATTTCTTCTAACATTAAAATGATGAACTCCTTTAGTTTATTATTCATCACTATACTAATGATTTATGAAAAGGAAGTCAAAACTCAATTAATAAAATGCAAATAACATATAATTTATGGTTGACTATACAGAGTAAACAAGTTATATTTATAATAAGAAGATAAGGAGGTCATTTAGTGGATATAAAGAAAGTATTAAAGACAAAATGTGAAGAATATCCTTCGTTAGCAGCAAAATTAGCTAGTTTGGCAGGATATTCACAAACATCAGGTTTTTATAAATTTTTAAATGAACAAGACAGACCCCTTAAGAGCTTTAACTCCTTATTAAAAATTGTTCGTTTTGTTTTTCCACAAAATGAAAGTGAATTAATACAAAGGTTTGTTTTAAATACAGATCCACGTAAGCAATTAGCTAGAGATGGGTTGGAGTACGCTTCATCTAATAATCTTAATGAATTCACCGAAGAATTAATTGAAAAATTGCAAAGTTCTACAAATGCAGAAAGCAAAGAATGGGCAAATGTCTACAAATTACAAAAAGAGTTACTGGGCAATAAAATTGATGAGTTTGAAACAACAGAAAAGCTACACTCTCTAAAGCTTAAAACAAAGGAAATGAAACTTTTCAGCAGAATTGTGCTACTACATAACAGAAATTTAAACACTGAATTCAACCGAATGGAAGAACTTAATGAGCAAATAAACAAATTTGACTTTAGTGACTTATGCAATGAATATATTGCTGGTTCGTACAAAAGTAGGGTTTACGCAATTAATTCTGATGCGTTTTTAGCGCAATTAAGGATTGATGAGGCCAGAAGATTAGCAAATCTAGCTACAGAATTAAATATTTCAAATAGGTTTGTAGTCTTTGGCAACTTACACAGCGGAAATTCATATATTTTTAGTGATTATGATACTGCAAAAAAATATTTTCTTAAAGCACTTGAAGCCAGTAATGATAATGAAATATATACAAAACAAGTTTATCGTTCATTAAGCTTTTTAGAAAATTACTGGGGCAAAGAAAATAAGTACCTTCCTTTAGAAAAAGAACACTATTCAGATAAACATGAACATGCTTTTTACCATATAAAGAACAATCAAAACAAGAAAGCTATTGAGATATTAAACTCAATTGATTTGAAAAAACTGAAGCCTGGACAAAAAGCTTTTAATTATTTTTATCAAGGATTGATCAGCAAAGATAAAAGAGACTTCTTTAAATCTGTAAAGTTTTTTAAGGAGTCTGGAGACAAATTTTTTATGCAACTACCATTAATTGAACTCAAAAAAATGAATGTTGAAAATGAAATTTTGGAAATTTTCGCAATGTAGTCTTTACAACTTGAAGGGAGGTGATATAATGAAAAAAATGATTCTAGTTTTAACGTTAGTATTGGTAGCAGCAACAGGTGTAGCAGCAGGAAATGATTTTGAACAAGCTAAATCACATACAACAAACAAGTTAGCTGATCCAGGTCGTGGCGGTTGATTTAAACAAAAATAAATATTAGCAATACATAGCATGACGTTTGGCTCTACTGAGCTAAGCGTCTTTTCTAATTTAAAGGGAAAGTGCCTGTAGTCTTAAACCTAAATGAATAGGAACTAAATTAACGCATTCAAAAATAATTAAAAGAATGTGTTATTTGTCATGAAAAAGGCTTTACATATGTTTTTTTATCCATTAAAATATAAATAAGACATACGGAAATATCTAATTTAGGGGGAGAACTATGTTAGCTGCTAGAAAAGACAATGTTATAAATTTTAATAAAACTGTATATGCTCGTAAGATAGATAAATTCGGAGGAGAATGGTTTAATCATAAAGAAAATACAAATAACATAGATAAGGAATTTAAAAAAGAACAAATTAGAAAGTCGATGATTTCTGGATACATGAAATTATTGAATAGTTAGGAGGTAAGGCTAGTGATTGCATCACCAGAAAAAAGCTGTGCGGACATTGAGTATCAATACGAAATAATCAACAGCTTAAAAGAAGAGCTCACATATTTACGCAGCCTTAGTTTTTCAATCAATTCACCTGTTGATCTGTATAGGGTTAAACAAGCTGTAGATGCATACTTAAAACAAATAGATGAGTTTTCTTTTAATCAAACCGTATTGAGAAACACATATACTGGAGATCTTCTCGCAGCCTATAGTAAAAGAATGGAATTCATTAAAGAACTTCGAAAATCTGTTGAATATGAATTCGAGTATTTTATCACTACATAAAATTAACATCAATGGGCAGGGCATCTAAGATACATAAGCATTCGAAGGAGATGTGCCAGTGCCTAATAACTTAATTAATATTATAGAACAATCAAACAAAACTATTGAGAGTGTAGCTGCTGAATCAGGCATCTCAGTGAAAAGGCTAAGCCAAATCATCTCTAATCCTGAAGAGGCTAGGTTAATTGAAATGGCAAAAATAGCGATTGTTCTTAACTCAACCATTGAAGAATTAATGTGAAGGAGGGAGAAAAATGAATTCTAAACCAGTTCCATTAAAGGAATACACGGTGTATAACGATATTATGACTTATCTAAAAAAGATTGATGATGAAGGATCAGTAGGCAATACAAGTCACTTTACAAAAGCAAAAAGAAGGCACAGTATGTTTGAGACAAACACTGCGGTGAACTACTATGGGGACATTAAACAATTTTTTAAACACATTAAACCTGAAGTGGGTATCGAGTTTTTAACACCGAGCGATATTGAAATTACTTCAATTGACTTAATAAACTTTAGAAAACATCTAAAAGAAGAAGGTTTAGCGAATTCAACAATCAATCGTAAAGTAATATCAGTTAAAGGATTATACAAGTTTCTTAAGACAGTTAGTACTTATTCTTCTTTAATTGATTTAGATCAATTTGGATCAGCAAAAAAATTAAAAGAAATCTCTAAGAGTTACGGCAAAACCACACAAACCGAAGCAGAAAGAATTGCTGAAAATATGTTATTAGAGCGGGAGAATGGCCTGAAAAAGAAACTGCTCACTAAATTTCTAATTCGTACTTCCTTTAGAATTGAATATGCACTTACTGTTAGATGGATGGATATCAAGAAAGTTGATGGTGAATTGTATAAAGTTGAAGCGTTGAACAAGGGTTCGTATGTAGTTTCAACTGGCCTTCATGAAAATTTTTTGAATGAGCTGCAACAATTAAAAAAACAAAACAGCATGGATAACGATTTAGTATTTGGTGGATTGACATCAAGATCTTACAGAGAATCGTTCAACAGAGCTTTGGATAGATTAGGAATACCTGCATCAAGAAACCTTAAACCCCACTCTTTAAAGGGAGTTGGGATAGATATAGCATATGAAGAGTCTGGCAATGATATACGAATTGCTATGGCTCAGGGGAATCATAAAGATCCTAAGACTCCACTTAGATATTTAAGTAAAAATGACAATATCGAAAATTCTGCGGGTATATTGATGGATAAAGAAGTGGATTTTTCATTAATTGAAAGTGCTTCAAAAGAGGATTTTGTCAATTTTTTTCGAAAAGCAGATAGGGGAACTATGCAAAAGTTCCTAGAATTTGTGAGGTAAGTTTACATTTACATTAATTTTGTGACTATAAATTGATTTAATATCATTTGTTTGTTATTTTTGTTTTAGAAGAGGTGAGTATTAAATGAACCTGGTTATTTTCGATAATGAAAAAGACGCTTTATTAAATGAAACTATAGAAATGCTATTGCAAAAAAATAAGCACGATAAACATTTTAGAGAGAGCCTGCAAAATATTCTCTCTCACAAAGGTGTTTCACCAGGTGAAACAATGAATCTTATTATTAGGTTTGGTAGGAAGGAAGTGCTTCGAAAAGAAGAAAAATACCTTTTAGCTTCAGGTATATACGAAGTGACTAAAGATGAAAAGATTAATCCAGTTAATTATTTCCCTGAAAGAATAATACAAGAAATTGAAACAACATGGGAAGGCTTTTCGCAAAATAACAATGAGATTAGTTTTCCTATAACCTTTGAAGATGTTACGAAAGTTGATGACAATAATTTTACTTTCTTACTTAAAAGAAGTGAAATAGCAAAAATGTATGAGAATCATTTGCTTCAATATAACCCTAGAACTCAGAGAACTAGTGAGACCAAGAATTTTGAATTCTTAGGTGGTGAAATACCTATTCCTGAGCTTAACCAAGAAGCGGTAGAGCAGATTGCTCAAAAAGCAATTGATGGTACATTAATAAGTTCAACATTAATATTTAATGCAAGATTTGGCTCATCGTCTGAGGGTATCGAGATCTCTTACGATCCACATGAAAGAAGTTTGACGGTCATGACAGATACTCTGGTTGATGTAATTGATGGTTATCATCGTATTGTTGGTATTTCTAAAGCAGCAAGGTCTGGCAACTTTGATGACAAATACATGAAAGTGGACTTTTACAACGTAACTCAAAAAGTTGCTAGGCAGTTATTTGGGCAACATAATACAATGACTCCAGTTAGACTATCGAAACTAAAAGAAATGAACGAAGAAAATCCTGTGAACAAAGTTGTTACTCATATTAGAGACAACAGTGTAATTGGACAAAGAATAAGTTTAGATCATGATGTGATTGCAACTCAATCAGATTATTTATATTCCTTAAATGATGTAGTAAGTGCAATAGAGGCAACAAAATTCCCTAAGTTGCTGAAAGATCAAATAGCTGTAAGGAAAATTGGTGTCTTTTTGGTTGAATTCTTTGATGAATTAACTGAGCTGTATTACGAAGAATTTCTAGGAGACAAATTTGAGCAAGCCAAAAAAACTATTGTAATAAATAAAAACATTTTGGTTGGGTTCATGGAAATAGCATATTTCATGTACACTTCTGGTATTAGTGCATCAATGACGCAACAAATAATTAAAAAAATGAGACTTAGCTTTATTAGAAGTAATCCAGAGTTAAAAGAACACAAAATTCTAAATAAAAAGAATGAAGTAACTCACAGTAAAAAACATGTTATTAAATATTTTCAATACAAATTGAACGAAGTAGAAGGTGTATAGCTTTGTATAACGAGGAGTTTAAGAAAACTTATTTAGATACATTAAGTAGTGATAGTCAACTAAAGCAAGCCTCCCTTTTATTTAGTCATTCACAAAAAGAAGAAAAAATAAGGGATAAAGACTTATTTGATTTCACAACTGATGAAATTTTGAATGTGCTAAGAGCGATGTATTCAACTTCTCTTGCATCTTTGGAAACATTCTTATACACCATGATAACTTATATAGATTGGTCGATTGCAAACGGTGTTACAAAAGGGAGTAATAATTTAGCTAGGTTGATAAAAACCAATGATCTATTGTCATGTATAGATTCATCATTAAAACTATATATAACTAAAAACGAATTGGAAAAAATGTGCGAAGAATTAATTAATGCCCAAGATAGAGCCTTGTTTAGATTGCTTTTTGAGGGCATATTAGGTTACGAGGCAAGTGAAATGACCAGTCTTACAAGAAGTGATATAGAAAAAGCGTTAAATAATAATAATATGCTAACTGTACATGATTCAAAAAATGGTGAGAGAACAATAAAAGTAGAGAAAGCAACCTTGCAAGACTGTCTTGAAGCAAACCTTGAAACAGAATATAGACCATTGAATGGGAAACCAGGGCTTAGAAAGCCATCATTAAGTTTAGTTGATAATGAATATGTAATAAAAACAAAACTGACTAATGCGATTGGGCAAGGACAAGCTTCAAGAACTGTAGTAAGTTCTACTTTTAGAAACCTTAAAGAAATTTTTGGTTTTTCATTTTTAAGACCTATCGGTATAGTTAAGTCAGGCCTTCTATATGAGGGCTATAAGCTAATATTAAAAGGGGAAGAGTTGGACAGAAAAGCTCTTAATGAAATATATGAGGATAGGAAAGTCCAAACAACTGATTTAAATCAAAAAATCATCTCAGATCGAAGAGAATTCATGAATGAGGAAACCATAAGAAAATATTACGCAGATGAACTTAAAAAAGAAGGCAAATCTTTATGATTTGTCTCTTTTTTATGAAAAATTCTAAATAATTTCCCTATTCGACAAAAAAAGACAAAATATTGCGTATACAACCTGTTATGCTTATAGTAGTATAGTCTTATCAGCGAATTCGCTGATAATGGAGGTGTACTGAGACAATGGTCTCAGTTAATCAATGTCGTATCCTAAACTCAAATAAATCGTCAATCTTGCATCCTAAAGCCATAGCGATCTTCGCTGCTGTTTTAATGCGGATGTCTACAGGTTGATTAATTATTTGAAAGATGCTTTGTGGTGTCAAGCCAGTGGCACGTGCCAAGTCAGCCTGTGTCCAGTTTTTTTCCTTTAGAAGCTTAGGAATATGACATTGCCCGATCTCTACATTTAACATCGGACAACCTCCAGTTTTGTTGTTAAAATGTACAAGCTCTATTACATATCATACCAATCAAAGTGAAATAAAAAAAGAAAAAAATACTGTAGCTAATATTAGAGCTTAGATGTATAATGAAAACAAGAAACAGAACACATGTTCCTTTTATGTTGCAGGAGACTAATCAGATAGGGAGAAATGAGTATGGCTAAGTTTAGAACCTGCTTCGTTATAAGCGCTGATACATTTTTAGATATTGAAGATGTTGAAAATACTGAGGCTGCGTATAAAAAAGCGGAATTGGTAATCTCACCGTTCGAGCTAACAACAGATATTATATTGAAAATAGGAGACAAAGAAATAAAATTAGAATCTGGATGTTTGGATATCACATTAATAGAAGATGTTGAAGAAATAGATTAAACCTAAAATAACATAAATCCTACATCTAAGATTGCGAGCACCTTGCTTTTGGATTGGAAAGAAGATAGCTAAATATGGCAAATGTCAATATCAAAAGAAAAGACTACCAGGATATTAATCTAAAAATCAATGTGGACAAACTAAGTGAAATGGAGTTTACCTTCGAGCTAATGTTTTCGGGGAAAAACAATAATATTGCAATAACAATGAATCCCTCAGACTTGATACAGCTGAGGGATAAAATTAATCAAACAATTTTTAAGCTGTCATAAGAGCAAATAATGCTCTTATTTTTATGTAAGCAAAGAAAAATAACAAATGTCTATTGACAAGGAAAGGAAGAGTATCGTAACATTAAAATACAAATAACATATATCGATAAGGAAGGAGTTCTGTTTGGAAATATTAGAATCAAAGTTGGAAAAGATTGAGGGTTCCATTTCTAATTTCAAAAGAAACTTGGAAAAAGGTAAGTCTGAAGCTATTGGAGATATTCACTCAATAATTGAGTATGGATATGAATTACTCTACATATATGAAGCAGCAGCTAAAGAAGATAAAATGTAAGTTTTATTTAGACTCTAGGAGGTGAATGCTATATCGTAAAGGAATATTTTTTCGAAATTAAAAATACAAATTACATTCATTCTGAAGAAATGATAACTGAGATGTTTAATATTGCAAATGGCGAAGCTGAAAGTAGGGATACATTGATTAAGTCAATTAGATTTATTGATGAAGATGTCTCATATTCCATTGGAGATAGTGTAGAGGGCTTCATGGGAGCTAAGATATATTCTATCTATGACTATCGTGAAGAGCCAGAGAAGGCGTTCTGGATTCATTTAGATAACGGTAATCAGTTCTTTATAAATAAGGGGAAAGTAATTGTTGAACATTATTAAGGAGGAGAGTATATCGACTAAGAAATTTGAGTTATCAGAGATGCAACAGGAAGCTGTAAGGATTATTGAAGACTGGTTTAAGAATTCAAAAAAGAAATCATTTTTCTTGGCTGGATATGCTGGGACAGGAAAAACAACATTGGTTGAGTACATAATTAAAAAATTACAAATGAAAGATAGCGAAGTGGCTTTTGCTTGTTATACAGGCAAAGCGTCCTTGGTGGTAACAAGAAAAGCAAATGGGAAGTATACAGCAAGTACAATACATAAACTTATTTACAACGTGAGAACAGATAGAAATGGTGACTTGCAATTAGAGAGAAAATCAAAAAACGAATTATCTCATTTAAAGCTGATTGTAATTGATGAAGCATCAATGGTGGATGGTAAGATCATGAAAGATCTGAAGTCATTCGGTATTAAAATTCTATTCATAGGAGATACAGGACAATTACCACCTGTATCACAAGATGGAATTGAAGATTTCATGACTATGTTTAACAATCCAGATTTCACCCTTACTGAGATTCATAGACAGGCAGCTGAAAACCCTATAATTAAATTGTCCATGATGGCTAGAACTAAACAAAAAATTGAACCTGGTGTATATGGCGAAAATAAAGAAGTTGTGGTTATTGATAAATCAACGTGGGAAGCTCATAAAAATAGACTGTATAAAACTGCTGATCAAATTATTTGTGGGTTCAATAAAACAAGGTCACATATTAACGGTGAGATTAGGGAACTTTTAGGTTTCGACTCAATTTATCCAATGATTGGCGATAAATTGATATGCCTGAAGAACGATTGGGAGAAATCAGTCAACGATTATTCACTAGTTAATGGAATGACTGGTTATGTACATAAAGTATACAGCAGTGATGAAATTAAAAGGGATCCTAAATATGAGTCAACAGTTATTGATTTTAGGCCAGACTTTACAGATGAACTTTTCAAAGAACTTTATATTCCAAATGATTCAATAGGGAATCCAGGCTTTAAATTATTGCCCTATGATGAATCTGATTACAATCGTTTTGATTTTGGGTACGCAATCACTTGTCATAAATCTCAAGGATCACAATGGGACAATGTTGTTGTAATAAACGAAGTACTAAATCATGAAACACATCATAGATGGCTTTATACAGCTATCACTAGAGCTGCTGAAAAACTTATACTTGTTGTTTAATTAAGGAGGAGAGAGCTATGGAAAAAGTAATTGTATACACTGATGGCGGTTGTAGAGGGAACCAAAACGAAACAAATGTTGGAGGCTGGGGAGCAGTCTTATCATATAAAGGGAAAGAAGTTGAATTGAAAGGCGGCAAGCTAAACACAACAAACAACGTGATGGAGCTTACAGGCTAAAACACATAAAGACAAATAACATACATATTGAGGTTTATGCAGACTCTGCATACGTTGTAAATGGTATGAACAGCTGGGTGAAGAATTGGATTAAAAACAATTGGCGTAAATCAAACAAGAAACCAGTTGAAAATAAGGAACTCTGGATGGAATTAAACGAGCTTGTTAAGAATCAAGCGTCAGTCACATTCTTAAAAGTAAAAGGACATAGTGGAGATGCAGGGAATGAAAAGGCAGATGAGTTGGCCAACAAAGCAATGGATGAACTTGAGAGTGTGACACCATGAATATTAGAGAGAAGTTTCTGGAAAACAATATTCCATACGACCGTATCGACAAACAACTAATTAACTTAATAGACATTTTAAATTTTAAGCTGGGTTTGAAAACTCGTCACTGCTGTTTTGGACATGAGCCAATGGATGAAATCTATGTAATTTTTGAAGATGATGTCAATCAGAAAGAGGATATGATTTTAGAGCTTGCTGAATTAGCAGGAAGAGAGTGGATGAAACTTCATCTTAGCTTTAAAAAATGGGCTAGATTTTCACCACTAATGTTCAATTGCCAGCTTGTCTTAACAAAGAGATATGAGGATCCTGAGGATGCTAGTAAATATAAATACCTGAGAACGATTGAAGAGTTCTTTGAGAAATATGCCGAAAACGTTAAATAAAAGATGCATTTCATATTAAATTAGAATAGGAGAGTAATTAATAATGAATTCTAAACACGGATTAAGTCAAGGAAGGTTAAATGCAGCTAAAGATTATACTAGGATTTTTCTGGAAAATGTCAACAGAATTGAGTTGATGTATCAGCTTTCTGTAAACAAAAGGGTGGATGGAAAAGAAGCTGAGAATTTTATTGCAAGACACATAAAAGAAATCGAACGTGATTGGGAACGGTTTAAAAGCTATATTGAACAAAGAGATGATATGAGGGAATTAGTTTAAAAAGACTGTTTTAAGGGAAAGGGTGTGACTTGTATGAGTATGTATGATCGATTGAAGAAATGGGATGATGTTATTGGTTTCCTTAAAGAAGTAGATTATCATCCACAATGTTTTACAGTTAATTACTTACCAGAAACAGACGAATATTCAATTTGGATTGGCAACCAGCCGTATCATTCTTATGAAAAGTTGATTGAACTTGAAGAGAAAGAACATTACGAAACAAAAAAGAAGCTTGAAACAGAAATTAAAAATATGAAAAGTGAAATTGATTCATTACAGAAATTACTAACCTAATATTCCAGAGTTTATTGAAAGGAGTAGATGAATTGCCAGTCGATTTCAAGAAACTGTCTAAACAAATGTCTGATCCTGAGTGGATAAAGCAGCAAGAGGAAGCCAGAGAAGAAGAAAGGCGTATCTTCGAAGAAAATGAAAAAATAAGACATAAAACTGTGTGCTTTACAGGTCATCGTCCACAAAAATTAGGTGGATATGATATGAAGAATCCAACAATGCTGAAGTTAAAAGAAAAGCTTCTAGAAGTGATTGAAAAATTGATTGAAGAAAATGAAAGCGATCGATTTATCACAGGCGGTGCTTTAGGTGCTGATACTGCTGCGTTTTGGTGTGTACATATTATGAAAGAGAAGTATCCTTATATCAAAAATATTGTTGCGTTGCCATTTGAAAGTCAAGATAAGAAATGGTCTCCAGAGCAACAGGCTTGGTACAGAAAGATGCTTGAAAAAGCAGATGAAGTAATCAAAGTAGATCAAATTAAAAATTACAAAGACAATACAGTTCCAACTGGAGAATACACAATTGAGAAGCTAAGTCGAAGAAACGAGTACATGGTGGATCACAGTGGGAGTATTGTAGCGATTTATGATGGTAGCAGGAGCGGCACATCAAACTGCTTGTACTATGCTCAGAATAGATATTTAGGACATGAAATATGGAGACTGTATCCGCAATATGATTTTCAATTAGACATTTATTATACACCTAGCTAGGAGGTGAGTGCTGTGAATAGCAAATTTGAACGAATGAAGGAAGAAATGGAAGAAGTCAATGAAGTTTATTATAAGATTTACACTTCCAATAAACCCAAGTATTCAGTTGTTACATTGCAGTGGTTTGATGAATTAAACTATCAAGACTCAGACTTCTTGACCAATCGCCAGGGAAACCACTTGAAGTTTGAAAGTGAACGGGATGCCTTAGAATGGCTTTTCATGAATGTGTCTAGAGAATTAATAGATTTAGAGTAAAGCCAATAAAAGGATTATTTCATAAGAATTGGGAGGGGAAGTATGAAAACAGTTGTAACAAATTTAATGGTAAGAGATATTATTTTAGATATTGTCGATGAAGAATCATCTATTAGAACTCCAGAGGAATTGGCAGATTATCTTTTGAAGCACCAAGACAATGAAACAATTTTCACTGAAGGATGGGAGAGTAACGTTGATTTAGAGCCATTTGACGATTCTGAGTGGGAAGATTAAATATATAGAAAGGTTGAGATATTCATTAAAATAATAAATTACATATATTTCGCATATCAAACAGCGAAGTTTAATCTTATTTGGTATAAGATGCACCATAAAGCAGAAATAAACATCTTTGAGAACTGCAGCTGGAAGTCATATATAGCATACAAACAATATAAGAAGGACGGTGAAAGAAGTGGACAAGGTAATTTTTAAAAAAGACATTGCTCTTGCAGAGTATCCATATACTTTATATTTCATAAAGGATAAAGAATATGAAGTTCTTGATGAGGATAAGGAATATATTTATGTTGGACATAAAACAAATTCAAATCAATGTACTAAAGTTCCAAAGACAGATGAAGGTACATTGTTTGAATATAAATAACACACATCTTGAGGGAGATAATACATATGAACAATATGAAGAAATTGATTAAAGAAAACGTTAAATTGAAAATGAAGCTGGCAGCTAATGAAGAAGCAATTTTGAAAGAGAAGGAAAAAATGAGAAACAGCAAATTGATTAAAATCATGATGAATGATAGACACTCTGGTTTATCAGTTTAGATGAAATCGTGATTTTAAGGAGAATACATTTTAAATATAAGAAAAGGGGAATAGCAATGGACTTAAATAAAATGGTTATGAAGAGCTTGACAAAGATGGAGACAGAAGGAAAGGTGCAAGAAATTGTTGATAATCATGTTGCTAAGACAATTGGTTCAATTGTTGGAGATCTTTTTGGTAACTGGAGTGAGTTTTCTAAAAACCTGAAGAAACAAGTAGAAGAGGAGTTACAAGTGAATCTTAAAGAACTAGACTTAGCTTCTTATAATACATTCATTATGAAAGCTGTAAAAGAAAAGTTGGATGATTCAATTGCAAGTGAAGGTGTGAAGAGAATTAACGAAACAATTGATGCATTATTAGATTCAGCAAAATCTGAATACAGCCTATCTGAACTTGTAAAGGAAATGGCTAAAGAGGTTGATACAGATGACTTCGGATATGATGATTACCATGAAATGACAATGATAATTGATGACACTTTTAGTTTATCAAAGATCATCTATCTAGATAGCGAAAACGACAAAGAAAAGTACGATTGTAAATATACATTTTGGGTGAACAAGGAAACTGCTAAAATTAGCAACATTCAAATCAAAGAGAACAGAAGCCATTCAAGAGACGTAAATGAATTTGATGCACGGGCTATCATGAGAGGATTCCGTGGGTTAGAAGAAATTCTGTTTAAAATGTATGCACGTGGTTCGAAATTGGTTGTTGATGAAGAAAATGTCGAACTTGAGATTACCAATGCTGAATATTGACTGATTTGGCGTTGTGAAACTCGACTTAAATAGGTATTAGATAAAAGATAGTTTTTAAACAAAAGGAGGAGCTAAATGAATAAGTATCAGAAGTTTTCTCAAGAAGTATTGCAACTTGAAAAGGAATACGGAATGTTTATTGATACAATTCAAACTGATATTGGTACAGTAGAGTTGGTTGTTGTCGATGAGGAATCTGGTAGGTTTCGACCACTTTGGAATGGAGAGACAGAATGAGATGCCTATAAAGCCACTTAAGAGAGTGATAGTTGAAAGTACCGAAGAAGGAATTGAGATTAGCAGATTACCAAACAATGAAGAAATTGCACACAAAGTCAATGAAATTGTAAGGTTTGTGAATACTTTAGAAAGCAAAAAAGTGGATAAGCCTGATCCTATACAGAACTTATTTTCAAAAACAAGAAAGTGGTGATGAAATGACTGCAATAGGAAATGAACAATCGCAAGTGCATGTGTATATTGAGGGTGCTTGGATTGATCAGTCATTTAGAAACTTAAAGGCTGGTCAAATATTTAAAATACTGCAGGATGAAGGGATTGGTGTATACACAGCGATTAGCAATGCCTGGTACGATGAGCTATACGAACAGTGGATGGTACATATTGAAGAAGATCACGGCGGATTAATTAAAAAATAACATATATTATGAGGTGTTTTTTTGAAGGTTTTGGTCAGAGACATAAAGTATCTTATGAAGACAGGAGTATTAAAGCAGCCTTTGGCAGGACTGATCTTTGTAAATCTGTTTATTTACCTCTTATCCAGAAGTAATGGTAATGGTGAATTCGTGAATATGGAATTCTTATGGGGATTGATAAATATCTCATTCATTACAGTTGGTGTTATAGGATACATAATTTATTGGAAACCGATGATTCAAGAAGAAATGGATATGATCGAACTAGAAATTATAAATAATAAAAAGTTGATGAGATATGACAGATTAAAAAAGAAGTTTGATAAGTTAGGGTAAAACAGAGATTTTATAAAGAAAAAATAAAATGAAATGGAGGCTGTACAATGAGGGAAATCAAGATTCGAGGAATGGGTATCAACGGAGAATGGTATTACGGTGATCTATCAATCATTAAACAAAGAATTAAAAGCATGGACATTAATCCTGGTTCTTATATCTCTAATAAAGCTGGCGTTCCATTTGCTTACAGAGTGAGGCCGGAAACAGTTGGGCAATACACCGGATTGAAGGACAAGAACGATCAGAAGATTTATGAGGGGGATATTTTAAAAAGAACAGTCACGGTTGTTATGTACGGTTCAGGCAAACCACCTGAAGATATTGTTGAATACATGAAAGTTGAGTATCGAGAAGATTATGCGGGCTTCTATATCGGAGAAAGGCCACTGTTTGTTTATGTGGACAATACTCGTGATGTCGATACTGGCTGTAGATGCACCAAAGCAGAAGTCATCGGCAACATTTACAAAGATCCTGAGCTTTTAGAATCTAAATAAAAACGATATTTCAACCAGAGTCCAGGGAGGTAATGAAATGAACTTATATGAAATTATGCTAGAGCACTTTGCACCCAAGGGAAGTGAGCGGGGCATCTTTACATATGTGCTTGCTCAATCTGATGAAGAAGTATATGAATGGTTGAAAACTGATCCAAGCCTGTCTGACGGCAGGGCAGTCTATACCCCATATCAAGACAACGAAGCAGATGGTAAAACATATGCAATTTATAATCAGAGCTTTGATATTGTTGGTCATGAAAAATATAAAGATCGAATGATTCGATTAAAAGGTGAGTTGAATGATGAAGTTGAATTAACCGATCTTTATTACGGAATGACCTTAGTCGGGTGGAGTATGGTGAAAGCGGATATTCCAAGTGAACAAATTGAATTGTTAAAAGATACTGGCATCAGTATTGAGTCTGCATAAAAGTAATTTTTTAAACAAATGCAATAAAGTAGGGTTAAAGTGACCCTACTTATCTGAAGAAAACTGAATAAATTAAAGCCATAGGAAGTCCTATGTAAAAGAAAATCTTGAATAGCAGAGTTTTAGAGTACTCTGCAATAGAATCTATGAAATCCTCAATGTAATATCTCACAATATCACCACCATCCAAAGTAATTTTATCAGAAAATGTTAGGTTGTTTTATTAAATGAAAATTACGGAATGATTACAAATATATAGAAAGCAGCTAAGGAGGAGAAGAGAAATGCCAAAACCTGAACAGCTTAAACGAATGAGTGAAATAAACGAGCTGATCCAGCTATAGCAAGAATTGATCGCAGAACATTCTACTGTAAATCAAAAGATCGAGTTGCTTCTTTCAAATTTAAAACCAAGCTATTTTTTATTGACGATTACACAGGAGAATATGTTTATCCATATGAATGGCACGGTCGAGCTAACGGATTTTCTCACGGAGGGAACATGTGGGAGCTGATCAACCGTTTTAGGGAATTTATCATCACAGGTCGATATGGCGATCTCAGAGATTACAAAGAAATATGGGCTTACAGTCGTGAGGGCTGTGAAAAGATTCGTCAAAAGGCGAAGGAAATCGGATTTATTAAAACTGTGGACTACCCATACAGTTTCAGAGAATGGCAGACATACAGTTTCAGAGAACAGAAAGCAAACTAACAGCCTAGCGGCTTAGGAGGAATATCTGTGGAAATTCGAATTGAAAAAAGAAAAGAAGCTGGTTCTTGTAATTATTGCGACAGAGCCACAATCTACGGAAGAAGTCGGGTGCAATATCCTTACGATGAAGTTATTCATGTTAAAGGAAATCAAACCAGCACACGCTTCTGTAAGGACTGTTTCAAAAGATTATCTGAGTTTAATCAATACGTTAAGCAGGAGGGATACTGAATGACGAGCGTAAAAACTGAATTAAATAGGCTCATAGAAATCACTGAGAAAGTATCGCCTAAAGTATTTATTAATCACAATAATGAGTTGATCTTAGTTCCAACCAAAAACATATATTTTAGATTAGAGGATGTTAAAACAAACCTTGATTTAAAATGTAAGGTTTTAGCTTGGCTATCTCGACCAAGTTGCAAAGGAGTAGGTCACTACTGGCAAAAGAGAGTGCTTCAAATATTCAACGAATTTTTAGGGACTAACTTCTCTAAAGAAGAAATGGACAATGTTTATACTCACTTAGGAAATGATGTTAATAGAGAATTGAGCATTAGTTTTATTGAATCAGGTTATGACCTGTCGGTATTACCAAATGAACAACTAGCAAAGGAGGAAGCACAGTGAATCTCAGTGATAAACAGCGAAAATGTCTCGATGAATTGAGCGAAAGTAAATGGGTTGTTCCAGAATCCATAGAGGAATCCGTAAAAGAGATGCTAAAAGTTCTTCATGAGCTGGAAGATAAAGAACAGGTTTTTCAAGCACGTTATGATCATCATATCTCACAAAAATATGAAGCAATGGCAGGGAATTTTGATGGATGGAGCAGTAGTGCAGATGCTAGAAATCACCACGCATTGAGTGCAAGCCTTGTTTACCAGGATGCATTAACGGCAGGAATTAGATTGAAAGCGGAGGGTGACTAATGGCAAAGGTATTGTTGAATCAAACTCTCTATCAATGTGAACAGTGCGGAAAACGTCTTCTTACGCCGCATGGTGCTAAATTACATGAAATTAAGTATTGTTCAGTTGTTAGACAGAGAGAAGCAATGATTGAACATAAGAAACGTCAGGAGTTCTGTGAACACAAACATATGGAAATGAGCTATATTACGCCATTGGGAGAAGATCATTTGCAGATACCCGACTTTGAATGCTGTGCAGACTGCGGCATGACAGAAATGGATATTGAGAAGAAAAACAAGGGGGAAGTAGAGTGAACGAAACATTTCCATGTATTCAATGTGGAAAAGTAACAACTAAAGATATTGAGTTTTGTTGTGATGGTTATGAGTGTGGATGTAAAGGTCTTCCTATCCACCCACCAACGTGTAGTAAGGAATGTGATGAAAATTTCTTTGGCAGAGGTGAAATGAAATAAAGAAAATTGAAAAATCATTATTCGAATCAGTAGACACAGTAAAGAAAATGAATATGACAATGAAAAACTGGAAAAAGAAACATTTCATACTTACATTACTTAATGTAAGCGTACTTGCTATTATATTCACCCTAATTATCATACATAACTTCAAATAAAAACAACCTTTTAACGAAAGTGAGGAATCTAATGTTAAACGAATTAAAGCAGGTCACATTAAATAAACAAGCTGATTTAGATTACTTGTGTAATGCATATTCAACCATTCTCAAGGAAAAAGACAATGTTTTAAGCAACCTAAATACATACTTAGCAAGTCTAACCATTGTCCAAAAGAATTTATTTAATGCTTTAGACAAGGAAGCAAAGAGTAAGTTTTCAATAGATATTAGACAGCGAGTTTTGCAGCTTCTTAATGAGTATGTGGGAAACATATACGATGGATGTAGTGTCAAAATATCTACTGCAAACTTAAACCCCTTCGTAATTATAAGCGATAAAGGCAGTGTTCTTAGAGTAAATTGGGAATCAAAAATATACGGACGAACTGTTGATTGGTCTTCAGAAAAGCACTACAAGAGAATGGATCAAGACCTTGAAGACAGAATTCGAGAGTTTGAAGTTGATATTAAACGATACACTGAAGTTTTAAAAAGTCCCTTAATTGGACTTTTAAAAGATAATAATCGATTCATTAAGAACCCATTTAAGTACATAGCAGTTCAATGTTTCACGTTACTGGTTCATCCATTTAAAAAGAATGAATACATTGATTTGCTTACAAAATTAATTAAAAACCATGAAGATGGAATTAAATCGTGTCACAAAGAAATTAAAAGGAATAATGATATATTGAAAAAACAGAGGGAGTTAAAGCCTGAAATAGACAAGATATTTAAAGTTTGGGAAGAACATTTAAAAGGGCTAGGCTATAGAGAGGTAAAGTCCAACTCTCCTGAGCTTTATTAGGAGGATATATGTTGAACTCAGAAGTATTAATTAACAAATTACAAGCAGATAACAGATTATTGAGAATCGAAAATGAGAAATTGAAACACCTTTTAAGCAATATTGAGCATCGTGGAATGGAAAAGGATATCAAATTAAAAAGAAAGCAAATCTATTGAGGGGGAATTGAATTGACTGGAACTAAGTATAAAACAGAGAAACGTAAGGCGGAAGCAGGCGAACGGATTCTAATCACGAATGACGAATATTCATTTGGTTACTATGAAAACGGGGATGTGGTTATTGTAAGTAGCGTCTTCGCTAAAGGTGTTAAGGGTGAGGGGGACGGGTGGTTTATTTTGCACAATGAATACGAAGTCATCGTCGGAGAACACACGCCCGCACCGAACCTTGACGAGATGGGCTATGACGAATTAGTTTCGCTAAGCGAAGACGTAATGAAGACGTTAAGAACACGTTCATATAAACTAGGCTACGATCAAGGGCGATTTGATGCGGATATCGAGGCGGCGCACGGTACATATGAGAAGTCCGATCAGCAGAAACGGGATGAGATCGTTGCGCAGGCGAAAGAGGATGTAGAAGATTTGGTCATAAAACACTTCTTCGTAACTAAGGCTGATTTTATCGTAAATGCCGCAAAAAGAACCGTTGTAGCTTTAAAGAAGTCGTTGATAGACACCAGAATTCTTCGTAGAGGAATCGCCAAATGCGCTCCTAACGACTGCTTCAACGCACACATCGGGAAGGCTATTGCGTTAAGACGTGCGTTAGGACTCGAAGAGCCAACGGAGTATCTAAACGTTCCGCAGCCGACAGAAGTACATGTGGGTGACGTTGTGAGAGGACGAACGGCATTTAGAATGGATACATATGAAGAAACGGTAGGGGAAATCGAGGGCGGCAAATACAAATATATCGGAGGAGATTTCGACTATACAGAAGATGCTGATCTCGTAGTCATCGACGATTCGAGAGTGGGTGAGGGCTAATGATGGGTGACAATGAGTATATTTATAACAAAGCCATGGAAGAAGCAACGAAAGTTCTTGGCGCTGATCCGGCATACTTTGGTGAGGAAGGTAATACAGAAGTTGAGCGTCAATTGATTAAGTTAGGGGTAAGCCTAGAAGATTTCAAAAAGCAGGTGACATTTTATGAAATGCGATAAAACATTCGTTTTAAATTAAAAATAAGATATAGAGGTGATTGTATGACAGTTGTTTTAAGTCCAGAGATTCACGAGGTAGTTGAATATTTTAAGAAAAATCTTGGCTATTCAGATAAACATCTCTATTTGGGGTTGGTTCAATTTGATGTAATGAAAGATAAAAACCCTGAGCTTGCTGATGTGATCTACAATTTCTATAAAGAAAAGCCTGAAAGCTTTATTGCTGCTTTTAAGCATGGGTATGTGGTAGAGCAACCAATTGAATTCGACGAAGCTATTCTAAGATTTTTTAACAGGGAAGAATTAAGCGTTGTACATAAAAATTCGGGTGAACGTTATAAAGTTTGGCTAGAGATGAAGAAGTACCCTGTAGACTTTGATATCAGAACATTAGACATGTGGAATTGAAGCGATTGTTGCTGCGAGTGGACAAAATGAATAAGCTCATTAATAGTCCAAATCAGAGGCAGTCACTCTTCGAGAAAGTATTTGGCATTTTGTTTGCATGGGAAATTTTTTATATATAAGGATATATTGTATTAAATAATATTTACATTAAAATAAATATAGGTTAATATATTCTTGTATTTCATATAAAAGGAAGGGTAGGTGTATTCTGTATTAATTCTAAATACTGTATGTGAGAAGGAAGTTTGAATGAAAAAGTCAAAAGCCCTATTACTATTTGTTTCGTGCCTAGTGACTTTTGCAATTGTATTATGTTGGGGATTATATGGCGATATTTCTAAGGATAATAGTAAATCATACAAGACAGACGAGGAAAAAGAACTGCTATGGGGATATAAAGTTATAGGTCAGGAAAAACCTAATAATCATAAGAATTATGTCAAAATTGGTATCCTTGATAGTGGTATTAATAAGTCTCATAAAGAATTTAAAGATTTAACTTTTTATGAATACAATGCTATTAAACCTAAAAAACCCATTGAAGATGAGTATGGTCATGGTACTGCAATTGCTGGAATAATCGCTGCAACCGGTGAAGAAATAAAAGGTATTTCACAGAATTCCATTATTTATGATGTCAAGGTACTAAATAAAAATGGTAAAGGAAAAGTTGAAGATGTTGTCAATGGGATCAAATGGTGTATTGAGCAAAAGGTAGACATAATTAATATAAGTTTCGGATTTGGAAAAGACTACGATGAATTGCGAAATGTTATAAAAAGTGCTTTAGATAACAACATAATTATTACAGCTGCTTCTGGAAATACATTAGGTCTAACTGTTGAATACCCTGCGAAATATGAAGGAGTCTTATCTATATCCTCTCTTAATGAAAAACTAAAAATTGATCCAATTTCAGCAAAAGGAAAAATTGACTTTTCTGCGCCTGGAGTAGATATAAAAACAACCGATAAATACGGAGGATATACAAATGTTAAAGGTACCTCCTTTGCAACTGCGTTTGCAACTGGTGCTATAGGCTGTATGTATTCTAAAAAAGAGAATACTAAAAAAAACATTCATCAAACAATCAAGAAGAATACAGTTGATCTTGGTAATCTAGGTTACGACAGAGAGTATGGCAATGGGATGATTATTTGTAACAAAGGAGAGAAATAGATTGAAAAAGGTTTTAATAAAAATACTTGTGATAACATTGTTTTTCTGTGGAGTTGCTCCTGAATTTGCGAGTGCCAAATCAGGGGAAATTGATTCTGATTCTTTAAGGATAGAAGAGAATGCTAGTAAAGAGTATGAAGTAAACGTTGAAAAGGAATTAGGTATAGAGCTAGAAAACGATATTGTAATGGAAGTTAAGGAAAATCAAGAGGAAGTTAATGTATCTACTCACTTGGAAGCTGAGAGTACGAATGTCCAAACTGACATGAAAATTAATCATGAGACAGGTGAAATCACAGTTGCTGGTACTACAGAGTTAGAAAACGGGGAAAAAGAAATCAACAACTTCAACGTATTAATTGAAGAGATTGAGGGAAATGATTTTACAGCAACACTTGTGGATCATGATACAGGAAAAGAATATAAAGTAAGCACCATAGAAGCTCAGTCATCCATTGTTCCAGCAATAATAGTTGGAATTGTGGCTAGATATGGCATACAATGGGCTATTAAAAAATACGGAAAGAAGCTAATAATAAAAACATTTAAAAAACAGGTAATTAAACAAGGTATAAAAAAAGTTTCTAAGTTTTCTGTTAGCAACAAACACCTTAGTAATGCTAAAGGCAGGTACAGAAAATTTAACACTAAAAGTAAGAGCACAGTGAATAAATGGATAAAAGAAGCTTTACAATCTAAAAGTGTTTCCTTTACTATAAACAATAATAAAAAATTATCCTTTGTCATCACTGCAAACTTGAAAAAGAAAATCGGGACAAAAGGTGAGACAAAAATAAAAATAGTTATAGGTTGGGATGGTAAAATATGGACTGCGTATCCAATCAAGTAAAATTTGATTATATGTTCACATCCGATGAGGAAGATATTCCAAAGAACATGAAGAAAGATCCCTCAACAGCGCTAAGAGTAGAGGGAGAGTTTAAGATTGTTATAAATGGTGAAGTTTATTTCGAAGAAAATATTGCCTTATTAGAATTTTATGCATCTTTGCACGACTGGATTAAAAAGATTAAGAAAAAAAACAAAGTTACAGAGTATAGATATTACACAATGGAGTATGAGGAAGACGAACCCATTATTTCAGTAATACCATTTGATAATAAGGCTCGACTCACCACTATTTGGGAAGCTCAACAGTTATATAATGTTTTCGATCTTAATTATATAATCGAACAAATAAAGATATTACATGAAAGACTTGGACATGATATTGAACAACATTTTAAAATTTCACTAAATAATTTTATTGGAAATATCCCATTAAGAAAATATTGAATGGAGAAAGGAACTCCTGGTTTTCAGGGGTTCCTTTCAATGTTTTTAAAGGAGGTATATTTTGTGATTTTATATTACTTAACTGGCTTTATAGGAATCATAATAGCTGCAATTATGCTAGGAATTGAAATTGATGGGTCTACATTTCTAACAAGGTTTATTTTAAAGTTGATTGGGATGTCTTTTTTTGTAGGATCGATATGGCTAATTAGATCAAAACAGAGAAGGATGGCCAAAAATAAAGATGATGAATGAATAGCTCATTGTAAAGGGGTTATTCATTTTTAAATAAAACTGTCATTTTAAATCAAAATAATATATGAAAGGTGTTGACTAAAATACAAATTACATATATTATAGAGTTACAGTTAAAGAGGAGGTGAGCATATGAAGCTATTGAAAGTAAGTAAAACAGCTGCTGATACATACAGAAAGACAGTAAAAGGACGAAGCACATTCTCTGACGAGAAGATTCAAAAGAAACTCAATAGACACATTATCTGTTTACAGGAAAGAGAACCTGAAAGAATTATTAAACAAGGATTGTTAGGTAAGGTTTATCTTTATGGAAATTTAATGATTAAAGTACGATTGGGAAAGATTGTAGAAATTATTAATCTCCCACATAAGCTAAGAATTGAAAAACGTTTAGAAGATAGCGTATTTCAAGCAATTGAAAAGCAATTAAACAACAAATAACATATATTAAGGAGAATGAATAATACATATGGCGAACACTGAATTAAGAGAAGCATTGAACAAGGTAGTAGTAGAAGGAACATTGGCTGAAATTAGATCAAATGAATGGGGAAATAAAAAGGGTATTAATATTGAACTTGATATTGAGACAGATGAATTCTCTGTACATACATTAAAAGGAATGTCTTCATACACAACTAAAGATGGAAAAGAGAGCAAAAAGGCAAAAGCCTTTAAGACCATGATTGATGAATACAAATCAATCGCAAATTCTTCCAGAGAGGAAGCAGACAAGATTAAAGCAGAAGGCAAACTTGGTCTAAATGAATATTTTGCGAATGATGAATTGAAATCTTACCCTGAATTATCTTTAAACTTTGCAAGAAGACAGTCGATTGACGAATTTGAACCACAAGCTACATTTGATGTAGAGATGTTTGTAGAGAATGTTGCACAAGAAAGAGCAAATGGTGAAGAAACAGGTAGAGCAGTATTAAATGGACATATCCCACTATATGGTGGCAAGGTTATTCCATTTTCGTTTGTTGTAACTGAAGAAGGTTCTGAATATGTAGCTGACAACTACGAGAAGCATTCTACAGTAAATGTTTATGGAGAAATTGTTAATTATAAAGAAAGAACTCAAAAAGAGAAGGAAAGTGCTTTTGGTAAGCCTAAAGTGGAAGTAGAAAGAAAAACGAAAAGAGAGTATTTGGTTACTGCTGGCCAAGATCCATATGATGAAGATAATAAAAATGCGTATAACCCTGAGATTATTGAAAAAGCACTAAATGAAAGAGAAATCGAATTAGATCAAAAGAAACAAGAAGCCAACAAAGATGCGAACAGCAAGAATAACAAGAAAAAAGGTGGGTTTGGTGGAGGAAAGCCAGCAGCTTCAAATAACAAACCTGTAACCATTGCAGACGACGATCTTCCATTTTAAAGAACAAAACAACATTAATAAAATATAAATTACATATAAGGAGCGGGTTATTTGTCAGGATTAGATATTTTCAAGCCAGAAGTTTCAGTAATTGCAAAAGGAATTGAAGGTAAGGTTGTCACTATTTATGGGTCTAACAACTTAGGTAAAAGCAAGCAATCATCAAGAATGACTAAACCATTGTATCTACCTTTTGAAAAAGGGTTAAATGCAATTGCTGGTGTAAATTTTATGCCAATCAATAGTTGGGGAGACTTTAAAAAGGTAAACAAGCAGCTTTCCAAAAACGTTGAAAAAGCAAAGGAAATGTATCAAACAATTGTAGTAGACGAGGTTGATGCATTTGCAAAGTATGCGACCAGATATGTTTGTAATCAATACAATGTTGAAAGAATTAAAGATGGAAACGATGGCTTTGGATTGTGGAAAGAGTACGAAAATGAAGTTTGGGATGAGATTAATAAATTAATCAGTAATGGTTTTACTGTTATTTTCATCGCACATGCAGAAGCAGATAAATCAGGTAAAATCTATCCTAAAGGTGATAAACGTGCATTAGCTCCAGTAATTGATAATAGTGACATTGTAGTTTACTTAGAATCCAATGGAGTAGACGAGAATAAGAATGTTATCAAATCAAGTGCATGGATGGCCGAAACAGATGAATTTTTTGCTCGATCTCGCTTTGATTATATTGATACATACCTAGAGGAGTTCACCGCTGAGAATCTTAACCAAGCCATTATTGAAGCGGTTGAGAGACAAGAAGCAGCTGAAGGGATCACAGCTGTTACGTATGAGCAACAAAAAGAGGTGAACTCTTCCGAAAGTCAAGATTTTGATAGTTTAATGAACAGTATTAAAGAGACTGGTAAACAGCTTAATGCTGAAGGAAAACTTGAAAAATTGAATGAAGTAGTTGAAAAACATTTAGGTAAAGACAAGAAAGTAACTGAGTGCACTCCAAAGCAATTAGATGTTATGTCTGTTATTCTTGATGATTTAAATGATTTATTAGATTAATAGAGAGGGGCTTCTCCCTCTCTTAATTTAAAAAGGGGGATTTAATGGGCAGACAAGTAAAATGTCCCTATTGTGAGCAATCTTTAGACAAGGATGATGCTTTTCCATATAAAAAAAGATATTATCATACAGCTTGTTTTAATACCTGGCAAAGAGAGGCTGAGGATAGAAAAAACTTGTACGAATATATTTGCAAATTGTACAACCTCGATGCTCCTACAGGCATGATTCGGAAGCAAATCAAGGAATTTCAAGAAGAATACAAGTATAAGCTTAAAGGCATCGAATTAGCACTTAAATACTTCTATGAGATTTTAGGAAACAATCCTCAAGAACACGGTGGTGTTGGTATTGTGCCTTATATTTATGAGGATGCAAAAAGAAATTACATAGAAGAAAAAAGAATTATCGATGCAGCATCTAGATATGAAGAAAGAACAGAATTGCATTTCACCTTAAAGGAAGTCAAAGATGAAACTCCAAGAGATTTAATTGATATTGCTCAATTCTAGAAAGGAGGGTGCTATTGTTACAAGATAAACAAACAATAATGCAAGTTTTGGGATGCATTTTAAAAGATCCTTCAATTGTTGCTGAAAGCAGCAAATACAAACTTGTGCCAGAAGATTTTCCTGAGAAGTTTCACAAGATCATTTTTTCTGTTATGCGTAATCTGCAGCGACAGGGAGTAGAAGACCTAAATTTAATAGAAATTGTAGGCTATCTACAGGAATATCCAACTCAATACAAGGTATTTGAAGATGCTAACGGGGATGAATATATTGAGAAAGTTCAGGAATTCCCCTCATTAGAGAATTTTGATTACTATTATGAGAAATTGAAAAAGTTTAGCTTACTTAGAGAGATGCAAGGTGTCGGGTTTGATATTAGTGGAATCTATGACGATACATTGATCGATCCTAAAGAGCAGGAAGAAATGCAGTCTAACTTTGATTCAACTTCAGTGGATGAGATTTTGAGAATTTATGAGAATAACATTGTTGAAATCAAAGAGAAGTTTAAAGAATCGTCAGAGAGTAGTAGCATCCAGGGTGGAGAAGGTGTTAATAATTTATTAGAGAGAATCAAGAAAACACCTGAAATTGGTGCTCCTATGAATAGTGAAATGCTTACTTCCCTTTTTAGAGGTTCTAGGTTGAAAAAGTTCTATCTTCGTTCAGGTACAACTGGAGTAGGAAAGACTCGAAACATGGTTGCTGATGCTTGCGCTATAAGTGCCACAATGCTTTATGACACAGAAAAAAAGCAGTGGGTCGAAAACAAATGGGGCAAACACTCAAATGTAACATCAACAGAAATGTTGCAAGAAGAATTGCAAACCATTGCTTTGGCTTTCATTAGTGATGTAGATGAAGAAAAAATACAATTGAACAATATGACCGAAGATGAAGAAGCAAGGGTTATAAAAGCAGCTGAAATTCTAAGTGAATCACCAATTTGGTTTGATTATCTACCAGACTTCAACATCCAAGAGATTGAGAGAACAATTGAAAGGAATGTAGTGAAAAATAAGGTTCAGTACTATTTCTATGATTACATCCATACATCAGTTTCAATCTTTGCTGAAATGGCAAAAGGAAGTGGAATAAAACTTAGGGAAGATCAAGTTTTGCTGGTAATATCGGATAAATTAAAAACATTGGCTAATAAATACAAGATTTTTCTTTCGTCTGCAACACAGCTGAATGGAGAGTGGAAAGAAGCGTGGAAGAAAGGAGAAGTGATTGATGGTCAGTATCTAAGTGGAAGTAAAGCGGTAGCAAACAAAATTGATGCTGGGATGATTATATTGCCATTAAGCAACAAAGAAAAGAAAGCAGTCGAAAAAATTATGACTGCTAGAGGTAATTTCGGTGGCAGAGAGCCCAACTTCGTAGTTCATGTGTATAAGAATCGAGGAAATAGACATGTGAACGTCAAAGTTTTTACATACATAAACATGGGGACTATGCGAATTAAAGATTGCTTTGTTACTAATGTAGACAATGAAATTGTTAATGTAGATAAACTTGTTATTCAGGCAGGATAGGGGTGTATTAACCCTTGCGTTTTGATAAAGATAAAATAAAAGATAGTTTGACGATAGACGAAATACATAAGATAATGCTTGATTTAGGAAGCGAAAAGAATCTTTGGCAGAATGGTCATCCAGTATATAGAACTGTGTGTCACAACGCTTCAGGTGGAAGCTTCAAGTTGTATTATTACAATGAAAGCAAACAGTTCAAATGTTATACAGAATGCGGTGACAGTTTTGATGTATTTGAGCTTATTATAAGAGCGAAAAAACAAAAAGGCGTCAATTTTACTTTTAGCCAGGCAATTGAATACATAGTAAGTATAACTGGGAAAAGGTTTGGCTTTGGAGGTTCAAGTGCTTCAAAAAAACAAACCTTAGAAGAAGATTGGGCAATATTTGACCGATTTAAAAGAACACCAAAACAGAACACAGAGCTTCCTATATTTAACGAAAAGGTACTCAATGTATTTATTCCTTACCATCATACTGAGTGGCTTAGAGAAGGCATAAGCCACTCTACAATGGATGCATTTGAGATAGGCTACTATTTCAGATCACATACAGAAGGTATTTCAATTCCTCATAGAGACTTACATGGGAATTTGGTGGGGATTAGAAAGAGATCGATGATTAAAGAAGAAATAGATCAAGGATTTAAATACATGCCTTTGAAAATAGAAAACACGCTGTACAATCATCCAACAATGTTGAATTTGTATGGACTTCATATAACAAAATCAGCAGTTAAGCGACTGAAAAAAGCGGTTCTATTTGAATCAGAAAAATCAGTTTTAAAATGCAACGATTTCTATGGTGACGATAACTTCACTTGTGCGGTTTGTTCTAGTAATATCTCAGTTTATCATCGGGATATATTGCTATCACTTGGAGTTGAAGAAGTAATTATTGCATTAGATAAATTCAGGTCGCAAAAAGAAGATGAGTCTGATGATATATATGCTGAAAAATTAATAGAGTATGAGAAGAAAATTGTGAAGCTGGCAAGTAAATTCACCCCATACATGAGAGTATTTGCACTTTGGGATTATAATGATCTTTTGGATTACAGAGACAGCCCAGCAGATAAAGGGAAACAAATACTGGAGGAGTTGATGAAAAATAAAATAGAGATCACAACGAGGGAGGAATAAATGGAGTACAAACTTATTGGTAGTAATGATTACCTCAAGAATCCGATTAAAACAATCCTTGTTAATAGAGGGATTACTAATCCAAGTGGTTTTATTGATGTGGGAAAAAGCAGTGAATTGAATTATTCCTTATTACACAATATTGATAAAGCTGCTGAATTAATTATTCACCACTTAGAAAATAAAAATAACATATTTATTCAAGTGGATAGTGATGCGGATGGGTACACTTCATCAGCCATTTTAATTGGGTACATAAAGAAAGCGTATCCTAGAGCGAAAATTACCTATAGACTGCAAGAAGGTAAGCAACATGGAATCAATCCAGATGATGTTCCATTAAACACGGATTTAGTTATCATTCCTGATGCAGGATCTAATCAATATGATGAACATAAAGTACTTAGGGATAGAGATATTGAGACTATAGTAATTGATCACCATGACTGTGACATTGAATCTGAAGACGCTCTAATTGTTAATAACCAGTTGTCTCTTAAATACAAAAACAAGTCTCTAACAGGAGCAGGGATGGTCTATAAGGTATGCCAGGCATTAGATGCAAAACTCAATAAAGATATCGCCAAACAGTTTGTCGATTTAGTTTCTATCGGTAATATTGCTGATTCAGCGGATTCACGTGAATTAGAAACGAGATATTACATGTATTTAGGATTAAATGAGCTAAAAAATCCATTGCTTAGAAAGTTGTTTAAAAAGCAAGAGTATTCTACGGGTGGTAATAAAACAATTCAAAGCACACAATTTTACATCAATCCTTTGATAAATGCGGCGATAAGAGTTGGCAGCAGAGAAGAAAAAGAACAAATGTTTAAAGCTTTGCTTGGATCCAGAGAGAAAGTGCCCTATAAAAAAAGAGGCTCAGACACAGAAGAAATGGTTTCTATTCAAGATGATACAGTGAGGATGCTTACCAATCTGAAAGGGAAACAAAAAAGATTGGTTGATAAAGCTACAGAAGAGATTGAAATTAAAATTGAAAGCAAGGGTTTGTTAGATAACAAAGTGCTCATTGTGTATGTGGAAGGTATTCTGGATAAAGACTTAACAGGGCTTGTGGCTAATAAGCTGGCAGATTCCTATAAAAGACCTGTTTTATTAGCTAGGAAGGATGAAGAAGAAGGAATGCTTTCAGGTTCTATCAGAGGCTATGACAAAGGTGAGATTAAGGATTTTAAAGAATTGCTTTTGTCTACAGGTCAATTCGAATTTGTAGAAGGTCATCCGAATGCTGCGGGTTTTAAAATCAAAAGAGAAAGACTTACAACAGTTAATGAAACACTGAATGAACGATTAAAGGAAATTGAACACAATGATTGCTTTGAAGTGGATTTTGAGATCCCATCAAGTGAGTTAACCAAAGATTTTATATTTACAATCGATAATCATAAATTTTTATGGGGATACAAAGTTGAAGAACCTTTGATTTCTATTACAAACATTGAAATTGCAGCAGAAGGTATCGAACACATAGGAAAGAAGAATAAAAATACTATTAAGTTCAAGTATGATGACATAGAATACATACGTTTTAAAAGTGATACAGAGTTTTATGAAAACCTAGCATCAAACAAGAATAAATTACTTGTTTTAAACATCATTGGAAAAGCAAAGGCAAATGAATATATGGGAAGAAAAACAGCTCAGTTTGAAATTGTTGAACTGGAGGTGAAGACCAAAGAAAAAGAACTCGTGTTCTAGGAGGGGTTAAATGATTGGCTGTCATTGTCATACTGACAAAAGTAATATTAGGTTATTAGACTCTACAAACCAGGTTAAACAGTTGCTAAAAACAGCTTTAGATCAGGGTTACAAAGGTTTAGCAATTACAGATCATGAAGTATTGTCGGCGCACTTAGAAGCAATCCAAACTGTGAAAAAAATGAAGGATTCTGGTGAAATGCCAGAAGACTTCAAGCTAATTCTGGGGAATGAAGCATATCTGGTGGATTCACTGGAAGAAGTTAGAGATAACTATAAGTCTGGAGTCACTAAATTCCCACACTTTTTAATGTTGGCCAAAAATCAATTTGGTCATGAGCAACTAAGAATTTTGTCCTCGATGGCCTGGGAGAACTCTTTTTACACTGGAACAATGGAAAGGGTGCCAACGTTAAAAAAAGATGTAGAGAAAATTGTTAAGCAGAATCCAGGTAATCTGATAGCTACCACAGCTTGCTTGGGTTCTGAAGTTAATATTCAATTGCTAAAAATTAGAGAAGCTGAAGTTAATAATGACATTGAAGAGATTAAGCGATTGAAACTAAAGATTCACGACTTTATGTCATGGTGTATAGAAGTATTTGGTAAAGAGAATTTCTTTGTAGAGCTACAGCCAGCTTATTCCGATGAGCAGGTTTACTGCAATAAGAAATTAATTGATATAGCTAACGGTTATGGATTAAAAATGATTGTCACAACCGATGCTCATTATCTTAGACCAGAAGACAGAGCAATTCATCAGGCATTTCTCAACGCAAAAGACGGAGAAAGAGAAGTTGATTCCTTTTATGAGGCTTGCTTTGTTCAAAATATAGGTGAAATATATGAAAGAATGAGCTATATAGATAAAAAGGTTGTAAGTGATGCAATCGAAAATACAATGCTTATTGGAAGCATGGTTGATGACTATACAATTGAACATGAACCATATATTCCAAAAATTGAACTACCTGATTTTGAGCTGTCACACATATTTAAACCAGGATATGAAAAGTATGAGTACATTGGTAAAATGGCTAATTCCAACAATGAGCAAGACAGGTATCTAATAAAGCTAATTGAAGATGGGTTCAAAGAAAAGTTAAAAAGACCAGATTTAATTAGAGAACAGTTTCATGAAATTCTTAAAAGAATTGATGTTGAATTAGGGGAACTGTGGGAAATCAGTCAAAAGCTTAATCAAGCAATGTCATCTTACTATGTAACTGTTAGAGAAATCATTAACACCATTTGGGATGATGAATGTGGTGGAGATAGTCTGGTTGGTGTTGCAAGGGGATCGGCAGCAGGGTTTTTAGTTAACTATCTACTTGATATAACTCAAATTAACCCAATGCAATACAACTTGCCTCATTGGAGACATATACATAAATCAAGACCAGATTTACCTGATATTGATATAGATACTGAGGGTTCCAAGCGGCCTAAAATTTTGAAAGCTCTACGTGCTAAGTTTGGTGAAAAGAGAGTGCTTCAGATTTGTACCTTTGGAACAGAAAAATCTAAATCTGCTTTACAAACAGCATGCCGTGGGTTGGGAATTGATAATGACATCTCACAATATCTAAGTGGAATGATACCATTTGAGAGAGGAGCAAACTGGACACTTAATGATTGTTTCTTTGGAAATGAGGAATTAGATAGAAAGCCAATTAAAGAATTTATAAGAGAGGTTGAGTCGTATCCCAAACTAAAAGAGACTTGTCTTAAAATTGAAGGTCTTACAAATAAGCGTTCTTCGCATGCGGCAGGAGTACTTATTTTTAATGAAGACTACACAAAGTCTAATGCTATGATGAGAACCCCAAAAGGTGTTTATATAACACAATTTGATATGGGCGACAGCGAATCAATGGGATCAGTGAAATTTGATTTACTAACCATTGAAGCTTTAGACAAAATAAGAGTTACGTTGGATCACTTGATTGAAAGTGGAGAAATTGAAACCCAAAATAATTTGAAGAACACATATAATAAATATCTTCATCCTGATGTAATTGAATATGAAGATCCAAAGCTATGGAAAATGGTAGGCAAGGGTGAAATTATTGATTTGTTTCAGTTTTCTACAGAAGTGGGTCAACAAGCTGCAATCAAGGTTGCCCCAACGAATTTATTGGAGGCTTCAGTCACTAACTCTCTAATGAGATTAATGTCAGATGGGGAAGAACAACCTGTAGACGTTTATACAAAACATAAATCAAACATTGAGATTTGGATAAACGAAATGAAGCAATATGGACTTAATGAAGATGAAATCCTCGTTCTCTCAAGACATCTTAAAAGCATATATGGAGTTGCTGATACTCAAGAAGTAGTTATGCAAATGTCAATGGATCAAGAAATTTCAGGATTTTCAATTGAAGAAAGCAATCATCTACGAAAAGCAATTGCCAAAAAGAAAGACGATGTTTTAAAGAAAGTCCAAACTTTATTTTTTGAAAAAGGCAAAAAACTAGGAACTAGAAGAATCATGCTTGATTATGTCTGGAATGTTCAGTTTAAGAGACAATTTGGATATTCATTCTCACTGCTTCACACTTTGGCATATTCAGTGATTGCTCTACAAGAACAAAACCTAAATTACAAATATGATCCACTATACTGGAACACTGCATGTCTCACAGTAAATAGTGGTGGCATTGATTCCGAGGGAGATGATAAAAAAGCTTCAACTAACTATGGGAAGATTGCAAGTGCAATTGGCAGTATGAGACAAAGAGGAGTTAAAGTTGATCTGCCTGATATTAATAAAGCTAAGTTTAGTTTCAAAGCAGACAGAGACTCTGGGAGCATTCTATTCGGCTTGAAAGGTATGAATGGCATTGGAGATGATGTTGTTCATAAAATTGTTGCAGCTAGACCTTATAGAAGCTTTGATGACTTTGTAAAGAGAATGTTCATTGAAGGAGAGCTAAAAAAAGGACAGATTATACAACTTATTAAAGGTGGCGCATTTGATTCTTTCGGTGAAAGAAAACAGCTGATGAAAGAATTTATTACGCTAATATCAGAACCTAAGACAAAGCTAACGATGGCAAACACAAAGATGCTTCTAAATCATAATCTTATTCCAAAAGAGTATCATGCAGAGGCACGTTTCTTTAAATTCAGAGATTACATAATGAAGAATGTTTATAAGACATTTAACAAGCCTAAGGACAAATTACTTCTTTTAGATGATGTGTCAGCAGAATTTCTAAACAATCATTACGATGAATCATGCATAGTTGATTTTGATAACGGTCTGCCAATAGTATCTTTACAAAAGTTTGATAAGCAGCAAGAAACAAAGATACAACCCTTAAAAGATTGGATAACATCAGAAGAGGCACTATTGCGATTAAATAACGCTCTGCTTGAATCTGAATGGATAAAGTATGCTGACGGCTCCTATAGCAAATGGGAAATGGAGTCGCTAAGCTTCTATTACGGTGATCATGAGTTGAAGCATGTAGACGAGATAAAGTATGGCATCAAAAATTTCTTCGACCTTCCAGAAGAACCTGTCCAGGGAAGACCATATCAATGGAAAGGTAAAACATTATACGAGCATGAGTTATGTAGAATTGCTGGAACTGTATTAGATAGAGATAAGAATAAACACACAATTACACTACTCACTAAGGATGGAGTTGTAAATGTTAAGCAATGGAGCGGTTCATTCGGCCACTATAATAAACAAATATCGAAACCTATAGGGAATGGAAAAAAAGAAATTGTAGAAAAATCTTGGTATACCAGAGGTACGCTTTTAATGGTTACTGGATTTAGAAGAGGGAATAACTTCATTCCAAAAGTATATAAAAACAGTGTTTACAACCATACAATTTCAAAAATCGATCATATCAATGAGGACGGTTCTCTGATCCTTACAACCCAAAGAAAAAATACAGAGGAGTGATGAGAATTATCAAAAAACTTGTAGACAAAAACACAAATAACATATATTATAAAGTTAATTCGAAGGTCTTAATAGTTTTAACAGGATGGCTGCTAACATTCTCGTTTATTAAGATGGAGATGAGTTTAATTAGAGACAAGCCGAATGAAAAGGCAAGTAGGACAAAGTTGGTTGAGGGTTTCCCAATGAGGCATATCGAGCTACATGCTCCATTGCCAAAACAAGAAAGCAAAAAAGAAATAATTAAGAAATTACAAATGAAATACCTGAAGGTAAAAGTACAGCCAATTCAAAAGAAAGCAAAAAAGGTTGAAAAGAAGAAAGGAGATAAAAATGTCAAACAAGCTAAGAAAACTGTGGAACAAAAGAGTCAAACACGCAAAATGGTTGTTACAGCATATACAAACGGCTTCGAAAGCACGGGCAAGCATCCAGGTCATTCTGAGTATGGTACAACAGCAAGCGGTTTGACTACAAAGCAAGGCGTTACAATTGCTTGCCCGCCATATATGGAATTTGGAACAAAATTATACATAGAAGATGTCGGACTAAGAGTGTGTCAGGATAGAGGTGGAGACATAAAAGGAAATAGATTAGATGTCTTCATTGATAACTTAAAAAAGGCCAGAGAGTTTGGACGAAAAACATTAGCAGTCGATGAAATAAATGAAAAATAACAAATAATACATAAAGAAAAGAGTGACTTGATTGAACAAGCTTACTTTAGGACAAAGAGTTCTTACTTTATATGGAGTAGGGACAGTAGTGGAAGTACATAAGAACGATCAATATGGAGTTGCTGATGATGAATACAATATGGTCGAGCTTTATGACAGAAGTGAATTAGCTCAATTAAGGGGGTGATGTCGTGTTTAAGGTAAACGATGCAGTAATAGTCAACCATAACAAAGAGAGGGCAATAGTGGCTACAGTGTCGACTCGATATTCACAACTTGAAGTCCAGTATGGGGATGGTTCACATGAAGTTATGGGATTTCACAAAGTTACAAAGGAGGATGATAAATGATCATCATTTTAGAGGGATGTGACTGCTGCTATAAATCGACAGTAGCAAAGCAGCTGTCAAAGAAACTAGATTACAAGATACTACGGGGTTCATCGTTTGAATTAGCAAAAAGAAGTCAAGACAGCCTATATGATTATTGCTTTGGACTAACAGAACACGACAACTTGATCATCGATAGATACATATATTCTAACCTTGTTTATGCAACCAAATTCCCTGGTAATACAAAGCTCACACATGGGCAAGTAAGCAATATCGAGAACAAATTACTGAGTAAGGCCAAGTTAATCTATCTGTATGCAAGACCTGAAGTAATTAAAGAAAGGATTCTTAGCAGAGGAGATGATCAGGTTAACACGAAAGACATTGAACCAATTGTGGAACTCTATAATGAAGTGATACCAAAGTCAAAATTACATACATATTCATTTGATACAGAGATTTATGGTAGCGATGAAATTGTTGAGGACATTATCTACTTGGTCAGTGAGGAAAGAATATAGCTCATTGCCGCAATATAGTATACAGAGGTGAAGAAAATAAATAAAGTATGTAAAACGTGTAACATCTCTAAGAGTATCGATGACTATTATTCTCAGAAAAGAAAAGACTCAGTTGGTAACCTGAAGATATATTATTTCAATGAATGTAAAGAGTGTACCAAAACTAGAGTAAGGCAAAACCAATTAAAAGATCATAGCAAATACAAAGAAAACTTAAAGCAATATTTTATCAAACATAGTAAAGAACATTCAGCAAGAAGGAAAGACTGGAGACAGAAGAATAAAGATCATATAAAGAGGTATTTCGGAGAATATCAGCAATCAAAAAAGGGCAAGGCCTTATATAAAAGGTACGGAATTGAAAGAAAATCTAGAAACCATACAATTAATAATGAAGAATGGAATAGTTGTAAAACATACTTTAATAATAGTTGTGCATACTGCGGACTAACTGAACAGAATCACAGAGAAATGCATCAACAAGATCTACATAAAGAGCATGTTATTCATAGAGGTCTAAATGACTTGAGTAACTGTGTACCTGCGTGCAAAAATTGCAACAGCAGTAAATGGACGTTCGAATTTAAAGAGTGGTATACCACTGAAAATCCTAATTACAGTGCAAGTAGAAAAGTAAAAATCCTCTCCTGGATTAATTACGCTCATAAGGAAAGAATTTTAAACAGAAAGGGAAGGTGAAATATGACGGAAAGTGAAATTATTATCACAAATTTCAAGAAAAGTGTTGAGGAATTTCGTGTAAAACTGGCCTCTGGTAGAGAAGCGCACCCTGAAAAATTTATTCAATATTTAGCTACTGAAATCCAGGCTTTAAATAATTTAAAGGAAGCATACCAAGAAGGTATGAACATTATTAACGCCGACTTGAAAAAACACGGTCTAGGAAAATGAAAAGCATCCTAGAGCAAATCAACTCATTGGAAGTCGTACATATTGATTTAGACAACTACGCAATTTACGTTAAGCAAAACGAGCAAGTGATTCATATATTACATACATTGGTTAAGGATATGACTGTAGAAGAGTACATACATAACTTCAGCAAAGATGATTTACTCGATCTAATTCCTGCTGTAATCGGAACAGGAGCAGCGGATGGATATAAACAAGGCAAGGGATTTGTATCTGAACCTAAGCAGTTCAACATGCAGCGGTGTTTAGAGTTGAACAGCAGAATAGAATACCTTGAGAATATGATTGTGTCACTTGGCGGACATCCTAAAATGCAAATTGTTGATAAGAATAATCTTATCCACTAGAGAGGAAGAAAGGAATGAAATTTAAAATTGGGCAGAGCGTTCTGATTTCATCTAGGGGTGTTGTTGGTAAAGTTATTAAAGCAACACACCATGTATCAATTGAAAAAGGAAAAAAACTGAGTGTTATTAAATATAAAGTTGAAGTGGATGGGCTTTTGTACGCTCAGGAATTTGATGAATCATTACTTACATATGAAGATAAAGAATCTAGTAAGATTAAAATAGCTGAGATAAATTCACTAATTGACCAAGCATTAGATACAAAAGATAAGGATTGGTTTGATGATTTAATTCAACAAAGAAAAACTTTAGAAGAAGGGTTAGTGGAGTAGATAGAGAATTATTTTAGAGTATTATGGAACGGAACAAGAGTTCCAAAGAAGTTTGATACCAAAGCAAAAGCAGAAGTGTTTGTTAGACGCAGGAAAGGATTCACCTGTGAGATACAAGAACGTACATATGATAACAAATTTGTAGACAGCTGGACGTACCATATTCCCTTGCATTAAGGAGGAGAAGATAGACTGAGAGAACGGGATAAAGCTAAGATGGAAGATGATCTGGAGACAGTACATAACAACCTGGATTATATACACACTACTCTGGAAGAGGATGCAGCAATTGATGATGAAACATGGAAATTAATTGAGCCGAGAATTACTAAGTCATGGGTATTATTAGAGGAAATCAAGAAGAACTTAGGATCTGAATAAATTGAAAATAACATATAAAAAGTATTGATTAAAATACAAATTACATATATAATCGATATAACAGCTAAGGAGAATCAATGGACTACATATGTGAGATTTGCAGCGAAGGGGTTGAGAAATACCCCTTATGTTTAAGATTAACAGAAGAGAACTCAAAAAGCATTGAAGAAAGAATTGAATTTAATTGCTGCAGTAAATGTGCTGATGAATTGAGCGAGAAAATTCGAGAAAAATGTGAGGGGATGAATGTAAAGAAAACATTGAATGTGCTTGGGATTGATCATATTAAGCCTTATAAAAAATGAGAATGGAGAGAGCAAAAATGAATATGTTCGTTATCGCTTCTAAGAGTGATGTTGGCAATTACCTAAATTACTATCATCCCAAAATTTACTCTAATCAAAAACAAGCTGAAAATGCACTGAGGGTAATGAAGAACAATGGCAAAATAACCGAAAGTGGAAAGGTCTATGGAATGAATGGCCTGAATTTAATTGATCTATGATAAGTAAAAATATCTTATTCATAAAGTCATTAGATGCTTCAAAGTGGTTTGGTGTAGTTGGCAGCGTTGGAATGTTTATACTTGTTATCCTGGGAGAAGTATTTAAATAAAATTCAAGTTTTATAGAGAATGGAGGATATGAAATGAAAGAAAAATTAATCACAGCAGTAGGTTTTATCGAGGCAAATCGAAAAGAAATGGGCGACAAGAAATCACTTAATATGCTTTTAAAAGCTTTGGACAGATTGATTAAAGAAGATAAATGAATAGGAGGAAATAAATATTGCCAAAAAAGATCAATAAGCTAGATAAGAAATTCTGGTTAACATTAATTAAATGGTCATTAGCTGCATTTTTAGCTGGATACCTGGTTGGTTTTCTGCTACCAACTACAGTTTCATCAAAATAAAATACAAATTACATATATTAAAAGGAGAATGAAATGAATAATCAAGAAAAACAAGTTTGGAATGGATTCTTTATTGGATCAGGTGCAATTTTATTATCCGCACTAATGTTAGCAGCTGGTGCTGTAGTCAATGCAGGGGTAATCTTTTACGGCTTAAATTTTGTACTAAGTCCACTTGTGAAAGTATATGGGTTTAGCTTCCCTGAAATTTCACTAGCACATTCATTTGTAATCGGGGTTCTGTTAATGGTGTTTGTGAAAGGAAGTAAAAACTCTGAAAAGAAAGATGATGATACGATTTTCAAAATTTTTGGTAAAGGTGTAGCAAGATCAGCTTTTGTCTTACTTATGTTATACATTGCTTCATTGTTTATCTAAAAATAATTTTAGAAGAAGGTGTTAAATTGGCAATTTTAATTACAGACAGAAACGGCGAGTTCAGAGTTTACTGCAATGAGGTTAGCATCGTAAATGGAAACATTTCAATCACTGATTATATCAGTTACGATTTATCATCTTTTGGTAGTGGAATGACAATTCCTTTAAAAGAAATAATGAATTACAAGTTTGTGCAATCTGGGTTCTCTTATGGAGAATTAAGAAAAATTGTTTCCAAGCGGATTAAAGGAGAAGGAAACATCACTTTCACTCCAATCGAAAACACTGAAAAGTTTAAATAAAAGTTTTATTTCATTGAGAAAGGAGGAAGACATTATGAAGAGTTGGGAGTCAATTTTGAATAATATGAATAATTTTATAGCGTACACCAACGGATTACCTCGAGTCTATCAAGAGGCCTTTTTACTGGGTTATATAAGGGCTATTGCGGATAATTCGAACATCACTGAAGAACAAGGGCATCTACTTCTTGATCTTAAGGATGAAGCTATAAATAAAATAAAAGGATGATTTCAAAGAGAAATCAGATGAGGAGGATAGGATGCAATACACTAAGCATGGAAAATCAGTAGAAGGTTACATAACATTTAATCTTTATTTTCATTCATTTGATTATAAAGAGGATAGCATATTGGAACAAGTAAAATTCACCACAGTTAAAGAGCTGTTTAAGATGATGCAGCCCGATTATATTGAACAACTAAAACAAGAAAACGATGCAGAACAAGTTGAGCTTCATGATATCACTTTCAGTGCTAAAGATAATGACACTGAGGCTTTCATCGCAATGTATGACAACTCAGGAAGTTATCGAATCTCAACAAATCTTGATGTAAGCGGATTGGATAGTGAGTACAAGCAAACTCTAAAGAGTATTAAAGATATTCTTGATAAGAAAATTTAAGCGAAAGGAGGAAATTTTAAATGGCATATGATGAATATAAAGGAAAGCTAAGTAAACCCAAGGTAAGTGATGTAATGAAAGCATTACAAGATCAACTAGATTTTTACGGAGATACACGAGTTGAATTTTGGATTGATGACGAAGAAACAAGCGATGAAATTCAACTAGATCCATATAAAAATGTGCTTGTGTTAAATATAGAGGAAGCTTAAGGAGGAGAATTCAATAGAAATATTTGAGCATATCATGAGCGACTTCAAGCACTACAAGGGCGGAACCTATAAACTCGTTGGAGAAGTCATTCATACAGAAACAGAAGAAGAGCTTGCTGTATACCATGATATGGACGGTACTGTATTATGGGCAAGACCTAAAGAGATGTTCTTTGGAAAAGTTATTGTTGATGGAAAAGAGATAGACAGGTTCACAAAAATAGATTAGAGGAGAATAGATTATGGAAAATAAAGCAGCGGTATTTGAAATAAAAGCAACTTGTTACGCTCATGAAGGTTTTAATGACGAAAGCGCATCTGTTCAAGGGGAGACATTAAAAAAACTAGGAAAGGACATTGTAGACAATTTGCTAGAAAACGGTGTTGATGATGTCAAAATTAAAGGCGATTATGTTGATGAATTGGAAGTGGATAAGCCCGTTATGAAGTTTTTTGAAGTGAATGAGCCCTACAGAGCACTGATTAAAGCGAGGACAAAAGAAAAAGCTATGGAGATTTACACAGATACAGTAGCTGACGATGACGGTAATCTATCTGATGAAATTACTGAGGTAACAGATTTATTTTCTGCAATTTGTCACAGTCGTACAGTTGATCATGATGGAAAGCAGTTAACTGCGAACGAAGTGTTTGAACAGCTAACAAACGATGAAGAAATGTTGTTATCAATGGATAGAAGCTTGCTATAAAATCACAGTTTCATATAAATAAAAATTGGGGGAAATACAATGGCAATGGGAGCTGTTAAAAAATTATATGTTAATGAAAGACACTTGGTTAGCTTAGAAGAAGTTAAAACAGATACGCCTATACATAATCCAGACGGGACTGCGTTTCTTGCTGTAGCTGGAGAGATGCTTGCAACAAATCAATTTGGTGAGCAGTATACGGTACCAAAAAAGTACATTGCTAAATACACTGAAGTTGAAAAAGTTAAATCTACCTCTTTTTATGAGGAAATGGCCAAAGGATATGAAGAAATGGGTCAGATTAATCTAGAAGAAGCGAATGCAGGTCATAATGCAACTAATCGTGCAGAAATGTTAACAGCTCAATTGTTATCAGGTAAAAGCACTCTTTGATGTTAATCACTTATGATAGTTTGACTGGAAACGTTCAACGATTCGTTGATAAAATTACAAATAACAAATATTATAAAGTTAAGAAAATAACTGAGGACATGTTGATTACTGAACCATTCATACATATTACATACACAATCGGATTTGGTGAGGTGCCAAAGTTAACTCAGATATTCATACATAACAACAAGGATATGCTAAGAGGAATTTGTTCTAGCGGAAATAAGAATTGGGGGAATAATTTTGGGCTTGCTGCAGATAAAATAGCAAACCAATACAGTGTTCCAATCTTACTTAAATTTGAATTGGCTGGAACAGATTCTGATGTAGCTAAGTTCTTACAGGAGGTTAAATTTATTGACAATCAGCACAAACAATATACCTAAGTGGATTCAATTAAATAACGAGATCATGATTCAGAAGGAAGGAAAGTTTCAATTTGAAAAAGACAAGGAAGCTGTAAAGAGTTACTTTATCGATTACGTTAATCAGAATATGGTTTTCTTTCATAATCTTGAGGAGAAATTGGATTATTTAAAGGAACATGATTATTACGAAGAAGAATTTTTAAGTCTATACAGCAAAGAGGATATCAAAAAAGTATTCAAGTTTGCTTACGGTTTTAAATTTAGATTCCCATCATTCATGAGTGCGTTTAAGTTTTACAACGACTATGCTCTCAAGACTAACGATAAGATGAAAATTTTAGAGCGTTACGAAGATCGTATCTCTATTGTTGCATTGTATTTGGCTAAGGGAAATACTGATAAAGCGATTGGGTATGTTGAATCAATGATCAAGCAAGAGTATCAACCGGCAACTCCTACATTTATGAATGCTGGGAGAAAACGTAGAGGTGAAATGGTTAGCTGCTTCTTAATTGAAGTCGGGGATAGCTTGAATGACATCTCTAGAGCTATCGATATTTCCATGCAGCTTTCTAAACTAGGCGGTGGAGTAGCACTCAATTTAAGTAAGATTAGAGCTAAAGGTGAAGATATTAAAGATATAGAGAATGTAACAAAGGGTGTTGTAGGAGTTATGAAACTTCTCGATAATGCTTTTAGATATGCAGATCAGATGGGTAGTCGTACTGGAAGTGGAGCAACATATTTAACAGTATTTCACCCAGATATCAATGATGTATTAGATACAAAAAAAATATCAGCAGATGAAGATGTAAGAGCTAAAACTTTATCAATTGGAGTAGTTGTTCCTGACAAATTCATCGAATTGGCCAGAGAAGATAAAGATTACTATATGTTCTATCCTCATTCAGTCTATAAAGTATATGGGCAACATTTAGACGAGATGAACATCAATGAAATGTACGATGAGTTAGTGAACAATCCCAATGTCAGAAAAGCTAAAGGAAGTGCTCGGAAGCTTCTTGAGAAACTGGCCATCCTTAGATATGAATCAGGGTATCCATACATTATGTTCCAGGATAACGTAAACAAGGTTCATGCGAATAACCAAATATCGCAGGTTAAATTTTCCAATCTTTGCAGCGAGGTGATTCAGTCCTCTAAAGTGTCAAAGTATACTGACTACGACCAAGAAGATGAAATCGGCCTCGATATTTCATGTAATTTAGGCTCAATGAACATCTTAAATGTTATGAATAACCAATCAATCGAGAAGACAGTTAGAACTGCAGTAGATGCTCTTACAAGAATTTCTGATGCCACTAATATTGTTAATGCTCCAGCAGTTAATAAAGCTAATAAAACAATGAAATCAATTGGTTTAGGTCAGATGAATCTACATGGATATCTAGCTCAAAACGGTATCCCTTATGAATCAGAAGCAGCAATTGATTTTGCTAATACATACTTTATGATGATCAACTATTATTCTCTGAAGCGTTCAATGGAAATCGCTAAAGAGACTGGAGAAACATATTACATGTTTGAAGGATCTACATATAAATCAGGAAGCTTTTTTGATAAGTATTTAAGTATTGATTATTCACCGATGCTTGATAAGGTAGCGAAACTTTTCAAAGATCAGCATATTCCTTCGATTGAAGATTGGAAGCAATTAAAGAGTGATGTACAGAAATATGGACTTTATCATAGTTACAGACAAGCCGTAGCACCTACTGGAAGCATTTCATATGTACAGTCATCTACCGCAGGCGTAATGCCTATCATGGAAAGAATTGAGGAAAGAACCTACGGAAACAGTAAGACTTATTATCCTATGCCTGGACTGTCTCCGAACAATTGGTTCTTATATAAAGAAGCTTATGATATGGATATGTTTAAGGTTATTGATTTAATTTCAACTATTCAAACTCATGTTGATCAAGGTATCTCGTTTACATTGTTCCTCAAAGACACTATGACAACACGAGATTTGAATAGAATTGATCTATATGCACATCACAAAGGTATCAAAACACTTTACTATGCAAGAACTAAGGATACAACACAAGAGGGCTGCCTTAGCTGCGTTGTTTAATCCTCTTTTTTTATATACCCGAAACCAAACCTAATAAAAAAAGCTACAGATGTCTGTAGCATGAACTGATTAAAGTTGTTACTTGTAAGTGCAATTAACCCTAATTCAAAAACTATCTCTACCATCTCAACTATTGTTTTTCCACTCAATATTAGTCACCTCTATTATTTTTTTGAGGCTTAAAGACCACCTCGTATATAGGGGCAACAAATGTAGGTGTTTTACAAGTACTGAAACCAAACTTTTTTAATTTTTTTGTCTGGAGGAGTAAAAAATAACAAATTTAAACAAAAATTCAACATACACAGCTGCAGATTGGTCAAAACACGAAGACGATTTTACACAAATGTTTTACAACCAAAATGTGAAGCAGTTCTGGCTTCCTGAGGAAATCTCATTACAAGGAGACTTGTTAGCTTGGAGAACGGTTGGTGAAAAAGAGCGAGATACGTATATGAAGGTACTTGCTGGACTGACTTTGCTTGATACAGAACAAGGAAATACAGGGATGCCGATTGTGGCTGAACATGTAGAAGGCCATCAGCGTAAAGCGGTATTAAACTTTATGGCGATGATGGAAAATGCGGTACATGCGAAATCATACTCAAATATCTTCATGACACTCGCACCAACTGAAACGATCAATGAAGTGTTTGAATGGACTAAAAATAACAAATATCTTCAGAAGAAGGCAGACCTGATTATATCTGAATATAGAAATATTATGAAAGGTGATCCCATTTCCCTTTACAAGGGAATGGTGGCATCAGTGATGCTGGAAAGCTTTCTGTTCTATAGCGGCTTTTATTACCCACTCTACTTTTATGGTCAAGGTAAGTTGATGCAATCAGGGGAAATTATCAACTTAATTTTAAGAGATGAGGCTATTCATGGAGTATATGTCGGGCTGCTAGCTCAGGAGATTTATAATAAGCAACCTGCCAATGTACAAGATGAATTACATAAGTGGACAATCAATCTATTGAGTGCTCTATATGAAAATGAATGCGACTATACAGAAGATGTATACGATCAAGTAGGACTATCAAGTGATGTGAAAAAGTTCATTCGTTACAATGCCAATAAAGCGTTAATGAACCTTGGATTTGCCCCTTACTTTGAAGAAGAAGAGATCAATCCAATTGTATTGAACGGACTCAATACAAAAACAAAGTCACAAGACTTCTTCTCAATGAAGGGTGTTAGTTATAAGAAAGCAACTGTTGAAGCACTTAAAGATGAGGATTTTGTCTTTGGTGATATAACTTAACAAAAGAATCTAATTGGGGTCAATGAAAAATCGTCATGTAGTCTGTATGAAATGGTAATTTTATTGAGAATTAAAAGGAGAGATGAATTATGCACGTTATCAGACAAAGTGAATTAACAACAACACAATCAGATCTAATCGATACTATAAGAGGCCACTTAAAACATAAGCACTTGCTTGAAATCGTTTCAATTGGGGCGATTGAAGTTGGAGGACAGAAAGTGATTTTAAAAAATAGGTGGAACTCTTCCGACATTACTTGGTTTAACACTATTGGTGAAAAGTCAAAATGGACTGTTAGAGACTTGCTAGGTTCAAATGTAATCATTAGGCACGATATGTTCACTAAACTTGGTCAAGAAGCTATTAAAAAACTTTCTGAGAGCTTGCAAGGAGTGAGTCAAATTAAAACTCATGAAGAACTAAAAAATGAACTAACAGCCATTGAGAAAGAGATAAGTCGGCTAGGGACGGTAAAAAATGAGATCAGAAAGAAATTAAACGCTGTATGCCCCCATGAAGATACCTACCTAGTTGATTCATGGTCATGGGACAAGACAAGATATAAATGTCGTAATTGCTATGAATATATTAAAAAAGAAGTCAGTAATGTATAAGTGGCTAATCGATGATTTAATCAATGAGAATATAGACTACCTGGCAGAAAACATGTTTAATGGTGAAACGATAATGAACAGTTTGGATTTAGATATAAAAACTACATTTGAGAGGTTATTTTATTTAGTCTCTCAATCTAAACTCGATGCTTTCTTAGTGTGGGAACAAAAAGACGGAAGCCGAGAAAAGCAGATCACACTATGTGAGGAAAGAAAATTTGATTTAACTGATTTTGGAGGAAAAGAACATCCGCCCTTGGATGAACTCTATGTAAAGTTTAAAGTCAGTAAAGAATATAAGGAATTCAGAGATGAGTGGGAAAAACGTAAAAAGATTCGAAATAAGAAAAGATAAATAACAAATATCACAAAGGAATGAAACGACATAATGCAAATTAAAATCAAATATCTAGACGAGACACAAACAAGAATCAGCAAAATTGAAAAAGGAGACTGGATTGATCTTCGTGCAGCTGAGGATATTCTAATGAGCAAAGACGAATTTAAACTTATTCCATTAGGAGTTGCGATGGAGCTACCAGAAGGGTATGAAGCACACGTTGTCCCACGGGGAAGCACTTTTAAACACTTTGGGATCATTCAAACAAACTCCAAAGGAGTTATTGATGAATCATTCAAAGGAGACAATGATTTCTGGTTCCTACCAGCTTACGCTCTACGAGACACAGAAATTAAGAAAGGTGTGCGTATCTGTCAATTTAGAATCATTGAGAAAATGCCAGAGGTTGAATTGATTGAAGTAGATTATCTAGGTAACGATGATCGTGGAGGACATGGATCAACGGGTACTAAATAATAGTAACACTTGGCTGCGTGCATGGTGTGATTTCTGAAGATTTTATACTGTGGGGTATCACAGCCAAGTGATTTGTTTAGTTTGGTTCTACAACTGAATGAATATACGCAAAGTTGGGATGAAGTTCGTCTTTCGTGTATCCTGTGTAATCTTTATTTTGTAGGTCATAGGCTTGTATGCGTAACGGGTCACCGAAGTTATTTGTACCTGATCCTCCAAGGTCTCCAGCTTCAGTATAGATAATAATTTTTACAGGCTCCTGCTTAGAAAAAAGAGAGATGAAATTTTGAGTGAATTTGTTTAATCCCTTGACCTCTCCTGTGATGATTTTGTCAATCTCAGCAACAATTTCATTAACTGAGTTTACGGCACTGGTACTAAAGTGCGATCTATCATCGTATATATGAAGTATTTTCTTTTCTGGTTCATAGAGATAGTTAAAGTGACTTTTCTCGTCAAAACCTGCTTCGTAGATAGTACCTTCAATATTGTTCTTCTCAGTGATAACTTTTGCAACTTTCATCTGATCTACCGCCTTTTTATGAATAGTATTAATAATTTGATTATATCAAATGAAAGAAATTAAAGGTAATGATATCCATCGGAACAACAGGATTTCCAATAAAAGAAGACTTTTAAACAAAAGGGAGGAAATTATGCAAGAGACTGTTTTGAAACGTGTGAAAAGATTTATGGAAGAAAACGGGATCGAATGTGAAGAAGCAATATATCAAACAGACGGAGTCATTGAGAATGCTTACGAGTTTATTGAAGATTTGTTTTTGCTGATTAAGGAGGAGGAATAGCTATACACAAAGATTTAAAGGAACTGGTAAAATTTGAGTGCATAATCATAAAAACATGTATTTTAGTATCTCTGCTTCTTGTGCTTCTCCCTTGTTTAAAAATACTTCATTATGCAGTAACAATCCCATCAGCAATAGTATTACTAGGACTTGCAACAGATTTAACCCTAAATAAGTGTTTAAGGAAAAGAGGTAGAGAACTTGATTAAAATTGACACATTACATAATTCATTAGCAAAGATAGATAAACAAATGAAAGTGTATGACCTAATGGACGATGATCCAGAAATGAAAATGAAAGCATTGGAAAACATGATTAGAGAGTTTGATTCAATTGGAGATGGAGCACTAGAAGGTATAAAACAGGCTACTGCTTTATTAAAGAAAGTTGGAAGTGAAGACGTTGGAAATAGAATTGAGATGCTTAATACAAAGAAAAAAGCTGAGACAGTTTAGCTCAGCTTTATAAATCCAACGGTTCAAAAGGATCATCCATGTCGATTGGTTTGCCTTGAGGATGAACTGGAAAGTCATCTACTAGTTTAATTTTTTTAACTTGTACACGGTATTGTTTTATTGCACTAATTATATTGTTAAGATTACCTTCATCTGTTGTATTCGATCCCCAGGCACAAACAAATTCATCTTCTGACCTTGTAGCTAAGTAATTCTTAATTACGTCTAAGTTTTTAAATACAACGGTATCATATTCGCTTTTGTCGTTTTTCATAAGTTTTTTCACATAAGATATAAGTTGATTTGAATCAGTTAAATAAAATGGAAGTACATTAAAGATAAAAATTTTGGATGCATCTTGTTTGTAAGCTGCGGCTATTATTTTATTTATGGTGAGGTCTGATTCATGCTCATTAGCTTTACTAGGATTTTTAAGAATATAGGTTATTACCTTATTAGTATCTTTATCAGTTTTTATGACTAATGATGTTCTAACATTAATCGTTTTTCCTTGCTGACTTACAAATGAGTGGCAATCACAGTTTTTTTCAATTACATACTCAGGATAAGAAATGGATTTGTTACTTGTTTTAGCTATGGAAAGCACCGCCTTGTTTTATTATGAATCTATTATAACTTAAGGAGAGATATATTGGAAAAAGAGTACTTAAATTTATTACAAAAAATCTATGCATATGGTCATGACACTGGAGACAGAACGGAAACAGGTATGAGAAGCCTTTTTGGAGAGACAATGGAATTTAATCTGTCTGAAGGGTTTCCTTTGGTTACAACTAAGAAGATGTTTACTAGAGGAGTCTTTGGAGAGTTGCTATGGTTTTTAAGTGGTTCAACATCCAATAAAGAGTTAGAAGAGAAGTATGGTATCAAGTTTTGGAAAGAATGGGCGAATGAAGTTGGTCAGTTACCGAACATCTACGGAAAACAGTGGACTAGGTGGGAAGACGGTCGTGGGAACATTTTCAATCAAATTAAATATGTGATTGATCAAATTAAAAATAACCCAACAAGTAGACGTATCTTATTCACTGGATGGAATGCTCCAGAGATGCAATGGGAAGATACGGCTTTACCATGTTGTCACAGTACAGTTGTTCAATTCTATGTAGAAGGTGATTACCTTCATATGTATCACTATCAACGTTCAGGAGACATGTTTCTAGGTGTTCCTGTCAACATCGCTTCATATGCAACGCTATTGACCATGATTGCTCAACAATGTGATCTAAAGCCAGGTATCATGAAACACACAATTGGTGTAGCTCATATTTATCACAATCATTTAGATCAAATTAAAGAACAACTAGCTCGATCTCCATATCAAGCACCAAAGCTTAATGTTAAACGTAAGCCTGAGTCAATCTTTGAGTATAGCTTAGAAGACTTTGAAGTGATCGAATATGACCACCATCCATTGATCAAAGGAGATGTAGCAATTTGATCAGTTTAATAGCAGCATGTGACATGAACATGGGTATTGGATTAAATGGAAAACTCATGTTTTCTGTTAAAGAAGACATGAAAAGGTTTAAAGAATTAACTGAAGGTAAGCTATGCATACAGGGACGAAAAACATATGAATCAATTATTAAGATTAACGGCAAGCCACTTTCTAACAGAACAAATGTTGTTTTAACAAAGGATAAGACATATAAATCCTTACCAGGCACATTTGTTTATCATTCAATTGATGAGGTATTGAAATTAATTAACGGGCAAGCTAATTATGGAGATGAAGTTATGGTTATAGGAGGCAGTGAGATATACAAACAGTTCCTTAATCATGCAAGCAATGTTTATTTAACAATGTTTCATGATATGTCTGAAGCAGACTCATATTTTCCTAGTCTTAATGACAACTGGTTAAGAAATAGTAGTGAACATCACTACAGAGACAAAGGGAGACCTGTTGGGTACAGTTTCATCCATTATAAAAATGCAAATAACATATAATTTATATTGACTAAAATACAAATTACATATATTATAAAGATAAGCCAAATCGGTTTATCTTTTTTAATTTAAAAAGGGGGATGATTGAATGTGTAAAGCAACTAAATACATAAAAGAAATTGAAGTGAAAGTAAACGAACTAAATGAAATCAAGAAAAAGATCGATAAGGACATTGAATTCTATAGAAAAGAAGTTAGCAGAACAGATAAAGAACTCAGTGAGTTTTATCATGACTTAGAAGTTGCAGTATTCAATGCCTGTGAAGGATGGAGCCTATCTAAAAGAGGGCAAGCAATTCTTATTGAAAGAAGAAAAGTCAAATGTGAATACGACAAACTTCGTATGATTAGAGATACACTCGGAAAGTCCTTGCTGAGTGTTGATGAAAAAGAAATCAAAACAATTGAAAATGCCAAGCGCCGTATCAATAAAACAAATAACAACTTGATCAAGTGGAAATCTGAATCTAAGAAGAATCATTTAAAAGCTATTTAAACTACATAAAATCTGAATTTTAAACAAAGTCTTGTAGGAGGTGTGTGATATAAAGACTGAATCACATCAAGAATTAAATGAGTTAGAAAAAAGCAAATACAAGCTTAAATCGGACATCTTAGAGAAAAAAAGAGACCTGCTACATATTAAAACAAATCAAAATCCATTGGCATTAGAGAGACTATTTGAATTAAGTGAAGTATTGCAGCTGACAGAGCAATCAGAGTGGGTCAGCTCATCTATGGCCATGAAGGCAGTAAGAATCAACAAAGAGTTTCTAAAACTATTCGACTTTAAAGGTGATGCCAAAGCTTACATAAACAAAGAAGAGTTTAATAGGCTACATGAAGAGTTTATCAGAATTAAATTCGAACAAAACAACATTTAGCTGTTAATTTAATACGAATCAACTCTATACTATTTATGTAGCAAATTATGGAGGCTGATACTATGAATGGAAGAGAACAAGCTGAAGAGAAGATTATTGATTTTTTGAAGTCTGATGAAAGGGTTGCGATTGTCACAGGTACTCATATGCATCAAAAGATAGACCTAGTTATGAATGTGTTATGCGAGCACTTGTTTTCTGAGAATATTCTTTTCAGAACCTACACACTAGAAAACGCATCAAGATTCTTAAAGTCATCAACAAAACTTAAAACAGGTGTAGCGTATCGTGGAAGTCTTAATAACATTTATGTAGATACCTTAAAAGAAAGAACATGGGGCAAGCACGGTGATCCAATCCATACAGCGGTTATATATCCACTTAAACCTATGAGCGCTGAAAAACTAAGAACAGAAGCTATATCTAATTTACTCGATCGTGTGAAAGTAAAGAAACTCATTTTGGTAAGTAATCAAGATGCATTGGATCTCACATGGGCTGCATCAATTAACACTAAGATTGTTTATGACTCTCTAGAGGATGATCCAGAGTATCATCAAAGGGTAATAGATGACATTGCAAGTAAAGGGTTTAAAAGACTGTAGGGGCTACTGCCCCTTAGTTTAAAACGTTGATTTTATTTAAAGGAGATGTGATTTATGGAAAGCGTTCATAAATACTTCAATAAGATAAAGAAAGATGTGACTAAGTATTGCAATAACTGCGATAAAGACGTTTTGATGTTTGCTAGATTAAAAGATGAGCAGCTTACATTTAAGGGACAAACGGTGGTCGTAAAAAACAGCATGGTAGCTTATTGTAGTGAATGTAATGAAGAATTATACTGCGAAGAATTCGATAAGTACACGATGAATGAAGCGGTTAAACTCTGGGAAAAGCAAGCGGGAGAGAAGTTTAAAAGTAAGGAGTGATTAGGTGGATGAGTTGAAATGGTGGGGAATTAATTTAAGAATCAAAGATGAATCTTCTAGAGACTTGTTAATAAAACTATTTAGTACGATTAAGCAAACATTTGAGAACCTATACAATGTTAAACGATCTTCAATTGATTCTGCTATAGAAGAATTGGGAAGTGTGATTCCAGATTACGAAAAACCAATTATTCGATTTCTAAAAGATGAGCTATCCTTACTTAGAGAAGGAATCAAAAATATCAGTGTCTGTGACAGGCAGTTTATTTTAAGAATGGAGTATGCTTTATATGTTTACGAACCAGAAATCGACTGTATTTATCCTGTAAGCAGCAGAGATACTATAATCACCTTTTTCAATAGGCTAAATGAAGATATTAACAGACTGAATAAGCTCAATAAAATGTATCAGATTGCTAAACAAAATACAAAAACAGATGCAAATGGTCTCACTGTAATTGAAGTCAATGATGATTGGAGGAGTTAAATCAATGATTAAAACAATGAAGTCAAAATTTAAAAAAGAAGAAGAGTTGCCATCGGAATATGTGAAAGGGTTCTATTCAGGAGCGTTCTACTCAAACTTAATCTTATTGCCTGTATTCCTTATTATAGCCACGAAGTTGCTTATTAAATAACAAATAACAAGTATATAGAAGGGTGAAATGTATGAAGAATATCTATTCATGGTACGGCGCAGATTTCAAAAGAAGCTCCTCAAAAAACATTCAGAATGCGTTTGAGGAATGGCTTAATTTAATTAAAAGTGAACTTCATAAATACTTTCAGGTGAGTCAATCGGAGACATTACAAGAGCTATTAGATAAAAGTAGCAACGATAGTTACTTCGTTGAGTGGTTTAAAGCAATTGGTTTTTCATCACTACATCAATTAAATATTGAAAGAGTGTCACAAGAAGAGAGATTTGTTAGCTTTATTGAGTTCGATAAATTCGTTATTGAAAATGAACATGAGTGGGAGCAAGAACACAAAGAGATGAGAGGTACATTAATTTCAGTTATTAAGGAGATGCCAGAAACAATGAGGATGTTATTTTAATGGATAGAAAAGTTTTAGAAGCATTAATTCAAATATATCAAAATGATTTTATGAGCGGCTATCGTGGAGATGACAAAGATGAATTAAGAGTTGTTTTCCTTGAATTAATCGTACATACAACAAGATATGTTAATGATTTTCGTTATTGCAACAAAGAGAATTGTCCATGTAGCCCTGAACACGACCTTAAAAAATGGATCGACACCTACCACGAAGAAATCTTCTTGAAAATGATTGGAGATTTTGCACTTAGTGATTATCCATCGAAAAAGGTGAAACAGTTTTTACTTCAATTTAAAACAAAGGAGAATCTAAATGAATAAAGATGATGATCTTAAAATAAAGAGTTTCTTTGAGGAAAGAAAAAGAAGAGAGGAAATGGAAAAAGATTTCATCATTCATCAAGGTTGTGCTGCTTTTGAAGAAATCCTTAAAGAGGTTAAGGAAAGAGGATCTCTAAATGAAGCTGATATGTATTACGGAATTCCTACACCTCAACTAAGCTTCTCAGAGGTTGAATTAGGTTACATGCTAACTTCAATGATGGAATATGCGACAAATCATGTGGGGAATCCGGTTGATGAAGAAAGTGAATTCGAAAATAAACGGGCATTCTTTGAGCATAAAAAAGAGATACTTCAAATCTATGAAGTCCGTGGTCAGGGAACTGACAGCTGGTTTGAAGAACCTAATGAAGAGACAATTAATAAATTGAATAACACAGCTTATGGTGTTTACTTGATTCAGTTTGATGATTTTATTAACTATTATAAAAATAAGGTGATTAAATGAAAGGATTACATGTAGAAGGTACATTCTTTAAAAAAGACGGCACACAGTTTACATATGAAGAGTTCATTAAATTAATTGAAGCAAACGGTATTGAGTTTGGAGGAAGCACTTGTATTCAAAATGATGAAGGTGACTTTTTAAGCGATTCTGGTGTTGTCATTACAGACCAAGTTAATAAGCAGCGAATAAGAGAAATCAAAAAAGATATGGAGTGGTCGTAGGCAGCTATTATCAACGTTTATAAATGAAAAATAACAAATATAAAGGGGGACGGAAAATGAATAAATATTATTACAAAGTGGAGCAAACTTCTAACTTACACAGAGATCTTGAATATGGATTTTTCATCAAAGGACAATTTATGCAAGATAGGAACGAGGAAATTTCAAGTTTAGTTGGGATCGAAGATTTAGCGAGTAAAGCAGCATATGATTTTAATGGAGGTCTTTTAATAAATGAAGCTTATGCTGATGAGATTGATGATAAGCATTTCATCAAAAAAGAACAAGAATTAGATGGACGTATTTTCAAACAATTTAAGAAAAGTTCAAGCTACTTTAAGAAGTGGGATAAATTTATCAAAGAAAATAACCTGACTCATGCTATTAGAATGCAAAGTTTAAATTTTTTAGTGTTTGTATACGACCTTACTGGTGCTATTGAGTTTATTACATACAACGATACATTCTATGTAGAATCGAAAACAGAGCAGGAAAACAAATCTTTGATACCTATTACTGAAAGAGAATTACTTGAAATGAAATTAGAGAAATCTCATAAGGCGGCGATTCGTAGATGATCGTTACCGCTTGGGTTTTGTTAATTGCATTTGGACTTGTTGTGCTAGGTGAATGGGATTCAGATGGAGATATGAAGTTTGCTGTTTGGGTTGGAGTAGCTAAGTTTATTTCAATGATTATTGTATCAGTAGCTGCTGGAGTAATTTGGGGAGGATTGTTCCAATGATACTCATTGCAATAATTTATTACATATTAACCACTCTAATTAAGTTTTGCTTAGTTAGATGGGCAAGAACAAATGGATGGGGGCACGATAAAACAAGCTGGGCAGTCATTTTTGTGCCTTTAATTGGTCTTGGATATTTAATTATTATGTGTGGTATTGTTATACAACTTAAAAGTTCTAGATAAAATCGGTCTTTTAACCAGAAATAAGTATTCATATTTACTACATAAATCAAGCACTTTTTATATTGAAAGGAGAAATTACATATGACTATTAGAATTCCGTTTGAACAGGATGCATTAAAACAAGCGTACCTATCTCAAGTTGGCGGTAGAATTTCTTTTCAAAAGGGCAAAACTCCAGTATTTTCGTTTAATAGTGAAGAAGATTATAAGAGATATAGACAACTCATTCTTGGAGGAGGTGATGAATCATAACAGTAGGATCATTAACAATTGATGTAGGAAGTATGTTTGCTGAGAAATCAACAGCGTTGCAGCGTCACGGGAAACGATTCATGTTAGCTGGAAAGAAAGTGGTGTTTCTCAAACCGTCCATAGATAACAGATACTCAGAAGACTTCATTGTGACACATGATGGTAAGAAAGTTGAGGCGTTAAACATACAAATAACAGATGAAAACAAGGTTGGTATACCCCTAGATTTGTTTGAAGCTGATGTTGTTTGCATTGATGAAGTTCAATTTTTCCCAGATCAAATGATCACTCACATTGAGAAACTAATCGAACAAGGGAAGAAAGTGTTTGTTGCAGGATTAGACATGGACAGATATGGTAAGCCATTTGGAATTGTACCGTACTTAATGGCCAAAGCAGATCATGTGACTAAACATCATGCAGTTTGTGCTTTTTGTGGCGATGACGCTTGGGTTTCACTTGAAGTTTCTAATGATTCAAATACTCAAGTTAAAGTTGGGAACGATTATAGGCCAGCATGTAGACAATGCGCTTATGAAAGGGGAGTTAAATAATAGAAGAAAATAGTTTGGTTGAGCTGCACAGCAAAATGAAAAAACAAATGGAATCAATTGAAGAAGCGATACATAACAATGATTTTTCAAAAGTAAACCGTCTAGGCATCAGTCTAAGTAACAATAACGAAGAATTAATGCAAGAAGCAAGAGACTTGTCCAACAATGAAAAAGGGAGATACGTAAATACATATGCTTAACTTACATAACTTAAAAGGCGCTTATCAATTAAAAAATCAAGGAGGTGATTTTGCTTATTTTTATAATGAGAAATCAAACAACTTAATTGTTATCAACAACATTGATGATGAAGAAATTAGAGATGTTACAGACAATACATCACAGGATGCTTACATGTACTTAACAAATAAACTCAACATCGAAACAAATTTAACTGCCATTTGGTACAAAACTGAATTTGATTCAAGTGACTATATTCTTGCTGAGGATGTAAACGGTAAAGAGTTGCTCCACTTAGACTTGATTGATTTGGAGAATACTGTTTTAGGAGATAGGTATAAGTTTGATAAGAAGTATGTGAAGTTTATCGAAGGAGATGTAATCGAATTGAAATTTTAAACCCCTGTCATAGGACAAGGGTGTATATCATGAAGATTTAAAATTTTTAATTAGATTATTCACTTCTTTAACTAAATCAGGGTACTGGTTGTTATCAACGAAAGAGTATTCAACTTCATTTGTTTTAGCATTTGCTTTGAATACGAGCTCTGCACTTTTAGACTCTGTTTCATTGTAAACAGCATAGTGTTTTTCGAATAAATGATTTTCAGACATATCCACATGAAATTTTACTGTATAACCATTGGATTTTAGATATTCAGTTAGTTCATTGTGTTGGTTGATCAGTTTAGTCAATGGGAACACTCTCCTAGATATTGATAATCATAGAATACCCCATTTAGTTATTAAACACAAAGAAAGGATTGGTTTATTGAGCACAAACTTGGGAAAAGTTTTTGAAGCAAATATTCAACAATCAGCAAAAGATCAGGGTTTGTTTTTTTATCGAATTAAAGATGTAAATCCAATGGCTTTGAAACGAAATTTTGGAATATCGAAAAATAAATATGATTGTATTCTTTTCGCTAAGGGGCATTTGTTTCCACTAGAATTAAAATCAACGAAAAAAGGGTACGTTTCGTTCTCAGAAAGTATCATTAAAGCACAGCAGATAAAACATTTAGAGGTAGCTTCTAAATATGAAGGAGTGTTACCTGGTTTTCTGTTTAACTTTAGAGAGCATGAGAATAGAACTTTCTTTGTACACATTAAAGACTTTCTTACATATAAGAATATAGCTCAAAAACAATTAGCACATACATACATAAGCAAGGTTAATAAAGCCAGCATACCTATTGGCATCTGTGAAGAGATCGGAACAGAGGTAAGGTGGATGAAGAAGAAAGTGAATTATACATACTACATAAATAAGATGTGCGAGAATTTAATTTCAAGGAGGTGATGCATATTATTGACAGGGATCAGGATAAGTCTCTGTCTTTATTTTTGTTATAATATTTACAACTAATAATAAAAATGTGTGGTGATTAAATATGAACATTGATGAAAATTCAAAAGTGGCAGTCTATTCAAGAAAATCAAGAGAAGACCCAGACACAGAAGATACTTTACTGAAACATAGGGATCAACTAAAAGCACTCTTAAATAGATACAGTTTTACAGATGTAGAGTGGTTCGAAGAAGTTGTCTCTTCTGATTCTATTGATAATAGGCCTATTTTTTCTAGATTGTTGCCTAGAATCAGATCAGGTGAATTTGATGTTGTGTGTGTAATTGCGAACGATAGACTTTCCAGGGGATCACAGATAGATTCAGGACGTATCATGGAAGCCTTTAAAGAAAGCAACACTCTACTCATAACTCCTCAAAAAATATATAATATGTCCAATGAGAGTGATGAAATGCTCTCAGAGTTCGAATTGGTTATTGCTAGAAATGAATATAGAGCTATTAAGAGAAGGCTGTTAAATGGTCGAAAAGGTGCTGTCAAAGAGGGAAGACCGCATTCTGGATCTGTTCCATACGGGTTTAAATGGGACAAGAATGACAAGAAGGCAAAGGTTGATGAAGAAAAAATAAAAATTTATCGTATGATGATTGATTGGTTTCTTAATGAAGAAATGTCTTCCATGGCAATTGCAGATAGACTGAATCAATTGGAAATCCCGCCTCCTTCTAGTAGAGGGAAAATGTGGTATGGAGAAGTGGTAACCTATCTTTTGATAAATGATTTTCATAGAGGATTTGTCTGGTATGGAAAAGATGAACAGAACAAAGGTATTCATCAGCCAACCAAAACAGAGGAAGAGCATATAAAAATTGTAGAACGACTATCAAAACTAAGGACATATCCAGAGGCTGGAAGACGTTTGAACATGAACACTAACAGACTTTCAGGAATAGTTAGATGTCCTTATTGTTTGAAAGTTCAAAGTATAGATCAGCCAAAAGGAAGACAAAAACACGTAAGAAAGTGTCTCAGAAGATCGACAGCTCGTGAACCAATGTGTGATACAACAAAAGGGATAAATGAAGACATTTTATACCGAGCGATACTACAAGAAATGAAACAGTATAGCTCTGAATTATTCAAAAGGAATGAGAATACTAAAACTGACGAACAAGCTACTTTTTCGGGGCAGTTAATTGAATTAAAAGAAAAAGCGATTAAAAAACTGAGAGGAAGAATTGATCGGTTAAAAGAACTCTACTTAGACGGTGATTTAGACAAAAATGAGTACAAAGAAAAATTAGAAAAAGCACAAGAAAATTTAATAAAATCTGAAAAAGAGCTCAGTGAATTATATTCATCAGTTGAATATCAAAAAGAAAAGGCATTAGAAAAAAGAACTTACCTATGGCAAAAAGAAGATGTTCAGGCATTGCTAGAATCAGATCAGGGAATGTCAGAGTCAGAGATCAATATAATTCTCAAAAAACTTATTAGCCATGTGTCATATAAAGTTAAAGATGAAGATGGAAAACAGCCTGAGTTGAGTGTAAAAGTTTATTATAATTAAAGTGTATTCATTGTTGTACTCAAGCTATATCTGTCGTCACCATTATTGGAATTACCCTCATTCCGGTAGCGATGAACAATATGGCAGGAGGGGAAGGAAGTGCAGATTATGGTTCTTTTGAAAATCTAGGGCTTGCTTTCCTTGTGCTGTTTATCATTGTTTTGCTCTATAGATTCACAAAGGGATTTATGAAAGCTATCGCTATTTTAATCGGCATTCTACTTGGGACAGCAGTCGCAGCCCTGCTAGGAAAAGTGGAAACGGCCGAAGTAGCAAATGCACAAGTTTTCCGCATGATTGAACCTTTTTATTTTGGCATGCCTACCTTCGAATTTGCGCCAATCATGACCATGACTTTAGTTGCCGTCGTGTCTTTAGTTGAATCAACAGGTGTTTATTTCGCGCTAGGAGATTTAACGAATCGCTCATTAAAGGAGAAGGATTTAGCAAAGGGCTACCGTGCAGAAGGGATTGCTGTGTTATTAGGCGGTATCTTCAATGCCTTTCCGTACACAGCCTACTCACAAAACGTTGGGTTGATTCAGTTAACAGGTGTCAAGAAAAACCAGGTCATTGTTGTGACAGGGGCATTGTTAATGATATTCGGTCTTTTTCCTAAAATCGCTGCATTTACAACGATTATCCCAAAATCGGTTCTTGGCGGCGCAATGGTTGCCATGTTTGGGATGGTCATTGCCTACGGTATTAAAATGCTCTCGCGTGTGGATTTTGCCAAACAGGAAAACCTACTGATTGTTGCTTGCTCAGTTGGGATCGGCTTAGGTGTCACCGTTGTGCCGCAAATGTTTGAGCATCTGCCAGAATCAATCAAATTATTAACAAGTAATGGCATCGTGGCCGGCAGCTTTATCGCTATTTTGCTTCATATTATTTATCACATGATTCCTTTTAAAAAAGAAACCGGGCAGGACCTGATGGAAGAGCCTAAGAAATCTGTTGTGTAAACACTTCTCTTGGAGTTGAAAGCCCGCATCTTTTGGATACGGGCTTGTTGTGATTAGTGCTATTAATGTTGTACCGGCTGCATTGTTTCGTTAATGACTGCAAATGTATAGCCCCTTGCTTTTAGCTGTGTAATCAGGCTATCTAAATAGTTTGTGGTAGAGGGTTGATCATGCATTAAAATAACTTTTGGTTCCCATGGTTTATTTTTCTCAAACATTTGCAGTTGATTCAATACCTCTGGAACATATTGTGAGTTTTTATATCTCCAGTCAAGGCTATCAATCGTCCAATCCCAGTAAATAAAGCCATTTTGGTTTAAACGTACTTTTTGATGATATGTTAAATTTGGAACACTGCCATAGGGTGTTCTCACAAGACGGGTGTAAACACCTGTAACAGAAGCAAGAATGCGCTGAGCTTCTCTCATTTCATTTGCGGGAGACTCACTGTTCTGATAAAAGCGGTTTATATCATGCGTCATGCCATGAAGCCCTAATTGATGTCCTTCTTGATAAAGTCTTTTCACAGCTGCTTGGTGTGCTTGGATTTGCGGTCCAAGCATGAAGAATGTCGCCTTCACGTGATGTGCTTTTAATACATTTAACAGCTGATTTGATGTAGCAGAAGGACCATCATCAAATGTTAAAAAGACCGTTTTATTCGTTGTCTGTTGGTTTGGATTGGACTTAAAATGTGTATCCAATGTTCTTGTAGAATGATCTTTTGCTTTCAGACTGATGCTTGTGTCTCGGAAGTCACTGTTGGCAACAATTTTTGCTTGCCCATGTGTCGCCTGCAAATGGGGTTTAGACATATCCCAGATAAAAAAGAGAAACAGTGTAAGAAGCACTAAACCAATTATCTTCGAGAGAAGTATCGTGTTGTAGGGTGTCTGTTTTTTGGACACCTTTTTCATTACAATCACTCCAGTCAATTAAATTTTGTGCCGAATCATGTAGTAGATTCTATCTTTTTTCACTGTTTTTCATGGTGTTCATATTGATTAAGTATACAGGAAAAAACACCTTTTTATATATAATAATCAAATAAATTAGAATTTTATGGTTATTGTTTGTATGGATCAGAAAAAAGGTGATCCATTCATGTTTAAATGAAATAATTCTGAATAATGATCGAAACGTTGATATGTATACGCTAAGATAGCATCAGATTTAACCATTAATGCGAAGGGAAGGGAAATTCCGTATGAAAGTGTTGTATAATGACGATTTCATTGAAAAAAAGGATGCTCATGTGGATATTGTAGATAGAGGCTATCAATCGCGAAAAACATGGAGAAAAGCTCTTACCCCTACAAAATAAAGAAGAAACAAAAGAGATCAAAGTCAGTACAACTGAATCAGAGATTGGCTACTATGTAAAAGGTGAACGTGAAAAGTCATTTGCTTATTCCTTTCATACAGCTTGTGATTCAAAAGGATTTATTTTTGGATCACTGGTCACTGGTGGAAATGTTCATGATAGTCCTATGTTAGATTCGCTCGTATCAAAGGTGACAAAGAAAGTCGGAAAACCAAATGTAGTTGCAGTAGATGCTGGATATAAAACACCTTACATCGCTAAGTTTTTAATGGATCAAGAGATAAGACCTGTCAAGCCTTATACTCGTCTGAGAACAGCAGCTGGTTATTCAAAAAGAATGAATGCGTGTATGGACGCATATTTTGATTGTTACATGTGCCTAAACCGTCAAATTCTCTCTTACCGTACAACGACTAGAGAGATATAAGCAATATGTGTCCGATTCAGAGGTATGTAAAACTTGTTCTTTTCTAGATAACTGTACACAAAGTCAAAATTATACCAAACAAATTCATCGGCATATTTGGCAAGACTAGATGAACCAAACTACCTAAGACTCACTGAAATGAATAAGAACATCTATGCAAAGCGGTGAGAAATAATAGAACGCGTCTTTGCGGATGCAAAAGAAAAGCATGGTATGCGTTGGGCGAAACTTCGTGTACTAAAAAAAGTTTCAATGCAAGCGATGCTTACTTTCGCTGCCATGAATCTTAAAAAATTAGCCAACTAGACATGGAAAACGCCATGTCCAGCGTAACTTTTTATAATTATGTGAAAACCCCACTTTTACTTGAAGTAAAGGTGGGGTTTGTCTACGGTCTGCACTTCTCTTTTAGAGGTGTTTTTTGCATAAAAAAAGCAGGTTCGCTTGGCTTGGAACGAACCTGTGAAGGAGGAAAACTACATCATGTTTCCACCTATATTATCCAATATTTATCAATTGTCGTCAAGACAAAAAGTTAGACGAAGGAAAATATTTTGACTGAATTGTGACGCTTTGACGCTTTGGCATGTATATCCTATTTTTGATAGGGTATATTAACCGAAAAAAGAGGTGAAGCAGGTGGCTTACATTCTTTCAGTTGGAACGAGTCTGCCAAAGAATCATGTGAATCAGCAAACAGCAGCTGAATTTGCAAGATCTCAATTTAAACGATCGTTTAAAGATATTGACCGGCTGCTAAGAGCTTTTAATAATGGAGAAATTCAGAGCAGACAGTTTGTGCAGCCTATTGAATGGTATCAGAAGCACCACTCTTTTGAAGAGAAAAATAATATCTATTTGGAAAAAGCACTGGCTCATGCGAAAGAAGCAATCATTCACTGTCTTCATGAGACGACGTTCCTTCAAAGGCCTATTCCGTTTGAAGAAATCGATGCTTTGTTTTTCATCTCAAGCACCGGATTGTCGACACCAAGTCTTGATGCAAAGCTGATGAACGTTCTCCCTTTTTCGCCTTATACGAAACGAGTGCCGATTTGGGGGCTAGGGTGCGGGGGCGGAGCGGCAGGATTGTCTCGAGCTTATGAATATATAAGGGCATACCCAGAAGCGAAGGTTCTAGTTGTCGCATGTGAGCTTTGCAGTTTAACCTTTCAGCCGCAAGATCAATCAAAAAGCAATTTAATCGGCACCTCCTTGTTCGGAGACGGGACGGCGGCGGTTCTGTTAACTGGAGAAAAAGCTGCATTTGACTATACGCAGTTAAAAACAGTGCCTAAAGTGATGGGTACACAGTCAGTAACGATGAAAGATTCTGAGGATGTGATGGGCTGGGAATTTACAAGTGCCGGCTTTCAGGTCATTTTCTCACGTGACATTCCGTCCATTATTTCAGGCTGGTTAAAAGAGCAGGTGGATCAATTTCTACATCAGCTCGGGTTTTCAACAGATGATCTAACTGTTTTTCTTGCCCACCCTGGAGGTAAAAAAGTAATTGATGCCTATCTTGAAAGTCTATCTTTACAAGAGGATCAGCTTTTTTCTTCAAAAGAAGTACTCAAACACCACGGGAATATGTCCTCTGCTACAGTTATGTATGTCATGAAGCATTTTCTTGAACATCAATCAGCTGATCCGGGCGATGTGGGGCTTTGCGGGGCTCTTGGTCCGGGCTTTTCCTCTGAATTATTACTCATGAAATGGGAGGAGATCTCGTCATGATTTTTTGGCTGGTCATTGGTTTCTTCATTTGTCAGCGCCTGATTGAAATGCTTGTTGCCAAAAGAAATGAGAAGAAAGTGAAAGCGATAGGCGCCATCGAATTCGGCGCTAACCATTATCCTTATATGGTCGGAATGCATGCTGCTTTTTTCCTCTCACTCATTGGAGAGACATGGCTGTTAAACCGGGAACCATCCCGTTTTTTTCTGTTGCTGCTCATTTTCCTGCTGGCTACACAGGTGGTTCGATACTGGGCATTATGTTCCCTTGGGACGTACTGGAATACAAAGATTTTAGTGGTGCCAAATGCGGTGATTGTAAAAAAGGGACCGTATCGCTGGTTAAAGCATCCTAACTATGTGGTGGTGGCGATTGAGCTTATCTTGATCCCGCTATTGTTTGAAGCGTACATTACCGCCATTTTGTTTACGTGTTTAAATGCATGGATGATGATGGTGAGAATTCAAACAGAAGAGAAAGCACTAAATCAGTATTTACTAAATTAATATTGAAAATCATTATCAATTGTGATACACTTTCATTAATGATAAGCATTCTCAATCACGAAGGATGGACGGTGATCACATGACAATGATTTTCTTACTAGGTACGGTCTGTGTATACAGCCTATTAATTGGCTTTGTATTAAAAGGTGTTTCAAAAAAATCTGCTTCCTGATCGCAGTCAATTACGACTGATCGGGCAGCAGATTTTTTTTATTTCCTCAGATCAGAAGAAAAATCTCTTTATTTTGTGTAAAATGGTATCACATACATAACTGACTTTTCTAAAAACAAAGGGGTTTATCGTCATGAAAGACTTGTCTATTCGAGATTCGCTCGTTCAAACTACAGGTGCTTTATATCAAAGCCTTCTCAAAAGGGATGATCATGAGCGCGCAGTCAAACTTGCATCGATTATCAAAAAGGAAGCAGAAGAAGAAGTGTATATTGCATTTACCGGCCACTATTCTGCTGGTAAGTCATCACTTGTGAATCATTTGCTTCATGATCACATCCTGCCAACGAGCCCAATCCCAACAAGTGCAAACTTAGTCGTTGTAAGAAAAGGGAGAAGTGAAGTACAGCTTCACACCTCTGATGGCCGTTTTGCAAAAATGAGCGGTTCTTATGACAAAGAAGCGGTGCAGCGTTTTTGTAAGGATGGAGAACAGATTGAAATGGTCGAAATGAGCGGTGATTATAGGGGACTTGAAGAAAAGGTGGCACTGATCGATACGCCAGGAATTGATTCAACGGATCATGCGCACTTTTTATCGGCTGCGTCAATTCTACATCAAGCAGATGCTCTTTTTTATGTCGTTCACTATAACCATGTTCATTCTGAAGAAAATATTCGTTTTATTCGCTCCATCAAAGACCAAGTGCCAAATCTTTATTTCATTGTGAATCAAGTCGATCGACATGATGAACATGAGACAGCTTTTGAAGACTACAAAAAACAAGTGGTTGAAATGCTCCTCAAAGAAGGCATTGAGGAAGAACATCTGTATTTTACATCTGTAACCGATGAGGCACACCCAAGAAACGAAATGCTTCGTTTAATTGAGAAACTACAAGAATTACAAACATTGCCTAAAGCATCACTTCGAGCCTATACAGAGCAGAAAATAGAGCATGTCCTAAAAGAACATATCGAATCGTTAAAAGAAGAGCTGCAGGAAGAGGGTCTTGATACGCAGCTTCAAGATAAAAGAAATGAAGTCAAAGAACTTGAAGCGAAAAACCGATTCATCGAAAATGGCGCAAAACAGTTAGAAGACGAAATATCTTCTGAAATGGAGAACATTTTAAAAAATGCGAATCTAACTCCATTTAAGATGAGGGAGCTCGCAAGTGACTATATCGAATCGAAAGCACCTGGCTTTAAAGTAGGGTTGCTCTTTTCTAAAAATAAAACCGAGCAGGAAAAAGAAAAACGGGCAAACGATATCGTAACAGATGTAAAGACGAGAATGAAAGCAGAAGTGGACTGGCATATTGCAGAGCTTTTCAAAAAGGAAGTCAAGCGGCATCAGCTTGGAGAAGAGCTGTTAGATCAAGTGATGGCATTTGAAACACCTGTCCAAGAATCCCTGCTTGAAAAAGTCATTCATCCCGGTGCGACTTTTTCTAATGAATATGTTCTTCAATATGCGAAAGATGCTGGTGAAGCCCTAAAAAGACAGGCTAAACAGAAAGCGTTGCCATTGATTGAACAAATGGCTGAGACCCTGAAAGACCAGCTCACGAAGGAAAAGGGGAAGCAGCAAGAAAAATGGACGCAGGCGAAACAAGAGCTTCAAATGCTTGAGCAGTGCATCGAAAAAAATGAACAAATCAAACGAGACATCCAGCATGTATGGGATATATGGAAAAACGGAACGGATGAGCTGGTCCAAGAAGATTGGTTTTATGCGAAAAAACAAAGGATGCAGCATGACCAGCTGAAGCAGTACCACGCGCCATTTCATGCTGAAGAGAGCGGGCAAGAAAACGAGCAGACAGATCATGATCAAATACGTCAGTCTCAGCATTTAACGACGGCACAGTCGATTAAGCAGTTTGAACAGCTTTCTCGTATTTTATTGCCATTAGACGTTCTTCAATCTCAAAGAAAGTCCTTTGAAAAACGAACAAAGCGGCTGCAGGCGAAAGAATTCACACTCGCCTTATTCGGGGCTTTTAGTTCGGGGAAATCTTCCTTTGCCAATGCCCTTGTTGGGCGAAAGGTGCTGCCATCGTCTCCTACCCCAACAACGGCAACGATCAATAAGCTAACGCAGCCGACGGAAGATCACCCGCATGAAAGTGTCAAAGTGGTGTTCAAATCAGAGCAGGATATTTTAGAAGAGCTCGATCAGATTCTCGGATTTTCTATCACAGGAGAAAAGGGAGATACGTTTAGAGCGAAACTCGAACGAGTACTGAAAAAAAGACAGTTTGAACAAGATCACCGCATCATTGTTGAACATTTTCTAGAAGCGCATGCCCGGTTTCATGAATACATTGACAAGCAAACCCCATTAAATGTCACACTTCAAGAACTAAAGCCGTATGTGGCAGAAGAAGCTGTTTCTTGTGTGGTCAAGGAAGTAACGGTGTATTTAAGTACACCTTTGACAGATAAAGGGCTGACGATTGTTGATACGCCAGGCGCCAGCAGTATGAATAAGCGTCACACAGAGATGGCCTTTCAATATATGAAGGACGCAGACGCCCTTCTTTATTTAACTTACTATCAGCATTCTTTCTCCAAGGCCGATCGGTCATTTTTACGTAAGCTTGGGCTCGTAAAAGATTCTTTTAGCATGGATAAAATGTTCTTTATTATCAATGCAGCTGATTTGGCAAAGGATCAAGCAGAGCTTGAAACCGTCTTTGACTATGTGCGAAAAGAGCTCACAAAAGAAGGCATCCGAAACCCAAATCTTCATCATGTGTCCAGTAAGGAAGAGATCGAAGGAAAAGGGTCAACACCTTATAATCAATATGAACAGCTTAGAAAACAACTCGACTATTTTATTGAGGAAGAATTAACGAAAGATGCCATCGAGCTTTTGCATTTTGAAGCTAGTACATTATGTGGAACCGTCGACAAGCTACATGCCACCTTGCATCAGTCAGAGGATGAAAAACAAGCCGAAAAGAAAAAGGTAGAATCATCATATGAAGCAATCCTTAAAAAAATGAGTCATGTCAAACGGTCAAAGCTAGTGACAGAAAGCGTGAAAAAGGACTTGCAAGAACAGCTTTACCACATTGTTCAGCGTTTATCACTATTTGCGAATGATATGTTAAAGACCGCCTTTTATCCTGGACTATCCCAAGGAAACTTCGGACAGCAGTTGAAAAAGGCGCTTGAACAGGCGCTGAAGGATTATGAATTTGAATTTGTACAGGAGCTCAAGGCGCTCGATATCCGAATGGAATCGTTTATCAACCAGTATTTCCAAGAGGAGTGGGAGAAGGGTATGCAGGCTGCATGTGCTGAGGATCCTTACTTTTCTCTCAGACTGTCACCGCCAGAAGAGAAAAAAGCTGAGCTAAAACAAATTGAAGTCGAAGCAGAACTTAGCCAATTTGAGCCGCTCTTAAAAAAGCAAAAATCAGCGAAAGCTTTCTTTGAACAAAATGGGAAGGCTGCGTGTATTGAAGCGATTCGAGATATTCTTCTTCAATTAACCACTGAATGGGCTGATAAAGAAAAAGAAGAATTATTGAGTAGATACGAAAAAATGGTGGAGACCTTTACTGTAAGATATGAAACAGAAGCGCTCCAGCAGCTGAATGAACAAAAACAAACATTTATCACAAGCTTGACGACAGATGACAAAGAGCAGGCCATCATTGAACAAGTATATGAACAAACAAATGAATGGAAAAGCCAGTTGAAAACCATTTGATTCATGGTAGACTAGATAAAAAAAGAAAGCAGTTGATACACAATGACGAGCGTACACGAAGACATTTCTGCACATTCACAAAAGCAGCATGCCCATATCCAGTCCTTTCTCGAGCTTGAACAGAAAAGAGAACAGGCGATAGAGGCTGCTGTGGCAAAGTGTGAGCAAAAAGAGCCATTTACAACAGATGAGATCAATGCCGTTACTTCAAAAATGAATGAGCTTGCAAGAGGCGGAATTGTGCCGCTGCGTAAGCATGTCACGATCGATATGGTCAGGGAGTATGTCGAGCGTAAACAGAAGTAAAGAGTAACTTTCTCTTTTTTGGTCATCTTAACAAATGAACCGAGAAAGGGGAATGATGATGGAAAAAAAGAAAAACGTAAAGCAGCAGGAAGAGCGTGTGCCTAAACAAAAAGACATGCCGTCCTATGCAGAAGCAGAAACAGAAAAAATGCAATATGGTAAAAAGTAAAAGGGCTGCCTCTTCTTTTCAAAAAGAAGAAGGCGCCTTTTTTATGTCCATTTTGCTGTTCTGTGATAGAATAGTAGTATTGTTTTGAAAAAGGGAGTTTATAAAATGAATAAACACGTACTGCTTGTAGATGGAATGGCACTACTTTTCAGGTCGTTTTATGCGACGGCTGTCCATCGCAATTTTATGATAAATGATAACGGTGTGCCGACAAATGGAGTCAATGGGTATTTGAAGCATTTATTAACGGCTGTACAGACATTTGAGCCAACTCATATTGTTTGCTGCTGGGATATGGGAAGCCAAACGTACCGAAATGAATTGTTTCAAGATTATAAAGCGAATCGAGGGGAGCCGCCTGTCGAGCTTATCCCGCAGTTCGATTTGGCAAAAGAGGCTACAGAAGAACTAGGAATTGTGAATGTTGGTTTAAAAGGCTTTGAAGCAGATGATTGTATCGGTACGCTTGCTGCACTCTATCAAAAAGAGGCGCGTGTAACCGTCTTAACTGGAGACAAAGATTTGCTGCAGATTTTGAATGAACAAGTGACAGTGGCCCTGATGCAAAAAGGAATCGGGAATTATAAGCAATATACAAAAGCCTTATTTGAAGAGGAAATGGGAATCTCTCCAAAGGCGCTGATTGATATGAAAGCATTGATGGGTGATTCAAGTGATAATTATCCCGGTGTAAAAGGAATCGGAGAAAAAACGGCGTTGAAATTTATCCAAACGTATCAAACGATTGACCGGCTATTAGAAAATGTTCATGAATTAACGGCTGCGCAGCAAAAAAAAATGCAAGCAGGTGTAGAAGATTTGAAGCTTTCACGTATACTGGCAGAGATCAAATGTGATGTACCACTCAGCTGTCCAATGGAAGAGACGAAAATGCAAATCAATCAAGAGCGGGCAGCGGCTATGCTGCGCCTACATCAAATCAAAGGAATTGAACCAATGGTGAACCGCTTAAGTGAAATAGAGATCAGCTAAAGCTGATCTCCATGGTTTATCTTTTCGTATTGCTTTTTTTCGCCCGATTTTCTAGCTGAGATAGAGGCTGTTTATCTTTTGTTTGCGCATCACCTTGAGGGGTTGTCCCATTTGTGACACGACCTTTATTCTCTTTATCCAATCAGTATCACCTCATACATTAGCATAACCAAAAAAAAAGCGATTCATCCTTTAGATAGGTGAATCGCTTTTCTAGCGAGCTGATCAGCTATTTGATTTTCCTTGCTTGGAATCCACTTAATGAAAAATAAATCAAACTGGCTTTGAAGCTGGATCATCTCTTTAATAAAGTGCTGAAACGCTGGATTTTTAGCAAACCCTGCATTGGCAGCACGGTCAACTACCTGTGAATCTGTTCGAAACGAAACGGTACGCAATCCTTTTTCTACGCAAATTTTCATCCCTTCGATGAGAGCGGAAAATTCTGCTTCATGATTGCTCATTGTTCCAAGAGGAATGGAGAAAGATTCAGCATTTCCATCATATTTAATGAAAATGCCGATGCCAGAGGGGCCTGGATTACCTGCACTAGCACCATCAATATATATTTCAGCTGGCAATTTATTTCCCCCTTTCATCAAGTGGGACCATTTTTTTCGCCGCATACGCGTATGGTGTCGAAATCGCGGCTACGATAAATTTAATGACATATGTCGTGATGAAGATTTCAATCCATACATGAAATGGATAGGTGCCAAGAAAGGCAATGGTCGTAAAAATGAGTGTATCAAGCAGCTGGCTAATCATCGTACTTCCAGCGTTGCGCACCCAAAGCGCACCATCGGAAGGAAATATCCGGCGAATAAACGAATATACATAAACATCTAACATTTGACTGATGATATAAGCAGCAAGACTACCAAGTGCAACCCTCGGCATAAAGCCAAAAATGGTTTCTAACGATGCTTGTGAGATATCAGAGGGAGCGGGGTGGAAAAGCAAAGCCTCCTGCATGACAACAGTTAACGTTAAAAGGGTGGCAAAGCCAATCCAGACAGCCTTTCTAGCTTCATTTTGTCCATATTTTTCATTCAATACGTCCGTTGCAAAGAACACACTGCCATACAAAATATTCCCCAGTGTTGCAGTTAATCCAAACAATTCAACGGTTTTGACAACTTGTAAATTTGCGGCAACAGTCGCAAAGCCAATCCAGACGAAAAGGCCCATCTTGCCAAATCCTTTATAAAATAGAAGAACAATGATAAAATTAATGATCGCAAATAAGATCCAAATACCTTCATTAAACAAGTGACATGAACTTCCTTTCTCATTGTAAAATGTAACTTTTTGATTATAGCATAACGAACGTTTACCTTAAAAGCACGGGAAGGCGATGTGATCAATGAAATTAAGAGCACACTATACAATGAAAGTGACATCAATTGGGTCTATTGCTTTTTTTCAAGAAGATTGGATGGAGCTAAAAGAGGCCTTGATTTTTGCAAAACATATCGACAAAAAAGAACCACAGTCACTCCTATCATTTGAAGATGAAAAAGGGGCCATGTGGTCGATAAAAGAACTTGAAAAGCTAAAGGAAGAACTAAAGCTTGAACCTGATCAGATTCAAGTCTATTTTGATGCAAGTTTTCGTAAAGAAACAGGTGACTCTGGACTTGGAGTTGTCGTCTATTACAAGCTCGGAAAAGATGCTTATCGGTTGAGAAAAAATCAGCCTTTCCAAGGGATCACCAATAATGAAGCAGAGTATGCCGCTTTATTTGAAGCAGTAAAAGCTTTAAAAGACCTGGGTGCCAGCAGAAATTCTGTCACGATTAGAGGAGATTCACTTGTTGTCATGAATCAGCTAAAAGGAGAATGGCCTTGTTATGATGATATACATAACAAATGGCTCGACCGGATTGAAGCGTCTTTAAAAGAGCTGAAGCTCACGCCAACATATGAAGTCATCGATCGTAAACAAAATGCAGAAGCGGATCAGCTTGCAAGGCAGATTCTTGCAGACGTCCCAATCGAAAGTAAGTTGAAATTAGATGCAGACGGAGCTGAATAATGTGGATAAAAAAACAGCAGTAAAAGAATTGACAGATCTTCAAGACACGTATTGTTCAGATTGTTTTATTAAAAAGCACTTTCGAAAAGAATTTGGCAAAAAATATGCCCATTCCTTTTGTATTCAGCAATGTACAGTAGGAGAAAAAATAAAAGAATACGGAAATGCACTGCTCAAAAAGTAAGAGGGTGCACCGGTTTTCCCTGATCACACATCGGCTCGTGAAAAAAAACGGATAGAATGCGTAAAAAAAGAACATATTCCAGAAAATGAGCCGATATAACTATAGAAAGTTTTGGTTGAGTTACTTTTTGACTAAGTGACGGATATTAGAGGAAAAGAGGAAGGCCGGTATGAATAATAAGGATTTCGAAACGGTATTACATCGAACATTTCAAGAGGTGTATAGCGATCTAGAGCAGCTAGTAGATGTAGCAAAGAAGGGAAGACCTTTTCTCGAAAAAGATATCTCTGAAATTGAACAAAGACTGAAGCAAAATATTTTAGCGATTGAAATTCAGCTGAAAATCAAATAAGAGAGGCATAAGCCTCTCTTTATTTTGTCGGTTCATCATTCATTTAGTTGATTAGATTTTTGTTACGTTTGCAGCTTGAGGTCCACGATTACCTTCAACGATTTCAAAAGAAACTTCTTGTCCTTCTTCTAAAGACTTGTAACCGTCACCTTCGATAGCTGTGAAGTGAACGAATACATCGTCTCCACCTTCAACTTCAATGAAGCCGAAACCTTTTTCATTATTGAACCATTTTACTTTACCGTTTTGCATATTGCTTTTTCCTCCTAGTACTGTAGCATACCTTTTGGCATACTAAAAAAAATTTTTCATCATCTAACGCCTTAGAAGTTGTTAAATGATGGTTCCACTATACACCATCAAAAGTAAAGCGTCAAGGAGGCGAACCAAATTTTGAGCAAAATGTTTGATTTTTTTGGTGAATTGTCACTTATATATAAAAGAATCTGATGTTCCGAAACCTAACGTGCATCTTGTCCGTATATAAAAAAAATACAGAAAGAGGTGCGCGGCATGAATCGTTATACGATTGAAGAATTTGTCCAAAAAACCCAGCAAGAAGATAAAGGAGAAGGGGTCTTCGAGCTTGAAACATCAAGACTTCTAGAAATTAATTTGACCGATACCATTTGGGCAAAAACAGGTTCCATGGTCTCATATCGAGGCAAAATCAAGTTTGAACGTGAGGGCGTTTTTGAACATGGCGTCTCAAAGATGTTCAAGAAAATGTTATCAGGAGAAGGCACCTCACTCATGAAAGCAACAGGTGATGGAAAATTATATGTCGCAGACCAAGGCAAAAAGATCTCGATTCTTCGTTTGGCTCAAGGTGAATCCATTTTCGTTAATGGAAATGATCTTCTTGCATTTGAACCGTCAGTCCGCTGGGATATCAAATTGATGAAAAAGGTTTCTGGCATGCTTGCAGGCGGATTATTTAATGTCAAACTTGAAGGGCCAGGCCTTATTGCGATCACGAGTCATTACGAACCGCTTACATTAATTGTTCAGCCAGGTGACTCTGTCTATACAGATCCAAATGCGACGGTCGCATGGTCAGGGGATTTAAAAACTGAATTTGTGACAGATGTTTCGTTCAAAACCTTTATTGGCAGAGGGAGCGGGGAGTCCATACAAATGAAGTTTAGCGGAAGCGGTTTTGTTGTCGTTCAGCCGTTTGAAGAGGTGTACACAACAAATGGGAATCAAGGCTAAAAGAAAAAAAGGTGTCAGTCCTGTGTGCCGGTGCTCACGAATCTCAAATTCGCTCCGCTCCGGTACTCGTCCTTCCTAGACTGCAAAGGTTTTCTATCACGCTGAAAAGAAGACAAAGGGCTAAAATCAAGATCATTTTAGCCCTTTGTCAACAATCTGAGGTGTCCGTATATGACGGGCACCTTTTTATGATAATGCACGAGCATACGTTTTGTTACTCGTGATGAGATCTGATTGTTCAACGATATCTTCCAAAATGGTTTGAGAAGATTGTTTTAAGTGCAGTTTTTTAATGTTTTGTTTCATTGCTTCTAATTTTTCTTCATCTTGCAGCAGGTTGGTCACAGATTCTAAAATGTCTTCATGTCTGTTGATGACGATGGCAGCACCATAATCTTCAAAGAAAAGAGCATTTTCTTTTTCTTGTCCAGGGACAGGTTTGTAAAGAATAACTGGAACACCGATTGCTGTTGCTTCTGTTAATGTAATACCGCCGGGTTTTGTAATCATACAATCTGTTACTCTGAACAATTCATCAATTTGTTCCACATATCCAAGCGCCTTCAATTGATCTGGGTGTGCTTGTTCAAGATCGCTGAGCGATTGTTTCAGCGCTGCGTTTTTTCCGCATACAACAACAATTTGTACTTCACTGTCAAGAAGTAACGCTTCACATAATTCCTTCACATTTTTTAGTACACCGTGAGCACCGGCCATAATGAGAAGGACCTTTTTGTCTGATGATAATCCATATTTTTTATAAATTATCGATTTTGGCACGTCTGCTTCAAATTGTGGTCTAATAGGAATGCCTGTCACCTTGACATCGCTTGGATGTGTGCCGATTTCCACTAATTTTTGTTTCACATAATCGGTTGCAACATAGTATCGGTCGATGTTTTCATGTACCCAAATCTTATGAAGACAGAAATCTGTCATGACATTAAATGTCGGAATCACTTTGCCTGTTTTGTTTCGGTATTCTGGCACAACAATCATCGGGAATGTAATAATAATGATGTCAGGGTTGTGTAACTGAATTAATTCGTCGAGACGCTTATTTCCCATCTTTAAGTAAATGTTAAATTTGCGTTTATTGTAAATTTTATCTACACCGTAATAAAACAAGCGATAAAATTGTTTCCCAATGGAAAAGCTCTTCAAGTATAAATATTGAGTCACTTCTGACACAATGGGATTGGATTCTTGATACAAATTAGAAACTATCACATGTTCAAACCCTTGGGATTTGCATTCATCATACAGTGTTTTTGCCACCTGCATATGTCCATTTCCATAATTTGCGGTCAAGATTAATATTTTTTTATTGGTATTCAAGAATATTCACCTCAAATGTAATCAACAACAACAAAACTTCGTACGAAAACTATGAATCTCATAGGTCTACATATACATAAAGATAACATATAAACAGTCAGAGCATATCATTCGTTACGAAAGAATTAAACTAATTTTAAAAAACAAACAGACTAAATTGATAATGGAAGACAGAGCCATTTGTATTTTAACACATTTTGAACATTTATCATCAGACCTCAGTCTATTTTATTCCCACACATATGGAGTTTCCTGATACACATAATAATTAAGCCAATTCATAAACAGTAAGGTTGCATGGGCTTTCCAGCGATTTATTGGGACGAGTGTGTCACCATCTTCTATAAAATAGTGGACGGGTTTTTTGACTGTATCATGTTTCAACAAATCTCTTTCATATTCCTGCTTCAATGTGTCTGTATCGTATTCAGGATGTCCAGTTAAAAATACTTGTTTATCATCATCTGAAACAATTAAACAAACACCAGCTTCTTCAGACATACTCAACACTTTTAGATTCGGTGTGTTTTTTAATTGTTCTGTATTAATATCTGTATGCCTAGAATGTGGGACATAGTATACTTCATCGAAACCTCTTACTAATCTTTCTTTTTTCTCTTTGACAAGATGCTCAAATACGCCAAACTTTTTCTCAGGAAGCTTGATTTTTTCAATGCCATAATGGTGATATAGACCTGCCTGTGCACCCCAGCAAATATGAAGAGTAGACGTCACATTGTTTTTACTCCAGTCCAAGATGTCCTGCAGCTCTTTCCAGTAGGAAACTTCTTCAAAAGGTAGATGCTCAATTGGTGCGCCGGTGATGATCATTCCATCAAATTTTTTATGGCGAATCGATTCAAAGGTCGTATAAAATTCATCTAGATGCTCTCTCGATGTATTCTTCGGTGTATGCGTACTTGGAATCAAAAACGTAAAGTACACTTGCAAAGGAGAATTCCCGAGCATTCTCAGCAGCTGCGTTTCAGTTTGTATTTTTTTTGGCATTAAATTTAAGATCACGATATTCAAAGGACGGATATCTTGCTTGAATGCCCTTGTCTCATCCATGACGAAAATGTTTTCGCTTTCTAGTATTTGTTTTGCCGGCAGATGAACTGGTATGTTAATAGGCAACTCGCCACCCCCTGAACCAAAGCTAATTTCACTTCATTATAGGAACTTTCTGGCGATATTTCAATGTTTCAATTATGTTACAATGAAAAATAGAGCAAAAATGAAAGCTGTTTCTGTAAAAAAGGAGGCCGTTTATTTATGATTACTAAGCATTTATCAGATATTGACATTGCCCAAAAGGCACAGCTGAGACCAATTCAAGACATCGCAGCAAAGTTACAAATACATGACGAAGAATTAGAATGCTATGGTTTCACAAAAGCGAAAATATCTTTGACCATTTTTGATCGTTTAAAGGAACAAAAAGAAGGAAACGTCATTCTTGTGACTTCAATTAACCCAACGCCAGCAGGTGAGGGGAAGTCCACCGTAACAGTTGGTCTCGGTCAAGCTTTCGAAAAAATCGGGAAAAAAGCGATCATTGCCATGCGAGAGCCTTCACTAGGTCCAACAATGGGTATTAAAGGCGGTGCAGCGGGGGGAGGCTATTCTCAGGTACTGCCAATGGAAGAAATCAATCTCCATTTCACCGGAGACTTTCATGCCATTACATCTGCTCATAATGCGTTATCTGCATTTATTGATAACCATATCCATCATGGAAATGAACTTGGCATCGACTCGCGCCGGATTGTGTGGAAACGAGTGCTAGATTTAAATGACCGTGCTTTAAGACAGGTTGTTGTAGGACTTGGCGGTCAATTAAATGGGTATCCTAGAGAAGATGGATTTGATATCACGGTTGCTTCCGAAATGATGGCGATCCTCTGTTTAGCAGAAGACTTAAACGATTTAAAAAAACGTCTTTCTTCTATTGTTGTTGCTTATAATCAACAAGGTGAGCCGGTCACAGTTGGAGGGCTTGGATATGAAGGCGTACTCACCTTACTTTTAAAAGATGCGCTCAAACCAAACCTTGTACAAACGATTGAAGGAACTCCAGCCCTTGTTCATGGCGGTCCTTTTGCCAATATTGCACATGGATGCAACAGTTTAATTGCAACAAAAATGGCGGCAAAACTAGCAGATTATGTAGTGACAGAAGCTGGCTTTGGTGCAGACCTAGGTGCGGAAAAATTCCTGCACATTAAAACAAGAGCCGGTGATTTCAAACCAGGTGCAGTTGTGATTGTTGCGACTGTCAGAGCATTGAAGATGCATGGCGGAATGCAGAAAACAGAGCTCAAAGAAGAGAATGCACGTGCCGTATTAGAAGGTATACATAATTTAGAAAAGCATATTGAAACAGTGCAAGCCTTCGGTCTTCCATACATCGTCGCAGTGAACCGCTTTATCACCGATACAAAAGAAGAGATTCAAGCAGTAGAAGATTGGTGCAAAACGCATGGGCATCCAGTCAAAGCCGTGAATGTATGGGAAGAAGGAGGCGCTGGCGGGACAGCACTTGCCGAGGAACTCACGACACTTATTGAAAAGAATAAGAACCGCTTTTCCTATTTGTATGAGGAGAAAGATTCCATCGAAGAAAAGTTATCTAAAGTAGCCCAAGTGGTTTACGGGGCAGATGGCGTCACGCTCACATCAAAAGCAAGAAAGCAGCTGGCAGCGATCGAGAAGAACGGCTGGGCTCATTTGCCGGTTTGTATGGCAAAAACGCAATATTCTCTTTCAGACGACCCAGCTTTAATCGGCAGACCTAAAGGTTTTACCATTACGATTCGTGAGTTAAAACCATCTGTAGGAGCAGGATTTATTGTTGCTTTAACAGGAAGCATTCTTACCATGCCGGGTTTGCCTAAAAAACCTGCGGCACTTGAGATGGATTTATTGGAAGATGGCAGTGTGACAGGACTCTTTTAGTAGGAAGCATAAAAAGCGATTTTCTAAAAGAAGCATGTTACGATAGAAAAAAAGTGAATCCTAGGAGGCTATGAGATGTCAATTTATGATATTCAGGTCAAGACCATTAACGGTCATGAAAAATCAATGGCAGATTACAAAGGGAAAGTGCTCATTATCGTGAACACAGCGAGCAAATGCGGACTTACCCCTCAATTTAAACAATTGCAAGAGTTATATGATCAATATCATGAAAAGGGCCTTGAAATTTTAGGATTTCCGTGTAACCAATTTATGAACCAAGAGCCGGAAGGGGAAGAAGCGATTCAAGAATTCTGTTCGTTGAATTATGGTGTGACCTTCCCAATGTTTGAAAAAGTAGATGTCAATGGTGACAATGCGCACCCGCTTTTCAAACACTTAACAAGTCATGCGAAAGGTGTGCTTGGTACGAAGACAGTGAAATGGAATTTCACAAAATTTATCGTCGATCAAAACGGAGAAGTCACTGAACGATTTTCTCCTAAGACACCACCAAAAGAATTAGAAAGCTCAATCATCGCCTTATTGGACAAATAAGATGCAGACGATCATGCAGCAAAAACAATTGAAGGCAGCTGCCTCCTTTGTTTCAAATAAGCTGAAGAATGAGCCAACTGGACACGATGCAGCTCATATCGATCGTGTCCGCCTGCTAGCAGTCCATATCGCAAAGCAGGAAGGCGGCTCTCTATTTATCATCGAGATGGCGGCTATTGTGCATGATTTAATTGATGAAAAACTGTCAATTGAATGGGAGCTTTCACCACAGCAACTGGAACAACAGCTTCTATTGTGGGAAGTGGATACGCGAGATATTCGTTATATCATGGACATCATTACAACGATGTCTTTTCGTCACCGTCATATGCAGCATAAGCCAATGACATTAGAAGGGACCATTGTTCAAGATGCGGATAGGCTGGATGCGATAGGAGCAAGCGGCATTGCAAGAGTGTTTACGTACGCAGGTGCAACAGGTGAGCCCCATTATTCACACAATTCACAGCAGGGATCAGTGCTTGAGCATATGGAAGAAAAACTGCTCAAATTAAAAGACTTGATGAACACCCGTGCAGGAAAGCAGCTTGCTGAAGAGCGTCATGAATTCATGTGTTTATTTATCAAGACGTGGAAAGAAGAATGCGGCCTTACAGATGAGTAGGGTCTTTATGTGTGTAAGGAGGATGTATAGATGAAAATAACAGCAATAGAACCGACGCCAAGTCCGAATACAATGAAGGTCATTTTGACAGAAGCGCTTGCCGGCGGTAAAAGCAACAACTACAAAAAGGATCAAAAAGACGAAGCGCCAGAGATGATCAAGCGCATTTTAAATATTGAAGGTGTTAAAGGGGTTTATCATGTAGCGGATTTCTTAGCGGTCGAGCGCAATGCGAAATTTGACTGGCAGGGCATTTTACAACAGGTCAGAGAGGCCTTTGGACAAGAAACAGAAGGTCTTCAGGAAGGGTCGCAGTCAGGCGATGACACATTTGGCGAAGTCAAAGTGTTCGTCCAAATGTTTAATGGGATTCCGATGCAGGTCAAGCTGACGGACGGTGAGAGAGAAGAGCGGTTTGGAATGCCTGAACGCTTCCAGGCAGCCATCTTAAAGCTCAGAAGCAGTTCAGACAATGTTGTGTTTGAACGTGTGTGGAAAGAACACGGCGTTCGTTTTGGGGAATTTGCTGATATCGGTCAAGAAGTCACAGAAGAGCTTCAAGCAGCTTATGATGACGAGCGTTTACTCCGTTTAACAGAGGCAGTCAAGGAAGGACAAGAGGCTGTAGATAAACAGGTGAATCGCCAGGCATATGATGTCACAGAAGAGATGCTGCGCGAGGAAGATTGGAAAAAGCGTTTTGCCCATTTAGAGCAAATGCAGCCCAAGCAAAAGGATATACCTGTTTTAATGAAAGCAATGGAGGACCCAAAAACGTCTATTCGCAGACAAGCCGTTGTGAATGCTGGAATGATTGAAGATCCTGCTATCCTGCCTATTTTATATAAGGGGCTTGAAGACAAAACAGTCACGGTCCGCAGAACAGCTGGAGACTGTATTTCGGATCTTGGTGACCCTAGTGCTATAGAAGCGATGATCGCAGCATTAAAGGATCCAAGTAAGCTTGTCCGCTGGCGTGCGGCCATGTTCCTTTATGAAGAAGGTGACGAAACGGCACTTGAAGCATTGAAAGAAGCAGAGCAAGACCCTGAATTTGAAGTCAGTCTACAAGTGAAAATGGCAATTGAGCGAATTGAGCTTGGAGAAGAAGCGAAAGGCTCAGTGTGGAAGCAAATGACAGAAAGTAGAAAAAATGCATTAGAATCATGAGGATGATGAGCAAGCTGCCAATGAAAGGCAGCTTGTTTTCTGAATAACGTTTTTTATAGACAGAAAAATTTTTTTAGAAAAATTATTTTGAATATTGTTGAAATATACAAAAAAACTCTATATAGTAGTACCAATATAGAATATTGGAGGTCAGATTTTATGACACGATCCTTGCTGAGCGCTTGCTTCAGCAGCCATATTGGTCATCAGTCATTCATAGGTGGCTAAATAAACAGAAAATTTGTAAAATAAAATCAACTCAAAATCATGCAGTCAACTTAGACTTGTAGTATAGGAGGCTTTTTAAACAGATGGCAGAACTACGCAGTAATATGATTAAGCAGGGAATTGACAGAGCACCTCACCGAAGCTTACTAAGAGCAGCGGGGGTAAAGGATGAGGATTTCGGTAAACCGTTTATTGCCGTATGTAATTCCTATATTGATATTGTCCCAGGACATGTCCACCTTCAGGAATTCGGTAAAATTGTGAAAGAAGCCATTCGTGAAGCTGGCGGGGTGCCATTTGAATTCAATACGATTGGTGTCGATGACGGAATTGCCATGGGGCATATTGGGATGAGATATTCATTACCAAGCCGTGAAATCATTGCTGACTCAGTAGAGACTGTTGTGTCTGCACACTGGTTCGATGGAATGGTTTGTATTCCTAACTGCGATAAAATCACACCAGGCATGATGATGGCAGCAATGCGTGTGAACATCCCAACTGTATTTGTCAGCGGCGGTCCGATGGAAGCAGGTAGAACAAGTGATGGCAGAAAAATTTCTCTTTCATCCGTATTTGAAGGCGTTGGTGCATACCAGTCAGGAAAAATTAATGAAGAGGAATTAAATGAGTTAGAGCAGTTTGGCTGTCCAACATGTGGATCTTGTTCAGGTATGTTTACGGCAAACTCAATGAACTGTTTAGCAGAGGCGCTTGGCATCGCTCTTCCTGGAAATGGAACAATTTTGGCGACATCACCAGAGCGAAGAGAATTTGCGAAGAAATCAGCAAAACAACTGATGGAGCTCATTAAAAAAGATATTAAACCACGTGATATTGTCACTGAAAAAGCGATTGATAACGCATTTGCACTAGATATGGCACTAGGTGGTTCAACCAATACGGTTCTTCACACATTGGCGATCGCAAATGAAGCGGGCGTTGAATATTCACTCGAGCGTATCAATGAAGTAGCAGAGCGTGTGCCGCATTTATCAAAACTTGCACCAGCTTCGGATGTTTATATTGAGGATTTACATGAAGCAGGCGGTGTGACAGCTGCGCTAAATGAATTGTCCAAAAAAGAAGGAGCTATTCATTTAGATACAATGACCGTCACAGCGAAAACGCTCGGTGAGAATATTGCGGGGCATGAGGTAAAAGACTATAACGTCATTTATCCAATTGACAAGCCATTTACTGAAAAAGGCGGTTTAGCCGTTTTATTTGGAAACCTTGCGCCAGATGGGGCTATTATTAAAACAGGCGGAGTTCAAGATGGTATCACACGTCATGAAGGACCTGCGATCGTATTTGAATCCCAAGAAGAAGCTCTTGAGGGAATCATTAATAGAAAAGTAGAAGCAGGACATGTGGTCATTATTCGATATGAAGGACCTAAAGGCGGACCTGGCATGCCTGAAATGCTTGCACCCACTTCACAAATTGTCGGAATGGGGCTTGGTCCAAAGGTTGCTTTAATTACAGACGGACGTTTTTCTGGCGCTTCTCGCGGATTGTCCATTGGACACGTCTCTCCAGAGGCAGCTGAGGGTGGCCCGCTTGCTTTTGTTGAAAATGGTGATCATGTCGTTGTAGATATTGAAAAGCGTATTTTAAGCGTAGATGTTCCAGAAGAAGAATGGGAAAGAAGAAAAGCGAATTGGAAAGGCTTTGAGCCAAAAGTGAAAACTGGTTATCTAGCCAGATACTCAAAACTTGTGACATCAGCCAATACAGGCGGAATCATGAAAATTTAATCTGAAAGCGAACATTTGAAAATTGGCTCTCTCTATAGTATCCTTTATTCACAACATAAGGATTTTAGAGGGGGCTTTTTTATGTCAATGGCATATGAAGAATATATGCGTCAGCTCGTTGTACCAATGCGCCAAGAGCTTACAAGTGCGGGATTTCAAGAACTAACAACTGAAGAAGAGGTAGAACAAACGATGCAAGAAGCAGAAGGAACGACATTTGTTGTGGTCAATTCTGTATGCGGTTGTGCGGCCGGCTTAGCACGCCCTGCTGCCACTCAAGCTGTGATGAAGGCGGAAAAAGCACCAGATCGAATTGTGACGGTTTTTGCTGGTCAGGACAGGGAAGCAACTGCAAAAATGAGAGAATACTTCACAGGTGAGGAACCATCTTCTCCTTCTATGGCACTTTTAAAAGGAAATGAACTTGTTCATTTTATTCCGCGTGACGAAATTGAAGGTCATGAAATGGAAGACATTATGAAAAATGTATTATCTGCATTCGAAAAACATTGCTAATACAAGTGTTGAAATGTCCTGTGATCAAATCAGGGCATTTTTTCTTGATCATGATGGAGGAACCGCATGCTTATCACAACAAGCTTTAGAGCAAATGTACAAACGATTGAAACAGCAAAGGCACTAGCAGAGGATTTGCATGGTGAGTATGTAGAGCGGCGCAAACAATCCGTCAAACAGCTTGCTATCAAACGGGGGGACGTACTCGTTGTCGGGAAAGAAAGATTTGAATGGTATCAGTCAAATGGTGAAAAGTTTTTCTTCCATCCAAGCTCAGCGATGTTTAGGGTGAAGCGGCTCCTCCGCGGCGAAAAGGATCCATTGATAGAAGCAGCACAGCTTAAGCCAGGAGATTCCGTTTTGGACTGTACGCTTGGCTTAGGGTCAGATGCCATTACCGCAAGCTGCGCGTCAGGTCCAAATGGAAAGGTAGTTGGTATTGAAAAGAACCCCATGACGGCATTACTAGTGCAAGAAGGGCTAAACACATGGGAGACAGGTGTAGGCGAGGCAGATGAAGCGATGAAACGGATATCTGTCATAAGCGGAGACAGTATCGAGCAGCTAAAAAAGCTCCCAAATCGTTCATTTGATATCGTCTATTTTGATCCAATGTTTGAGGAAACGATTCAAGAATCTACAAGTATAGCGCCGCTTCGTCATGCGGCAGAGCACTACTTTGACCACGAAATGGCCATGCAAGAAGCGATAAGAGTAGCGAGAAAAAGAGTGGTTTTAAAAGATCATTGGAAAAGCACTCGGTTTACAGCAGACTCCTATCAATTTCAGGTCATCAAACGAAAAACAGCCCAATTCCATTATGGGTATATCCAAATAAAAGAAGACAAAGGGCTAAAATAAAGATTATTTTAGCCCTTTGTCAACAATCTGAAAAGCCCTCATTAGGGGCTTTTAATCTGTGATCTCCATATAGACAAAATAAAATAATGTCAGCAAGGAAGCCGTGACGAAAAACCCTTCAAGCATACCCATTCCTCCCAAATTTTAGTCGCTGTTACTGTCATTGTAAACGTTTTATTATGAAAAAGAAAGTCTCAAATCAATGACCAAATTGAATGACTGAAAATTCATTATATGCTAGAATAGCAGTATGATAACTTATGGAAGGAATTAGATATCATGAAGATGTGGATGAGAAAAACGCTTGTTGCACTCTTTACGATTGCAACTTTTGGTTTAATCTCTCCTCCATCGGCTTTGATGACAGACAAGCCATCTGAACTTTCTTCATCTGATAAGTCCCCTTATACAGCTGTTTATGATACATCAGATGAAACGCGCAGCTGGGAACTATCGCAAGAGGACAACAAAGAGCGGATAGATCCCTTTGAGCAATATAAGCAAGAGGTTCTATCAAGTGCAGAAAACCAATCCTTTCTCAAATTTGGTCATAAAATCACACCTGTCATTGAGGACGAGTACAGAGAAGAGATTCAACCGAAGATTGAACAAGTGTTAACCGACTTTTTAACAAATTTCAAAGATGACGAAAAATTTCAAGATGTTGTTTTAACTGATCAACCTTCCAGCGGAAATGGCGAAAAAATCTTTCACATTTACAACCGGAAGACCGGAGAAGATTTGCTCCGTTTTCATGTGAGAAGAGATCAGCCGCCTCATAGCGGATATTGGTTTAACTTTCATTACCATACAGCAGAAGATGGATTCCAGACGCACCATGAACTCGGTAATATTTACTGGGACAAAAACACCCCGCCGAGCTGGATGAGCCACTAGAAGGAGATGTCATGCCAATTGAAAAAGTATACAATGAACGAAATGGTGCACATTACAAAACAAATGTTAAACGATCGCGGAGTGAAAATTGAAGATATCGCACACATTGTGCTTAAGCTTCAAGAAAAATATCATCCGAATCTCCCGCTTAGTGTCTGCATTGAAAATGTTGAAAAAGTGCTGAAGAAAAGGGAAATTGTCCATGCTGTTTTAACAGGGCTTGCCCTTGATCAGCTGGCAGAAAAAAAGCTTCTGCCAGAACCTTTACAGCACTTAGTTGAAACAGATGAGCCGCTGTATGGAATTGACGAAATTATTCCGCTTTCCATTGTCAATGTATATGGATCAATCGGTTTGACCAACTTCGGTTATTTAGATAAAGAGAAATTTGGTATTATTCGAGAATTAGATGAAGGTCGTCCAGGAGAAGTACACACCTTCCTTGATGATCTTGTCGCTGCACTTGCAGCAGCAGCAGCAAGCCGCATTGCTCACTCTCACCAAGATATTAAGGACGAAGAGCAGGATCGAGTGAATCAAGTATAATAAGAAAAACATGTCTGCTCATCACGCAGACGTGTTTTTTTGGTTTCAACAAAAGCAGAAATAAGGTAAACTACAACAAGAACATAAATAAAGGATGAAAAAAATGAAACAATACAAAGAGTTATGCCGTCATGTATTACAGCACGGGGATGAAAAAGGTGACAGAACGGGAACAGGCACAATCAGCACGTTCGGTTACCAAATGAGATTTGATTTACAGGAAGGGTTTCCTTTATTAACAACCAAGAAATTACACCTGAAATCAATCATTCATGAGTTACTGTGGTTTTTAAAAGGTGATACAAATGTCAAATATCTTCAAGAAAATGGTGTCCGTATTTGGAACGAATGGGCAGATGAGAATGGAGAACTAGGCCGTGTGTATGGTGCGCAGTGGAGATCATGGGATAGCGGAGATGGAGAGACCGTGGATCAGATCAGCAGGCTGATCCATGATATTGAGCACAATCCGAATTCAAGAAGACTCATCGTCAGTGCTTGGAATCCAGGAGAAATTGATCAAATGGCCCTGCCTCCTTGTCATTGTTTGTTTCAATTTTACGTATCAAACGGTAAATTATCCTGCCAGCTTTATCAAAGATCGGCAGATATCTTTTTAGGCGTGCCTTTTAATATTGCTTCATATGCACTTCTAACGATGATGATTGCCAAAGTGACAAATCTTGAGCCAGGAGAGTTTATTCATACACTTGGGGATGCTCATATTTATCAAAATCATCTTCCGCAGGTGAAAATGCAGCTGGAGCGCGAGGAGCGCACACTTCCGCAGCTTCGCATCACAAGAGATGTAAAGAGCATTTTTGATTTTACGTTTGATGATTTTGTACTTGAGAACTATGATCCACATCCGCATATTAAAGGAGAAGTCAGTGTATGATTTCTATGATTGTGGCGACAGGTAAAGACAGAGTCATTGGTCAAGATAATCAAATGCCGTGGCATTTACCCGCGGATTTAGCTTATTTTAAAAAAGTCACAGGCGGCCATACCATTGTCATGGGCAGGAAAACATTTGAATCGATTGGACGAGCGTTGCCTAACCGCCGTAATATCGTCTTAACCACAAGTCCTTCTTTTCAAAGAGAGGGATGTGAGGTTGTCCATTCAATTGCTGACATTTTAACAATCGGGAAGAATGAGAAAGAATTATTTATCATTGGCGGATCTAAGCTGTATGAGGAAATGATGCCATATGCGGATCGTCTTTACATCACGCACATTCATCATGCTTTTGAAGGTGACCGCTATTTTCCTCATTACAATGAAGACGAATGGACGATTGTATCACGCGAAAAAGGCCATCGTGACGAAAAGAACCCCTACAATTATGAATTTGTCGTATATGACAGAAAAGAAGGATAAATGAGTAGGAGGAGTACGGTTGTTTCGTTATTGGTTTTTAACGATTTATGTTGTTGTATCCTTTTTAAAAAGTATGAGGCATTTGTATGATCATGAATTAACTGATCCGCGCATTTCCTATACGAAACGAATGCAACTCATTCATGAGCATGCGAAAAGGTTTGCAAGAGGATGTATTGATCAGTCAGGATCAGTGATGACCATCCATCAGAAAAAGAAGCTGCCGGATGGACCGGTCATTTATGTCACCCATGAGCTTAATCCGGTGACAACGACATTATTAATTGGGCACCTTGAGAAGCCATTTGCTTTCATGGCGAAGCCGAATCTGTTTCGCTACCCCATCTTAAAACAATGGCTGAAAAAGATGGCGGTTATTCGTCACAATCAGTCTGATGAGGGATTGTTAGAAGAAGCAAAAGAAAGGGTCATGTCTGGGCAGAGTGTATTGCTTTCAGAAAAATATCGTGCCATTGCAGAGGCGCTTGCCGAAGAATGTAATTGTCCGCTTGTTACGATTGAAACAAGCGGAACGGATCGGCTTTTAACAGGGAAGATCGTGAAAAGGCTGCGTCCTGTCAATGTCGATATTCATATTAAAGCACCTGTCGTGATCAGTGATTACGTTCAAAAGCGCGCATAGAAAAACCAGCATCCGAAAGTGGATGCTGGTTTTTCTATGCCGCTGGGATGCTGACACAATAGAATAGGATGCAGAAAAACATCGACGCACTTCCGCCGAGAACAAAGCTGTGCCAAATCGCATGATGATAAGGGATTTTACGCCAAATATAAAAGATGGTTCCGACCGAATATAATAGACCGCCTAACAGTAATAAGCCGAATCCTGCTCCCGTTAATTGAATGTAGAGTGGTTTGATGGCGATGATAATCATCCAGCCCATTAATAAATAAACGAGAGTGGATACAACGATAAACCGTTTGACGAAAAAGATTTTAAAGACAATACCACCTGCAGCAAGAGCCCATACAATCGCAAGTAGAGTATAGCCGAGTGCGCCTTTTAATGGTCCAAGTAAAAAGGGTGTATATGTACCAGCAATCAATACATAAATAGCAGAGTGGTCGAGAATCTCAAACACATCTTTTGTTTTTTTGTGCCGAATGCTATGAAGCAGGGTCGAGCTTAAATAAAGCAGCAGCATGGATGCACCAAATATCGAAAAGCTAATAATGTCTGTGACTGTGCCGTATTGAACAGCGAATAAAACGAGAAAAACAATGGCTGGAATGGATAAAATAACCCCAATGCCATGTGTAACGGCGTTTGCAATTTCTTCTTTTACAGTAAACAATAGATTTCCTCCTTTATTGAATCGGTATATAACCATCAAGCGACTTCAGGAATGAAAGACCTTCAAGTGTAATCTTCGTTCCAGCCCTGCCTTTTCCTTTCGTCACGTATGCTTTTTTCTCAAGATCATCTAATCGGCTCCTCACCTGCTGAGGGGTCAGCGGAATGTCACCTTGTTTGCTTAATTCAGACAAGAGTCGTCTGCTTGCTGCTTCTCCTTTTTCATTCAGTGCTTTAATGGCTTCAAGTAAGAAAACAAATTCTTGTTTCTCCATAAGTGTAAGCTGGTGCTCTTCTTTTTTTCCTTTTCCAGCCGCTGCGTGTTGAGGTAATAACACAAAAGGCGGTAAGTGGTGTAAGAAAACCGTTTGCCCCTCGAGAATCGCTGCAGCGTAATGAACCATATTTTTGAGCTCTTGTACATTGCCTTCAAATGGATACTGCTGCAAGGTTTCCCAAACACTTGTATCAATGTCAGGCTGTATGCCCAGCTCTTTGAAAAAGGCAGTAGTTAAAGCAGGAATATCTGTTTTTCGATCTGCTAAAGACGGAATGGACAGATGGAGTACGTTGAGACGATAAAATAGCTCAGGTAAAAAGGTAGATGAAACCCTCAATGCCTCTAATGATAAAGACGAAGAAGCGATGATTTTTGTTGCAGGTGAAGTTTCTAGAAAACGAATGAGCTGATGCTGCATAGGAATACTTAATGCGCCAATTTCGTCTAAATAAAGAGCTTGATTCTTCTTTTGAGTGAATGCTTTCTGTAAGGTCTCTTCATCCAATGTCGGGCAATAAATATGTGTCAGCGAAGCGTGAGGAACAGAAGTATTTGCCATTTCTTGGGCAAATAATGTTTTGCCTGTTCCGATTTCCCCCGTTATTAAGACAGGCTGCTTGTTTTGCGTGAATTGTTTTGCCAAATGAATGGCGTGCTTCATATCTTGGTGCTCTCCATATATAGAAGTAAACGGACGTGTGGTCATAGGGTGATTCCTTTCCTTATGGTTCTAATTGGTTTAATTATAACACCCAATTGGAACAAATGTATAGTAAAACGAAAAAGTTCACGAAATTTATGTTTGATCCATGATCTATTAGTTTATTTTTTGAATATTCATGTTATAATGACAAATTAAATAAGGTTAAAGAGAAAGGATCTTGTACATGAAACCGTTGCTCAAAGAAAACACGCTAATTCAAGTGAAAGACATCTTAAAAGCCCATCAAAATTTGAAGGATGTAGTGACTCATACACCGCTTCAAAAAAATGAGCGACTTTCTGAACGATATGAATGTAATGTCTACTTAAAAAGAGAGGATCTTCAAGTAGTTCGTTCCTTTAAATTAAGAGGCGCTTTTAATAAAATGAGCCAGCTGCCAAAAAATAAACTAGAAAACGGCATTGTCTGTGCAAGTGCTGGAAATCACGCGCAAGGTGTTGCCTATTCTTGTAAATATTTAGGTATCCACGGGAAAATCTTTATGCCGGCTACGACGCCAAGGCAAAAAGTATCTCAAGTGGAGCTTTTCGGAAAAGAATATGTTGAAATTATCTTAACCGGAGATACGTTTGATGATTCCTATCATGAAGCAGTAAAATGCGGAGATAAGGAAAAGCGCGAATTTATCCATCCGTTTGATGATTTGGATGTGATGGCAGGACAAGGAACAACTGCTGTAGAAATATTAAATGATATCGATATGGAGCCTCACTTTTTATTTGCAAGCGTCGGAGGTGGCGGACTGCTATCTGGCGTTGGCACATATATCAAAAACATTGCACCAGAAACCGAAATCATTGCTGTCGAGCCGCTTGGCGCAGCTTCACTGCATGCTTCCCATGAGAAGGGAGAGGTTGTGACACTTGATTCGATTGATAAGTTTGTAGACGGGGCAGCGGTTCAGCGGATTGGTGAAAAGACGTTTACGTCCCTTCAATCCGTTGTCGATAAAATTAGTCTTGTACCAGAAGGAAAAGTGTGTACAACCATTTTAGAGCTGTATAATCAATGTGCGATTGTAGCAGAGCCAGCAGGCGCCTTGCCGATCGCGGCATTAGAAGCGCATCGCGAGGAGATTAAAGGCAAAAATGTTGTCTGTATTGTCAGCGGGGGAAATAATGACATTGGCAGAATGCAAGAAATCAAAGAACGCTCAATGATTTATGAAGGGCTTCAACATTACTTTATCGTCAATTTTCCGCAAAGAGCAGGAGCTCTCAGGGAGTTTTTAGATGAAGTGTTAGGGCCAAATGATGATATCTCACGCTTTGAATATACGAAAAAGAATAATCGAAGCAAAGGTCCCGCACTTGTTGGCATCGAATTGAAAGAAAGAAATGACTATGCGGCGCTGATTAAGCGGATGAATAAAAAAGGCTTCCACTATGTTGAAGTGAATAAAGATCAAGATTTATTCCACCTATTTATTTAGGCTTAACAGATCATTGGAAAAGAGGATTGATCGTTTGTGCTGCTCAAAACAATATGTTTTAGACGGATGGATGGAGATCAGATCAAGGTAACAGAAATCCCTGTTCTAAAGGGGGATGAGACGTATTGTTTCATGCTCACCTTTAGACTTGAAGCTTTCTTGAAAAAAGTCTATGTATCTAAAGGAAAGAGAGATGTGTACTCTTTCAGGGAGTACGTGAAACGTAACGTCAAGTGGAGCACATATGAACAGATCTATCAGCAGCCTACACTGAAACACAATGCATAAATAGGAATCTTTGTCAAAAGGAGTGAGCGCCGTTTAGAAAAGGCGGCTGCTCAGTTGGCAAGGATTTTTTTCATGAAAAGAAGAAAATGTGACAATTTCAAAAACGTGAGGACAGTTGTTTTCAAGAATACAGGAAATAAGGTAATATCATAAGTAAAGACTAAGACAGCAAGGATGAGACGATAGTGAAACAAATTAAAATTGTAACTGATTCAACTGTAGATCTTCCGCAAGAGAAAATCAATGATCTTTCAATTCACGTGATTCCGCTCAATATCTCCATTTCTGGAGTTGATTATATTGACCGAGTGAATTTGCAGCCTGATGAATTTATTCATAAAATGGAGGCCGCTGAGGAATTGCCGAAAACGTCTCAACCTGCAATCGGTCAATTCGTCGAATTATATGAAACGCTGACGGCAGATGGAAGCGAAGTCATTAGTATTCATTTAACCGGTGGAATGAGTGGTACAGTTCAAACTGCTGAAAGCGCTTCGAAAATGGTGGATGGAAACATCACGGTGATTGATTCAAACTTTATCTCCTATGGATTAGGGTTTCAAGTCATCAAAGCAGCAGAACTTGCAAAAAAGGGTGCAAGCCGTGAAGACATCATCAAAGAAGTGGGGAAAATCCGCCATAAAACAAAGCTATATGTCACAATTGATACATTAGAAAATCTCGTGAAGGGTGGAAGGATTGGAAGAGGAAAGGCGCTTATCGGCTCACTTCTTCACATCAAACCAATTGCCAGCTTAACAGACGGAGTATACACGCCGGAAGCGAATGTGAGAAGCTACTCTGCTCTTGTCCGCTATCTGACAAAACAGTATGTACAGGCGGTGAAAGGAAAAACCGTTCAGGCAATTGGGATTGCGCACGCAGATGCATTGGAGCTTGCAGAAAAGCTCAAATCAGCACTGCTCGATCACACACCTGATGCACTTGTTGATATCGCCTACACAACTCCGATTATTTCCTGTCATACTGGAAAGGGAGCAATAGGCTTTACTTTTTATACCGATTGATTGAAAAAGGGGATGGGCATATCATGTATAGAAAAAGGGGAGCCTTGCTTGGTGCGCTTATGATGATAAGCGTGCTTCTTTTAGTATCGTGTTCAAATGGACAAATCAAGGATGCGTTAAATTATCAAATACAGCCGTTTGAGTATCAAAACCAAGAGGGTCAAAAGGTGTCACTGGATGATTTGAAGGGGAAAGTATGGATTGCAGATTTTATTTTCACAAGCTGTGAAACGATCTGTCCGCCTATGACTGCTCATATGACAGAGCTGCAAAAACGGTTAAAAGAAGAAAAATTGGATGCGCATATCATTTCCTTTAGTGTTGACCCAGAGGTGGACTCACCGAAAAAGCTAAAGGAATTTGCTAAAGCATATCCATTGTCCTTTAAAAATTGGGATTTCCTCACTGGTTACTCACAGTCAGCGATTGAAAAATTCGCCATGAAGAGCTTTAAAACCATTGTGAAAAAACCTGAAGATGAAGACCAAGTCATTCATCAATCACTGTTTTTCCTAGTCGATCAAGAAGGGAAAGTGATGAAAAATTATGATGGCGTACAAAATACACCATATGATGAAATCATCAAGGACATCAAAACGCTTAACCGAAGCTAGCATAAGGATGTTCAAATGAGCGAAAACATGGTAAACTTTTTTAATTAGAAAAAGGAGGGACATCATCGTTTGAAAGCTCGTTTGATTTTGATTGTGATGTCTCTAGCTTTTGTTCTTTCTGCATGTTCTGCAAAAGAGGCTGGCATAAAGGATAAACTAGAAGACACACAAAACGTAAAAGAACATATTACCATCGCAGCGGTTGGAGATTCCTTAACAGAAGGAATCGGAGATCAAAATAAAAAGGGGTATGCAGGCATCACCCGCGACAAGATAGAAGCGGTGGACGGCGTGCAATCTGTTACATTAAAAAACTATGCTGTTAAAGGCAGTAGAACGGTAGATTTATTAAAGAGATTAAAAGAGAAAAAGGTGCAAGATGGGCTGAAAGACGCTGATTATATTTTCTTTACGATCGGAGGAAATGACTTAATGCATGTCGTCCGTCAAAATGTACTCAATTTGACTTTTGCTCCTTTTCAAAAAGAGCAAGGTCCTTTTGAGGAGCGCTTTAAAACCATTCTTGCTCAACTGAGAGAACATAATGACCACGCGAAGATCATGTATGTAAGTATGTATAATCCCTTTAAGTTCAGTCTGACTGAGCTGAGAGATATCGATGAAGTTGTCAAAGACTGGAACGCGGTCGCTAAAAAAGAACTGAAAAAAGACGGCAATGCTGACATGATCAATGTGGCAGATTTATTTGAAGAAGATTCTGATGAAAAATTACTGGCAGATGATGATTTCCACCCAAACCAAAAGGGGTACTCTCTTATGGCAAATCGTTTATTCTCAGAAGTGAAAAAAGAAGGACTGCCGAAGGAATAGGGTGAACATATGAAAAAATGGAAAAGCTTATTTTTTATTTTACTTGCCATCAATCTATTGATTGTTGTTGCGTGCGGCATTTTGATGCTGCTGCCAGGCGGTCAATCCGCTTCAGAAAAAGAAGCGAAAAGCGAGTATTCTTTTAACATTTCTAGCTCAAAAGAATCGCTGACCAGCTTTGTAAATGATTATTTGAAAAATCAAGGATCAAGTGATATGCCTGACTTTCATGTTGCGATTGATCAAGATGTGAAAGTAACAGGCGCGATTAAAGCCTTCTCTTCAACCATTGATGCAAACGTGTCATTTACGCCAACTGTTGAAGATAATGGTGATGTCCTGCTGAAAGTGGATGACTTTTCAATTGGACAATTGAGCATTCCGATCAGTTTTGTTTTAAGCTACATGGGTCAGTTTTATGAACTGCCAGAATTCGTTCATGTGAAACCAGACCAAAAAACGGTTGAAGTGCGCCTTTCAGAAATGCCACTGACGAATGATATGTATGTCAAAGCGAACAAAATTGATCTTGAGAACGATGAAATCGAATTCTCATATTACCATCCAAAACAATAGAACGTGCAAGTCAGGAGTGAAATCATGAAGCGAATCTATCAATATTTTAGTTTACTGTCGCTTTTATTTGCTGCGTACTTTGGCATTACGGCTGCCACTGATTTAAAAGCAGAAAATATCGATCAGTTTTACTTAAATATTGCCTATTGTGCATTATTTTTAGGCATCATGATTCTTGCTTTTGATTTTCAAAAGCAAGAAAAAGCTGAAGATGTCTCGTAAGGAGCCTATTCCATTTGGAAAGGCTCTCAGATTGTTGACAAAGGGCTAAAATGACCTTATTTTAGCCCTTTGTCTTCTTTTCAGCGTGGTATGAAAACCCTTGAAGTCTAGGAAGGCCGAGTACTGGAGCGGAGCGAATTTGAGATTTGTGAGCACCAGCACACAGGACTGACACAGAATGCGAGGGTTTGTCTACACGCTCGGAGCCTTTTCCATCTGGAAAGGCTCTTTTTATATTTGGCGAGACAAGGCCACCTTCGCCATGAGCTCTGGCTCTCCGTTTGCAAAACCATGAAGCAAAATGAGGTATGCGTGCTTTGTTTGCAGGTGAACTTTTGGGATATCAAGCAGTACACTTTGAGTACCGGAAGCTTTCAGTTCAAAATGATACTTATTTGGAGAGAAATGATGAGTTTGGGTGCCGCTCACATAACCAAGCTCCTTTGATAACATTCCTTGATCACGTTCATATATATCAATGGAAGGGAGGTCTGGAGACAGCTGGACAAATGTAAGTGCTGATAGGTCATCTTGCTTGATAAGAGAATCTTGGCGCTCTGTTAGCAATGCAAAGCCTGTTCGAGCCCCTGTGATACACAGTGTGTAAGTCTCGTCTCCCTGGAGCATCTTGCGAGAATAAAGAACCCTTTCTTTTGTAGCCAGCTTGAATACTTCTATCTCATAAACACCCTCATCCCACTCCATATAAGCTGTCAGCTGGCCATACGGCATCGTTCTCACGATCTGCTGCCGATTCACAAATACAGCGAGCTCACTTAGATCTGGTGCAGCGTGAAATAGTCGAATAACGGCTTTTTGAGAAGTATGTCTCTGATGGTATTGGTAGACGGTAGCTGATGGACGATATGGAAAGTCATTAATATCACAGAGCTGCTGCATGTTATCATTCCTTCTTTCTCATACGATGGTGTTTTTTGTAGCGTATGCACGAAAGGGACGATCTGTATAGGCAAAAGAAACATAGAAAAAAGCCTGACGTTTTCCGTCAGACCTGCATGTTAAGAAGGAGAAGAATATTGATGATATTCAGCTAGCTTAATGAATGTTTTTTCATCCTCAATTAAACCGCAAACGCCGCACTGGACTTTGAGTTGAGGTCCTTGATAGCTCATGTGAAAAGGAGAAAGCTGATCTCCTTTGTATGTTTCGACAACTGCTCCAGTCGCCGGATCAAGCTTCACAGGTTCTGAAAGCTGCTCAATCAGATTAAAGCGCGTTCTGTTGGTTTTACAGTTTGGACAAAGATAAGGGCTTGTCATAGTTCATCCACCTCTTTTTATCCGTAGCATGTCCTAAGCGCTAAAATCTATGCTTAATCCTTTTGACTTTTATCCAGCTTTTTGAATAATTTGATCATCGTTTTGAGTTCTTCATCATCAAATGATTCAAATCGTTCCATAAAGTATTCTGTTTTCTTTTTTTCAAAATGCTCAGTAATTTCCTTACCCTTATCGGTTAAGTGGATTTTGATGATGCGGCGATCCTCTTTTGAGCGGATACGAGTGATCCAGCCCTTTTCTACAAGTGTGTCGGTCACTGCTGTAATATGGCTTGCTGACACCCCAAGAATCGAAGCGAATTCCGTTACTTTTTTTGCACCTTGCTCACGGAGTAGATTTAAAATGAGAAATTCATTTCGAGATAATTCGTTATCGAGCAGGCTGTTAATTTCATAACGTATCTGCTTAAATACGGTTCTCAGTAAAGTATCCATTTCATACATCATTTGTTTTCTTTGTTCCAATCATTAAACCCCCATTATATGTTAAGATACGATAGAAAGCTTTCGTTCATTTTAGGTATACAAGTCGTATCATTTTCATTATTTTTTATCATGTTATAATATGATGATACCATTTTTTAAATGAAGGGGGCACTAATATGTCTGAAAAACAAGAATTAGCCACATTTGCTGGAGGCTGTTTCTGGTGTATGGTTAAACCTTTTGATGAACAGCCAGGCATTATCAAAGTTGAATCAGGGTATACTGGCGGACATACAGTGAATCCGACCTATGAGGAAGTATGTACAAATACAACGGGACATAGAGAAGCGGTTCAAATCACATTTGATCCTGACGTTTTCCCGTATGAAAAACTATTAGAACTGTATTGGCAGCAAATAGACCCAACAGATGATGGAGGGCAATTTGGTGATAGAGGAGAGTCCTACCGTACAGGTATTTATGTTCATAATGAGGAGCAGCGAAAGCTTGCAGAAGCTTCGAAAGAGCAGCTGAGTCAAAGCGGAATTTTCCAAAAGCCAATCGTCACAGAAATTTTAGAGGCTGGTCCTTTTTATCCCGCAGAGGAATATCATCAGCACTATTATAAAAAGAACAAAATGCACTACGAACGATATCATGTCGGTTCGGGTAGAGCGGGTTTTATTCAATCCCATTGGAGTGATAAATAATGGCAAATGAAAAAGAGCAGCGCATCAAAGAATTAAACCGGATGCAGTACGAGGTCACGCAAAATAATGGCACTGAGCCGCCATTTCAAAATGAATTTTGGGACCACAAAGAAGAGGGCATTTATGTGGATATCATTTCAGGCAAGCCATTGTTTTCTTCTTTCGATAAGTTTGATGCCCATTGCGGCTGGCCAAGTTTTACAAAACCGATTGAAGGCGAGGAAGTAGCGGAGAAGGTTGATACGAGTCATGGTATGGTTCGGACAGAGGTTCGCAGCAAAACAGCTGATTCTCATCTTGGTCATGTCTTTCCTGATGGACCAGGGCCAAACGGTCTTCGATATTGCATTAACTCAGCCGCTTTGAAGTTTATCCCAAAGGATGTTCTTGAAAAAGAAGGCTACGGTCATTTGGCACATCTATTTGAATAATTCATTTAAAAATCGTCACATGGAAAGCATCTGCTTCCGTGTGACGATTTTTTATTTTTTATGATGCGTGTGATGTAATTGTTCGATGATATGGAATAGCTTCGCTTTTGTAATGAGCGGTGCTTCATTTGACGTGTAATTGGTCAAATCGACTTTTTGGAAGGCAGGGTGCAGATGTGGTCTCGGTAAGATCGCATAAAATTGTTCATGTTCAAACAGTGCATCTGCCTCGTGCGGGAATGTGAGCTCCTCGTGAAGTTTTTCTCCGGGTCTTTTCCCGATAACGAGAATATCTGGAGATGCGACGTTGATTTGACTGGCATATTCATGAAACGCCTTTAATAGATCAGCAAGCTGTAATGATTCCATCTTGAGAATGAACGTTTCGCCGCCTTTCATCATGATCGCTGCTTCAAGTGTGAGGGATACAGCCTCTTCAATGGACATAAAAAAACGTGTCATATTAGGGTCTGTCACGGTCAAAGGCTTCTCATTTAACAGCTGCTGGAGCATGATCGGAATGACGGAACCCCTTGATCCAAGCACATTGCCAAAGCGTACAGAGCAAAACATCGTTTTTTGATTCGGAATACTTTCGTTTGCTTGGAAAAATAGTTTTTCTGAAATCAATTTTGTTGCACCCATGGCATTTGTCGGAGCGACGGCTTTGTCTGTTGAAATGTTAACCACATGACTGACTTCATGTTCGATCGCTGCTTCAATAACATGCTGCCCGCCGATGATATTGGTTTGAACGGCTTCAAATGGATTATCTTCACAAGAGGGTACTTGTTTTAAGGCTGCTGCATGAAAGATGATATCAACCCCTTTGACGAGCTGTCTCACGCGGCTTGCATCCCGCACATCTCCAAGTGCAAATACGACCTCTGGATATTCTGCATACTCATTTTTCATCATGTATTGTTTGCTGTCATCTTTGCTAAATACAATGACCTTCTTTGGAGAGCATGCTGTTAACTTTTTCACGATTTGCCGGCCGATCGAACCAGTACCGCCTGTGACTAAAATCGTTTTGTCACGAAAAAAGGTCTTCATACTTGTTTCTATCTGTTTGGACATATCCAATCCCCCAACTCTTATTTCTCTACTTTGCATCATATGTGAAAGAGCGGCAGACGTTTGAGGAAAAAAACCACTTCATGCATAAATTAGGTGAACAAATTATAACTTTTCATTTGGCTTCTTAATAGAATATGGAGAGATCAAAGAAAAAGTAGAAAGAACGAGAGAAAAACACTTCAATACTGCCAACAGCTTCATGGTGGGTGAAAAAGTAGAGGAAGTTTTTTCGCTCGATATTGAGCTGGGCGTGAGGGGAGAAGAACATACATGTATAGGGGAAAACGTATTTTAGCTTTGATACCAGCTTTTCATAGGCAGCAAGATCATCATGATGAATATATTCGTCTATTGGCGGAGCGACCGCTTATTTATTGGACCATTCAGCCGCTCCTCCAAATGGTTGAGTTAGATGAAATTATCGTCTCTTCACATGATGTGAATACTCAAATTATTTCGTCCCACTACGGAGCAAATGTCATTGAGCTTCCAAGCACACATGTGACTGAACAAACGCCTTCATTACTAGCTGTGAAGCATGCGCTTGCTTATTTAGAGCGGGAAGGGAAGACGTTTGATATTGTCCTGTATCTGCATCCAGCATCTCCACTGAGAGAGCCGATTGATATTGAGAAATGCCTGGAGCTTCTTGTAGAAGGGAGTTATGATTGTACCGCTTCTTTTACAGAGGCGCTAGAAAACCCAAACGAAACATGGACACTGCATGACAACAATGAAGCGACGTTGTATAAGGACAATCATCATTTTTTTATTCCAAAGCAAGAACATCCTTATACGTATGGTCGTCTAAATGGCGCTGTATATGCTTTTCATGCTCATTATGCAAAAGAATGCATACACTCATTTTTAGAAGGGTCTGTTGGGGCATACATCATGGATCGCACACATTCGCTTGTTTTCAAAACTGAGGCAGATAGGACAGAGGTAGAGAAAGTATTATTGGCACGACGAGATACGAAAGGGACAGTATAAAACTGATATAAAAAAGGAAAAGCGCCCTGTTATAGGGCGCTCCAGCGTGTAGACAAACCCTCGCATTCTTTGTCAGTCCAAGTGCCGGTGCTCACGAATCTTAAACTCGCTACGCGCCGGTACTCGTCTTCCCTAGACTTCAAAGGTTTCCGATCACGCTGAAAAGAAGACAAAGGGCTAAAATAAAGATCATTTTAGCCCTTTGTCAACAATTTAAAGCGCCCGGTTATAGGGTGCTCTTTACCATTTCACACAGCCTATATGGCAGCGTGTCAAATGTATTCCAAGAAACGACTTGTTCGTAATTTTTAAGAGATATCGCCTTTCTTTTCTCATCATTTGATACATAATATTCGACTTTCTCAATCAAGTCGTCTTCATGAGTGTAAAAGGCAAAGCTTGAAAAAGCACCTGGAGGATTTATATTCGTCAATTGAAAACTTCCACTTGCTGCGATATCAAATGCTCTGTTGTTCAAACTTATATTTTCAATCATTGCTTTGTTTCGGTTATAAGCAAATTGAGCAGGCCTGTGTGGATTAAGGATAATGGCTGACTGCTCATACATTTTGGCCATTTGCTGAGGGTTCAGCCAATTGGTCACGAGTGTCAGATCACGATATAGTCTGCGAGATTTATTTAAGTGACGGTGCCATTCCTTCCCTGCAACGAGAATACGCCATTTGTGCTGTTGCAATAGTGCACGGATCGATTTGATGCGATTTGGATAAGGATAACCGATCAATGCAATATCATAGAGGAACGAATCTGCTGGCGGCATTTTTTTCTGAAATACACGTGTATTTGTCGGAATGGGAAAGTAGTGTGCGTGATGAACACCTAATTGTTTATAAAAAGGCAGTGTGCCTTCGTCAATTGTCAAAATCATGTGTGCATCATGTGCACAGCTGGCTGACACATCTGTATAAAAAGGGTCTTCTGTCATCCATAGGACCACTGGTATCTGTTCTTGTTTGAATTGCTGAAGCACTTCTTTTGGAACACGATCACCGATCATCATGAAAACAAAATCCGGAGAAAATGTCCGGATTTTGTGCATGTGCGTCAGTAGAGATTCTCTTTCCATCTTTAAACATGAAAAGGGTGAATCGATGAAGCTTTCTACTATCCATTGATCGAAAGTTTGATAGATCCCTCCGTAGCCAGAGCTGATATAAAGTAGCTTCATGATAACCCTCTCACATTATGATGGGATGGTAACACTTTCAATTTTATCTACATCTATTAGAGTGATTCCAGATCCGTTAGGTGTAACAGCAGATTCCTGTGTCACAAAAACGATACCAGTTGAAGCATCGAATGTTACAAATGTAACGGGTCCAATGACGTCTCCAGAATCAGTTACAATAGTAATAACCGTTCCTGGTGTAAGTGTTGAGAAAATCCATCTTGCTCCTTGAAGTGAAGTGGGTGTTCCAGCAGAGGTTGAAACTGAAGCTGAAGCTGATAATGATCCAAGAGCTACTTCACTTAATAGATTATTTAATTGATTTGCCATTTCGGTTCCTCCTTCGTCAATATTGACTGTTAACGCGTCGCTAAGCGGTCTGAAGAATAGGTTCAATAGTTGTCTTCTTAACTCGGTACGACTGTCACTCATTTGCTCCCCATCCTTTCTTTTTTATTTAAACTCACCACTATGTATATGCCATTCACTTTTTTTGGTATAAGCAGAATGTTCAATCATTCGTTTTTTTCATGTAATCATCTTGCATTTTTTTAAAGTTTTCAAATGCTTAGGCTAAATAAAATGAATTTCACATTCTAGTAAAGATTACATGAAAAGAGAGGTAATTTAGAATGGGATTAAACAATTATTAAATGGTCGGAATGTGGGAGGCATTGTCACGTAACCACTTAATTAGTGGAATGTATTCCAAAGAGTGATGGTCGGGAAGTGTTTGACACAGTGCGGTTTTTAAACATGCAAAAAATCAGCTAAGAGTGAGCGTTCCTTACAGTATGATAGATTGTCCCTGAGGTAGTGAAGTTATTTGCGCTTTACTATCAGCCAATCAAGCTGCATCCTTCTCGATTTGCATTTTTTCAAGAAGTAAAAGCCAATTGTACCGCTGTATATGGAAATCGCTGCAAGAATTCGATATGTCTCTTTATCAAACATCAGGTCGGAAGCACTCCTCATAAAAGGGGGGCTTTTTTTGCAATAGACGAAAAAAGCAGGAAATCGAAAGGAAAAAGCGAAACGTGAAAAGGACAGGGGAACCATATGAACACGAACAAGCCGCTGAAAATTGGGCGATAGATGCCGATTTTCCGGCACTGAAAGTGAGGGGGAAAGAATGGGGAAGGTTGTCGAAAGAGCGGATTGGTTTGAATTAATTTTAGAAGCCATCGATGAAGCCATTCACGTTGTAGATGATCAAGGGGTCACGATCTTTTATAATCACAATGCCGCTAAATTTGACTGTTTACAAAAAGAAGAGGTGATTGGCAAGTACATCCTTGATGTGTACCCATCGTTAACTGAAAAAACAAGTACACTCATGCATGTCCTCAGAACGGGGAAGCCCATTTATCATTCTTTACAAACGTATTTGAATAAAAATGGAGAAAAAATTGAAACGGTCAACACCACATTGCCCATTATTGAAGATAACAAGTTAATAGGAGCAGTGGAAGTAGCAAAAGATGTATCAAAGCTGTCGGCACTTTCAAATCGTTTAGATCAAAAAAAACGAACGAATGGTGTTTCTGAGACAGACCAAATGCATGATTTTTCTTCATTTTTAACAAATGATCCGCTCTTAAAAGAGATGCTTGAGAAGGCAAAAAAAGCAGCTGCTTATCCTTCGTCTGTTGTCGTCTACGGGGAAACAGGGACAGGAAAAGAAGTGCTTGTACAAGCCATTGTCCATGAATCTGACCGAAAAAACCAGGTGTTCATTCCGCAAAACTGCGCAGCGCTTCCAGAATCATTACTTGAGAGTCTATTGTTTGGATCTGTCAAAGGGAGCTATACGGGCGCAATTGATCGCAAGGGGCTTTTTGAATTAGCAGATGGGGGCACGCTTTTTCTTGATGAGCTGCAAGCGATGCCGCTCACGCTGCAAACAAAATTATTACGTGTGTTAGAAGATGGCGTTGTGCGCCGCATCGGTGGTGCAAAGGCCATTAAAGTGGATGTCAGAGTCATTACTGCACTCAATATAGATCCATTTGAAGCGGTTAAAAAGCAAATTTTAAGAGAAGACTTATTTTATAGACTGCATGTGTCATCTTTTCATATTCCACCGCTTCGAGCGAGAAAGCAAGATATCAAGCTGCTATCCCATCATTTCATTCAAACCTATCATCACCAGTTTTCTAAAAATGTCACCCGCCTTTCTGAAGAAACGGCACAATTGTTTATGGCGCACCACTGGCCAGGGAACGTCCGAGAATTAAAACATACCATTGAGCATGCTGTTTTGATGATGCCAAAGGAAGCGGAAGACATCACCCCGGCATATCTTCCTGCTCATTTACGGGCTCAGAAGAGAGAAAACGAATCTCAGCAGTCCACATTAAAAAGTCAGGTTACTTCATTTGAACAAACATTGATTCAAGAAGCTTTAAGTAAGCATAACGGGAATATTAAACGAACCGCCGCAGCCTTAAAGATCCCTCGACAAACGCTGCAATACAAACTGAAGAAATATGCAGATGCCGAAATGTAGGCACTTCCAATCATGAAAATATGGTGAAAAAAGCTCCTTTTGTAAACAATAGGGGCATTTTCCCATGTTGGCACATAACTTGCATAGTATAAAGTGAATGCTGATAGGGGGAATGGATATGAATCAGAAACTGTATGAACCAACGCGTCATTGGAAGGACATTGAGCTTTGGAAAGATGTACCCGAGGAAAAGTGGAACGACTGGATTTGGCAGTTGACGCATACCGTTAAAACGCTTGATGATTTAGAAAAAATCGTGAACTTAACAGAAGAGGAAAAAGAAGGGGTGAAGATTTCCACCAAAACCATTCCACTCAACATTACACCCTACTATGCCTCACTGATGAATCCAGACGATCCAAGATGTCCGGTGCGCATGCAATCTGTGCCAATTGCAGAGGAGCTTCATAAAACAAAATATGACCTGGAAGACCCGCTTCATGAAGATGAGGATTCACCTGTCCCAGGTTTAACGCACCGGTACCCAGATCGTGTGCTGTTTCTTGTGACAAATCAGTGCTCCATGTACTGCCGCTATTGCACGAGAAGACGTTTTTCCGGACAGATCGGCATGGGCGTACCAAAAAAGCAACTAGATGCTGCAATTGGCTATATTAGAGAAACACCTGAGGTGCGGGATGTGTTAATTTCAGGCGGAGATGGGCTGTTAATCAATGATCAAGTGCTCGAATACATTTTGAAAAACTTACGAGACATTCCGCACGTTGAGATCATTCGTATTGGTACCCGCGCGCCGGTTGTCTTTCCGCAAAGAATTACAGATGAACTGTGTGAGATTTTGAAAAAATATCATCCGGTCTGGCTGAATACCCATTTCAATACAAGTATTGAAATCACAAAAGAAGCAAAGGAAGCGTGTGAACGTCTTGTGAATGCCGGTGTCCCTGTAGGCAATCAGGCCGTGATCCTAGCGGGTATTAATGACAGTGTTCCAATTATGAAGAAGCTGATGCACGATCTCGTGAAGATTCGCGTCAGACCTTATTATATTTATCAATGTGATTTATCTGAGGGCATTGGTCACTTTAGAACACCCGTCTCAAAAGGACTTGAAATCATTGAAGGCTTAAGAGGGCATACGAGCGGTTATGCAGTGCCAAGCTTTGTTGTAGATGCCCCAGGAGGCGGAGGAAAGATCGCCCTGCAGCCAAATTATTTATTATCGCAAAGCCCTGACAAAGTCGTCCTTCGTAACTTTGAAGGCGTCATCACATCGTACCCAGAGCCAGAGCATTACGTCGCAGGCCAGGGAGATGCGTATTTTAATGAAATTTATGAAGAAAAACAAGAACCGGCAATTGGCGTCACTGCTCTATTTCAAGATGAAGCAAGATCGTTTACGCCTGAAAATTTAAGCCGGATGAAACGAAGAGAAGCATATGAGACAAATCCTGAGCATGATACGCTCAAAAACAAACGTGAAAAACGGGATCAATTAAAAGAGAAGAAATATCAAGCGCAGCTCAAAAAAGAAGAAACTGTAAAGGAGGAGAAATAACCTTGCTGACATGTGATTGGTGTGAGGAAAACAAAGCAAACGCGGAGCAGACAACCGTCTATTGGGAGCTGATCACTGGCACACAATCCATTGAAATTATCGACACGCCGTCCATTTCTTGCATGCATTGCGGAATGACATATCAAAAGGATGAGACGGTAAAAGAGATAGAAGATCAATTAATTTTAGTGGACCAAACAAAACTTCCAGAAAAAATGTCATACGAAGAATTAATGAGCATGGAGCGGTTATTAAAGCGAAATTACTTTGATTTTTCATCATAAGTTGTACCTCCGCCTATACAAGTCAGCAAATTCCTGTATAATATAACAACAAAATAGAGTGTCGCGGAGGGAAAACCAGGTGAAGTCGTTTTACCATTATTTAATGAAGTACAGACATCCAAAACCGAAAGATGAAATCAGTCATTTTGCAAATGCTGCTTATGAAGATCACAGCTTTCCTAAAGCTTCCACTGATTATCATGAGCTGTGTGCCTATTTAGAATTGAATGGCGATTATTTAAACTCGATGACTACATTTGACGAAGCGTTTGAACAATACGAAGTAGAAGTCAAAAAAAAATAACACACATACAACCGCTTGTTCCGGATGGGAGAAGCGGTTTTTTGATGGAGAAATAAAATGGCGTTTTGCATGGTGTGGTTGCCCATGCAGAATTCCTTGCGCCGGCATACGATACGTTAAGACCAAAAGTCGGGCAAGGGGGAGACAGAATGAAGGCGAAAGCACCAAAATATCAAGTAGGGGATATTGTCGTCGTTGTCATGTACGGCACAGTCGGAACGATTACAAAAGTCCATCAAATTGACCAGCACTATTTATATGAGGTCAATCATAATGAGGTGCTTTATTTTGAAACATCACTGCAGCTTTACGATGAGTACGACGGAGTGATTGTGGATACAGAAAAGCTGGACATTGAATATGAGTTCCTCATTGGCGATGTTGTATATGTAAAAGATTACGGAAAAGAGCTATTTAAAATCATTGGTCATCGGACTGAAATTTGGCGCTACCTTGAAGATGGCTGGGAAGATGTGATTTACGAACTCACGAGGCTAAAGGACGGAGAGTGGCTGGAAACAGAGGAGGAAGACTTAACGCTTGTCCTAAGGAAATATGAGATGGACCAGTTTGTTCATCAGCTTCTTTTTGTGCATTACGTGGGAGAAACCTCAAAAGAAATAGAGGAAGATATGGTACAAACGGCTCTATTACAGTTGGGAGAGAAACAAGAAAGCGAAGCACCACTAGAATTCCTCGCTGTATCTATAGTGGATGAGCTTCTTGATATTTACAATGATTATAAAATTCTCTACGAATTTTTCCAAGATCCAGAATATAAGGATATGATGGATTTTATTTTGGAAAGTTTAAACGAGCATTTTGGTTAAAGAAAGACTTGTCCTAACACGAATAAAAAATAAGGTACACATAAAAATACAATCACATAAAACCATCCCCTCAAGATACGGCCCATCACCTGATCAAACGTTTCTCCATCTAATATGCTTAACCATTTCATTGCCTCAAGCCCCTTTTCTTTTTGTTTAATGCATTTATATGTATGGAATGAGCCATTATGACAAACTGTAATAAAAAACAGGCAGCGTTCATACATCATAAAAAAGGAGGCGGAAAGCAATGAAAGAAGCAGATTTGGTGATTGATACAGAGGAAATTGCGGAATTCTTCTACATGGAGCTGGTCAAAAGAGGGTACATACCGACTGAGCTAGAAACGTTTGAGCTGGCTGACATTACATTTGAATATATGCTGAGGAAAGCAATGATAGTTGAAGAAGAGGCGTGGTAGGCACTATACTTTGAAGAGATTCTGAGGAGGGAGGGGAATCTTTCGCGTGTATATCCTATTTCTTTTCATTTTATTTGGTGCCATCACTGCGCTCATGGTATCTGGTGTATTTCAGGAATTGGACAACCAGGTCATCCTATGGTTTGAGAACATCAGACTCCCTTTTATAAATGATGTCATGCTGGCTGCGACGGACTTTGGCATCAGCGCGCTGCTAGTTCCAATCATGCTCATCTTTAGTGTGGTACTCCTAGTGTATAAGCGCTACTACTCTATCATGCTGCTTTTTCTATTATATCTTACAGAAAAAACAATCAATCATGAACTAAAGGGGCTGTTTGCTAGAGAGCGTCCGGCCTTTGATCATCTTGTCAATGAAACCTATTACAGCTTTCCGAGTGGACATTCGATGAATGCAGCGACGATTTATCCTTTTATCGCATATCTATTAGTTGAGATGATTCCATGGCTGAAAGAAAAACAAAAAACCGTCTACCTGATCACAGGACTATGCGTGTTTTTGATTGGCATCAGCCGGATGTATATTGGTGTCCATTATTTGACAGATGTCACGGGAGGCTTTGCGATAGGACTAGCTTTATTTCTTCTATGTAAAAAGATTGACGAAAGGTTGCCTGTCATTCGACAAAAATAGAAGAAGGAAATTGACAGATCCCAGCCAATTTTATATAAAAGGGGAGGGATTTGAATGCAATTGACGTTGAGATTTTTTCAAAAGAAACCTTCAGCATATCACTTAACCATTTATCAGACACCTGAATATGGTGCTGCAAGCGGGCATCAGCCTGTGTACCGGACAAAGATTGGCGGCAGAACACACCTTGATGTTCTGGAAAAAGCATTCTCGACATTTAATGTACATGATACAGTCCCTAATGATTACAATGCGCGGTTTATCACAACAGGGGATATCGTTGTGATTGATGATAGGAAAAAGGGGAAATGCTATTATCAGCTCTTTCCGGCAGGGTGGAAACGCAGTGAACGACTGATGACGATAAGTTAAATAGATGATCTAGGATACCAGCTTTCGAACCAGCTGGTATTTTCTTTTTAGGTCTCAATCGTTTATAATAAATAGGACAAAACACATGTTAAACGTAAGTGGAGGCTAAAAAATGAGTGTACATATTGGAGCAGAAAAAGGACAAATTGCAGAAACGGTATTGCTGCCAGGCGATCCGCTTCGTGCGAAATATATAGCAGATACATATTTAGAAGATGTTGAGTGCTATAACGAAGTGCGCGGAATGTATGGTTTTACTGGAACCTATAAAGGAAAGCGCGTTTCTGTACAAGGCACTGGAATGGGCGTACCATCTATTTCGATTTATGTGAATGAACTCATTCAAAGCTATGATGTTCAAAACTTAATCCGCGTTGGGTCTTGCGGAGCGATCAAAAAGGATGTCAATGTGCGTGATGTCATTTTAGCCCAGACATCTTCAACAGATTCACAAATGAACCGTGTGGCATTTGGACCGATTGATTACGCGCCTTGCGCTGATTTTGGTCTTCTCAAGAAAGCCTACGACACAGCAGAAGCAAAAAATGTAGCCGTTCGTGTCGGAAATGTATTTACAGCAGACCAATTTTACAATGAAAAACCACTTGAACTTATGGATCAATACGGTATCCTAGCGATTGAAATGGAGACAACAGCTCTTTATACGCTTGCTGCAAAATTTGGTAGAAAAGCGTTATCGATTCTGACAGTAAGTGATCATGTTCTGACAGGAGAAGAAACAACTGCTGAAGAGCGTCAAACGACTTTTGACGAAATGATCTTAATTGCACTAGACTCTGTTTTATAATAATATAAAGGGTGTGCTACGATGTAGCGCATCTTTATTTTTTTAGTAGAGCAAAAGGAAGGTATGTCATGAAGAAAAGCTATAAAATACTCTCAATCGCATCAATTCTTGGTTTGACAGCGGCACTATCAGGCTGCCAGTTGCTGGATCAAAAAAGCGGTACATCTGAATCAAGCAAAACAAACGAACAAAAAAACACAGCAAGTTCAACATCCCAGCAAAACTCAAATGATACGGCAGATTCATCTGATCAAGAGCTGACGTTAAAGAGTGAACATTTCAATGACATCAAGGTTGTCAGTGGGCTGAAAACCATACAAAATCCTGAAAATGTGCTAGCATTAGTCAACAAAGAATACGCACTGCCAGGAACCTATAAACCTTCTGATCTCGTTGTACCAAAAGTAGAATTCTCTTTTTCAGAGGATATTGAAAAACGATATATTCGTAAAGAAGCAGCGGAAGCACTTGAGAAGTTCTTCAAAGGCGCGAAAAAGGAAAACTTCGAACTGGCTGCTGTATCTGGCTATCGCTCCTACGACCGTCAAAAAGTCATTTTTGACAGTGAGGTCAAATTAAAAGGGAAAGACAAAGCCCAAGAAGCAGTAGCTTTACCAGGCGAAAGTGAACATCAAACAGGTCTCGCAATGGACATTTCCTCAAAGAGTGCCGGCTTTGAGATCTCTGAAAAGTTTGGTGAAACACCTGATGGCAAATGGGTTGCTAAAAACGCTTATCAATATGGCTTTATCATTCGTTATCCAAAAGGAAAAGAAGACATCACGAAATTTGAATATGAGCCGTGGCACCTGCGCTATGTTGGAAAAGAAGCAGCAAAAGCGATGCATGATCACGACTTAACATTTGAAGAGTACATGAACAAAGTGAAGAAAATCTAAACAAATAAAAGGCCTCCCAGCTGTTTGGGGGGCCTTCTTTTATTCTCCTTTTAAAAAAAGAACAATCCTGCTAGTGCGAAGCCGGTAATGAATCCGAGACCAATGCCATAAGCTGCACCCCAGCCATAATATCCTCCGTAATAACCAAAGCCAAAGCCTTGGCGAGACCCACCGACTGGACGAATATAAACTTTGCGGTTTGTCACCCGCTCAATACGTCCAACATGCACTCTGCCATTACGATCGGTAATTCTAGCGACTTTCCCCATATGCTGCTGACAAAGCTTGTAGTAGCGCTCCATGTTTTTCCTCCTTATGACAAACTCTTTTCACTCTTATCCTATGCGAGAGACCTCATAGAGTTTGGACAAAACATATAGGAGTTTTGCTCATTTTATACTGTACATTCAAATAGAATGTGACTCAGATGTTCCCGGTGCGCTTGAATGAGGTCATAGTGTGTTTGCAGTGTATCGTAAAGAGAAGGCGGTATTTGTTCAGATAAATCCATTTCTGTAGGCTCCTCCTGCACCATGTGTTCATCGAATGAGAGAATCCGAATATCACGGAAGCCTGCCGCTATTAGCTGCTCTTTCCATTCTTCAAGCGAAAAGAGGGAGTGGAAGCCATAAAAATCTCGAACAACTGCCAGCTCTTCCGGTTTCAAAGGTGCTTTTAACATAGCTTCATTTGCGATCAATTGACTTCCAGGGGAAAGCACCCGTTTAATCTCAGCAAGCGCCGCAGGTAATTCGGTGAAACTTAAAACAGATTCACTGATCAGTAGAGAGAAAGCTGTATCTGGAAATGGAAGCTGTTCAATGGATGCTTGCAAGGCACGGATCGGCAGTTCCTCTCGCTCGAATCGAAGGTTGGCCTTTTCAATCATCAAAGGGTGCGTATCAATCGCCTCCACCTGATAACCTAAATTTCCTAAATACGCAGCCGTTTGTCCCGTACCGCATCCGGTATCCAGTATACGCGCATCCGGCGTCAGTTTTATATGCTCAATCATCGATTTCGTTAACTCAATTCCACCAGGATGGGCACCCGATACGCCAAAATAGGCAAGCATTTCTACATAATCACTCATGAAATCCCTTCTTTCCTTATCATATTCCTCTCTAAAGATTATGCAATGCAGAGTCAAGTGGCTTATCTTTTCAAATAGAAGTTTTATCCTTTGGTTGACGGATGGAGAATCGTCCTTGATAATAATGAAAGGAGATAAAGGTGGTGTTTTTTTGAAAAAACAATTCAAGTTCGTGATAGCCATTCTGGTGACAGCTGCACTTTCCTCAGCGATTACATTTGTGATCACAAAACAAGGTGCTGTCAGTGTCTCAGGAGATGAGAAGTTTAGTAAACTCATGGCTGCTTATACGAAAGTAAAAGATGAGTATTACGAAAAAACGGATGATCAAAAACTAGTAGATGGTGCGATTCAAGGAATGATTGCATCACTTGATGATCCATACTCTACATATATGGATCAGGAGGAAGCCGAAGGATTTAACAATACCATTTCTTCCTCATTTGAAGGAATCGGTGCACAAGTAGAAGAAAAGGATGGACAAATTTTAATTGTCGCGCCGATTAAAGGCTCTCCTGCTGAAAAAGCTGGTTTGAAACCTCATGATCGTATTTTAAAGGTGAATGGAAAAAGTACAAAAGGAATGTCGGTAAACAAAGCAGTCTCTCTCATCAGAGGCAAAAAAGGAACGGATGTCAAGCTGCATCTCAATCGGCAAGGTGTTGGCAATGTAGATGTGAACATCACAAGAGACACCATTCCACTTGAAACGGTTTATGCAAAATTAACAAAAGATAAAATAGGAGAAATCCAAATTACGTCCTTTGCTGAAACAACATCTAAAGAGCTAGATAAAGCGATTGATGACCTCGAGAAAAAAGGGGCAAAAGGATTTGTCATCGACCTGAGAGATAATCCAGGCGGTATTATGACAGAAGCGATTGAAATGAGTAATGACTTTATCGATAAAGGAAAAGTCATTATGCAGGTTGAAGAAAAAGGGAAGAAACAAGTGTACAAGGCTGAAAAAGAACGCAAAGTCCATCAACCGGCAGTTGTCCTTGTAAACGGCGGCTCAGCCAGCGCTGCTGAAATCATGGCGGCTGCTCTGCACCAATCATCAGGCATTCAAATTGTTGGTGAAAAGACGTTCGGTAAAGGAACTGTTCAGAATGCGCAAAGCTATAATGATGGTTCTAGTGTCAAGTTAACCATTGCGAAGTGGCTGACACCGAACGGTTCTTGGATTCACAAAAAAGGAATTGAACCACAGGTGAAAGCATCTTTGCCAAGTTATGCGAAGCTGCCATATTTAAGCCCTAAAAAGACGTATCAGCTCAATGATAATGGTGATGAAGTCAAAGCGGCTCAAAAAATGTTCCAAGCACTTGGCTATAAAGCAAAAGCAAATGGTGAGTATGATCAAGCATTCCAGTCTATCGTGAAAAGCTTCCAAACAGATCATGATCTGAAGGCAGACGGTATTCTCACAGGGGATACAACGACGGTACTCATGACAAACATCCAAGATAAGCTAAAGAAAAATGATACGCAAATGAAAAAAGCACTTGAAGTCTTAAAAAAAGAAATGAAATAAAGAAAAAGCAGTCCTCATCAGGGGACTGCTTTTAGATTGTTGACAAAGGGCTAAAATGATGTTTATTTTAGCCCTTTGTCTTCTTTTCAGCGTGATAGAAAACCTTTGAAGTCTAGGAAGGACGAGCACTGGAGCGGAGCGAATTTGACATTCGTGAGCACCGGAGCGCAGACCTGACAAAGAATGCGAGGGTTTGTCTACACGCTGAAAGCAGTCCTCATTAGGGGACTGTTTTTTCTTATGCTTACGCTTCATTTGCCATCGTTGCTGCTTTTTCGTTGTCCTTTTCAAACAGATCATTTGTAACTGAATTGTATGTGACATTCTTTTGGAAGAATGGATTCAACATCAAGATGACCACAACGTTTGCTAGTAAACCGAGAAAGCCCTCATAAAGGCCGAACGTTACTTGTGTAATATTGGCTGTAAAGGTGACGATAATCCCTACGACCAGCCCTGCAATGGTGGCTTCTCTAGACTGTTTTTTCCAGAACAAGCTGATCGCAATCGCTGGGAAAATTTGAACCATTCCTGAAACACCGATCAGCTGGAGCGTGACGAGTGCAGTTGGGAAGAGCATCCCGAATAAAAGGGCCAGCCCGATGACAATAAACACCATCGAACGTGTAATGATGGTTAATCTTTTCGGTGTCACATTTGGATGGATTAAGTCACGGTATAAATTATTCGCAAATAAATTCGACGCGCCAATGGCCATGATGGAACATGGAATGAGAGAAGCCAGCGCAATCGTTGAATAAGCCAGCCCCTGCATCACGCCACCATATGACGTTTGAATTAAATGAAGAAGAGCAAATCTTGGATTAGTATCTTCTGGTAAGACTAAAAATGCAATAAACCCAAGGAAGATGACCAAAATCAACACAATGTTATAAAGAGGCAAAAATATGCTGTTTTTACGGATGGCATCTGCGCTTTTGGCTGTAAAAACACCAGTTGCCGCGTGTGCCCACATAAAAAGAGCAAGGGCAGAAACGCCTGAAGCAGTAATGAACCACAAAATGCCTTTAGGACCGCCTTCAGGTATCGTCAGAAGCTGTGGTGCTTCCTTGACTAACGTATTCATCATAGGTGTCCATCCGTTAAAATGAATGATTGGCAGAGAAACCACCATAAAGAGCATGATCACCCAAACAAGAATATCCTTAATAATGGCTGTATATGTAGGTCCTTTAATACCGCTGAAAAATGTATAAAGTGCAACTAAAATAAATGAAATAATAACAACTGCATTCACATTAATATAACTAGTTCCAGCGACAGTTAACGTATCTTGAATCCCGCTCAGCTGAAGACAAATATAAGGAATAAGCATAAGTACACCAATAATGGCAATCAAACTAGATAACAGCTTGCTGTCAAACCGCTCACGTGCATAATCAGCAAGGGTTGTAAGCTTGTGATTTTTCGCAACTGTCCAAAGTTTCGGTAAGAAAAAATAAGCAATAAAATAAGCAAGAACCGAATAAGGGATAGCGAAAAAAGCGACACTTCCAGCTGTATAAGCTGTACTTGTGAGCCCTAAAAAGGTATAAGCTGTATATAAGTCTGCGCCAACGAGGAACCAGACGAGTAGCCCGCCGAATTTTCTCCCGCCGACAGACCATTCTTCTACCGACTGTCTTGACGATTTGTCACGACCAGCGGCAAATCCGATGACCACGACGATGAAAATAATACTTGCAGTAATCAATAAAGCTGTTAAATTTCCTTGCATTAGTCAGTTCCTCCATTTGAATGTTGCATCCGGTAAATGATAAATGTACAAACTGGTGTGAGAACAATCCATAGTAAGAGCCAGAAGTGGAAAAAGGGCAGCCCAATCACAAATGGATGAATACGATTCACAAAGGGAAGCAGTGCGAGCTGTCCGATGAAAGGAATCGATATAAGTAGTGCCAGCATCAATTTTTTATTCATGTTTTCCTCCTGAATATTTTGTAATTTCATAATAATAGCAGTTGTCAGATTAGATCACAAGACCATTTTCAGAAAAAACAATCATTTTTGAGAATGCCATACTAATATAACGCTTTCATTCGCAAAAAGACAGAAGAGTGAAGAGTGGGATTTGAAAAAAAGTATGGAGGAATAATATTTAAAACAAATAAAAAAGCCCCAGCATGAAAGCTGAGGCTCTGCCATTTTTTATAGGAAATCAGATACTTCTTCGATGTCAAAACGATTGCTTTTATGAGCTTCTTTTGCTGCTTTACCAACTGAGATCAGCATGACTGGTTCGTAGCGGCCGCTCACATTGAATTCTTTGATGTACGCTTCTTTACTAAAACCACCCATTGCGCATGTATCATATCCCATTGCTTTAGCAGCAATCATTAATTGCATAGCAGCTAATGATGCATTTGAATACGCTGCTTCACGTGCATACTGCTCACTTTGGTAAGCGCCATTAATTTGAGTCATGAGTGTTTCTTTAATATCTTCTGTAATGAAGCCTTGTTCTGCTAGCTCACTGTAGATTTTTTCGCCATTTTTATTGGCTTCAAGGTCACCTAACACTGCAATAACAGCTGATGCTTGTGAGACTTGCTTTTGGTTGTAAGCGATTGGAAGTAACTTTGCTTTTGATTCAGCACTATGGAATACAGTGAAATGCCAATGCTGAAGGTTCCACGCAGATGGTGCTTTTGTTGTAACATTAAGAAGTTCTGTTAGCTCTTCTTTTGTCATTTCATGAGTTGTATCATACTCTTTTACTGAAGCTCTTTCTTTTAAAATTTCAATCGTTTTTTGATCGCTCGCCATATGGATATTTCCTCCCGTTTTTGCAAATAGTATGGTACAATAAATAAAAAAGTGAGAAACTTACTTATTGTAACTAAAGATATTTTAAATTGTATACCGTTAGTTTGTCAAACAATCAGGAAAAGAAAGGCTGAAATATATGGAATTCCAATTATGTCCACACATTCAGCAAGCTTTTTTACTTCTTGGCAAAAGGTGGAATGGTCTCATTATTCATGTATTGCTTGATGGTCCAAAGCGGTTTAAAGACCTGACGGACATTATTCCATCCATCAGTCAAAAAATGCTCGCAGAACGCTTAAAAGAGCTTGAGCAAGAAGGAATTATAGAGCGAATTGTACTGCCTGAAACGCCTGTCAAAGTCATCTATTGTCTAACCGAAAAGGGGAATGCATTAAACGGTGTGTTTGGAGAAGTATCGCGCTGGGCAGGGGAATATGCTGGATCTCATGAAAAAAAGGAGCAAGCCTAGTTTCAGGTTTGCCCAAACGTTTTGTCTCCTGGTGAATATGCTGATGTTAGGCACATGACAAAGGAGGAGAAATGCATGTACCCTCATACTCCGTATTTTCGAGGCGGCGCCCCTGGCATTCCGCCATATGAATCCAGAGTCCCTTTGTTTTTTGGTTTTGGCGCTCCTTTAGTCGGCGGACTGCTTGGCGGATTTCTAGGAAGTGCGATTTTTAATTATCCTCGTCCATATTACCCGCCACCACCACCACCGCCTGCTCCACCACCTTATGGCGGCGGATATCCACCATATTATTAAGAAAAAAGAGTAAGCCTGCTTCCATATCAAAGCAGGCTTTTTATAATGGAATATCAATTTCAGAGATCCCCGGATCATCATGCTTTAAGAACATAATTTCCAAAATACCCTCTTGATACGAAGCCTTCGTTCCTTTTCTTTTCACGGCAGCAGGCAGGACGATCTTCTTTTGTTCATTCTCTTCAGGAAAATGATCAATAAACAGCAGATTGGCTGTATGTTTGATTTTCACTTTTTCTGTGTTCGGACGAGCAAGCTCTATTTTGACAAACACGTGATCAGTTGTTTCAAACACTTCAACATTCGGCTCTTTCTCTTTTTTGACGTCTGGCTCTCTTGTTTTTTGATGCTGAGACAGCGGATCCTGAAAGGGGAACTGAGCAGAATAATTGGAGCCGAATACACTTTCCATCACTTGATTGACATATTGCTCAACGTCTTTAGGATCTGAATTTTTTAAGGCTTCTTTTGAAAATTGCTTTTGAAAAGGGAATAATCGGTTCCAGTCAAACATGCAAATCATCCTTTCTAAATGCCCTGAATTAGTATATGCCCATTCACCTGAGTGCGTGCTATAATATACGATAGGTTTAGAAAGGAATGGTTAGATTGAACGAACAGCATCAATCAAAAGGTGTCCTGTATACTGCAGCATCTTTTACATTATGGGGGCTATTCCCATTATATTGGAAACTGATGGAGCATATTTCGTCAGGCGAAATTTTAGCTCACAGAATCGTATGGTCATTTGTTTTTATGTGTGGTATTCTCCTTTATTTAAAGCAAGTCCGCCCAGCAATACAGACTGTGAAGGGGCTGATGATGGATGGAAAAGCACTTTTCTCATTACTTTTATCTGCTATTTTAATTTCGGTCAACTGGTATGTGTACATTTGGGCAGTCAACCATCATCTCATGCTAGAAGCAAGTTTAGGATACTATATTAATCCGCTAGTATCCGTTTTATTAGGCATCCTTTTCTTGAAAGAACGACTGAATAAAATGCAAACGATCGCGATTCTCATTGCCGCCGCTGGTGTGATCATTTCAACGGTTCAGTACGGTTCATTTCCTGTCGTTGCTTTCTTATTAGCCTTTAGCTTTGGTTTCTATGGACTGATTAAAAAAAGGATGAGCTTTACGAGCGCTATTGGGTTAACGATTGAAACGCTGCTTCTCGCACCGGCTGCACTTGTTTATTTATTATTCTACTTAAAAGAACCTGTGGTGACCATGAATCCAAACAGTTTCGGATCGCTGGGCCTCTTATTTTTTGCAGGGGTTTTTACGGCTGTGCCGCTACTTTTATTTTCTGAAGGCGCAAAAAGGCTTCCTCTGTATCAAGTCGGCATTTTGCAATACATTGCACCGACGATTACGCTGTTTTTAGGGCTATTTGTGTATCACGAACACTTATCTGCAGCAAAAATCTTGACGTTTTTCTGTATTTGGGTGGCCATTTTACTGTTTACCACCTCACAATTACGCATGAAAAAAACAGCGAATTCTCATTAAAGAGAACAAGCAGTTTGCTTTTTTTTAAAGGCAGATCATGTCATAATAAGTTGTTACCAAAACTGTAGAGGTGATCACATGTCATCAGCCAATGAGCTTACAGCCGCTTATCGATCTTTATGGAAAAATCGTCAGCTTGATGTCGATAATATGTCTTCTTTACACGAGGCCATACGTGATGATTTACTGGATGCTCGCACCCATCCGCGGGCGAGAAAATCGTTACATCAAAAGTATGTGCTCGCTGTGGAGAGAATATTAGAAAGTGAGCTTGAGCATGATCATCAATTGCAGCTGATCAGCTTACATACGAAAAAGCTGCGAGAATTAATTCAAAATGAAGGAAGGAACCACTCATGAAACCAATTCAAACGGAAGATGTCACTGCACATCTTGAATCGTTTTTAAATCGTCCAGTCTTCGTTCATCTTGAAACGACAACTGGTTCTTATTCAGCTCATGTAAATGAACAAAATATGACGGTCGTGGCGTATATCCGCAATGCGAAAGTTGTCTATTCACAGGCGAAAATAAAAGGACAAGGTCCGTACCGTGTTGGAATGAAAACAGAAGATGGCTGGATTTACGCAGAAGGCTTGACCGACTATGTGTTTGATGAACAAGGCCGCCTGCTATTAGCAGGGCACTTGCCAGACGGGAAACTAGCGATCTCATTACAAATTAGTGAAACACCATTTCAGGTGTAGGAGAAAGGGTGACGAGTGATGAACGAACATGTATTAGTGATGCTGCCTCACCCCGATGATGAATCCTATGGGGTCGCAGGTCTCATCGCACAAAGCAGAAAACGCGGAATTCCAGTCACGTATGCATGCGGGACACTTGGGGAAATGGGCAGAATTATGGGCAGCCCACCATATGCCAACCGTGAGACACTTCCTGAATTACGAAAACAGGAATTAATCAATGCATGCAAAGAAATGGATGTCACGGATTTACGTATGCTTGGACTACGTGATAAGACGCTCGAATTTGAAGATGATGAGTATTTGGCGGATGTGATGGAAAACATCATCGATGAAGTCAAACCAACACTTATTGTCACGTTTTACCCAGGACACGGTGTACACCCTGATCATGATGCGACAGGGGAAGCCGTCATCCGTGCTCTTTACCGTAAGAAAAAAGAAGACCGTCCTGTCACATACTGCATGGCCATTACGAGAAATAGAGAAGAAGTGCTAGGAAATGCAGATATTGTGATCAATATTACAGATGTAGCAGATATCAAATTAAATGCACTGAGAGCGCACAGAACACAAACAGAAGGCATACTGAGAGAAATTGAGCAGAAACTGAAAAACAAAGAACCAGTCGTCCAAAAATGGTTGGATGAAGAAATTTTCTGGACGTATCAATGGAATGACTAATGAAAAAGGCAGCTGACAAGGATCAGCTGCTTTTTTGTGTCGTATTTAATGATTGGGTGCATGTTTAAGTTGAATCAGTCGTTTTTCAATCAACCTGAGACGGATAAAGAGGACGATTGCACCAGCGGCAAGCCCTGCAATGAGACCGATCCAATAGCCGAACGCCCCAAATGAGGTATATGTGCCAATCAGGTAGCCGGCAGGAAGACCGATGACCCAGTAAGAGAAAAAAGCTGCAATGAGTGTATAGTTCACATCTTTATAGCCGCGAAGAGACCCTTGAATCGGTGCAGCGATCGCATCTGACAGCTGGAAAAAGATGGCGTAAATCAAAAAGTGCTGTGTCAGCTGTAAAACAGCCGAGTCAGTTGTATATAAACCTGCGATCTCTGGTCTAAATAACAAAATGAGTGCTGCCGTACATAATGAGAATAAAACAGCAGTTCCAATTCCAATATAGCTGTAGATTTGTGCGTCTTTATACCGCATGGCACCGGCTTCAAAGCCAACGACGATCGTTAAAGCCATTGAGATACTAAGCGGTAAAATGTATAAGATAGAAGCAAAGTTCATTGCTGCTTGGTGACTGGCGATCGTCACGGTATCAAAGTGACCCATTAAAAGCGTGACAGCTGCGAAAATGCTCGTTTCAAAAAAGATCGCAAACCCAATAGGGATACCGATTTTCAGTATTTGCCCCATACGGGAGATGTTGAACCGAGGCAGTTTTTGAAACAAACGAAATGAGGCAAATGGTTCTGCCTTGATGACAATACAAATGCTCATGATGAAAATGGCCCAATACGTCATCGCAGATGCAAGGCCAGCCCCTGCACCGCCTAGCTTTGGCAAGCCAAAATTCCCAAATATCAATAAATAATTTAAAACAAAGTTAATAGGAAGTGCTGTTAACGTAACAAACATCGTCACACGTGTTTTCCCTAATGCATCAATAAATGACCTCAGCACTGAATAACCAAACAGCGGGATGATCCCAAAAGCAAGAAAGCTGAGAAAATGCCGGGCAATATCCTCAACGGATGGGTCAAGACCAAGTCCTCCTAATATGAAAGGGACGCTAATCGTTCCAATGACGATCACAACGACACTTAAAAGAAAGGATAAATAGATGGCCTGAAAGACAGCCCGAGGAACGTCTTGTTTTTGGTCTGCACCCATCAGCTGGGCCACAATCGGAGTAACGGCCATTAATATACCGGCAAGCCCTGTATAAACAGGTGTCCAAATGCTGGAACCGATCGCGACACCCGCAAGGTCTTCTGCGCTCACCTTTCCAGACATCACCGTGTCTAAAAACGTAATAAGCGAAAGACCCGCTTGTGTGATTAAAATCGGGATCAAAATGGTTAGAAATTGTGTCAACTTTGTTCGAATGCTATTCGTTTCTCTCATCATCAGTTCCTCTCTGAACAGAAATAACGAGAGGAATTATATCATGCTATGTAAAAAAATCAATTCTCCGTCGGATTATTTTTCTTTGATGGCTTCGTTTTTTTAAACATTTGGGCATAAATAAAAGAAAGACTGACAACACCTAAAATGCTGCAAGCATATTGAATGACTTTCTGAATGGTCATATTGAGTTCACCTCCATACAAATAGAATGTGCACAATTTGTTATTTTATGACACAAACCAAAGAAGGAGGGAAATGGTCAAGATGTTAAATCGCACAAACGAAGAAGCGATGTTTAAATTAGAAATGAAATCACATTTGATGCAAATCATGATGGATGCAAGGAAAATCGCCGATTCACTTGATGAGACGGAACAATGTCTTCTTTGTGACCTCGAATCATTGCATGATCAGTTTAATGAAATGCATGCAGAGGCTTCCTCGTTTTATTTACAATCATATATGGAGGAATTCACGCCTGGATTTGCTCAATTTTCGTTAGTGATTGAGCATTTATCTAAACAAAAGCACGGAGCGCTTATTGTGATTCAAAGGAGGGATGAAGTCGAGGATTTTATCCAAAGAGGCACAAACCTCCATGCGAAAATTAGTGCATCATTAATAGAAAGCATTTTCTATCCGGGAAATCCACTTCATGATGGTGCTCTTTTAGTGAAAGAAAATACACTCGTTTCCGCTGCAAATGTGCTGCCGCTCACCTCAAAAAAAGTCAGTCCTTCTCTTGGCACAAGACACAGGGCGGCCATCGGTCTTTCTGGGATGACCGACGCACTGGTTCTCGTTGTATCAGAAGAAACGGGAAAGATGTCGTTTGCTAAAGAAGGAGTGCTTTATCCGCTCACCGTGAAAGATCCGGAAATAAGAAAATAAAAACGAATCGCTGCATTCTTCATTGGGAAGGATGCTTTTTTCATTTGAGGAGAAAAAACAGCCAATTAAGTAAAAAGTCATTTGATACAGAAAAATTTGTCATGTAGAATAGAACTATGAAACTAGCAAAGTGCTTGTTTTGACATATTTCTAAACGTCAACTTAAAAATTCCTTAAAAAATGTTTATAAATACAGCAAACAGCCGATAGAAACGATATGGCGTTGTTTTAGCATTTTGAGTTTGCTGCTCTAACCTATTTGTTATTGCCCAACGTCTTCATGTCGAGTAATATAATAGAAATAAAGATAAAATAGTGCAAGAGAAGCAGAACCGTTAAATGCGAAACTCAAAACTAGTACATAAGTTTTGTTGAACGAAATCATGAAAGGCGGAGATTCATCTATGAAGAAAAAAGTAGTAACCGGCCTCACAGTTTCAGCGATCGCAGGCTCAGCTGTTATTGCTGCACCGGCAGAAGCACAGACGATCAAGGTGAAAAGCGGTGACTCACTTTGGAAGATTGCCGAACAGTACAATACAAGTATTTCGGAGCTTCAATCTCTTAATCAATTAAAAACGACGATGATTTTTGCAGGACAAAGCTTAAAGATTCCTGGCGCAAAAAGTAAAAAAACCAGCTCATCAACTGGCTCAAAAGCGACGAAATCAGGTGCTTCAACGACATCTAGCTATACTGTAAAGCTTGGAGATTCACTATGGCTGATTGCGAAAAATCATAAAATGTCAGTCGCAAGCTTGAAAAGCCTAAACAGCTTAAACAGTGACCTGATTCGACCAGGTCAAAAGCTGAAAGTCTCTGGGAGCACGAAGACGAGCGGCAGTCAGTCATCAAATTCAAACTCAAGCAATAAGACGACGAACTCAAATAGTTCATCATCATCTAGTACATACAAGGTCAAATTAGGCGATTCCCTTTGGAAAATTGCGAATTCGTTAAATATGGCGATTGGTGAAATCAAAACATTAAACGGATTAAAATCTGATATGATTTATCCGAATCAAGTATTGAAAGTAAAAGGGACGGCTGCATCAAAACCAAGTCAGCCGAAAGCCCCTGCTAAACCTAGCAACCCGTCTTCAAGCGGGAAAACAACATCTTATACCGTAAAATCAGGTGATTCATTATGGAAAATTGCGAATCAGTTTAAGGTGCAGGTTCAATCCATTCGCACGGCAAACAGCCTGAAAAGTGATGTGCTTAGAATTGGACAAGTGTTAAAAATTAATGGTACGGCTTCCGGCTCTAATGGTTCTACGTCTAACGGTTCAACAACTCCGGTCAACAATAACAAAACCGATGTTCCAATGAATGCAAAAATCACGACGATGATCCAAGAAGGTAAAAAGCTGACAGGAATTCCTTACAGATGGGGCGGTAATACACCAGCTGGGTTTGATTGCAGCGGCTTTGTTTACTATCTCATTAACAAGGTTTCATCTGTATCTAGATTAAGCACAGCGGGCTACTGGAATATGATGACGCCTGTCAGTACACCGCAAGTTGGAGATTTTGTTTATTTTACAACATACAAAGCAGGTCCTTCTCACATGGGACTATACCTGGGTGGAGGAGATTTCCTTCATGCAAGTGACAGCGGAGTAGGTATTTCGAACTTAAGTAACTCATATTGGAAAAAAGCCTATTTAGGTGCAAAACGTTTCTTCTAAAAAAGCCGGTTTTCGGCTTTTTTTGTTTGCCCTCTCATGAGATTGTCCATACTGATAACAAAAGGAAAAGGGGGCAGTCATATGAAAAAGTCAGTGTGGACGATCATGATGTGTTTGGTCTTTCTCGTATCAGCATGTCATGCACCGCCGAAAAAAGAAATGGCAGAAGAAAGTCATGAAGTTGCAGCACCTAAACAAGCGCCGGTGACCACTTCATTGATCAATGAAAGTGGGCAGAAAATAGGAAGCATCGAAGTGAGAGAATCTTCAGCAAATGGTCTGGATCTACACGTAAAAGCAAAAGGGTTACCGCCAGGTCCTCATGGCTTCCATATTCACGAGACAGGTGTATGTGAAGCGCCAGATTTTGAAACGGCAGGTCCTCATTTTAATCCAACGCATAGGGAGCATGGCTTTGACAACCCAAAGGGGCATCATGCTGGAGATATGCCTAATTTAGAGGTAGGAGCAGATGGCCAAATTGATGTCGTCGTCAATGTACCAGATGTGACGTTAAAGGGAGGTCCGAATCAATTAATCGGTCAAAATGGGCGAAGCTTTATCATTCATGCAGAAGCAGATGATTATTTAAGCAACCCTTCTGGAAACTCTGGAAAGCGAATTGCTTGCGGAGCGATCACAAAAGAAATGGTAAAATAACAGAAGACGAACCTTTATGTATTGAGTGCATAAAGGTTTTTTTAGTATACTTGGTGAGGAAAATGATCGAAGAGAGGAATTAATCATATATGTTCAACCAACAATCACTCCCAGAAGAAATTCAAGCAATGATCGAAGCAAAAGCAAAAGTGCTAGAAGAAGAATTCCGTCCGCTCATTGGAACAGGCGGCTATGAATCACAGGATACTTCTATCATTCAAGATGCCATGATTGCACTAGCACTAGGAAAAAACGTTCTATTAAAAGGGCCAACTGGCTCAGGTAAAACAAAACTAGCAGAAACTTTATCCGCTTTCTTTCAGCAGCCGATGCACAGTGTGAACTGCTCGGTTGATCTAGATGCAGAAAGCTTAATTGGCTATAAAACCATCCACAATGATGGTCAGATCGCTTCTATTGAATTCATTGAAGGACCCGTTACAAAAGCAATGAAAAAAGGCCACCTTTTATATATTGATGAAATCAACATGGCGAAACCGGAAACCCTGCCTATTTTAAACGGTGTACTCGACTACCGAAAAATGATGACAAACCCATTTACAGGTGAGGTTGTCAGAGCAGAAGAGGGCTTTGGCGTGATTGCGGCAATCAACGAAGGGTATGTTGGCACAGTGCCTCTAAATGAAGCCCTGAAAAACCGTTTTGTTGTCATTGATGTTCCTTACATCGGCGGCGGCATCCTGAAAGATGTCCTTCAATCTCAATCTGTTTTAAAGGATGAGCGGTTAATCGACCAATTCGTACAGCTCTCATCAGACTTGATTACACAAGCACACAATGGACAGGTCAGTGAAGAAGCAGCATCCATTCGCGCCCTCTTAGATACATGTGATCTTGCGCAATATATCCCGCCGCTTCGTGCCATTGAACGAGGGATTGTTGAAAAGCTAGAAGATGACCGGGAAAAAGCAGCGGTAAGAAATATCGCCCAAACATTATTCGAGTGAGGTTCTGACTTTTGAAATTCATCAAATTTAATGACAGCAGAATCGATTCATTTCTATTTATGGAATTAACAGATTTAGCCAAAACGTTAGCGAAAAGTGATGATGTCGAGCTTGAATACGGTGTGCAGTCCTACTATGAACCTTTTGAAAAGAAAATTTTCATCAGCCATTTTTGGGATGATCGTAACCAAGAAGACATGACAGCAGGGCTAAAAAGTGATGTTTTCCTGCGTGCAGTAGGGACAGTCTATAGTGATCTCACTGTATTTGAGGACATGATCCGCTACGCCCACACATTATCCATTCCTAATGTATGTAAACAATTGTTTATGCTGTTTGAAGATATCCGGATTGAAGAGCAAATTAAACGCGACCGCCCAGGAACAAAAAAGGTGTTTAAACGGAGAAGAGAGCTTTACAGGCGTCACTTTAAGACGCAATTAACGATTAACCAAGAACGAACCATTTTAACGGATGCACTCTTTTGTGCAATGTATGTAAAGCTGACAGCTGATTCACCGCTGGAAGAGATTCCGCCCCTTCACGAGCAGATTCATCCAATGATTCCGTTTATTGAGTCAAGTCTTGAACGTGTATATGAAGCAGGTTCAACATCTGACATCGCAACCATTGTAAAAGAATTGACAGAAGGCTTTGATGAGCTTCTTGAAAAAGATATGCTGAATACGTACTTTTTCTTTCCAGAATTGGACTATGAAAAAGCGGCAAAAGAACCGCTGTTCCATGACTTAAAAAGAAAACCTAAATTAAGTGAGGACATCAAAGTCGACCGGGAAAAAGAGGGGGATGAAGACATCCACCAAGAATATATGGAAGTATGGCATAGGGAAACTGAAGCGCCATCAAAAAGCTTCCTTCAATTTGATTTAGAACACGGCGGGAAAAGTGATCTCGGCAAGGATGCAGCAAGAGAAGGTGACGATGGAGACCAGGCGCTTGGAACTGTTCAAGGCTCTGCAAAACAAACACATCGAAAAGATTATTCAAAGCTCGAAGCATTAGAAGAGGCTGAAGGCGAAGAAAGCGGAGCAGGTGCTCATGAGAATGGAAAAGAGAACAAATATGCGTTTCCAATTATGATATCGCCTGAGCCGCCTGAGCCAGAGCAAATAGATGTGTACAAGCAGCATGCAAAGGCGATTGAGCCTTACCAGAAACGCTTAAAGCAGATGATTCAAAAAACACTTGAACATAAAAAATCATGGCCGAAAACGGATCTTCATGCAGGCCGTCTGAGTAAAAAGCTCATTCGCTATTTTACAGAGTCTAACCCGCGTCTTTTCTATAAAAAGCAGGCACCGTCTTCTCAAATTGATGCTGTTTTCACCTTATTAGTTGACTGTTCTGCAAGCATGTTTGACAAGATGGATGAGACGAAAAAGGGAATTGTTCTATTTCATGAAGCCTTAAAATCCGTTCAAGTACCACATCAAATTGTTGGGTTTTGGGAAGATACAAACGATGCAACAGAAACAAGCCAGCCGAACTATTTCAACACAGTCGTGTCGTTCAAAGATTCTTTATTTGATGCAGGACCTTCCATTATGTCACTTGAGCCAGAAGAGGATAACCGGGACGGCTATGCGATTCGTCAAATGACGAAAATGATTTTAAAACGAAGAGAAGAGCAAAAGTTTCTCATTGTATTCTCAGACGGAGAGCCAGCTGCGTTCAGCTACGAACAAAATGGGATCGTGGATACACATGAAGCAGTTCTTGAAGCGAGGAAAAAGGGAATTGAAGTGATCAACGTGTTTTTATCCAATTCGCCGATTGAAGAAGCACAGATGAAAACCATCCAAGATATGTATGGCAAGTTCAGCATTTTTGTACCAGATGTCGATACATTGCCAGATGTCTTATATCCATTATTGAAGAAACTGCTGCATAAAAGCATTGGGGCATAAGGTTTTGCCCCTTTCTTCAAAATATTTTTCGGAATGATTTAAATTTTTTGTTTTTCTGTGAATTTTTTATCTTTAATTGAACAAAGAATGTAGAAAGTAATCCGAAACAGTGGTAGAATATTATTGGAAGCGTTTTATTACATAAATTTGGTCATTGTGTTCTGGAAGTTATATCGAGATAGTGTTCAATCACTTGATGATCAAAGTTGGGGGTAGTGTTCAAAATGTTTCAAAATGATGTGAAACAACCGTTGAGTTGGGAAGAATTTCATGGTCCGAACCTCGGCTATGTGCTCGAGCTCTACGATCAGTATGTCCAAGATCCTAATAGTGTTGACGAAGATCTAAGAGGCATATTTGATGAACTTGGTGCACCACCGAGTGAAATGAAGGAGGAAATTGGGAAAAAAGAAAATAATGTAGTTACTTCTGAACAAATCCAAAAGATAGCATCAGTCGTTAAACTGGCAGAAGACATCAGAACGTATGGCCATTTAAATGCTTCCGTCAATCCTCTTCGCAAAGAAAAGGAATTACAAGAGCTGTTCCCTTTAAAGGAGTACGGTTTAACAGAAGAAGATGTCAAGAATATTCCGATATCGATTATTAGTGCAGACGCACCAAAACACATTTCAAACGGCATAGAAGCCATTAACCATTTGAGAAATACGTATAAGCGCACCATTTCATTTGAGTTTGATCACGTGCATGACTTCGAAGAACGAAACTGGCTCTCAAGCTCTATCGAGTCTGGTGAACTATTTAAGAAAAAACCAGCAGATAAACTAGTTTCTGTATTCAAAAGATTAACAGAAGTCGAGTACTTTGAGCAGTTCCTGCATAAAACATTTGTTGGGCAAAAGCGCTTTTCTATCGAAGGATTAGATGCACTTGTCCCAGTACTTGATGAAATTATATCAGAGTCTGTTACACAAGGGACTTCAAATATTAACATTGGAATGGCACACAGAGGCCGTTTAAATGTATTAGCACATGTTTTAGGAAAACCATATGAGATCATTTTCTCAGAATTCCAGCATGCGCCAAATAAAGAGCTTGTTCCATCAGAAGGCTCTATTGGCATTAGCTACGGATGGACAGGGGATGTCAAGTACCATCTTGGAGCTGATCGTCAAATTAAAGACGAAGATACAAAGAGTGCGAGAGTCACGCTTGCTAATAACCCAAGTCACTTGGAGTTTATTGACCCAATTATTGAAGGAAGCACACGTGCCGCTCAGGAATTACGTACTCAAAAAGGCTATCCAGTACAAGACGTTGAAAAAGCGTTAGCCATCTTAATTCATGGTGATGCGGCATTTCCTGGAGAAGGAATTGTGGCAGAAACATTAAATTTAAGTCAACTTGTAGGCTATCAAGTTGGTGGAACCATCCATATCATTGCAAACAACATGATCGGGTTCACAACGGAAAGCAATGAATCTCGTTCGACGAAATATGCAAGTGACCTTGCAAAAGGTTTTGAGATTCCAATTGTGCACGTCAATGCAGATGATCCGGAAGCATGTTTAGCGGCTGTTCAGCTAGCTGTAGAATACCGCAAACGCTTCAAGAAGGATTTCTTAATTGACTTGATCGGTTACCGCAGATATGGTCATAACGAAATGGATGAGCCTTCTACAACTCAGCCAATGCTATATGATGCAGTCAGAAAGCATAAAACGGTCAAGAATATCTTTGCAGATAAACTTGTCACAGAAGGTCTTCTGACAAAAGAACAACGAGAAGAAATCGAGCAGGCTGTGACGACGAAGATAGAAGAAGCCTATAAAAAAGTGCCTTCAAAGAAAGAACATACGATTCAAGAAATCGAACTGCCAGAGCCTGTATCTAATGGCTTCCCAGCAGTGGATACATCAGTAGAATTTGATGTATTAAGAAAGCTGAACGAAGAATTAATTAGCTGGCCGAAAGATTTCCAAGTATTCGGTAAGCTAAAGCGGATCCTTGAAAAACGTGCAAAGGTGTTTACAGATGACCGTAAAGTGGAATGGTCACTTGGTGAAGCACTCGCATTTGCATCTATATTAAAAGACGGTACGCCAATTCGAATGACCGGACAGGATTCAGAGCGAGGCACATTTGCTCAAAGAAACCTTGTTCTTCACGACAGTCAAACGGGAAATGAATTTATTGCTCTTCATGAACTGAGTGATGTGAATGCATCATTTACAGTCCATAACAGTCCCCTGTCGGAAGGCTCTGTCATCGGATTTGAATATGGTTATAATGTCTATTCTCCTGAAACATTAGTGATTTGGGAAGCTCAATTTGGAGACTTCGCAAATGCGGCTCAAGTGTATTTCGATCAATTTATTTCAGCAGGCCGCGCAAAATGGGGACAAAAATCAGGTCTAGTCATGCTCTTGCCGCACGGATATGAAGGACAAGGTCCTGAACATTCAAGTGGAAGAACAGAGCGCTTCCTGCAATCAGCTGCTGAGAATAACTGGACAGTTGCGAACCTGACAAGTGCAGCGCAATACTTCTACATTCTTAGAAGACAGGCAAAAATGCTGCTTCGTGAAGAGATTCGTCCGCTTGTCATCATGACACCGAAGAGTCTGCTTCGTAATCCGAACACATTGTCTGAAGTCCAAGAATTAACGGATGGACAGTTCCGTCCAGTTCTTGAACAGCCAGGTATTGTGCATGATCATGAAAAAGTTTCACGACTCGTTCTATCTAGCGGGAAGGTATCGATCGATATTAGTGATCGTTTTACTCAAATGGAAGAGCCAAAAGATTGGCTTCATATTGCAAGAGTGGAACAACTATATCCATTCCCGGCCAAAGATATTAAAGCAATTTTAACGAAACTGACAAACTTAGAAGAAATCGTATGGGTGCAAGAAGAACCACAAAATATGGGGGCTTGGGGATACATTGAGCCATATTTACGTGAAATAGCGCCTGAAAAAGTAAAAGTACGTTACATCGGCCGAAGAAGACGTTCAAGTACGGCTGAGGGTGATCCAACTGTGCATAAAAAAGAACAAGAACGAATTGTATCTGATAGCTTGACTCGCAAAAACTAAGGGGGAAATGAAAAATGGCGGAAATTAAAGTACCTGAATTAGCGGAATCGATCTCGGAAGGAACGATTGCTCAATGGCTAAAGCAGCCGGGCGATTATGTTGAGCAGGGAGAATACCTGTTAGAACTTGAAACAGATAAAGTCAATGTCGAACTGACAGCCGAAGAATCTGGCGTACTCAAAGAAGTACTGAAAGATTCTGGTGACACTGTACAAGTTGGAGAAGTCATCGGAACCATTGCAGCAGGTGAAGCTGGCGGAAGCGAGTCCGCAGCTCCAGCACCTGAGCAAGATTCTGCACCAGCTTCGAAAGAAGAACCGGCAGCTGAACAAAAAGAAGCAGCAGCAAAAGAAGAGCCGAAATCTGGTAATGGCAGAACCATCGCTTCTCCTGCAGCTAGAAAATTAGCAAGAGAGAAGGGGCTAGACTTATCTGAGATTCCAACCGTAGATCCGCTGGGCAGGGTACGAAAGCAGGATGTAGCTTCTTATCAAAAGAATGAAGCACCTGCAAGAGCACCAAAAGCCGCGCCACAAGCAAATGCTGCGGTGCAGAATGATCAAGCAGGAAAACCAGTTGAGCGTGAAAGAATGTCACGCCGCAGACAAACGATTGCAAAACGCTTAGTTGAAGTTCAACAAACGGCTGCAATGCTGACAACATTTAATGAAGTTGATATGACAGCTGTGATGGATTTAAGAAAGCGTCGTAAAGATGCCTTCCTTGAACAAAATGATGTGAAACTTGGCTTCATGTCCTTCTTCACAAAAGCAGTTGTAGCAGCACTGAAGAAATATCCGCTTCTTAATGCAGAAATTCAAGGTGATGAACTTGTCTTGAAGAAATTCTACGACATCGGCATCGCTGTCGCTGCAAATGAAGGACTTGTCGTACCGGTTGTCCGTGATGCAGACAGATTGTCATTTGCCGGGATTGAAAAAGAAATTGGTCATCTTGCGAAAAAAGCAAGAGACAACAAATTGTCTCTTAGTGAGTTACAAGGTGGATCATTCACGATCACAAACGGCGGAACATTTGGTTCTCTGCTTTCGACACCAATTTTAAACAGCCCTCAAGTTGGGATTTTAGGAATGCACAAAATTCAGCTTCGTCCTGTTGCGATTGATGAAGAACGTTTTGAAAACCGTCCAATGATGTATTTGGCTCTTTCTTACGATCACCGTATTGTCGATGGAAAAGAAGCAGTTGGATTCCTCGTCACGATTAAAAACTTGCTTGAAGATCCTGAGCAGCTATTGCTTGAAGGATAATGATCGACATGAAAAGCTGGCACCCGTTAAGGTGCTAGCTTTTTTTCTTTTCGATTTCCTGATTTCCTCGTTTTGACCAATATGTCGCAAGCCAGGATCCAGCTAAATTATGCCACACACTAAAAATCGCACTTGGTACGGCTGCGAGGGGCGAGAAATGTGCTGTTGCAAGAGCTGCGCCCAGGCCAGAGTTTTGCATGCCTACTTCTATCGAGATGGCTCTTCGAGAAGGAATATCCATTTTGCACCATCTTGCAATGAGGTAACCAAATAAAAGACCGAGACCATTATGTAAAACGACAACTGCAAAAATAAGCAAGCCAGATTGAAGAATCTGCTCTTTATTTGCACTGACAACTGCTGCAATGATCACCACAATTCCGGCAACAGATACAAGCGGGAGTGCTTGAACCGCATATGTCACTTGTTTTTTAAAAAACAACTGAACGATGACGCCCAAAATAATTGGAATCAGCACAACTTGTACAATCGACAAAAATAGAGCACCCGGCGATACTGGTAACCAAGATCTTGCAAAGATTAAAATAAAGACAGGGGTCAAAAAGGGAGCAAGGAGCGTCGATATGGTGGTGACGGCTACAGATAATGCCGTATTTCCTTTCGCCAAAAAGGTCATGACATTGGATGCTGTACCACCTGGACAGCAGCCTACGAGAATAACGCCTACAGCGATTTCAGAAGGCAGCCGTAATCCATAAGCTAACAAAAAGGCAATAAGCGGCATAAGTGTGTACTGCGTCAGAACCCCGATCAACACATAGAGAGGTTTTCGAAACAGCTCTTTAAAATCTTCAGCAGACAGGGTAAGCCCCATCCCAAACATAATGATACCGAGTAAAAAAGGAATATAAGGTCCAATCTTAGAAAATTCGGAAGGAAAGGCAAACCCAAGACACGCAAATACAATGACCCAAATCGCAAAGGTTCTTCCTGCAAAGTGACTAATAGTTAATAAAATCTTCATTCATTGCTTCAGCTCTCTTTCCTCACATATCTTTCTTATTTTAAATGAATTTTCTGAAAAAACAACCCATTCTTTAGATGGGTTTCAATAATAAAATTATGTAAACTGAAAATACTCCACATAGGCTTGTGCCTACATAGAGTAAAATCTCAAAATGGTGTCCATTTGACTTGTTGCGCTTGTTTAAGTCTTGCTTCTGGCTCACGCCAGTCAACTACATTCCACCACCTGTCTACGTATTGCGCCTTTTCATTCCGATATTGAAGGTAGTAGGCATGCTCCCATACATCAAGGGTCAGAAGAGGGATGACATCCCATTGCGATAAAAGCTGATGACGTTCTGCCTGTAAAATTTCTAAACGCTGTGTTCGGGGCACCCATACGAGAATAGCCCAGCCAACACCTTCTACTTGTTTAGCAGCTGCTGAAAATTGGGATTTGAATGCGTCATAGCTGTCAAACGAATGCTCAATGAGGCGGAGCATTTGACCAGTAGGCTTTCTTTTTCCTGAAGGACTCATGGAAAACCAAAAAATACAATGTAAATAATGTCCCGCCCCATGAAAGGCAAGCTCACGTTCCCAGTGCTTGATCATCGTAAAATCATTTGTTCTTCTTGCTTTTTTTAACGCAAGCTCAGCTTTGTTCAGGCCATCGACATATGATTGGTGATGCTTCTGGTGGTGCAAATACATAATCTCTTTTGAAATATAGGGTTCTAGTGCTTCATACCGATAAGGGAGAGGTGGTAATTGGTGACCTCCAGCTGCTACATCTCGCAGTGCTTCGGGCTGGTTCATGTCAACTGCAATACTTTCAGCAAGTTCATACCACTCTTGTTCACTTGAGCGCTCATCATTCATTTTTAACAATAAATTTTCTGTTTTCTGACGGATTTTTTCATCTTGAACCACGTTTTGAAAAGAGCTAAGCCACTCTTTGAGCTGCATTCGATATTCTTCCTTATTCATTGATACGCCCCATTTCTTCTAAAAATGTGGAACAAGCCATCATTGGAAATACAAAAGGATAGCTATGATAGGTGATATAAAACTGCTTTGGAAGGCCAATGCCTACTGGATAGTACAAGGCTTCATTGGAATGCTGATGATTCACCAAAAATGAAATGGCTTTTAAAATCGATTTGTCATCTGGCTTCTCATATTGCAAAAGAGCCTCTGCGGCCCAAGCAGTTTGAACCACTGTGCCAAATGGGAGCGGGACAAACGTTTTTACCTCTGCACTTTTGCACGATTCTCCGAAGCTGCCATCTTCTAGTTGAATCTGTTTTAAGAAACGGCACGCTTTTTGAACGGCAGGGTGTGAGTAGGGGATGCCCGCAGCTTTAAGTCCTGTTAACGCTGCCCAGGTTCCATAAATATAGCAAACGCCCCACCTGCCAAACCATGATCCGTTTTTCTCTTGATGATCAAAGAGCCATTTTACACATTGATCTTTCTGCCTAAGAATTGGTGGAGAAATGTTTTTCTCCTCGAGACCAATAAGATGAAGCGCGCGGCCTGTAATATCGGGAGTAGATGGATCAATGGCCGCATCCTCCGCAGATTCGAGCGGGAGATGACGAAGCAAGAAGTGATCTTGATTTTTTTCGAAAGCAGAAAAGCCGCCATCACGGTTTTGCATGGAAAGGAGCCAATCAAAACCTCGTCTCCATTGAACAGGTGCGCATGCTTTAGGAATGGCTTTTAACACAATTTGGGTATCATCACAATCAGGGTTATTCGTATTGATATCTGAGAAACCAAAGCCCCCCGGAGCGGCATGGCGGTTATGAAACGCCCAATCTGCTTTCTTCATTTGCTGCCGATTCAGCAAGTATGTAAAAGACTTTGTGATAAGGGGCTCTTCTCGTTTTCTGCCTGCTTTTTGAGAAGCATAACTGACAAGCGCAGTATCCCAAACTGTGGATGTAGAATTCTCAGCATACAGCTCGCCTTGACAGGAGCTGACAAGCTTTTTCATGCCTTTCACCGCTTTTTGGATAAGATGATATCCCGGAGAGTACCCAAGGCTCATGAGCGCATAGACCATAAAGATGGTCGCACTTAAGTAGCTGTACAGCGTGCCATCCTTTTCAAGACGGTCAAACATATATCGTTTAGCCGCTTCATACCCGAAAAAGTCCAACCGGCTGTCTAAGGCTACATATGATCGCATATACGTCAAAAAGTGGTGAGTTGAACGTTCTTCTCTTGCCATAAACCAGTCAAATGGATTTTTAGACATGCTCTCATCAAGGTGTGCTAAGGATGGAAACTTTGCATGAGAGGTATACCGCTTATTCAGTGCAATCATCATCGGCACAAAATGAATTCTTGCATATGCACTAAGATGGTAGAAGTGCAGCGGAAAGTATGTAGGGATGAGTAAAAAAGAAAGTGGTGCATAGAAGTAGGGCCAAGGGTGCATTCCGTTTACGGCGAGCATCCACTTTGTCATAAAATGAACGTTCTTTAAACCACCTTTTGATCGAATATATTGTGCTGCTTTTTCCATATGAGGCTCATCTTGTTGAAACCTGCCTGAAACGAGCATTCCGCAATAGCCTTGCACTGTGGCTGTTAAATGTCCCGTTTGATCATGATAGAGAGAAAAGGAACCATCCTCATTTTGCTTCGTGCGTATCGCTTCTGCCAATTGACGAATGAATGCCTGATCTGGATCGCCGACAGCCTTTAACAGCATAATTAAAAAAGCATTTGTCATCATGGAGCCTTCAAAGCAGAAAACAAAAGCGCCATCTTCTCGTTGTCTGCGTTCTACTTGTTTGTGCAGTTCCTCAATATACTCGTTTACTCTCGTTTTGAAACCTTGCATATTCGGCTATGCTCCTTTCCTTTACTACTATATTCAGGAGCCTGCCTGTCACATGCAATCACAAAAAAGCCGATGACATTGCCATCGGCTTTGCTGCTTGTCTATTAATCTTGGAGATTAATCCATACACTTTTCACTTCAGTGTAATTATTCAACGCATACGAACCCATTTCTCTGCCTAAACCTGACTGCTTATATCCTCCAAACGGGGAGGCGGCATCAAAGACATTATAGCAGTTGACCCAAATTGTTCCTGCTTCAAGACGTGCAGCAATATCATGGGCATGCTTTAAGTTTTCTGTCCAAAGTCCTGCGGCTAATCCATAGTCAGATTGATTGGCCCGTTCGACCACTTCATCAATGGAATCATAAGGAATTGCGGATAAAACAGGACCGAAAATTTCTTCCTTAGCGATGGTCATGTCATCTTCTACATCCTTAAAAACAGTAGGAGAGACGAAGTAGCCTGCTTCATAAGGGCAATCACCACCGACAACGGCTGTTGCACCTTCTGATTTACCTTTTTCGATATAGCCTAATACGCGTTCGTGCTGCTCTTTACTCACAAGAGGTCCGATTTGCGTATCTTGATGGAGACCGGCGCCTTGCTTAAGTGATGTCGCATATTTGGCCATTTGATCGACCACTTCATCGTATTGGCTCCGGTGAACAAAGACCCGTGAACCTGCACAGCATACCTGGCCTTGGTTAAACATGACGCCGTTTAAAGCACCTGGAATGGCTTTCTTTAAATCTGCATCTGGTAAAATAATGTTTGGCGATTTTCCGCCAAGTTCTAATGTGATGCGTTTAATGGATTTAGCGGCTTTCTCCATGATTAATTTCCCAACACTTGTTGATCCTGTGAAGGCTAGCTTGTTGACATCAGGGTGATCGGTAAGTGCATTCCCGGCTGTTTCACCGAATCCAGGAACGATGTTAATTACGCCTTCTGGAAAACCGGCTTTATCCACTAATTCAGCTAAATAAAGAGCAGAAAGTGGTGTTTGTTCTGCTGGTTTTAAAACGATAGTGCAGCCTGTTGCGAGGGCAGCACCCATTTTCCACATGGCCATCAGCAGCGGGAAGTTCCAAGGAATGATTTGTCCCACAACACCAACAGGCTCATGGCGGGTATAATTAAAATAACCCTGACTGACAGGAATGGTTTGTCCAGTCATTTTTGTGGTCCAGCCTGCGTAATAGCGCATGTGCTCAATGGCGAGAGGGACATCCGCATTTGTTGTTTCATTAATTGGCTTTCCGTTATCAAGTGTTTCAAGCTGAGCAAGCTCTTCTTGATTTTCTTCCATTAAATCTGCAAGCTTAAACATAAGCCGAGCGCGTTCAGCGGCAGACATTGAGCGCCAAGGACCATGAAAGGCTTTTTTAGCAGCTTTCACTGCCTCATCAATATCAATCGCACCTGCTTCATATACATCAATAAGGGTTTCGCCTGTGGCTGGGTTAGGAGTAGAAAAGGTTTTATGATTGTGACTTGTGACAAACTGGCCGTTGATGTAGAGTTTTTTTGTCCCTTGGAGAAAAGATTCGAGTTTTGAACTAATTTGAAGTGTTGTAGAGCTCATAAATAAACAAACCTCCTTAAAGATATGGGTTGTTCTGCGAGTTCTAGGTGGAAAAAGCGGACATGAAGCAACTGAACATGTATACGCACACATATGTAAACGTATACATTCATCATATTACACGACATGTTTGAATGCAATCCATAACACTCATTGCATTTCACGAAAAATTGGCTACAATAAATGTATAGATGAAAAAAGGAGTTTTTAATCATGATCCATCAAAACTGGCAAACGGCTCAAACGTTAAAACAAGTAAAATGTGTACATACGAATGCGAAAAAATATATGGTCGACCGGGCATTAACGGTTGGAAGCACATATGAAGTGAAAAATGAAACAGAGGAATTCCTCTTTGTTGTTGATAATACGGGTAAAGTAGGCGGGTATTACAAGGAGTATTTCGAAGATATTTCTGCTGAATGATTTTGAGGATCATCACTCATACTAAGAAAAACAGTAAAGGGTGATGATGATGAAAAAGCAGCAAACAGACGAGCAGAAAAACCAACATGCTTGGCACGATAACGAGGATGCTAATATGGCGATTACGCTTGAACAGATTTCTGATGTGTATGCCGAGGGAACCATTGATACACCAAAAGATGAATAGCCATCTAAAACAGTGATTTTGAACAATCACTGTTTTTTTATGGGATGATGAAGCATTTTTTTCTAGAAAAGAACTGAAACTTTTTTCCTGCTTTAACAGTCTAAATAAGTAGAGGAAAGAGCATCGGATCAAAAAGAAAAAGTTAAATGAAATTTAATCTATTCGTAATGGAATAACGACCATTTATAGCGTATTCTATAAATGAGAATAAAACGTACCCACAGAGCCGTGTGGCCGTTTTGTCATAAAGGAATTTGATGCAGGAAGAGGGGGTTTACGTGGGTATTTTTTCTGTCAGTAAACAAAATGATCATAAAAAATTCGAGTCCTTATTGATTGAAGGGGAAAGAATTGAGGCTGTTTACAGACTGCGTCACGACCAAATTTGTTTCACCAATAAACGACTGATCTTTGGCGATAACCGCGTATTTTCTAAGAAGAAAGTCAGGGTCTCCTTGCCGTATCGATCAATTGAAAGTTTTGCCATTCAAGAAGCTGGCGTGTTTGATCAGGACACAGGTATGCTACTCGTCACAAGCTCAAAAGTATTTGAACTCGATTTTTCTAAAGACACAGATTTGAGTGATGTGCAAGCCATTTTAACAAAACATCTTTGCTGATCAACGTTGCGATTACATAGATCACATGCACTTTTCTCATTCTTTGTTCTTATTTTAATAGATCGCACATTGTCTGAGCCCTTACCCATATTTGCTGGGAAGGGCTTTTTTTGTTTAGGTGTTTGAATGATAGCAAAAAAGGATAAAGATGAAACAGATACAGAAAGGAGAATGAACAATGAAAGTATTAGTTGCTGGAGCAAATGGACATACAGGCAGACTCGTCATTCGTTATTTAAAAGAAAAAGGACATGAGCCGCTTGCTCTCATTCGAGATGAAAAACAAGCGGATGCACTAAAAGAACTTGGTGCAACACCTGTCATCGGTGATCTTGAAAAGGATGTTACATCTGCTGTGAAACAAGCAGAAGCTGTCATCTTTGCAGCTGGTTCAGGCTCAAAAACAGGTGCAGATAAGACCATTGCGGTGGATCAAGAAGGTGCCAAACGCCTCGTTGATACAGCCAAAAAAGAAAACATTCAGCATTTTGTTATGCTGAGTTCCTATAATGCCGATAACCCTAACCAAGGAAAAGGGCAAGGAAGTATGGAAATTTATTATGAAGCGAAAAGAAAAGCAGATAAACATTTAAAACAGTCTGGCCTTTCCTATACCATTGTCCGTCCAGGTGCCTTGCTGCATGAGGAAAAGACAGGAAAAATCGAAGCTGCCGCGCATATCCCAGATGATCAAACCATTGAGATCTCAAGAGAAGATGTAGCCATTGTTCTTGTGGAAAGCTTAACAGAATCCAATGTGAAAAATAAGTCCTTTGACTTAATTAAAGGGGACAAACCAATAGAAGAAGCACTTCGCACGCTTTAAAAGGAAAAAGCTGCTGCCAAAGAGGCGGTAGCTTTTTTGATGTTTTTATTTACCTTGTAGCGGGAAGGTAATGAGAAAGGAGTGATTGACCGTGGGCTTAACGAAAGAACAAAAAGCTGATTTATACGAAAGACTGATTCAATTACAAGAGGATGTGAAAGGATCAAAAAAGAAAGAAGAATCCATGCTGGTGGAATCAAATGAGATTTCAAATGGTGTTGGGAATCACATCGCTGATCATGGCAGCATCTATTTAGACCGCATGACAGAACAAACGTTGGATCAAGTCGATGGTCAGCTTGAAGGTGAAATTGATGCAGCACTGAAACGAATGGAAGACGGGACATATGGGATATGTGAGAAAACAGGAAAAGACATTCCATACGAACGGTTAAAAGCAGTACCATATACACGTTATTCAATCGATGCAAAGAAGAACGAAGAAACCAATCAAGATCCGAATGAGTTTGATCGGTCGTTTTCCGATCAAATGCGTGATTTAACAAATAGAGAAACAATGGATCAGATGCATTCAGACACGTATGAAAGATTAGAGGAAGAGCAAGATGTTGATTGAGGAAAATAGGAAGAAGTTAAATTTTTTCAGAATAATGTTTTCTTGTATACGCAAGCACAAATGTCTTGTATACATGAGTATTTAATAGAAAAAAGATCTCTTGAAATTTAATAAACTTTCGTGTAGTATAGTTTAAAGGCTGCGATGCGCGTAATGTTAATTAAGTTTTAACCTTTAAGCTGTAATAGGGAGTTTTATATTGAAGCCGGAATGTCATGCCTCCTTAGAGAGGAAGACAGGAACGTTTCTGCAAACACCCACTTTGAGGAGTGGTGGTTTAAAACTTTCTTACTTAGATTACGGCATCCGCAGCTTTTCCTAGGATGATTCAAGCCATTTTCCATTTTGGAAAATGGCTTTTTATTTTGTGAAAAGACGAAATTCAACAGACGGCATGTAGAAGCATGAATGTATGTTAAAATAGACAAAACAAATGACGGAGAGGGAATTGGATGTTAGAACAAGCAGAAGCACTTCTTAAACAATACTATGGCTTCGACGCCTTTAGGCAGGGACAGAAACAGGCCATTGAATCGATTGTGAGCAAACAGAAGGATACCGTCTGCATCATGCCGACAGGCGGGGGAAAATCGGTTTGCTACCAGATTCCTGCCCTTATGATGGAAGGAACGACGATCGTTGTTTCTCCGCTCATTTCTTTAATGAAAGATCAGGTTGATGCATTAAACGAGATGGGGATACGATCGTCCTTTTTAAACAGCACACTGTCAGCACGCGAAATGAATGAAAGGCTGAAAAAATGCGAAAATGGGGAATATGAGCTGCTTTATATCACGCCTGAACGCTTACAAAATGAGCGCTTCTTTCAGCTGCTTAATCGGTTGACGATCCCCTTCATCGCTATTGATGAAGCGCACTGTATATCTGAGTGGGGGCATGACTTTAGGCCAAGCTATCGCTATATTCAAGAATGCTTAAACAAACTGTCAAAAAGGCCAGTGATTATCGCATTAACAGCTACGGCCACGAAGAAAGTCCACCAAGATATATGTGAACAGCTTGGCATGAACGAGCAAGAAACCATCTTTACTGGGTTTGCTAGAGAAAATTTGTCTTTTCAAGTGATCAAAGGAGAAAATAGTGACCGTTTTATCACACAATATATGAAGAAAAACAGCCGTGAGTCTGGCATTATTTATACAGCTACAAGAAAAGAAGCAGATAACATTTACAATCGCCTAAAAAAACAAAAGATCAAAGCTGGTGTTTATCACGGTGGATTAGATGACGATGTGAGGGAAGAGCAGCAAAACCTTTTTTTAAATGATCACATCCAGGTGATGGTCGCCACGTCTGCATTTGGCATGGGGATTAATAAGTCGAATGTACGTTTTGTAATTCATCATCAAATTCCAAGAGATATTGAAAGTTATTATCAAGAAGCTGGGCGCGCCGGCAGAGATGGTCTTGAAAGTGAATGTATTTTACTGTTTTCACCCCAAGGCGTACGAGTGCAGCGTTTTCTCATTGAACAGTCGACAGAAGATGAAGTGCGGTATCAGCATGAACTGCTTAAACTAAGACAAATGGTGGATTACTGTCATACCGAGCAGTGTCTACAGCAATTTGTCATGGACTACTTTGATCAATCAACAAGCGCCCCTTGCCAAAAATGCGGCAATTGCCTAGACGAGAGAGAGCGTGAAGAGGTTACAAGAGAAGCGCAAATGGTTTTATCGTGTACGGTTAGAATGAATGAACGATTCGGAAAAATGATGATCGCCCAAGTACTGGCAGGCTCTAAAAACAAAAAAGTACTTGACCTTGGTTTCGACCGGCTTCCTACATATGCTTTAATGAAACGACATTCAGCCCAGCAAATTAGTGACTTCATCGAATTTTTAATTACAGAAGAGTATTTGCACATGTCTGAAGGGGCTTATCCAACGCTAAAGGTGACACATAAAGGAAAGAAAGTGTTAGTAGGACAAGAAGCTGTATATAAAAAGCAGGCGATCAAAGCAGAGGCCATTCAAGAAAACGACGCATTATTTGAGCGATTGAGAGCTGTGAGAATGAAGTTAGCGAGAGAGCAGGGCGTCCCGCCATTTGTTGTATTTTCAGATCAAACTTTGAAGAAAATGTCAGCAGTGGAGCCTAAAACGGAAGAAGAACTTCTCCATATTAAGGGTATCGGTGCTCAAAAAAGAGAGAAATACGGGGATGTTTTTTTAGAAGAAATTCGTTTATTTATCGAAAAAGAGAAAAAATAAAGAGTTTGAAGAAGAAAAATAAATTTTTTTCGCTGAGATTGGACACGTTTTCATCAGAACGTTTTCTATCCTTTCAAAACCTTGATATGGTGCGGGACCGAGCCATTTTGTGGTCTGATTTACCAATGGAGAGAGATGTTTCATGTAAAGGAACTGTAATCTAAAACATATCGTTTTGTTATTGAAATGACATTTACATATGTTACGATAGCACTCGTTAGCCGCCATAAAAAGCTAACAAGGGAGGATTTACTTTATGAAGAAGACTATTATGTCCTTGGTTGCTGTTGCAGCAATCTCAACAACAGCATTTGGAGCGCAGCAAGCTTCTGCAAAGGAAATCACTGTGAAGAAAGGTGATACACTTTGGGGAATCTCTCAAAAAAATGATGTGTCTCTAAAGAACCTAAAGGGTTGGAACAATTTATCTACAGACATGATCTATGTAGGAGATAAATTGACAATCTCTTCAAAAGAGAAAACTCAGGAGCAGTACAAAGTCCAGAAGGGGGACAGCCTCTGGAAAATCGCTCAAAAATTCAATGTGTCAATTAGCGATATTAAGTCTTGGAATAACTTAAACTCAGATATAATTATGATTGGTTCAACACTAAGTGTTGCTGGTCAAAGCTCAGCTCCGGTAAGCTCAGAACCTGTTCAAAAACAGGCACCTGTCCAAAAAGAGCAAACAACGAAAAAAGCTGCTCCTAAAAAGGAAACAGCTAAAGCAGAATCATCTTCTGCTAGTCAAAGTGTTCAAAAAGCAATGACTGTAACAGCTACGGCTTATACAGCAAATGATGGTGGCATTTCAGGTATCACTGCAACAGGGGTAAACTTAAACAAAAACCCGAATGCAAAAGTCATTGCAGTAGACCCTAATGTCATTCCATTAGGAAGTAAGGTTTATGTTGAAGGCTACGGTGAAGCCATCGCAGCAGATACTGGCGGCGCAATTAAAGGTAACAAAATCGATGTACATGTACCAAGCAAATCCCAAGCAAAAAATTGGGGCGTAAAATCAGTCAAAATAAAAGTACTTAACTAGTAGTCTATTGTTTTTGGAAAAAAGCATCAGGTGGCGGCCTGATGCTTTTATTATACCCTTTTTTTGGTCAAAACACACATATTTTTCTGAAAAATTTGCATTTTCGACAAAAACCAGCGTTTATGATGAGATATACGCTGGTTTTTGTCGTTAGCTGTCCACCCAATAAATTCCTCCGCTTTGTTCTTTCCAATTGATTTGGACTTCAAAATGGTGTTTTTCATAAAAATGAATTAAGCGGTCCACATGATTCCAGTCTCTTTTAACGAGATCACCAGTAATCACTGGAATGTTCTGTTCTCTTGCGATTTCTTTTAAATGCTTCATACATATTGAGCCGTAACCATTGTCTGGAGGGCCTTTAATATCGGCAATATGAATCTTTCCTTCTTCAGGATATTCTGCTATTAAGGAAAAATCAGATTGTCCGCGAAAAGCTTTTTCACAATCGCTTAACATGATTTTACAAGTATCAGCACTTTCAATGGCAGAGACGATCATCCACTCATCTTCTTTGGCTTGATCAATTCCAATGATCTTTGCTTTTTTCGAAATATCTTTCATATTTTCTTGCATTCGATACATTTGGAACTGCAATTGCTGTAATTCTTTCTCTAACGTCTTCACATCTTTGGTTGTTTCCTGTAAGATTGACAAGTCCATTGCTCCTTTCCTATAAGAGATCATAAAAACCGCATAAATTCCCATTCTAAAGGAATTGGATGAATCTTTCAAGCTGCTAGAATGCGGGCGGGCGGCAAGTTTGTCTAAAATTCGACGAAGATAGCGAATTCATTGACTTTATAGAGAAAGTTAAATAACATACTCTTAGTCGGAACTAATAAAGAGAGGTTTTCAAACATGAAAGAACAGAATCAAAAACCAAAAAATTTCACTGGCATTGTTGTTTTCTTAACAATTGCCATAAACGGATTAATTGCTTTATTATTTTTAATGCCAAAAACAGATAAATTTAGTCATCTGGATATTACATTTCTGCCGCTACTCAATGCCGTGATGAATAGCTTTACGTTTATCTTTTTACTTTCAGCGCTTATCATGATTAAACAAAAGAACATTAAAGCGCATAGACGATTTATCTTTGCCGCTTTTTCAACAACACTTGTCTTCTTAATTTCGTATGTGACGTATCATTCAATGGCAGCTGATACACACTTTGGGGGAGAAGGGATTATTCGCCCGATCTACTTCTTTATTTTAATCACACATATCGTGTTATCTGCCGTCATTGTACCGCTTGCACTGATTACACTATTTAGAGGCGCACAGATGCAAGTCGAGCGTCACCGTAAAATTGCCCGATGGACAATGCCGCTTTGGCTCTATGTCAGTCTAACTGGCGTCATTGTGTATATCATGATTTCACCTTACTACAGCTAACGTATGTCCAACTGGACATACGTTCTTTTATTTACAAGATGAAGCGCTTTGGATAAAATGGGAATTGGGTATCCGGCTTGCACGGTATCTTCCCATCGATAGAATCACATCATTTCTGGCCGTTTGCTCGTTTGGAGAACAACAATTGAACGAAACGGGGGTTATATGATGACTGAACAATTGCAGTATAAACCGGGGCTTGAAGACATTGTGGCAAGCGAAACGTCCATTTCATACTTAGATGTGAAGCAAGAAGAAATTGTCATTCGCGGTTATGACCTCATCGAGTTGGCACAAAACAAGACATACTTAGAAACAGCCTATCTGCTCATTTATGGAAGATTACCAGATGCTATGGAACATCACCAATTTCAGCAAGACATTTCCTCACAAACAAACTTACATCCAACCATTCAAACCATTTTGACAAAGCTGCCAAAAACCACTCACCCGATGGATGCCATGAGAACTTGCTTATCTGCTCTTGCAGGGTACGATGAAGCATTACATGATCGATCAGAAGCGTGCCAACAAGCGCGTGCAGTTCGATTACTAGGCCAGCTGCCAGCCATTGTTGCTGGAAGTTATCACATTCTCACAAAAGACGCCACTATTTCTCCAGATCAGACCAAATCCTATACTGAAACCTTTTTAGCCATGTTAACTGGCCGGACTCCAACAGAAGACGAAATCACCGCTTTTGACCAAACGCTCACGCTTTATAGCGAACATGAGCTGCCAAATTCAACATTTGCTGCCAGAGTCATTGCATCTACTCATTCTGACATGTATGGCGCTTTTACTGGAGCGATCTCCTCATTAAAAGGTGACCTACACGGAGGAGCGAATGAAGCAGTCATGCACATGTTACTCGAAGGGAAAACAACAGAAGGTTTCCTTGCGCTCATTGAACGAAAATTAGCCGCAAAAGAAAAAATGATGGGCTTTGGCCACAGGGTATACATGAGAAAAATGGACCCGAGAGCCGCTCTTTTAAAACGATCGCTGAAAACGCTTACGGAGTCAAAGGGAGATACGACGCTATATGACATGTGTGTAGCAGGTGAGGCATACATGAAAGAGAAGAAAAACCTCTATCCGAACCTTGATTATTACGCAGCACCTATTTATTACGTGCTTGGAATTCCTATTTCCCTTTACACACCGATTTTCTTTGCGGTAAGAGCAAGCGGATTAGCTGCCCATGTCATTGAACAGCATTTGCATAATCGTATTTTTAGACCGAGGGTCCGGTATTTAGGGCCAAGAGGATTAAAAGTCTCAAATGATGATGGAAAAACGGAGGAATGAACATGAATAAAACAGCAGTCGCCAATCAAACAGATCAGCTATTAGAAGAAATCGCAGCCTATGCAGTGGACGGAGAAATTACGAGCAAAGAGGCAATTGAAACAGCACGGTATGTGCTCATGGACACGCTCGGTTGCGGAATGCTGGCGCTCCATTTTCCTGAATGCACGAAGCACCTCGGGCCGATTGTACCTGGAACAGTTGTGCCTAACGGAGCAAGGGTGCCTGGCACTTCGTTTGTGTTAGATCCAGTCCAAGCGGCTTTTGATATAGGATGTATGATTCGCTGGTTAGATTATAATGACACGTGGCTTGCACAGGAGTGGGGCCATCCGTCTGATAACCTAGGCGGGATATTAGCTGTAAGTGATTATATCAGCAGAACGCGGCTTGCAAACGGAGAAGAACCGCTCACGATGAATGACGTACTGCATGCGATTGTAAAGGCACATGAAATACAAGGTGTGCTTGCTTTAGAAAATTGCCTGAATCGAAATGGCTTGGATCATGTTTTATTTGTCAAGGTGGCAACAAGTGCCGTCGTTTGTGCGATGCTTGGCGGAACGAAGGAGGAAGTGCAGCATGTTTTATCACAAGCCTTTGTTGACAACTCTCCGCTTAGAACGTACCGCCACGCCCCGAACACAGGATCAAGGAAATCGTGGGCAGCAGGAGATGCAACAAGCCGCGGGGTGAGACTGGCGATGATGACACTGAAAGGGGAAATGGGCTATCAAATGCCGCTCAGTGCAGAGAAGTGGGGATTTGAAGATGTTCTCATGAAAGGAAAACCACTCACACTCGCTCAGCCGCTTGGCTCATACGTCATAGAAAATGTGCTTTTCAAAATTGCTTATCCTGCTGAATTTCATGCGCAGACTGCTGCAGAGGCTGCTGTGATGCTGCACGACGCTGTGAAAGATCGATTAGATGAGATTGACCGGGTGGAAATTACGACACATGAGTCAGCGATTCGAATTATTGACAAGAAAGGGCCGCTATACAATCCAGCAGACCGCGATCACTGCTTGCAATATATTACCGCCATTGGGCTGATCTATGGTGAACTGACAGCTGATCATTATGAAGAAGAAACTGCGCAAAATCCGGTCATTGATCGTTTACGGGATCAAATGGTTGTGAAGGAAGATAAACGTTATACAGCTGACTATTTAGATCCGAAAAAGAGATCGATTGCAAACTGTGTTCAAATTTTCTTTAAAGACGGAACGATGACAGACCGAATCGAAATTGAATATCCGCTAGGTCATCGCAGAAGAAGACAGGAAGGCATTCCGCTGCTTGAAAAGAAATGGGCGTATCATTTGAAGACAAGATTTCCTCAAAAACAAGTCGATCAAATTGAGTCTCTTTGCCAAAATCCAAATCAATTAAAAACAACGACAGTACCAGCATTTATGGACTTATTCGTGATATAAGGGGGAACTAGCGTGTGGATCGTGAATGATGAAACGAGTCAAGCTGATTTAGCCGCAGCCTTTAAAGAGAAAATGAATAAATCAGCTTTATTTCAAATTCCAGGCGTTCACGATGGAATGTCTGCGCTTTATGCGAAAAAAACGGGCTTTCAAGGGCTCTATTTATCAGGTGCAGCTTTTTGTGCGAGCAAAGGACTGCCTGACCTCGGCATGATCCATTCAACAGAAATGGCGGAAAAAGCGAAGGAAATCATTCGAGCTTCTCAATTGCCTCTTTTGGTGGATCTGGACACAGGCTATGGCGGTGTATTAAATGCAGCAAGGGCAGCAAAAGAAATGGTTGAGAGCAAGGTGGCGGCTGTTCAAATCGAAGATCAGCAAATGCCGAAAAAATGCGGGCATTTAAACGGGAAGTCACTTGTTCCAGTAGAAGAGATGATCGCAAAAATCAAAGCCATCAAACAAGCGGCACCATCGCTTTTGGTCATTGCTAGAACCGATGCAAAGTCCGTTAACGGGATGGAGGATGTCATCCGCCGGGCCAATCTCTATGTAGAAGCAGGTGCTGATGCCATTTTTCCTGAGGCGCTCATCACTGCAGAAGACTTCACGCATGCTTCAAACCATATCAAAGGACCGCTCCTTGCAAACATGACGGAGTTTGGCAAGACACCTTATTATCATGCAGACGAATTTTCCATGTTTGGCTTTCAAATGGTTATTTATCCTGTATCATCACTCAGAGTCGCTGCAAAGGCGTATGAGCGCTTATTTACAGAGATCATGGAAAAGGGAACGCAGCAAGGAATACTGAAGGACATGCAAACGAGAAAAGAGCTGTATGAAACGATTCATTATGATGAATATGAGGAAATGGATCAGCATTTAGCGAAAACGATTCTGCCGGAAATCGGAAAAGAGCATCAATAAATTGAAAAGCACTTCCATGTAGGAAGTGCTTTTTTTACGATGATGGTGTGGATGATGAAGCCAATTTCATCTTTTCTTCAACTGTTTTCGTTTTTTCTTTTACTTTTTCAGCATAAGTGAAATCACCATAGCAATAAGGATAGCGGAAGTTATCTTTGTTGCCCCCGCACGTATAAACTTCGGGGTTTCGTTTCACTTGCTTTTTGGAGTATTGCTTTGCCAATTTCTCAGAATGTTTTCCCCCGTTTTTTGCAACAAAATCAATATAGCCGATTCCCATGTTATAGCTTTGAATAATGGTTTCCAAATCAACGCCTTTTTTCTTCCCATGCTTGTACATGGTCGAAAAATGATGGACTCCTTGTCTAATGCTTTTCTGAGGGTCATTGATTTCATTTCTTTTCAAACCAAGAGATTCAGAGGATTGCATTGGATCTCCGCCTCTGCCTTTTGATTCTTGATACATCATACCGAGGATTAACGCGGTATATTGATCTAAATCTTGATCTCTTAACTCTGTTTCTACAAGCGGTTTGTAATCATCCAATCTCGACAAAACAATTGATTCCGTATCAATCGGCAGCTTTTTTAACTCCTTTTGATTAAAGGAAATGACAATGGCTGCTAATACGAAAACAAACAGAAAAATCGTGAAACAGCCTGAAATGGCAAAACATCCTGTTTTTTTCTTTTTCAAGGTCAGTTCACCCCTGTTTTGTCCCGCTTTTAAAAGGGAAGTACAGCCTTTTTATTATGCCACATCCTGCACCGGATACCAAGTGAAAACCTTATGATCAATCATACCCAAACGTAAATTCAGGTCTTGTTTTCAGCCTGTAGCAGAAATAAAGGAAACCGGTAATGAGCCAGACCATTCCAATGATTAATGCATTTGTACTGATGCTTGTTAACAGCCAAATACAAAAGGCCGTACCGCAAAGAGGAATCATTGCATATCTCAATGTGTTCAGTACACCTCTTTGTTTATGTCTGACGAAATAGTACGCAAACACAGACAAGTTCACAAAAGTGAAGCCAATCAATGCGCCGAAGCTGATAAATGAATAAATGACTTCAAGCTCGCCAATAACTGCGGTTAAAGAGAAAACACCGATTAATAAAATATTAAAAACAGGGGTTTTCAATGTTGGATGAATATAACCGAAGAAACGCTTCGGTAACGATTGATCTCTTCCCATTGCATATAACAGCCTTGCTGCACTCGCGTGTGACGATAATGAGGAAGAGATGACAGCGACCATCGTGCCAGCTAAAAAGAACGAGTGCAGAAATGCGCCACCCACAAATTCCGCAATTTCAAGTGAGGCCGCATCTGGATGCTTGAACTGCTGGAAATTTGGAAACACCTGCTGCAAAAAATATGAGGTAAGGGTAAACAGCACGCCTCCAATGGCGACCGTTAAGAAAATCGCAAGAGGAATCGTCTTTTTTGGCTTAATGGTTTCCTCAGACATGGTCGAAATCGCATCAAATCCTAGAAAAGAAAAACATAAAATGGTCGCCCCTGAAAAAATAAGAGCCGGGTCTAAGCTAGCTGAATAAAAAGGCCGGGCTGACAATAATTCCCCACTGCCTGCGTTTTGCGTGAGTCCATAAATAATAAACCCAACAAAGGTGACGGCGACAATGACCTGAAAGGTAACAAATAGTGCCGTAATGTTGGCTGTAAGCCGAATACCGATTACATTGACAGTCGTTATGGCGATAGCAAGTATGATGATCCAAATGTAATGAGGTACATCAGGAAAGGCTGCGGTTAAATAAGCACTTCCGATAGCGAAATTCACCATAGGCAAAAATAAATAATCAAGCAAAAGCGTCCAGCCCACAAGGAAGCCGACGTGAGGATGAATACTTTTTTGCGCATATGTATATGCAGATCCTGCTTTTGGAAAAGCTTTCACCATATTCCCATAGCTAAGCGCTGTCAATAGTAATGCTAGTAAAGTAAATATATAAGCTGCAGCGACGTGTCCTTTCGTCAGTTGAGCAACAATGCCGTATGAATCAAATACGACAAGTGGATCCATATAAGCAAGCCCGATCACAACAAGTGGAAAGACAGTCAGGCTGCGTTTTAGTCTTGGCTCTTCAGTCAATTTGCCTATCAGCTCCTCTAAAAAAATGAATAAATAATGCTCATTTTAAAAAGAATGCTACCAAGTGTCAATGCTATTTGGATAAATCTTTTTTCTAAAGGTGTGTAAGCTTTGCACGCCGCACGTTTTGGTATATGATGATACATAGAATAAGTCGTGATTTGACTGACAAGAAAGGTGAAGCGAAATGAAGGAAGAACTGAATACAAATCAAGAGCAGGAGCGGATGGAGCTGGACGAAGAAAGTCTATTTCTTGTCTCACAAACATTTAAAGCCTTATCTGATCCGACACGTATTCGTATCCTGCACCTGCTGTCTCAAGGTGAACACTCGGTAAATGATATAGCGGAAACACTGAATCTTATGCAATCAACCGTTTCTCATCAGCTGCGCTTTTTAAAAAACCTTCGTCTTGTGAAATCTAGACGAGCAGGGACCTCGATTTTCTACAGTCCTGAAGATCAGCATGTGATGGAAGTGCTTGAACAAATGATTCACCATGCACAGCATGATTGATAAAAAACCTTCCTACTTTCTTATAGGAAGGTTTTTATGCATGATGCACATGACTCGATCTTTTATTTGCTTTCATCATGTGATAAGAAAAAACAATATAGTAAGCAGCTAGTAGAAAAAAGCTGAGCATGGTCAAGGCATCATCGCTCACAATACGCTGATACAATTCAATGACATCGATCTTCGTCAGTGAATGTTTTGTCAGCTCGACTAATTTAAAGGCAAATCTCGATAAAAACAAGCATAAAATGAAGCTTTCAATCCATTTACTTGTTTTGACATAAAGACGGCCATTTTCTTCTTTCATGCGAATCGTCTGATAGGCGTGAACGGCCAGACTGCTACCGAAGATCATACCAATGGCGGCATAGATGAAAATACTGTGATTTTGCCATCCTTCTGTCATAAGAATAAGGGCAGTGAAACCAAATACATACATTCTTATCAAAAGACTTACCGGGCGTACGAGCTGATAGCGTCTCATTCGATTCATTCGAATGATCATGCAGATCAATATGACGAACCCGACAATGAACAACTGCCACACGTTATGTGTCATGATGCAACCTCCTCCTGCACGTGCAGGGATGTAAACGAATGCTGGCTGTTACTTATCTTTACCATTCTTTCTTTTTTTATCAAATCAAAACCTACATTTATGAAAAAGAGGAAAAGTCATGAAAATTGATCGCATTTTGTCTATTGTGATGCTGCTCATTAGCAAAAAGCAAGTACAAGCGAAAGAGCTTGCAGAACTTCATGAAGTGAGCGTGAGGACCATTTATCGTGATATTGATACTATCAATCAAGCCGGGATTCCAGTTGTGACAACGCAAGGAGCAGGCGGAGGCATTTCACTTGTTGACGACTATCGTTTAGAGAAAAAATTATTCACCGATGATGACATCGAGCTCATTTTAACAGCCCTTGAAAGCATGACGAGTGCATACTCCTTTAAAGAAAGTGAGCATGTACTGAAAAAAATCAAATCCTTGATTCCGTCTCAAACAGATGAAAGCGAAAAACAGCACCATATCTTCATTGATTTAAGCTCCTGGGGAAAAGACAGCCACTTAGAGAAGAAGCTCCAGCTCATTCATACAGCTGCCTCAGAGCACCAATATATTCAGTTCACCTATCGCAATGCGAAAGGAGAAACACTTCCTCGGAAAGTGGAGCCTTACACGCTCGTCTTAAAAGGAAGGCATTGGTATTTGTATGCGTTTTGTTGTGTGAAAAAAGCCTTTCGTCTGTTCAAGCTCACAAGAATGACAGACCTCATCACGATTTCAGGGTTTTTCCAACCGAAAAGGATCAAAAACGAAGAGAAGCCCTGGAATGACTCTTGGCACGAAGCATCTTCAGTAAGCACACTTATGCTAAGAGTAACAGAAGCATCAGTTGGCAGAGTGAAGGAGTGGGTGGATGAGAGCGAATTAATCGTATGTTCAGACGGAACCTATCTTGCAGCAATCAGCCTGCCTCAAGATGATTGGTTATATAGCTTCCTATTCCATTTAGGACCAGATGTCGACATTATCTCACCGCAGCATGTCCAGGAAGCATTTGATCTCCAGTTGAAACAATTTCTTTTACCTAAAGGAACTTGACACAGTGTTGTCAGGTTTCTTTTTATAAGATGGTAAAAAAGGAGATGAGAATGTATGTACGATATCGTGACATTAGAGAAATATTTGATCAAAGGGTTGTCTATCCGAACAACGAATGAAATGGAACGGACGGAAGACCGGAAAATTGCACCTCTTTGGCAGCAATTTTTCGCGCAGCAGCTTCATGGCGGAAAAGCGCCTGTCATCGGGCTATATTCAGATTATGAAACAGATGAAAATGGCTCATATTTATTTACAGCGGGACAATTTGTGGATCATCATGTGGAACATGCAAAAGAGATTCCCTCGTCCACCTATGCAAGATTTCGAACGAGAAAGGGACCGATTGAAGAAGTTGTGCTTGAAACATGGCAGCAGATTTGGAATTGGGATCAGCGTTATTTTCGCACATATACAGGCGATTTTGAATGGTACGACGAAAGATCAATTGATCCAAAAGAAGCGCAAATTGATATTTATATTGCGGTTGATAAAAAAATAGTTGCTGAAACTAATGATATTAGCTCACATTGATGCTGCTTTAAAAATGGCAGCAAGCTCGATCATTGAATTTGGCACAAAAAGACAAACCGATCGAAAAGATATTTCTTTATACGATGAGAGGAAATGACGCATGTAGTAAGAGGACTCAGAAGCTTACTGCATGGCTTTGGAGATATTTCAAATAAAAAGGGATTTCAACGAAAAGAACAGCTTGAAGATAGTGTGAGTTATGCGGTCCGGCTTTATATCTCAGACGTACAGCAAAAAGAAGATCTGTCTCATTGACAGGTCTTTTTTAAGTATCGAACCGATATCATGAAAAGGGCTATAGTGCTTCGTGAATATAAATTTTTTTGACAGAAAACCAATAAAGATTTGACAGTTCTGTGAAACATGGTATGCTTATTATGTGAAATAATTCACATAGAGGAGTAGAGGCAGATGAAAAGAAAGCCTGTTTATGTGGAAACAACCATTCATGCACCTATAGAGAAAGTATGGGAATATACGCAAAATCCAAAGCTTCATGAACAATGGGATTTGCGATTTTCAACCATTTCATTAAATGAACCTAGAGATGAACAGCCTCAATCCTTCTTGTATGAAAAACATCTTGGATTCGGTATAAGTGTGACAGGGACAGGAGCGTATCGAGCAAGAATGATGGATGAGCGCGATGAAAGAGCGTCCTCGCTCAAATTCAAATCGTCACATCCTTTATCTTTCATTAAAGAAGGCAGCGGCTATTGGAAGTACATGAAAACGAACGATCACATTGTGTTTCAAACTCAATTTGATTATGAAACGAAAGAAGGAAAAGGGTGGAAATGGGCAGACCGATTCTTTTTTCGGCCGATGATCGGCTTTATGACCGCCTTTAGTTTTGGCGCATTAAAGACGTGGCTTGAAAAGGGAACACATCCCCGTTTGCTGCTAGAGAGAACACTTGCTCATTACGGGATTTGTTTGCTGTTTGCCATCGTCTGGCTATGCCAAGCGATCATTCCTTTTTCACATTCTGCTTTTGATCATAGCACCGGGTTTCGCTTGTTTTATGCCCTTTTAGGCGTATCATTTTTGATTCCTAAGCTATCAAAGAAATATCTCTTTATTCTGCAAAGCATTTTTCTGCTTATGATGCTTTGTATAGGAATCCTATCCCCTGAGGCGAGCCTTCATGAGCCGCTTGTGGTGAGTGCATTTTTCATTTTATCCATTGCAGGAATGATTAATTTAAAAGATTGTGTAGATGTGTTTTCGATCAAACGAAAAAGGGGAGGTAGACATGGTCGTTCATCGTCATCAAGTAAAGGATTACGATAAGCTGCATCCGAAATTGAAAGAGCGGTACAACCGCGCGTTTACTGCCGAAGGGATCATGGAGGAAATAGGCGGCGGGACGAGGCTCATACGATTTTTCTTCAGAATAGGTCCATTGTTTCGCTGTTTTTTCCCTGAGAGAGGGAAAAACATTCCCTTTCGAATTGTGAACGAACCCTTTATGACAAACAAGGGAGAGGAAGGAATGCACTGGTTTCGTACGTTCTATTTCCCTGAGAGGGAAAGACATTTTGATGCAGATATGATCATTGATCAGGAGAGTCATAAAGTACTAGACTACTTTGGAAAGCCTAGACTTCTTATGTCAGAGCTTCATTTTACAGTAACGGAAAATGGGTGCCTGCACATTCAATCCGGTAAGCAAAAATGTCTGATGTTAGGGCGGGAATTGCCGCTGCCTTCATGGCTATATGGTGTGTCGGATGTCACGGAAGGCTACGACGAGCATGCAGGTAAGTATACAATTGATGTGCATGTGAAGAATCGCCTTTTTGGAACTCTTTTTACTTATAAAGGCCGGTTTACTGAAAGGGTGTCTCATGATGAATAAATGGCATTTGGCGTCTAGCATCATCTTCATGTCTTGTTTTCTCGCCACCCGTTTGTTGACAGGTCCGATTGCAGAATTCTTTGTTCTCCTTGCAATTTTGTTTTTTCTTCCCGTTGTATTACACTTTTTCGATCAGGAAGGGAAAAAGCGGAAGAAGGGGTTGCTTATCGGCTTTTTAATGAAAGCCTTTCCATTTGCTGCTCTCTGTGCAACTGGTGCATTCATGTATCATTCCGCTTGGTTTGCATCGGGATGGCTTGTCTATACAGTGGTTCTAGCTTTATTTGGTTTGACTCGTTTGCTGAAAAGAGGACTCTTTCCGCTCCATGAGCTCATGATAGATGGTGCGTTTATGTATATCGCTTTAGGTGGGCTTTGGTTTTGGCTGTACACGGCAAATATACAAGTGATGACATTTTCGCCGCTTATTGTTCTTTTGACTGCTATTCATTTTCATTACTCCGCTTTTTTTATCCCGCTTTTTTATGGATTATTAGGGAGGCAGCGCAAATCAGAGACGCTTTTATACAAAGCAAGTGGCTGGGTCATTTTGCTGTCACCCGTGATGATTGCTGTTGGGATTAGCTTCTCCCGTCTATTTGATACGTTTAGCGTCATCGTTTATGTGATCGCACTCTACGTGTATGGAATCCTTTGTATGAAAACAAGGTTTCGTTCAGCTGTGGCAAAAGGGCTGATTGTGTTTTCTAGCAGCATGTTAATGGGGACCATTGTGTTATCTCTTCTATATTCTGCTGGCATGCTCATGCGTGTGACCTACATAAGCATTGATCAAATGCTTTGGTTTCATGGCAGTATCAACGCATGTTTTGTTATTTTACCGGGTCTGATTGGATGGCTGATCGAAAAGCCGGCCGATCGATTGAACAAGAAGGATTTTCCGATTTCGAGGGTTCATGGTCGTTTTCAGTTGCTGTCTTTTCAAAATGAAAGAATACATGATAGCGAGAAGATCGGTTTAGTAGATTCGCTTGAAGAATTAAATGGAAAGACGTTTTCAGCTGAAAGGGTGTCACCTGTTATTCGCAGGTTTTATGAGGACCCCATGCAATTTACGTTAAAAGCAGCGGTCAATTTTCATTGGTGGGTGAGGCCTTTTGTCTATATATTTCAACCAGTTTTCAAAAAAATAGGTCAGCTATATTTGGGGTCATCTCGTATTCCGTATGAAATGCCGGGAAGCCTTTGCAGATTTCAACACCCTAAGGAAGAAAGAGAGAATGTGCGTGCGTGGATTCGTCACAACGAGAAAGGTGAGCAAGTCTTTTTTGCGCTTTATGCTCATCATCACAATGCAGATGCGGGTTATATGAATATTGCTCTGCCGCTTCCGTATTCACAGCTTACCGCCATTTTAAAACCCTTTAATGAGCAGGAAGACTTTCTATTAAAAAGCAAATGTCCAAAAGGCAGTAGCGGTGACGAAGGATTGTATTTGAATACGCCTTTTATCACCATGAAACTGCCAATGGAAGAGAGCTTTCATATGAAACCGGAGACAGAAGAAAGTCTCACAGCGGTTCATCAAATGAAGCTGTTCGGTATTCCTTTTTTAACGATTCAGTATCATATTGACAGCAAAAGTCATCTATTTTAGTCAATGATGTCACATGGTTCACCGTGCCGAATGATGTTCACAATCGCTTGCCCGTCACTCGGATGATGATCTGCATATTGTACTGGCAGCAGCGCAAAAAATACATAGTAGACTGAGAAGTAAGCAAATTGATAGAAAAATTGATGTTCTGGCAGGAAATCATTGGCGATCATTGTATTCAGTATGAGAACACTGAGCAGGTTGCATAATGATCCGCCTAAGTAGACAAGAATGTGCGACAAACGGTTATTTTTCCTCATTTCTTCATAATGGCAAAATGCATCTAGAAAATAGATTCGTCTAATTTCAACTACACCTATTTTCAGCACTTGTTTGCCTCTGCCAAGCGCAAAAGAAACCTTTGCCCCAAACATCCATGCGACCACAACATGGCCTAGCTGATGCAGGATGGCAACGATAGGAAGAATGACGAAAAACGACCAGCAAAACGTCCACATATCTGACAATGTAAACAAGTGTTAACCCTCCCTGAAATATTCGAGAGGAAGCAGTAGGATTATTTGCCATTTTATAGAATTCATTTTCAAGATGCAAACATTTAATAGACTGCAATAAATTCATTATGTAAACTAGTGAGTGATGTTGGTGCTGAATCGGCTTTTGAACCCGTTTTTTTAAAAATTGGATGTGCTACAATGAGGAAATCAACGAGAGACTAGCGGTCATCTAGCAGATGAGGAATTGAGTGCTTGTACCTTTAAAGGAAGAGGAGAGATTCATATGGCAGATATTGAACAGTTTTTAGCGTTAGATATGCGTGTTGGGACAATAATAGAAGCAGAATTTTTTGCAGAAGCCAGAGTACCTGCACTGAAACTAAAGATTGATTTTGGTGCCGAAATTGGTCTAAAGCAATCTAGTGCACAGCTGACAAAACGTTATACCGCTGAAAATCTGATCGGCAAACAAATCGTGGCAGTCGTCAATTTCCCGCCAAGAAGAATTGCAGGATTCAAATCAGAAGTGCTTGTCTTAGGAGGCATGCCGTCGAAAGAAGACGTTGTCTTGCTTGCCACAGATGAGCCGGTTGAAAATGGGACGAAAATAGGATAAGAAAAAAGACATCTTCAATAGAAGATGTCTTTTGCGTATTGAGGCGGAATAACCACACGCCACATTCGTGTGTGTCTCAAAGAGACATGTTACCCGACTTACACAATTCAGCTCATCGCTTGATTAATATAGCATGGGATGAGCTTGAATGCAACCATTAAATATTTTCTCTCTTCATTTGTCGTCATTTTAGAGGATATTGAACCTCATATGAAAGAAATAATGACAAGATATCGATTATTTGGATTATTTTTTCAAAAAATATTGAAAAGTCAGATCAGATTTTATAAAATGAATTCAACTTAGTTTGTTTAATCAATAAACTAAGATAAAGATCACCAGTTTATCCGTTCACTAAAGGGGATGATTCCATCATTCAAATGATTGACTGTGTATGTGGGCTAAGCTGAATGATTGAGAGATTCAGCTTCATTTTTGCAACGAATTGAAAGCGCTTTATATTTTATGCATTGATTGCTGCTGCCCTGCACCATCTGTTCTTTAGAAGAGGCTAAGTAAAGAAGGGAGAAAGCTCATGGTTAGTGAGAATTTAAAGAAGATTCGTATGTCTGAAAAAGTGGGATATGCTTCAGGAGATTTCGCATGTAATTTAATTTATGCAACTGTCTCTACGTATCTATTATTTTTTTATACAGATGTATATGGTTTATCAGCGGCAGCAGCAGGGACGATGTTTTTGGTTGTTCGCGCCATCGATGCGCTTGCAGATCCTTTTATTGGGGCAATGGTTGATCGAACGAACAGCCGTTTTGGCCGGTTCAGACCTTACTTGTTATTCGGTGCGTTTCCCTTTGTGGTACTCGCAATCCTTTGCTTTACGACACCTGACTTTTCCGCTATGGGCAAACTTATTTATGCCTACATCACGTATGTCGGTTTATCGCTTACATACACGTTCATCAACGTTCCTTATGGGGCTTTAACATCCGCAATGACAAGAAATAACCAAGAGGTTGTCAGCATTACGTCTGTTCGTATGGTTTTTGCAAATCTCGGCGGTTTGGTTGTTGCTTTTTTTGTTCCTTTTCTTGCGACTTTATTAGGCGATACAACTGGAAATACAGCACTTGGCTGGCAGATGACGATGGCATTTCTCGGCGTTCTTGGCGGCGCATTACTTATTTTCTGTTTTAAAAGCACAAATGAACGCGTCACGCTTCAAAGGCCTGAGGAAAAGATTAAATTCAGCGATATCTTTGTCCAGTTACGAGTGAATCGTCCGCTTGTTGTGTTAAGTATTTTCTTTATCATTATTTTTGGCGTGAACTCGATCAGCAACTCAGTAGGGATTTATTATGTGACATATAACCTTGGCAGAGAAGATTTAGTGAAGTGGTACGGACTCATTGGCAGCCTGCCAGCTTTAATGGTGCTGCCGTTTATTCCGCGGCTACACAAGCTGCTAGGAAAGAAAAAACTGCTGAATTATTCATTATTGCTGAATATCGTAGGTCTTCTTGCTCTACTTGTGATACCGCCGAGTCAAATTGTTCTGATTCTTATTTTCAGACTCGTCGCTGCTGCTGGGAGTATTACAGCAGGTGCTTATATGTGGGCGCTCATTCCTGAAACGGTTGAATATGGCGAATATAAAACAGGGAAAAGGATGGGCTGGCTCATCTACGCAGTGATTGGATTCTTCTTTAAATTTGGCATGGCATTAGGCGGGATCGTTCCAGGTCTTGTACTCGATCGGTTTGGCTATGTAGCGAACCAAATGCAAACACCAGAAGCATTACTTGGCATTTTAATCACTACAACGGTTATTCCTGTATGCTTACTGATTTTAGCGATGATTGATATTAATTTTTATAACCTGGATGAAGAAAAACATCAAAAAGTCGTGAGGGAGCTAGAGAATAGGGATCAGGTGTATGTCGATCATATTGACGATTTTAAAATGTAAATCATTGAAAGAGGAGGGAGATCAATGAAGATTACCAACCCAGTGCTAAAAGGGTTTAACCCGGACCCGAGTATTTGCCGTGTAGGAGACGATTATTACATTGCAGTCTCTACATTTGAATGGTTTCCAGGGGTTCAAATTTATCATTCGAAGGATCTTGTCCATTGGCGGCTCGCCGCGCGCCCTTTGCAAAAAACATCTCAACTAGACATGAAAGGAAATCCCGATTCAGGAGGGGTATGGGCACCGTGCTTAAGCTATGCCGATGGCCAGTTTTGGCTCATCTATTCAGATATTAAAGTAGTGGATGGCCCGTTTAAGGATGGTCATAATTATTTGGTCACGGCAAGCGAAGTCGATGGCGAGTGGAGCGAACCGATTCGGCTCAATAGCTCTGGATTTGATCCATCTTTATTCCATGATCAAAACGGGAAGAAATACGTATTAAATATGCTGTGGGATCATAGAGAAAAGCACCATTCCTTTGCAGGTATTGCCTTGCAGGAATACAGTGTGCCTGAAAAGAAACTGATCGGTCAGAGGAAGATCATTTTTAAAGGCACGTCTATTAAACTGACAGAAGCCCCGCATCTTTATCACTTTGGTGATTACTATTATTTATTAACGGCAGAAGGGGGCACTCGGTACGAGCATGCGGCCACGATTGCCCGGTCCTCGCATATTGAAGGGCCTTATGAGGTTCATCCTGATAACCCGATCTTAAGTGCTTTCCATGAGCCTAGCCATCCGCTTCAAAAATGCGGGCATGCCTCAATTGTTCATACGCATACAAATGAATGGTACTTGGCTCATCTCACGGGCCGTCCGATTCAATCAAATAAGGAATCTATTTTTCAACAAAGAGGTTGGTGTCCTTTAGGAAGAGAGACAGCGATTCAAAAGCTCGAATGGAAAGATGGCTGGCCTTATGTGGTAGGCGGAAAAGAAGGAGCAATGGAAGTTGAAGCGCCAGCAATAAGTGAAAAAGTCTTCTCTCCAACGCACCATACAGTCGATGAATTTAAAGAATCGGCGTTAAATAGACATTTCCAAACATTAAGAATCCCTTTTACTGATCAGATAGGTTCATTGACGGAGAACCCTCATCATTTAAGGCTATACGGTCAGGAGTCTCTTACGTCTAAATTTACCCAAGCGTTTGTTGCAAGGCGCTGGCAAAGCTTTTATTTTGAAGCTGAGACAGCTGTTTCATTCTTTCCAAAAAATTTTCAGCAAGCCGCTGGTCTTGTGAATTATTATAATACGGAAAACTGGACAGCGCTTCAGGTAACATATGACGAGGAGCTTGGCCGTATCCTTGAATTATCCGTCTGCGAAAATCTGACCTTTTCTCAGCCGTTGACAAATAAAGTCGTCATTCCAGACGAGGTCACGTATGTGTATTTAAAAGTGACCGTTCAGAAAGAGACGTACAAATATTCTTATTCTTTTGACCAGCAAGAGTGGGAGGAGATTGATGTGCCGTTTGAATCAAGCCATTTATCCGATGATTTCATTCGCGGAGGGGGATTTTTTACAGGGGCATTTGTCGGCATGCAGTGCCAAGATACAAGCGGCGAGCATCTGCCAGCTGATTTCAATTATTTTCGCTATGAGGAAACAGGTGAATAAAAAAAAGACAACGCTCTAAAAGCTGTCTCTTTTTATCAGTTAGCGGTTCATTGGGAAAGGGTAGCATCATGCAGGAAAGCTTCAGTGACAAGAGATGTCATCCCTAACGCCGGTGCGTTGTGCCCTAATGATGAAGGGAGCAGCTCAACACGTGAACTGAATTGTGCATTCATTCTAGAGGATACCTCATCTTGAATGACACTCAGAACCGTTGGCTGTGATTCAATGACCTTATTTCGTAAAATAACGGCTTGCGGGTTAAAGGTGTGCAGGACGTTTGTGAGACCCAAGCCAAGATAAAAGCCAAAGTTGCGCAAGGCATTGAGTGTTTTCATATCATTTAACTTTGCCAGCTGTTCAATGTCTTGATAGGATACGTGCTGGCCATTTGTTTGAAGTGACTGAAACAATGCTTTCTCAGATGCATACAGCTCCCAGCATCCACGGTTTCCACAGCTGCATGTTGGTCCATTAAAGTCGATCGTCATATGTCCCATTTCACCAGAAAAACCGTATGCGCCTCTATATAAATGATGATTGAGAATGATACCGATTCCAATTCCAGTGCCGATACTTGCATAAATCAGGTGGTCATAGTGTTTAGCGGCACCAAAGATTTTTTCGCCATATGCACCGGCATTTGCTTCATTTTCAATGAAGACGGGTACTTGGAAGGTATCTTGGAGCGTTGTTTTCAGGTCAACATTTTTCCATTTTGAATGAGGTGTAAACACGATTTGTTCATCTGCATCCACTAACCCAGGTATACAAAGGCCAATGCCAATAAGTCCGTATGGGGAAGAGGGGATTTGTGCGATCAACTGATGAATCAATTCAATTAATATGCGTATGGTTACATCAGGAGAGCTTGATGGGAGCTTGAGCTGCTCTTCATGGATAATAGACCCTTCAAGGTCTGTTAAAATGCCGTTTACATAATCAACACCGACATCAATGCCAATTGAGTATCCTGCGCGTTTATTAAACATGAGTAAAACAGGTCTTCTCCCGCCGCTAGATTCACCTTGGCCGATTTCATAGACGAGATGTTCTTTCATTAACGTACTCACTTGAGATGAAACAGTCGATTTATTTAAACCAGTGCGTTCAGATAATTTCGCTCTAGAGATTGGCGCATGATGGAGGATTTCTTTTAGCAATAGCTTTTGATTTATTTTTTTCACAAAGTTCTGATCAGCGATATTCACGTTATCCACTCCATTTGTTTCGTCTTTAGATTAAGTTGAAAAAAGGTGCTTTTTTACGAATGTATTTCATGAGAAGTATGATTTTAACTTTATTATAACGAAAATATTTCTAAAAAACTAAAAAATATGGAAAATTCAAAGAGATTTGATGACAAATTCATAATTAGTTTGTTGGGTGAACTTACAAAGTGTATTCATAGGAGGAATGAAGAATGGTCAAATCAAATATGAAATCCTTACGCAGTTTAGAGGCGGTTGGCAAAATTCAATATGAAGGAAAACAATCAAAAAACCCACTTGCTTTTAAATATTATGATCCGAACGAAATGATTGGTGGAAAAACAATGAAAGACCACCTGCGTTTCTCAGTCGCTTATTGGCACACATTGACTGCTGATGGAACAGACATGTTTGGAACGGGCACCATGCAGAGAGCCTGGGACTCCTATAGCGGAATGGATTTGGCGAAAGTTAGATTAGAAGTGGCTTTTCAGCTTTTTGACCTATTGGAGGTTCCGTATTTTTCATTCCATGACCGTGATATTGCACCAGAGGGAGACACGCTTCAAGAGACGAACCAACAGTTAGACATCATTTTAGAAAGGATGAAAGATTACATGCAGCAAAGCGGGGTGAAGCTGCTGTGGAACACTGCCAACATGTTCAAGCATCCCCGGTTTGTACATGGCGCTGCTACATCTTGTCATGCAGATGTATTTGCCTATGCGGCTGCGCAAGTCAAGAAAGGAATTGAAACCGCAAAAGAACTCGGTGCAGAAAATTACGTTTTCTGGGGAGGACGAGAAGGTTACGACACACTGCTGAATACAGATATGAAAAGAGAGCTTGACCACATGGCGACCTTTTTGCACATGGCTGTTGATTATGCAAAAGAAATTGGGTACACCGGTCAATTTTTAATTGAGCCAAAGCCAAAGGAGCCGACAACCCATCAATATGACTCAGATGCAGCGACATCTATCGCCTTTTTAAAGCAATACGGATTAGATTCACATTTTAAATTAAATATCGAGGCCAATCATGCAACGCTAGCTGGTCATACATTTGAACATGAATTACGTGTAGCAAGAATTCATGGACTGCTCGGCTCTGTTGATGCGAACCAAGGCAATTCGCTTCTAGGCTGGGACACTGATGAATTCCCAACCGATTTATATGCCACAACACTGGCCATGTATGAAATTCTGCAAAATGGTGGACTTGGAACTGGGGGTCTCAATTTTGATGCAAAGGTCAGAAGAGCCTCCTTTGAACTTGAAGATATTTTGTATGCCCATATTGCGGGAATGGATGCGTTCGCAAAAGGGCTGCGGGTGGCTCATAGACTCATCGAAGATCGTGTGTTTGAAGATGTAATCAAGCACCGGTACCGCAGCTTTTCTGAAGGAATTGGACGCGACATTTCAGAAGGGAAAGCAAACTTTCATACATTAGAAGAATATGCTTTGACGCATCCTTTCATCAGAAACGAATCGGGAAGAGAGGAACAGCTGAAAGCACGATTGAATCAATACTTGTTAGAAGATTAATTGAATAGGCGGACCTGTTTTGAAGGAGTGAAAACATGAAGTATGTGATGGGAATTGATCTTGGAACGAGCGGAGTCAAAGCGATATTAGTAGATGAGAGCGGAAAGGTGTGCTGCGAAGCTTCTAAGCCTTACCGCCTCATACAAGATAAACCTGGATATTGTGAGCAGCATCCTGAGGATTGGGTAGAGCAGACGATTGCCGCAATGAGAGAACTCATGGCGAGGCAGCCTGCTCATTCAAGGCGAGTAGAAGGGATCAGCTTTTCTGGACAGATGCATGGTTTAGTTTTATTAGATGAATCACGCCAAGTGCTCCGCCCCGCAATCTTGTGGAATGATACAAGAACGACAGAGCAATGTACACGCATCACAAAAAAGCTAGGGGACCGGCTGCAAAAGATCACTAAAAACCAGGCGTTAGAAGGATTCACACTGCCAAAATTATTATGGGTAAAGGAGCATGAACCAGATATTGATCAACAAATAGACATGTTTTTACTTCCAAAAGATTATGTCAGATTTCGATTAACCGGCGCTATTCATATTGATTATTCCGATGCGGCTGGCACTTTACTGTTAGATATCGGAGAACAGACGTGGAGTAAGGAGATTTGTCAGGCATTTGATATTCCTCCTCATGTTTGCCCGCCGCTTGTCTTATCAGAGGCGGAGGTCGGTACACTTTTGCCTCAAGTTGCACGGGAGACTGGGATCAAAGAAGGTGTGAAAGTCTTTGCAGGGGGAGCAGATAATGCGTGCGGGGCAATCGGTGCTGGCATTTTGTCATCCGGTCACACGTTATGCAGCATTGGCACATCCGGTGTCATTCTCTCCTACGAAGAGGACCATGAAAGAGAGCTGCAAGGAAACTTGCATTTGTTTCATCATGCAAAAAAAGACGCTTTTTATACAATGGGTGTCACTCTTTCAGCAGGATATAGCCTTGAATGGACAAAATCCTTACTGGCTCCAGAAAAATCGTTCCAAGCGCTGTTAGAGGGTGTGGCTGATGTAGCGCCAGGAGCGAATGGATTGCTCTTTACCCCTTATTTAGTTGGGGAAAGAACGCCATATGCGGATTCAATCATTCGCGGAAGCTTGATTGGATTAGACAGCAGGCATGAAAGGGCGCATATGGTCAGAGCTGTGCTAGAGGGGATCACCTTCTCGTTAAATGAATCAATTGCTTTATTCCGGCAGGCAGGAAAAAGAATAGAGTCTATTGTGTCCATTGGCGGCGGTGCGAGAAGTCAAACATGGCTTCAAATGCAGGCAGATATTTTTCAGGCGGAGGTCATCCAGTTAGAAAATGAACAAGGGCCCGCTTTAGGTGCAGCGATGCTTGCAGCGGTTGGCGGCGGATGGTATCCATCACTTGAAGCATGCGCTGATCAGTTTATTCATCAAGCGGCCTTATATGAGCCAAATCAGCAGCGTGTTGATGTCTATGCCCATCTATTTCGTTTGTATCAAAGCATTTATACAAAAACAAGAGACATACAGGTCGGTTTAAAGCAGTATCGTTCCATCTAGCAGAGAGTCTTTACATGAAAGGAGGTGATGGGCTCGTTTCATCTTAGGGATGACAGAACAATAAGGATGAAAAAAGGGAGGAATAAAGAATGAATTTCAAAAGATTGAGGCTATTGTTTGTGATGTGCATTGGACTGACGCTTATACTGACTGCTGTACCAGCTCATGCAATGACGATTACCAATAATCAAATGGGTAACCATAGTGGCTACGATTATGAATTATGGAAGGATTATGGAAATACATCGATGACGCTTAATAATGGCGGGGCATTTAGCGCGCAATGGAACAATATCGGAAATGCTTTGTTCCGAAAAGGAAAGAAGTTTGATTCCACTAAAACTCATCATCAGCTTGGCAACATCTCCATCAATTACAACGCAAGCTTTAACCCAGGCGGAAATTCGTATTTATGTGTCTATGGCTGGACACAATCTCCACTAGCTGAATACTACATTGTTGATTCATGGGGCACGTATCGTCCAACAGGAACACATAAAGGAACATTTACTGTAGATGGAGGCACATATGACATTTATGAAACAACCCGTGTCAATCAGCCTTCCATTATTGGGATTGCGACCTTCAAGCAATATTGGAGTGTACGTCAAACAAAACGTACAAGCGGGACTGTATCCGTCAGTCAGCATTTTAAAAAATGGGAAAGCTTAGGGATGCCAATGGGAAAAATGTATGAAACAGCATTAACTGTAGAAGGCTACCGAAGCAATGGAAGTGCGAATGTGATGACCAATCAACTGTTTATTGGACGATAAAAAAGATCATAATGAAAAGCCAGCAGTCTCATTGCTGGCTTTTCCCCTTTCTATGATAATTTTTCAACCTCGACTCTGCCGGAAAAGAACGTGGCACCGCCGCCCATATCTGCCAAACGATCAGGTGTTAATCCATTGACCAAATGCTTTTTGCCTTTTTGATCCGCCCATAATCCTTGACTGACCACAACGCCAGATAATACATTGTGACCGACTGAAACGACAAGCTCACATTCTCCCCGATCATTCAGCACACGCACCATGTCACCATCTTCAATCTTTCTCTCTTTTGCATCTTGTTCATTCATATGAAGCTTCGGAAATTTCTCAAGCTTTTGGTGCTTTTCATGAAGTGAGAAGGTGGAATTAAGAAAATTATGGTTCGGCCCCGGTATAAAGGTAAGCGGATAATCACTTTCCTGATAAAGGGGTACATAGGTTGGAAGTGCTGGATATCCGTCTTGCTTCATTTGTTCAGAGTAAAGCTCAATTTTCCCGCTTGGGGTAGGAAGCTTTAAGTCCTGGAAAGCCCCTCGTTTTGCTTTGATCCACGTTTTCTCTTTTAATGCTTCATATGAAATGTCTTCATAATGCGGGTTTTCCGGGTGATGAAGGGCTTGTTCCATGAGTTCCGCATCTGTCTCGCGGAAGGCGTCATCTTCAAAGCCCATGGCATGAGCCAAAAGGCGAAATACTTCAGTGTTGGATTTGCTTTCTCCATAGCGTTCAATGACCGGCTCTTGAATTTGAATATAATGATGCCAGTACGATGTATAGAAATCCTCGTTTTCAAAGGCAGATGTCGCCGGCAGAATAATGTCTGCATATGCGGCTGTCTCTGTAAGGAACAAGTCATGAACAACTGTAAATAAGTCCTCTCTCAGCAAACCTTCTCTTACTTTATTTGCTTCAGGTGTTACGACGGCTGGGTTGCAAGAGTAGACGAAAAGTGAATCTACGGAAGGCTTTGCATTCGTCAGCACACTGCCCAGCTGATTCATATTAAATGTTCTAGGCGAGCGTTCCTTTAATAGATCCGGCCGCTGAAGAGCTGTTTCATTATAGCTGAGAAAAGAAGAGTTCGATTTCATCGCACCGCCGCCTTTGTGCAGCCATTGACCAGTCAGGGCAGGGAGGCAGGCGATGGTTCGAATACTCATCCCGCCATTATCATGATGCTGCAAACCATTGCCAATGCGAATTAGAGATGGTGATGTCTCTGCATACATTCTTGCAAGTGCGATGATATCGTTTTTAGGGACACCCGTGATATGCTCAACAGTTTCTGGATCATACTGCTTCACATGCTCGCGAAGCTCCTTGTGGCCGACCGTGTATGTCTCTAAAAATGAAGCATCTGTACGCTCCTCTTCAAAAAGGACATGCATGATGCCAAGGGCAAGCGCACTGTCAGTACCAGGTCGAAGCGGGATGAACCAATCTGCCATCCGGCCGGTTTGATTTTTGTGAACATCAATGACAACAATCTTTGCCCCTTGCTTTCGAGCTTTTTGAGCCAAGGTAATTTGGTGCATATTGGTCGACACAGCATTGATGCCCCAAAAGATAAATAGTTTTGTATGAATGGTGTCTTCTGGATCTGTCCCAATGCTTGCGCCCATTGTATATTTATAGCCAGTCGTTCCAGCTGACTGACAGATGGTTCGATCCAACTGACTTGAACCAAGACGATAGAAAAAGCGGCGGTCCATTCCCTCTGCATTAAGATTGCCCATGTTTCCATAGAAGCTGTAAGGTAAAATACTTTCTGCACCTTTTTCTTCGATCAGCTTTGTCCATTTTTGCCGAATGGTTTCAATGGCTTCTTCCCACGTAATAGGCGCAAACTGACCGTCTCCTTTTCGGCCAACACGTTTTAAAGGAGTCGTCAGTCGTTTTTCATCATATAAGCGGGCTGTGACATTTCGCACTTTGTTGCATATGTTTCCTTGTGTCACAGGATGATCTGGATCTCCCTGAACTTTCACGATCTTCCCGTTTTCTTTATGTATTAAAAGACCGCACTGATCCGGGCAATCTAACGAACAAACTGATTTGAATATTCCGTCTTTCATTGCTGTATAATCGGTCATGAGTTTTTGGCTTCCTTTCTGCATTCCGTTATCGCTTTGTATGGACTATATTTTAGCATGTTCGGAGATGGAAGGTAAGAAAGAGATGATGAATTGAAGAAAATGAAAAAAAGCCCCCCTAAAAGGGACTTTTAACATCGGGTAACCTGTACTGGGAATTCTTTTACCCCAAAAACAAACGTGCTTTGAATTGGGTTTAGCCTATCTGCTGCACAGGTGATCTCCTGAAACGTATGGAGTAAAATATCAAGCGCAATATTACACTCAAGCCGGGCAAGAGGTGCACCAAGACAAAAGTGAATACCAAAACCAAAGCTCATATGAGGGTTTGATTTCCGGTCAAGGCGGAACGTATCAGGATCTTCGAATTTCCGTTCATCACGATTCGCAGAAGCAACCCAGCTGATGAGGTAGTCTCCTTTTTCAATACGTGAGCCTGCGATCTCAACATCCTCTGCTGCAATTCGCCCAATTGCTTGAACAGGCGGATAATAGCGTAATGTTTCCTCTGTTAATTGAGGAATAAGAGAAGGATCTTGCCGCACTGATTCGGCGATATGAGGCTGCTCTGTAAGCAGTCGTACTGCATTTGTGATTAAATTGGTCGTTGTCTCATTGCCAGCAACGAGTAATAGAATACAAAAGCCAAGTAGTTCATTTTCCGTTAAACGCTCACCATCAATTTCCGCTTGAATGAGAAGAGAGATCAAATCATCAGCAGGTGTTTCTTTTCGTTTTTGGATCAAATGAGCAAAATAAACGGACAGCTCTTCTTCTGCGCGTTTCTGCATGTCTACAACCGCCTGAATGGCTTCTTCTGATTCATCCTTAGCCCCTGCCACAAGAGCATCAGAATGTTTCTTAATCAGCTCTCTGTCTTTTACCTCTGCACCGAGTAGCTCAGCGATGATCATTACAGGCAGGGGAGCTGCTAGATCTTGAACCATATCAAATGTACGTTGATCCTTGACTTGTTTTAATAGATCATGTGTCAGGTCTTTGATCTTTTCTTCTAATTGCTTGATCGCTTTTGGCGTGAATGCTTTATTCACGAGGGCTCTCATCTTTGTATGTTTTGGAGGGTCCATTGTTAAAATACTCGTTTTAGACGTGCTTCTTCCTCGCTGTGATGAGAACACTTTTGGCTGCCTCAGAACGGACTGGATATCAGCATATCGAAAGAGATCCCAGCACTTTCTAGTCTCATCGTATCTAATATCACCCTGCGCACGTAAATCATTGTAAATAGGGAACGGGAAAAGAAGGTCATCAGTGGATCGGATTTCTTTCATTGGAATGACATTGACGTAGTTTTCTTTCACTTTCATTATGAACGCTCCTTTTTCACTTGATTTCCCCTACACGGTATCACCAGTACAATTGCATTTCAACGGACATGTTTTCTAAAATATGTCAATAGTCTAATCGAAATATTCAAGCACATTCATCGTATAGGAAAATAGAAAGTCATCAAAAATGATAGCGTTTTCTAAAAAATAGAATTGAAGTCACCGAAACCAAAAGTAAAATGGTGAATTCAGTCGAACGAAAGGGTACTATGAATCAAATCCATATAGTTCTTTTGATCTAAATTGCTGATTTGAAAAAACACGGTTAACATACATACAGCAAGCTGTTCACCATGCATTCGGGACTTTTGAAAAGCGCCGGCTCTTTCTTGACACGATTTCTCATCATGTTACGATAACTAACGTGGGAAAAACACGAACAAAAAGCGAACGAGGGAGAGGATCAATATCATTGATCAAAAGAAAGTTGCTTTCATTGGAGCAGGTTCTATGGCGGAAGGAATGATTGCAGGTATTGTGCGATCAGGACAGCTGCCGCTCAACCATATTTACGCAACAAACAGAAAAAGTCAAGTTCGATTGAATGAACTAACGAAACGATACGGGATTCAAACAGCCGCAATGGACTCATTTCCTTTTGAAGAAATGGACATCTTGATCCTGGCAATGAAGCCAAAGGATGCTGAAACAGCACTTGAATCATTAAAACCTCATATTCAGCCAGATCAGCTCATCTTGTCTGTACTTGCAGGTGTTAAGCAATCGTATATTGAAGGCATGCTGCATGGGGGTCAGCCCGTCATGAGGGTGATGCCAAATACGTCAAGTACGATTGGGGCGTCAGCGACCGCTCTATCTGCTGGACGTTATGTGAAAAAAGAACATGTGAGCATGAGTCAGGCCCTTTTATCTGAAATGGGAGAAGTCTATACCATTCAGGAAGAGCAAATGGATATTTTCACAGGAATTGCCGGAAGCGGGCCAGCCTATTTTTATTTCTTAATGGAAAGAATTGAAGAAGCAGGAGAAGAAGCAGGTTTATCAAAGGAAATGTCTCGCCAAATCGGTGCACAGACACTTCTCGGTGCAGCGAAAATGCTTCAAGAAACAGCTGAAAATCCTTCTGTCCTAAGAGAAAAAATCACGTCACCGAATGGAACAACTGCTGCAGGACTGAATGCATTAGACGATTTTGGCGGGGGAGAAGCAATCAAGCAGGCCGTCAAACATGCCGCCAATCGATCAAAAGAGATAAGTGAACAGCAAAAACAAAAAGTAACGATATAAATAGAGCCTCAATACAGGAGTGATAAGGTGTACGCAGATAAAGAGAGAAAACGAATTGTTGTGAAAATCGGAAGCAGCTCTCTTACTAGCTTTCAAGGTGAGATTAGTATAAAAAAACTAGAAAACCTCGTCAATCAAATTGTGAAACTGAAAGATGAAGGACACGAAGTCATTTTGGTTTCATCAGGTGCGGTTGCAGCTGGTTACCGAAAACTAGGATTTATCGATAGACCCAAAACACTGCCAGAAAAGCAGGCATCTGCCTCAATTGGGCAAGGGCTTTTAATGGAATCATATTCCACTTTATTTTTATCGCACGGTTATATTGCCTCACAGCTTCTCATTACAAGAAGTGATTTTTCAGATGAAACGCGCTATCAAAATGTGCGAAACACCATGAATGTGTTATTAGATAGAGGCATCATCCCGATTATCAATGAAAATGATACAGTGACGATCAATCGGCTGAGGTTCGGAGATAATGATACATTGTCTGCAAAAGTAGCTGGACTAATTGATGCGGATTTCCTTGCCATTTTATCTGATATTGATGGCTTGTATGAAGATAACCCGCATACAAACCCAAATGCGAAGAGAATTCTCGAAGTCACAGAAATCACTGAAGACATCGAAGCAGCTGCTGGAGATGCAGGAAGCAGCGTTGGAACAGGCGGAATGAAATCGAAGCTCGACGCCTTTAAAATTTCAATGGCCGCAGGCATCAATGGCTTTCTAGGAAAAGCGGATACGCCGCACATTTTAGACAAAGCGATCAATGGCACAGAGGACGGCACTTATTTTACAGCTGATGAAAATTTAGCGCCGCTGAATTATAAGAAGCAGTGGATCGCATTTCATTCTGGACCAAAAGGCGAGATCGTTGTTCAAGAGAAATCACAGGAGCACCTCATGCACCGTGAGAAAAGCCTTGATTCTGATGGCATAGTAGATGTGAAGGGTTCGTTTAAAAAAGGCGATGTCGTCCGTATTTTAGATCAAGATAGAGGAGAAATAGGACTTGGCATTGTGAATTATACGTCTGACGAACTCGCGCTAAACAGTGGCTTGTTACAAGATGAAGTTGTTCATGTCGTCGATCTTGAAGCATTTGTTTGTCATTTAGATTTATCTATACCAGTTTGCTAACCAAAAGGGAGGAATTTCATGACACTGACAGCTGAAGTTGTCACATCGGTCAAAGAAAAAGCGAAAAAAGCAAAGCACGCATCAAAAAAACTAGGTTTACTTCAAACAGAGGAAAAGAATGAGGCGCTGCTTAAAATAGCTGAAGCGTTAGAAAAGCAAAGCACCTTCATTTTACAGGAGAATCAAAAGGATTTAGACGCAGGAAAAGAAAAGGGCTTCTCTGAGGCATTGATGGATCGATTAATGTTAAATGAGGAGAGAATTCATGAGTTTGCTGAAAGTTTGCGGCTTGTGACGAGATTAACAGATCCTGTTGGAGAAATATTGGATGAATGGACTCTTGAAAACGGCTTACATGTGAAAAGCCGAAGAGTACCGCTCGGCGTGATCGGTATGATCTATGAAGCGAGACCGAATGTCACTGTCGATGCAGCAGGACTTGCCTTGAAGGCGGGTAATTCAGTGATTTTAAAAGGCGGTTCCTCCGCTATTTCTTCCAACAAAGCCATCGTCAGCGTCATTCATGAAGCATTAGATCATACAAAGATCCCTCGTGATGCGGTCCAATTTATTGAACAAACAGACCGTTCATCTGTTCAAGCGATGTTTCATCTAAAGGAATGGATCGATGTGTTAATTCCAAGAGGCGGGGCTTCTTTAATCAAAACAGTTGTTGAAGAATCAACCATCCCAGTCCTTGAAACAGGAACAGGGAACTGCCATGTTTTTATTGATCAAACAGCGAATATCGATAAGGCCATTGAGATTGTTATCAATGCGAAAACGAATCGTCCAGCTGTGTGTAATGCACTTGAGACACTAATCATTCATCGTGATTGGCTGAAAGAGAATGGCGCAGCATTGAATGAAGCACTGCTTCACCATCAAGTCACTGTACATGGCGATCAGGAAGCACAATTTTACTTTTCAAATGCGGTTTCTGCTGAGGAAGTGGATTGGACAGATGAGTATTTAAGTCTTGATCTTGCGGTAAAAGTAGTCGATTCAATTGAGGAAGCGATTGACCATATTGACCAGTACGGCACAAAACATTCAGAAGCCATCGTGACAGAAGATGAAAAAAATGCACTGACGTTTCTAAACGAAGTCGATGCGGCTGCAGTTTATCATAACGCATCCACCCGCTTTACAGACGGCGGCGCACTTGGATATGGGGCTGAAATAGGCATCTCCACTCAAAAGCTGCACGCAAGAGGGCCAATGGGGCTTCCTGCGCTTACAACAACTAAGCTGCTTCTGTCTGGTGATGGTCAGATTAGAAGCTGAGAATAAATGTTAAAAACACTACCTTCTTCATGGGGTAGTGTTTTTTAATAAGTTCAATACTTTCATTCGTTTGAACAGTCTTTCTTCATGACTTTCTCAAATTTAAAGAACTCAAATGTCTCAGGTGCTAACGAGTCATTTTCTTTATCACTGGTATGAGGAAAGTTCGGGTCTGGATGATGTAAGTGATAAAACTCTACAATTTGAAACCCGCATTTATTGACATAAAAATGAATGTTCCGCTTTTCAAAATAAGGAGTCACAACCTCCCATACTTTGGTTTCTGGATATTGAGCCTCAATAGCTTTCCATGCAGCCTGACCAATGCCGCGGCTGTGTGATGATGAAGAGATGTAAAGTAAGTCAACCGAATTGTGATCTGTTTGTGGGTTGATTTTTAATACAACGCCTCCAGCCTTTTCACCATTTAGCAAAATATGATAAACAAGGGCCCCGGCCGCATGAAAGGATTCATCAATTGCTTCATCTGGAGGAATCGGTCCACCTTGTGCATCGCCAAATGCCTCGATCACGCCAGCTGTAAAAGCCTCCTGTAATTCTTTTTTCATAGAAGGGAAATCCTCTTTATTTGCAAGTGATAATGTGACTTGATGTCGAGATGTTTTGTTCATTTTTATATCCTTTCTCCACGTATGTGGTGTTGCTACATGTTATGATAAAGGATGGAGTAACTCCATAGTCAAGAGAGGAGACATGCAGATGATCAATGATGTGCAAAAAACATTTTTCACTGGGGAATTTGCAAAGTTATTCGATGTGAAGAAAGATACGCTGCTTTATTATGATAAAATCGATTTGTTTAAGCCGGCTGGGGTCCATGAAAATGGGTACCGTTACTATACTCTCGAGCAATTTGATCAATTCATTGCCATTCAGTCCCTTCGAGCTGTTCAATTTCCTATTAAAGAATTAAAACAATACTTCACAGAGCCTTCCCGGGACAGACTTCAAAGCCTTGCGACCGAACAAGTTGAAAAGGTCAAGCAGGAGATTGAAAAACTTCAGGATATCCAGTCTTTTCTTTTGCGCGTGATTGAGACGACGAATGAATTATCATCTGTGAAGACAGGGGAGGTCTTGTTTCAAGAACTGCCAGAAGAACCGGTCATACTAAGTGCATCACATCCGATTGATTTGAACACGCCCGTAGAAGAAATATCTCGAATTGTAGGAGAATTTCTAAAGGAAATTGGCATTAAAGGCGCTGCGGCGAATGGTTCCGTTTTAAAAAAGGAGCAGTTTCTTCATCGTCACTTTCATCAGTCAGATGTGCTGTTTTGCCGAATGGAAGGACCAGGTGCAGTCCAAAAACCTGCCGGCCTCTATGCGGTCATGTATGATCAAGGAACATATGAAGAGCTCGAATCAGCCTATTCACGTCTGTTAGCTGACATCGAGAAAGAGGACATGGTGCTGGATGGAGATGTATTTGAGGAATATTTGCTTCATTCGCTCATGTCTAAAAATGAAGCAGAGTATATGACAAAACTCAGTGTAAAAGTGAAAAAACGAGCAGATTAAGAAATGAAAAAGAGGATAGACACGATTTTCCATGCTGACTATCCTCTTTTTTTGATTTTAACCTACTTGATGTTCTGCAAATTGACTCATATATAAGTCAGCATAAAAGCCTTTTTCTTTCAAAAGTTCACTGTGAGTTCCTTTTTCAATGATGGTGCCATCTTTCATAACTAAAATGAGGTCGGCATCCTTGATCGTTGAAAGTCTGTGTGCAATGACGAAGCTCGTTCTGCCTTTCATCAGGTCATTCATCGCTTTTTGAATGTGCATCTCTGTCCGCGTATCCACACTGCTCGTCGCTTCATCTAGTATCAAAATCTTCGGATCAGATAAAATCGCACGGGCGATGGTTAACAGCTGACGCTGACCTTGTGAAAGGTTACCTGCATCTTCTGTTAAGAGCGTGTCATATCCGTCTGGAAGCGTGCGGATGAAATCATCTGCATAGGCATGTTTGGCGGCTTTGATGACATCCTCTTTTGAGACATGCTGCCTGCCATATGCAATATTGTCGTAAATCGTCCCTTCAAAAAGCCACGTATCCTGAAGAACCATCGCAAATAAGTCCCGTACTTGCTGACGGCTGAGATCGGTTGTTTTGACACCGCCAATGCGAATGGAGCCTTGATCTAATTCATAAAAACGCATTAATAAATTGATGATGGTTGTTTTTCCCGCGCCTGTAGGCCCGACAATGGCAACCGTTTGTCCTTCCTCTACATGTAAATTCAAATCTTTAATAATCGGATGATCTTTCTCATATCCGAATTGAACTTGTTCAAAGGTCACATCTCCTGAAAGTGATTCAAGATCAATCACCGCATCCTCTTCGGCACTTTCTTCTTCCTCATCCAGGATTTCAAAGACCCTTTCAGCAGAAGCGATCGCAGATTGAACTAAGTTTGCGACACTTGATGCTTGCACAAGCGGCTGAGACATTTGCTGCGTGTATTGGATAAACGCCTGCACATCCCCAACACGAATATTCCCGTTAATGACAAGAATACCGCCGGCTACACTGACTGCCACATAGCCAAGGTTCCCGATAAAGGTCATTATTGGCATCATTAAACCGGAAATAAACTGTGCTTTCCTAGAAGATTCATACAGCTTTTCGTTTAATTGATCAAATGTATCAATCGCTTTCTTTTCATAGCCATACGCACGAACGGTCTGATGTCCTGTGAACATTTCATTAATATGCCCATTGATCATACCGAGCTCTTTTTGCTGCGCCTTAAAATGCTTTTGAGAAAATGACGTGATGCCGCGAATCGCAAATAGACTAAGTGGCAGCGTCAAACAAACAAGCAAGGTGAGTAACGGACTAATGAAAAGCATCATGACGACAATCCCAATGACCGTAATCACAGATGTAATCACTTGGGTGAGTGCCTGCTGAAGCGATGTATTAATATTATCGATATCGTTCATCACACGGCTCAGCGTGTCCCCGTGGGTTGTTTTATCAAAATAACGAAGGGGGAGACGTGTGAGCTTGTCATTTGCTTCTTGCCGTAATTCAGCAATGGTCTGTTGGGAAACACCTGCCATCACGTATTGCTGGACGAATGAAAAGAGAGAGGCAACGACGTATAACAGGACAAGCAGCAATAAAATGCGTGAAATGACATCAAATTGAACGGCTGTTCCTTGTGTAAAGCTTTCAAACAGGGAAGAGGTGGCATCCCCGAGTAGTTTAGGACTAATCACGCTAAAGACGGTTGAACCGATCGCTGCAATCAGTACAAGTATCAGCTGAAATTTCCTCGGTTTTAAATAGCCAGTCAAACGAAGAAGTGTTTTCTTAAATTCCTTCGGTTTTGCGACCGTTCCCCTAGGGTGACCGCCTTTATGTCCCATTCCAGAAGACATTTTCTTACTCATCCTTGGTCCACCTCCTGACCTTCCTGTGATGCGACAATCTCTTGATACACAAGATTGTCCTTTATTAATTGTTCATGTGTTCCGATAGCTGCAATTTTCCCATCATCTAGCACAATGATTTTATCGCTATGCTTCACTGTACTGATTCTTTGGGCGACAATGATAAGGGCTGCATGCTCTTTTTCGGCTTCTAATGATGCACGAAGCTTCGCATCCGTTTTGTAATCAAGTGCAGAGAAACTATCGTCAAACAGATAGAATGAGGGCTTTCTGACAAGTGCTCTTGCAATGGAAAGCCGCTGCTTTTGACCACCAGAAAGATTTGATCCACCTTGGTCTATCTCAGCATCGATTCCGCCATCTTTCTGCAAAACAAATTCCTCAGCCTGTGCGGTTCGCAGCGCTTTCCAAATGTCTTCATCGCTTGCATCCTGCCGGCCAAAGCGCACATTATCGGCAATACTTCCGCTGAATAAAACAGCTTTTTGAGCGACATAGCCCATCTGACTTCTCAGTTTCTCTTGGGGCAGCTCTCTGATATCTACACCATCTAGTGTTATCCGTCCTTCTGTCGCTTCGTAAAAGCGCGTCATCAGCTGTAGGAGAGTCGTTTTCCCGGAACCCGTACTGCCGATTATGGCAGTCGTTTCGCCAGTTTTGGCTTCAAACGTAATGTTTTGAACGACCGGTTTTTCAGCATTTGAGTAATAAAATGAGACATCCTCAAAGCGAATGGATTGTGCGGGTTGATGAAGCTTGGTAACAGACTGTTCTTTGTCTTTAATCTTCGGTTCCATGTTTAACACTTCGTTCATGCGTTTAGCTGATGCCTGTGCTCTTGGGACCATAATAAAGCTCATTGACAGCATAATGAGTGCCATTAAAATCATCATGGCATATTGAATGAAGGCAATGAGATTCCCGACTTCCATCTCTCCGGCATCAATCCGGTTTGCACCAAGCCAGACAATGCCAATATTCGTGAAGTTCATAATGATGAGCATAAATGGAAACAAGTATGCCATTAATCTGTTGACCTTGAGCCCAGTATCCTTATAGGATGTGTTGGCTTCTTGAAAACGTGCCTTTTCATCATCGACCCGGTTAAAAGCTCGAATGACCCGGATGCCTGAAAGAGATTCTCTCATAATTAAATTCAGACGGTCCGTTTTTTTCTGAAGCTGTCCGAATAGCGGTATGGCTTTTCTTGAAACCAAATAGATAAACCCGCCAAGCAGGGGAAGGGCTGCTAAAAAAATAAGAGACAGGACAGCATCTCGAGAGACTGCTAAAATAATTCCGCCTACAAGCATGAGAGGAGCTCTCGTCATCATTTGTAAAATCATGATCGTGACATCTTGGACTTGCTTCACATCATTTGTTGACCTTGTAATAAAGGAAGACGTCCCGATCTTTTGAAATTCTTCTAGTGAAAATTGTTCGACATGAACGAACAGCTGTCTTCTCATATCACGGCCGAAGCCAAGCGCAGTCTTTGATGACAGGTAAGACTTCCAAATCGTGAGCAGGATGGCAAGTAAAGAACAGGCAACCATCCAGCCGCCAACCTTCCATATGTAAGCGATATCTCCTTGTACGATCCCGACATCTACGATATCTGCCGTTAAAGTCGGTAAATACAGCTGGAGCATACTGCTTAAAAAGGTGAGGATGACAATGAACACAACGGATAGCCGGTATGGCTTTAAAAACGATAAAATTGATTTCATACGAATACCTTTCTTCCATATAGTCTGTTGTTCTGTAACCCATCATATACAAAGAGGGATTATTTCTACAAATGAAATGTCTTGTTTTAATGGATTATTTATATTGTTCAATTTTTGAAAAGAAATCCTTTACAAACACATAGAAATCATGTGCAGATGGAGACATCTCTCGAGACTTAGACGCGATAATACCAACGGTTCTTCTCACTTGCGGAAAGTCGATCGGAATTTTCACTGTAAATCGTGGTGTTGTTTCATAAAAGGCACTTTCGGGTAATAAGGTAACGCCCATATCAGCTGACACGAGACCTTTAATGGCATCCAAATCTTCTCCTTCAGATGAAATGGTGGGCTCATAGCCTGCCTGCTTACAAGCATCTACCGCAATTTGTCTTAGCACATACCCTTCAGGAAATAAAACGAAATGATCCTTTCTCAAATCACTTAAATGAATACTCCTTTGCCCGCTAAAGGGGTGGCTAATAGGCAAAAGGGCATAAATGCTTTCTGAAAACAAAATATTTCCTTCTATTTGCGGATCGTTTGTCGGTACAGGTCCTAAAAAAGCGAGATCAATATCTCGATTTTTGACAGCTTCAATGAGAAATTTATAGGATCCTTGACGAAGTAAAAAATCGACCTCTGGATATTCCTGCTTAAATGCGGATATGACAGAAGGAAGTACTTGGCTTGCTAGACTTGTAGGAAAGCCAATATTCACCGTTCCTTTGTGCGGGTCTAAGTATTCATCAATTTGCTCTTTTGCGTAATCAATGGCCTTTAGTGCAGTTCTGACATGATCTAAAAATTGTCTGCCAATCTTCGTTAATTTAATATTTCGTCCTTCTCGTTCGAATAAAGCGACTCCAAGTTCTTCTTCTAAATTGGCAATCTGCCGGCTGATGGCAGATTGGGCAACATGTAAGTTTTCAGCCGCTTCTGACACGTGTTCACGGTCCGCAACTTCTACAAAATAACGTAACTGACGAAGCTCCATTTTTGCACTTCACACCCATCTATCTCAAAAAGAGATTGTTTTGATCTAAATTATATATTGTTTATATTAATTTGAAAACTTAAAATAAGTTACAGAGTTTGTGAGATTTTATTACTGTGAAAAAACGGATCTTTTAAACGGGGGAGAGAAACGATGACTTATAATCAACTACCACAACCACAAGGTCTCTACCGTCCTGAATTTGAACATGATGCATGTGGAATCGGACTGTACGCCCATTTAAAAGGGGAGGCGACACATAGCATCGTCAAAAAGGGATTACAAATGCTGTGCCAGCTTGATCACCGCGGCGGGCAAGGCAGTGATCCGTATACAGGTGATGGTGCAGGTTTAATGGTACAACTGCCAGACGCATTCTTTAGAAAGAACTGCAAAGAATTTGCACTTCCTGAAAAGGGCCGTTACGGGGTAGGGATGGTCTTCTTTTCAAAAGATGATGATGAAAAAACGCGTCAAGCCATCGAACAGAAAATCAACGGGTTCATTAAACAAGAAGGTCAAACATTAATTGGCTGGAGAACGGTTCCTGTCGATGCTGGGAAAATTGGTACTGTTGCAGCGAAGAGCTGTCCAGTTGTCAGGCAAGTCTTTATCGGGGCAAACGACAACGTAACAGATCGTTTGTCATTTGAAAGAAAATTATATGTCATTCGTAAGCAGGCTGAAAACTGGGGAACAGCAGAGGAAAAACAATTTTACTTTGTCAGCCTGTCGAGTCAAACCATTGTATACAAGGGGCTTTTAACATCAGATCAAGTCGATGCTTTTTATCTTGATCTACAGGATGAAACATTTGTTTCTGCATTTTCACTTGTTCATTCAAGATTTAGTACAAATACATTTCCTACATGGGAAAGAGCGCATCCAAACCGTTACTTAATTCACAACGGAGAAATCAACACATTAAGAGGAAACATCAATTGGATGAGAGCAAGGGAACAACAATTCGTGTCTGAAGCCTTCGGAGACGATTTAGACAAGATTTTGCCAGTGCTGAATGCAGACGGAAGTGATTCATCCATTTTAGACAATGCCTTTGAATTTTTTGTACTTGCAGGCCGTACTCCTGCTCATACAGCCATGATGCTCATACCTGAGCCTTGGACTGAAAATACGCACATGTCGAAAGAGAAACGGGCATTTTATGAATACCATAGTTCTCTCATGGAGCCTTGGGACGGGCCAACAGCGATTTCCTTTACTGACGGTAAACAAATTGGGGCCATCTTAGACCGAAACGGATTAAGACCGGCAAGATACTATGTCACAAATGACGATCATATCATTTTCTCTTCTGAAGTCGGCGTGATCGACACCAATGAAGAAGATGTCAAATATAAAAACCGTCTTGAGCCGGGCAAAATGCTGTTAATCGATTTAGAAGAAGGACGAATTATTTCTGATGAAGAAGTGAAATCGACGATTGCGAATGAGCTTCCTTATCAAAAGTGGCTCGATGAAGAAATGGTCCATGTCAATCGCTCTGAAGAAAATTCAGAAAATTCTAGTATAATGGATGATGTATTGACTCGTCAGCGTGCTTTCCATTATACGTATGAAGACATTCAAAAGTATTTAATTCCTTTACTAGAGGAAGGCAAGGACCCCATTGGTTCAATGGGAAGTGACACACCGCTTGCTGTGTTATCAGATCGTGCGCAGTCTCTTTTTAACTATTTCAAACAGCTGTTTGCACAAGTGACGAATCCGCCGATTGATGCGATTCGTGAGCAGCTTGTTACATCAACCATGACTTGGTTAGGTGCTGAGGGAGATATTTTACATCCAAATGAATATTCATGCCGAAGAATTAAACTTTATACACCCGTCTTAACGAGCGGGCAATTTAACGGCTTGAAAACGATTGTTCACAATGCCTTTAAAAGCAAAACGATTCATACACTTTTCACCGATGATCTAAAACGCGGGCTGGATGCGATGTTTGAAGAGGCGGAAAAAGCCATTCGCGCGGGCGTATCTTTATTGATTCTTTCAGATCGTGAAATGACGGAAGAAAAAGTGCCGATTCCACCACTTCTTGCGTTAAGTGCACTTCACCAGCATCTTGTGCGTCAAGGCTTACGAACAAAGGTGAGTCTGATCGTCGAATCTGGAGAAGTAAGAGAAGTCCATCATTTTGCTGCACTGATTGGCTATGGAGCAGATGCGATCCACCCATATCTTGTCTATGAAACGTACAAACAGCTGATTGAAGAAGAAGCGATCTCCATCAGCTTTGATGAAGCTGTCACAAAGTTTGGCAAAAGCGTGACCGAGGGTGTAGTCAAAGTCATGTCTAAAGTGGGTATTTCCACTGTGCAAAGTTATAGAGGGGCGCAAATCTTTGAAGCCGTCGGCATTAGTGAAGACGTCATTCAGGCGTATTTCACAGGAACAGCTTCGCAGCTTGGCGGTATCGATCTTGACACCATTGCTAGTGAGGCAAAGCTTCGTCATGAAGCAGGGTATCAGGCAGCTACTGACCAAACACTCGAATCAGGCAGTGAATTCCAATGGAGAAAAAATGGAGAGCATCATGCCTTTAATCCAAAAACGATTCATACCCTTCAGTGGGCATGCCGCAACGAAGATTATGACCTATTCAAGCAATATACAAAGGCAGCGGATGAAGAAAGAATCGGCTTCCTTAGAAATCTATTCGCTTTTCATCCAAAACAAAAGCGAGTTTCTCTTGAAGAGGTAGAATCTGCTGAATCGATTGTACGACGCTTTAAGACGGGTGCGATGTCATTTGGTTCATTAAGTAAGGAAGCGCATGAGGCACTTGCCATTGCGATGAACCGAATTGGCGGTAAAAGTAACAGCGGGGAAGGCGGCGAAGATCCTGCTCGCTTTACAGTAGATGAACGCGGCGATGATCGCAGAAGTGCGATCAAACAAATTGCTTCTGGCCGCTTTGGGGTTAAGAGTCATTACTTGGTCAATGCAGATGAACTGCAAATTAAAATGGCACAAGGAGCAAAGCCTGGAGAAGGCGGACAGCTTCCGGGAAATAAAGTATATCCTTGGGTCGCAGATGTAAGAGGTTCTACTCCAGGTGTCGGCCTGATTTCACCACCACCGCATCATGATATTTATTCCATCGAGGATTTGGCTCAGCTGATCCACGATTTGAAAAACGCGAACCGTGATGCCCGCATTAGTGTCAAGCTTGTGTCTAAAGCTGGCGTTGGCACCATTGCAGCAGGTGTAGCAAAAGGTACTGCGGATGTCATTGTGATCAGCGGATACGATGGCGGCACAGGGGCTTCGCCGAAAACAAGTATTAAACATACAGGACTTCCTTGGGAGCTCGGTTTGGCAGAAGCGCATCAAACCCTTGTCTTAAACGGTCTTCGCGAGAGAGTGGTTCTTGAAACTGACGGAAAGTTAATGACAGGCCGCGATGTTGTCATGGCTGCGATTTTAGGAGCAGAAGAATACGGCTTTGCGACAGCTCCACTAGTCGTTTTAGGCTGCGTGATGATGAGAGCATGTCATTTAGATACTTGCCCGGTCGGTGTTGCGACACAAAATCCAGAGCTTCGTAAAAAATTCATGGGTAATCCTGATCACATTGTGAACTTCATGATGTTTATTGCAGAGGAAGTAAGAGAAATCTTAGCTGAACTTGGCTTTAGATCAATGGATGAACTAATTGGGCGCACAGACGTTCTAGCGGTCAGTGAACGAGCAAAAGCTCACTGGAAAGCAGGGCAGCTAAACCTTGAAACACTGCTTTATCAACCAGAAGGGGCGCGAACGTTCAGAACACCGCAAAATCATAAAATTGATGAATCACTTGATATGAATGAGATCCTCCCTTATGTACAGGAAGCGCTGAATCATCAAACACCGGTTGATCTATCACTAAACATTCGCAACATCAACCGTGTGGCCGGAACGATTACTGGCAGTGAAGTGTCTAAGCGCTACGGGGAAGAAGGATTGCCAGAGGATACGATTACACTGCGTTTCACTGGTTCAGCTGGACAAAGCTTCGGCGCATTTGTGCCAAAGGGCATGTCCTTATATTTAACAGGTGACTCAAATGACTATATCGGCAAAGGACTCTCCGGGGGCAAAATTGCTGTCAAAACCTCTGATCACTTTGTGCAAAATGGACATGAAAACGTGATTGTCGGAAACGTCGCATTCTATGGTGCGACAAGCGGAAAAGCTTATATTAACGGGCGTGCAGGTGAACGATTTGCTGTTCGTAATTCAGGTGTCAATGTGGTCGTTGAAGGAATCGGGGATCACGGCTGTGAGTATATGACTGGCGGACGTGTTGTGATTTTAGGGAACGTCGGGAAAAACTTTGGTGCAGGCATGTCTGGCGGTGTGGCTTACGTGCATACATCTGATGCGAAGCAGTTTAAAAGAATGTGTAACATGGAAATGATCATGTTTGAAAAGCTTACAGATCATGAGGAAGAACAAGAAGTGAAGCAAATGATTAAAGAGCATCTTGATTATACAAACAGCTCAAAAGCATCAGCACTTCTAGAAAACTGGACGCAAGAAAAGGACCAATTCATTAAGATCATTCCGAGAAATTACAAAATGATGCTTCAAAGCATTGAAGAACAAAAACAAGCGGGCCTCAGTCATGAAGAAGCAGTGATGTTCGCTTTTGAAGCAAATACAAAACCGAAAAATAAAGAAACGGCAAACGGGCAAAAAGCAGCCCTCGCTCATTAAGAAAGGGGAGAGGACAATGGGCAAAGCAACAGGTTTTATGGATTATAAAAGAGAAAAGCCAAATGAACGTGACCCTCTCACTCGTCAAAATGACTGGAAAGAATATTCAGCTCCTTATACAGATGAGGTATTAAAAAAGCAGGGTGCTAGATGTATGGATTGCGGAACACCGTTTTGTCAAATTGGGATGGAAATCAGGGGCGGCGTGTCTGGCTGCCCGATCTATAATTTAATTCCAGAGTGGAATGACCTTGTCTATCGCGGGAGATGGAAAGAAGCGCTTGAAAGACTGCAAAAAACGAACAATTTCCCTGAATTTACTGGGAGAGTATGTCCAGCGCCTTGCGAAGGCTCATGTACAGTCGCCATCAATGATCCAGCTGTTTCGATTAAAAATATCGAACGCACGATCATTGATAAAGGCTTCGAGAATGGATGGATTACACCAAGAATTCCTTCAAGCCGTTCAGGGAAAAAGATTGCGATTGTCGGTTCAGGGCCAGCAGGACTTGCAAGTGCTGATCAATTAAACCAAGCAGGACACGCAGTAACAGTGTTCGAACGATCTGATCGTCTTGGCGGACTGCTCACCTATGGCATTCCGAATATGAAGCTGGACAAAGAAGTCGTTGAGCGCAGAGTGAAACTTTTAAGACAAGAAGGCATTGACTTTGTCACGAACACAGAAATTGGTGTGGATATCACTGCCGATGAGCTAAAAGAGCAATTTGATGCGGTCATCCTTTGTACAGGTGCACAAAAGCAGCGCGACCTATTAATCGAAGGTCGTGAAGCAAAAGGGATACACCTGGCGATGGATTATTTAACACTCGCAACAAAAAGCATGCTTAATTCAGGATTTAAAGATAAAAATTTCATTGATGCAAAAGGAAAAGACGTGATTGTCATTGGCGGAGGAGATACAGGTGCTGACTGCGTAGCAACTGCGCTTCGCCAAAAAGCAAAAAGTGTTGTTCAATTCGGAAAGCATCCAAAGCTTCCAGATACACGTGTAGGGGATAACATGTGGCCAGAGCAGCCTTATGTCTTCTCGCTCGATTATGCTTATGAAGAAGCACAAGCAAAATTCGGAGAAGACCCGCGTCAATATTCGATTCAAACCACAAAGATTGTGGCAGATAAAAATGGGAAATTAAAAGAGCTTCATACCATTCAAATGGAAAAGGTGAAAAACGAACATGGGAAGTTTGAATTTCATGAGATTCCAGGATCAGAGAAGGTATGGCCTGCTCAGCTTGTCTTTATTGCAATTGGTTTTGAGGGAACTGAACAGCCACTAGTGAAACACTTTGGCGTGGACAGCAAAAACAATCGCATTGACGCAAAATATGGGGAATATACAACAAATGTAGAAGGCGTATTTGCAGCGGGAGATGCAAGACGCGGCCAAAGTCTGATTGTTTGGGCAATTAACGAAGGCAGACAAGTGGCACACGAGGTAGACCGTTATTTAATGAGGAGTTCGGTTCTGCCAAAATAGGTCAAACAAAGGGTGTTTACACATATAGAGAAAAGCCATGACCACCTTTTGGTCATGGCTTTTTATGATTTTGCAGCTGGTGATTTATTTGTTTCTGAGACAGCTGCGTGGGAAAGGAACCAGTCAGTCAAAATCAGGGAACGTTCAAACACCAGATCACGGTTACGCCAAAACGTATGAAACATTGATCGAGGAACGAGATCTTTATTTCATTGCCCTCATAAATAGTTTAGATCCTTCTTTTCATGTATATGCTGTAAGTAAATGCAGCAAGAAAGGAAGGAAGCTCTGTGCCGTTTTTGAGTATTTTAGTTGAACTCTTTATTGGATTTTCCGCCTTATTTTTTATTACAAAATTATTAGGGAAAACACAATTTGCACAAATCACGCCGTTTGATTTTATTTCTGCGCTGATTTTAGGGGAAATGGTCGGAAACGCCATCTTTGATCCAGAAGTCAAGATTCAGCACATTTTGTTTGCTGTTGCGATATGGGGCGTTTTAATTTACACAGTTGAATGGCTTTCGCAAAGATTTAAATCCATTCGGGCTCTTTTAGAAGGAAGACCAACACTTGTGATTGATAAGGGGAACATTCGCTACAATCGCTTGAAGAAGAATATGCTTGATTTAAATCAGCTGCAGACGCTTATACGAGCGAAAGGACATTTTGCTCTTCACGAAATTGAATATGCGATTTTAGAAACGGACGGCTCTGTCAGCGTTCTTCCGAAAATGAAATACGCACCAGCCACAGCAGAAGATGTGAACGTGAAAGGAAAAGAAGTCAAATTGCCTAGAACGTTTATTATCGACGGGGAAATCTTAAGACAAGACTTACAGGAAGCTGGATTTGATGAGACATGGCTGCGCAGGCAATTAAAAAAGCAGCACATTTTTTCCTATAAAGAAGTCCTATTTTGTGAATGGATTGAAAATGAAGGAATTTATGCGATGAAATATGAAAAATCTGAAAAAACATCCACAACATAACGCGGTGGGTGTTTTTTCGTGTGGTGAATGAATAAGATCAAAAAGAATGCTTCAATGAAAACGCTCACAAAATAAGGAGGAGATGTGTGATGCAGTATGGAAAAGTACTGCTTGTGATGGTATTGTCTTTCTTCCTTTTGGACTCGGCTTCACTTCAAGCAGGTGGACACAAGAATCAAACGAACCGTGTCCTTGTGGTCGATCAAAAAGGAAATGGTTCATTTCGAACCGTTCAGTCCGCTATTGATGCGATTCCAGCAAACAATCAACAGCCAACGACGATATTTTTGAAGAATGGTGTTTATAAAGAAAAGATCCTCCTTCCGCAAAATAAGCCGTACGTGTCCTTTATCGGAGAAAATCAGTACAAGACGATTCTGACGTATGATGATACAAATGCAAGCACTGGCAGCACGACAAATAGCTCGAGCACAATGATTCGTGCGAACGACTTTTATGCAGAAAATATCACCTTTCAAAATACAGCTGGAAGACATGCAGGTCAGGCTGTGGCCCTTTATGTGTCTGGAGACCGGGCAGCGTTCAAGCAAGTACGTGTCCTTGGCTATCAAGATACGCTTTATGCAACAGGCACTGGCCGGCAATATTACGAAAACTGCTATATTGAGGGAACGGTCGATTTCATTTTTGGTTCAGCCACGGCTGTGTTTAAAAAAGCTGAAATAAAAAGTCTTGGAAATGGGTATATTACTGCGGCATCCACAACAGAAGCGCAAAGGTACGGATACGTTTTCATTGATTCCACGCTAAAAAAAGGAACGGCAGCTGCTCAATCTGTTTATTTAGGCCGTCCGTGGAGACCTCATTCCGCTGTGACGTTTCTCCATACAAAAATGGAAGATCATATCAAAACAGAGGGCTGGCATAATTGGAATAACCGTGACAATGAAAGAACTGCCCGTTACAAAGAATATGGATCAACGGGAGCAGGGGGTAATGTGACAAATCGGGTGAAATGGTCAACGATATTAACAAAAAACGAAGCAAGTCAAATCACGGTTCAGGCTGTCGTTAGCGGCACCGACGGCTGGAATCCAGAAAAGAGGTAAAGGGCTTGTCAGTTTTCGTCAAAGAAAGCTGACTTTTCTGTTTAAAAAACCTTTGAGAACAAACGTTCTTTTGTGTATAATGAACATAATCTTCTAAAATTGGCTGCTGCCCTAAAAAGGAGGAATTGCGTGAAGCGTTTTTCACAGTTCATGTTTTTACAAATATGTATCCTGTCGATTTTATTTCTCCCTTTTTCAGTAAAAGATGAACCACTCACAGCTCGTGATGATCAATCAAAATGGATCACAGCTTTAGACGAATTCATACGAACAGCACCTGACTTAGAGGGCGCTATCTCCGGCATCAGCGTCCGCGATACTTCTGACACTTCTCTTCTTTATGAACATCAAGCTGATATCCGTCTTACTCCGGCTTCTAATATGAAACTGCTCACATCAGCCATCGCCCTTGATATACTTGGAGAAACACACACTTTTTCTACAGACATCTGGATGGATGGTTCTATTCAAAAGAAAACGTTACATGGCAACCTTTATCTTCGCGGCACTGGAGATCCGACTTTATTAGAGGAGGATTTTGCAACACTTGCCAAACAAGTCAAAAAGGCTGGAATACATACAGTTCACGGGCAGCTTGCGGCAGATGACACTTGGTTTGATGACACGAGATATTCCATTGATTTGCCGTGGAGTGATGAGGATCAATATTACGGCGCACAAATATCTGCTCTCACCGCTTCACCGAATCAAGATTATGATGCAGGAACCATTATTCTCGAAGTAAAGCCAGGAAAGAAAGCAGGGCAGAAAGCCACCTATGAGATGATCCCGAAGACTGATGTTGCTCAAGTCATCAATCGAGTGAAAACTGTGCCAGAAGGCGGAAAAAAGAAGATCTCTTTTAAGCGCTCTCACGGCACAAACAAGATTACTTTGACTGGAACCATTCCGCTTAAAGCAAGTTCATCTAGACAATGGGTAGCATTATGGGAGCCGACAACCTATGCTTTAGATTTAATGAAACGAGCGCTAAAAGCTGAAGGGATTCAGGTAAAAGGACCGCTCAAAACAAAACACGTTCCTAAAAGAGCCAAGAAAATCGCTTCTCATTCATCTATGCCTTTATCAGAGCTGCTTATCCCAATGATGAAATTAAGCAACAATACCCATGCAGAAATTTTGCTTAAGGAACTTGGCAAACAAGTGAAGAACAAAGGGAGCTTTGAAGATGGGCTGGACGTGATGTATGATCGGCTTCCTGCTTTTGGCTTCGATCCTTCACTTGCAGTGCTGCGAGATGGATCGGGCATATCACCTATTAACCTTGTCTCTGCAAATCAATTCACTTTATTTTTAACAAACATTCAAAAGAAAAAATGGTTTAAGACCTATGAACATGCGCTTCCGTTAGCAGGGGCAAGTGAACGAATGGTGGGAGGAACGTTAAGAAACAGATTGAAAGAACCAGCTACACTAGAAAAAGTACGTGCGAAAACGGGATCATTAACAACGGTCAGCACACTTTCTGGATATATTGAAACGCAGAGCGGAAAGACGCTCGCTTTTTCTATCCTATTAAACCATCTTGTAGATGACGAAAAAGGAAAGGATATAGAAGACCGTATTGTCAGCATCTTAGCTGAGGATCTTTAGACAGAGAAGGAGAACCATCATGTCGTTAGATAACAATCAATCTTTAGTAAAAACCATGTCCATTTTTCTCATTCCACTTTTGCTAAGCAATATTTTGCAATCAATCGGACAGCTTGTGTCCATAGTACTTGTCGGCAGATGGATTGGAGAGGATGCAGTAGCTGCTATTTCTGCATTCTTTCCGCTTTTCTTTTTACTCGTTTCATTTTCCATTGGAATTGGATCAGGAAGCTCCATCCTAATTGGACAAGCATATGGAGCAAAAAATGAACAGAGATTAAAAGAAATTATTGGCACAACGCTTTCGTTCACCTTTTTGATCGGACTTTCTTTAGCTATCATTGGAGGTTTATTCGCAACAGATATCCTAAATCTAATGGGAACACCCACAAATATTGTGGAGGAAAGTGCAGCATATGCCAGAATTCTATTCATCTCAATGCCGATCTTATTTCTATATTTTGTTTATACGACCTTTTTACGAGGGACAGGGGATTCGAAAACGCCTTTTTATTTCTTAATGATTAGCACCGCAACGAATATGTTGCTGCTGCCAATTTTATTATTCGGCTGGCTCGGACTGCCGGCTTTTGGTTTATATGGAGCTGCGTATTCCTCTGTGATTTCAACAATTGTGACGTTCATTATTCTGCATATCTATCTATATAAAACAAAACACCCGCTGCGCATCGATGCGTCGGTTAGAAAGCATTTATTGATGAAAGGGGAACTATTAAAAACGTTATTAAAGCTAAGTATTCCTTCAAGTATGAATATGATTCTCATTTCTTTATCAGAAATTGCTGTCATTTCTTTTGTAAACGATTATGGATCACAGGCGACAGCTGCCTATGGTGTTGTCAATCAGGTCGTGAGTTACGTACAGATGCCGGCAGTGAGTCTTGGTATTGCGGTCTCTATCTTTGCAGCACAATTCATTGGTGCAGGGAATATGAATCGTCTCAAAGATGTCATTAAAATTGGGCTGGGACTAAACTTCGCTATAGGCGGATTGATCATTATTTTCGTCTATATATTTGCACCGCAGATTTTATCCATCTTTTTAACAGATCCTGGGACGATTGATATTGCGTATAGTTTGGTTGTCATTACACTATGGAGCTATCTCATATTTGGGACGGCTCAAATCGTTGCAGCCACGATGAGAGCTAGTGGTACGGTTCTATGGCCGACGATCTTTAGTATTTGTTCGATTTGGCTTGTAGAAGTGCCAGTCGCTTATGTGCTATCGCACTACACAACCCTTGGCATCAAGGGCATCTGGATTGGCTATCCTGCGGCTTTCTTTGTGAACTTACTCCTTCAATACGGCTACTATCAGCTCGTATGGAAGAAAAAACAGATTGTAGCGCTAGTGCAGTCATAATGTAAAAGTGTGAAGCAGCATATACATACGAAGATCTATCACTTTTAAGGAGGTATGATTTTCTATGTATTTGAATCAAAGAAGTGAACTGAGCTTGTACAATATCGGTGATTTTTCTTATGCCGGACCAGATTTCCAAGTGCTAACGTGGGCGGAAGGAACGACATTAAACATCGGAAAGTTTTGTTCCATCGCAAACGAAGTCAAAATTTTCCTTGGCGGTGAACACCGTACAGATTGGGTCACAACGTATCCGTTTAATCAAATTTTCAAGGAAGCTTCTCACATTAAAGGACATCCCAAATCGAAGGGAGATGTACACATAGGGCACGACGTATGGAATGGGTATGGCGCGACGATTATGTCAGGAGTATGTATAGGAAATGGGGCAGTGATTGGTGCAAATAGTGTCATCACAAAAGATGTGCCGCCATATGCGGTTGCCGCAGGAAATCCGCAGCAGCTCATGAAATACCGGTTTTCATCTGAAATAATTGAAAAACTTCAGTTATTAGAATGGTGGAGTTTAGAGTTTACCGTCATCCAATCTATTTTTCACCTCTTACAATCTGATGATATTGAACAATGTAATAAATGTCATAGAAGACATAAAAAAGAAAGGCTGAAAAAGCCTTTCTTTTTTATGTTTAGTGTAAGTATGATGGGGTGCTTTAGTGAAAAAGGCCTTTCACACACCTAGCTTAGCTAGGTGTGTGGCAATCTTCTTCATGTTCTGGCACGCAGCTGTGAGAAGCACTTGCTCACTCACGTTTTGTTTTCACCTCCTCTTTTACCTTTAAGGGCTTTTTTCCGTGTGCCACCCGATCTTCTTGGACCGCTTCTTCTAATTCATTTATATAGCTTTGGGTATCTTGTTCAATCGTTTTTCTCGTATATTTATGTTTATTGGCATTGGCTTTAAGATGAGTCGAATCAGTAAAAAGAACGCGGCCTCCTACCATATCATGATTGATGGCTTGAAAAATCGTTGTATCTTTGAATCGAGTACGACGATTCCAGCTAATGGTCGAGTGGTGGGGAACGGGGTCATTGATGTTCAAACCTAAAAACCATCTATACGCCATGTTATAGTAAATTTCTTTTTCAAGCTGTCTTTCTGAACGGATACCATACAGGTATCCGATAAACATCATTTTGAACAGAATGAGTGGATCAAGAGAAGGGCGACCTTTATTCTCACTATAATATGGTTTTACTTTGTCTATGATAAATGAAAAATCAATGTACTGATCAATTTTACGAAGCAGGTGATCCTCTTCGACCAGTTGATCTAGCAATACAAATTCGGCTTCGTGCTGAGAAGAATTTCTAGTGTGGAACATGAGAAAAACACCTTCCTTTAGTTTGCTTTTCTCTATTATAAAATGGGGGAATGGAAACTTTATGCGTTTTGTTTATACATATCTTACACCATTTGCAGCTCGAGTAACTGCGTTAACTATTGTTATATTTGACTGTGCCGTAATAATGATATTAACAGTATATACATTATTACCCGTACTAGTTACAGTATCAACGTAAGTGGTGGAAACTATAAAGTTTTGTGTCCCTGCGCCTGATCCTGATCTAGAGAAAGGAACTTCTGTTAACAATGTTCCGTTTCTCCTTAATCGAGTATTTCCACTTATACTATAATTCGCTGTAGTGTTAGCTAAAATATCTACTGATAGGTCAATCTTTACTCTTTGACCACTTGTTACAGGAACTGTAAAAGTGAGTACTGTTATTTCTGAATTCAACGGAGGAAATACTTGCTGCTGTGTTGCTGTTTGGTCAAAGAAAATTTGTGAGGTTGGTCCAGTGGCTCCCGTTGGACCAGTTGCACCAGTAGGACCGGTATCTCCGGTGGCACCAGTTACACCAGTAGGGCCGGTATCTCCGGTGGCACCAGTTACACCAGTAGGACCGGTATCTCCGGTGGCACCAGTTACACCAGTAGGACCGGTATCTCCGGTTGCACCAGTGGCACCAGTAGGACCGGTATCTCCGGTTGCACCAGTTGCACCAGTAGGACCGGTATCTCCGGTTGCACCAGTTGCACCAGTAGGGCCAGTATCTCCGGTTGCGCCAGTTGCACCAGTTGGTCCCGTAGGGCCAGTATCTCCGGTTACACCAGTTGGTCCAGTAGGACCGGTATCTCCGGTGGCACCAGTTGCACCAGTAGGGCCGGTATCTCCTGTTACACCAGTTGGTCCCGTAGGGCCAGTATCACCGGTTACACCAGTTGGTCCAGTAGGACCGGTATCTCCTGTTACACCAGTGGCACCAGTAGGGCCAGTATCTCCGGTTGCGCCAGTTGCACCAGTAGGACCGGTATCTCCGGTTGCACCAGTGGCACCAGTAGGGCCGGTATCTCCGGTTGCACCAGTCGGACCAGTATCTCCGGTGGCACCAGTTGGTCCAGTAACTCCCGTTGGACCAGTATCACCAGTAGGACCGGTATCTCCGGTTGCACCAGTTGCACCAGTAGGGCCGGTATCTCCTGTTACACCAGTTGGTCCAGTAGGGCCGGTATCTCCGGTTGCACC